>NZ_LMSJ01000033.1 GCF_001428105.1 Paenibacillus sp. Soil766 | reverse complement strand
GGGATCCACGCGTTCCCATCTCGAACACGACCGTTAAGCCTTCCAGCGTCGATGGTACTTGAACCGCAGGGTTCTGGGAGAGTAGAACGTTGCCAAGCGAATGAAAGAGTCTTACCTGGAGAAATCCCGGTAAGGCTCTTTTTTGCATGGAATCGGTAACCAAACCCCGATTGACTTGAATAACTGTATAACCTACAGGTAATATCAGTGATTTGCTCGAAAAAGTTGAATTAGATGGAAAATCTGTAGCTAATCTCAGCCGAACTCGCCATTTTAGACTCAAATGTCGAACTTAGCTGTACACAATCCATCTATTCCAATAAATATAACTGCTTCAGCAAATTTAACTGTTTAAAACCCATCTATGTGACTCGATATATGAATTGCTATTTATTTCGACTCATTAACTGGAGGAGCAACGTAGTGGTTGAGCGGGGTGAATTAGTGGGTAAGAGATCATAGGATGAACACTAGTGAAGATGCGTATTCACATTGTCCTCCTTTTTGTGTAAATCGCACTGCTTAAACAGCTTTTATTAAATTACTCTCGAATAAATCCCTAGGTAAGGTCAACAATAGTAAGGTTCACAGAAGGCTATCGGATTTGTAGGGGAGACATTTTAGGAGCAGTACTTGTCAAAAAGAAAGGAAATGATTATAATTTAGTTAAGGTCAAAGAAAGTCAAAGTCAATTTACTTCTAGAAATCTGGGAGGCCGAATTGATGCGCAATGTATCAGAAATTATTGAACAGTATTTAAAGCATGTCCTGCAACAAAGTACGGAAGGGGCTATCGAGATTCAACGAAACGATTTGGCGGACCAGTTTCAATGCGTACCATCTCAAATCAATTATGTCATTAGTACAAGGTTTACTTTGGAAAAAGGCTATTTGGTAGAGAGTAAACGCGGCGGTGGCGGCTATATTCGGATCCAGAAGATCGAGCTCAAGAGTCATGGATCTATTCTAGATCACATTTTCCGTACGATTCATACCCACATTGATCAAGTCACCTCAGAGGGGCTGATTTATCAATTGCAAGAGGGGCATTATATTTCCACCAGAGAAGCTAACCTGATTCGGGCAGCGATATCCAGAGATGTATTGACCTTTAAACTCCCGCTGCGTGATGAAATTCGGGCCAAGATTCTTAAAGCAATGCTGATATCCTTGCTTAGCAGATAAGGAGGCAGATGGAATGGTTTGTCAGGAATGCGGGAAACGACCGGCGACTCTTCACTTCACTAAGATTGTGAATGGAGACAAGAACGAGTTCCACATTTGTGAGAATTGTGCCCGCGAGAAGGGCGAGATGATTCCTGGAACATCGAACGGCTTTTCGATTCACAATCTACTATCAGGCTTACTTGATTTTGAACCATTGTCCGCGGCAAAGTCTCAGGCAATCCGCTGTGATAACTGCGGTCTTACGTACTCGCAATTCAGTAAATTAGGTCGGTTTGGTTGTGGTTCCTGTTATCAAAGCTTCTCGGTCAAACTAGACCCTCTTTTCAAGCGAGTGCATGGGAATATCGTGCATGTTGGGAAAGTTCCCAAGCGAAGCGGCGGTATCATTCAAAGTAAGCGTGAAATCGATCTTTTGAAGAAAGATATGATGACCTGTATCGAGAGCGAAGAATTCGAGCAGGCTGCCCAGATACGTGACCAAATTCGTGAAATTGAGAAGAAAATCGCGGGTATGTAAGTTTGTAAGGGAGTGTGAATCCAGTGACATTACAGCGGTTTACAGGAGATGCTTTGAGTGAATGGATGAAAGGTGAAGGGCCAGAGTCGGATATTGTCATAAGCAGTCGAATCCGTATTGCTCGTAACCTGAGAGATTATCCATATCCCATGCTCGCGACCAATCAACAATCACAGGAAGTGCTGGAGCAGTTATCTGGTGTTCTTGAGAATGAAGAGTTGGAAACGATAAGCAACTTCTCGCTCATTCCACTCGCGGAGCTGAATGAGCTCGAGCGAATGGTGCTAGTGGAGAAACATTTAATTAGTCCAAATTTAGCTAACGAATCCAGGAATGGAGCCGTTATTTTAAGCGATAATGAATCGATCAGTATCATGATCAATGAAGAGGATCATCTTCGCATACAATGTTTATGTCCTGGTTTTCAGATTAAAGAGGTTTGGGATCTGGCGAACCAGATTGATGATATTTTTGAAACACAGATGGATTACGGATACGATGAAAAGAGAGGCTATCTCACGAGCTGCCCGACGAATGTGGGCACAGGGATTCGCGCTTCAGTTATGATGCACCTCCCTGCGCTAGTGCTTAGTCAGCAAATTAATCGTATTTTATCCGCGGTTACACAAGTTGGGTTGACGGTTAGAGGATTATATGGGGAAGGTAGCGAAGCTTTAGGTAATCTATTCCAAATCTCTAATCAAATTACGTTAGGCCAATCGGAAGAAGAGATTATTGATAATTTATATAGTGTGGCAAGGCAAATTATAGAGCATGAACGTGCCGCCAGACATAAGCTACTACAAGAGTCTAGAATGCGGATCATTGATCGTGTGAATCGTTCCCTTGGTATTCTATCCTATGCGGGGATTATGGACTCTAAGGAAGCAGCACAGCGATTATCAGATGTACGATTGGGTATCGATCTAGGTATTATCAACAATGTATCCTCTGATGTTCTCAATGAATTATTGGTCATGACGCAGCCTGGCTTCCTTCAGCAATATGCGGGTGAGAAATTAAATGCGGAAGAGCGAGATATGCGACGGGCAGAACTGATTCGTGAGAAGTTTGGCAGGGTATGAGTAAGAAGGAAGAAGCAAGAAGCAAGATAAGATTCATCCTTTAGGAATTCCATAGATATACTACTTTTGGAGGTGTTCGCTATGATGTTTGGCAGATTTACGGAACGTGCGCAGAAGGTGCTTTCTCTCGCTCAAGAGGAGGCTGTTCGATTAGGACATAACAATATTGGAACAGAGCACATTTTACTAGGACTTATTCGTGAAGGTGAAGGCATTGCTGCTAAAGCACTCGTTGCGCTCGGCCTAGGTCTTGAGAAAATTCAAGATGAGGTTGAATCTCTAATTGGCAGAGGGCAAGAGCAGCCGACTAACATCGCGTATACACCTAGAGCTAAGAAAGTCATCGAGCTTTCGATGGATGAAGCGAGAAAATTAGGTCACACGTATGTGGGGACTGAACATATTTTGCTCGGACTTATCCGTGAGGGTGAGGGCGTAGCTGCAAGAGTTCTTAATAATCTTGGGGTTTCCTTGAATAAGGCACGTCAGCAGGTTCTTCAACTGCTAGGCAGCAGCGAAACAGTGTCACCTAGTCATGGTACCAATCCAAATGTGAACACGCCTACATTGGATGGTTTGGCAAGAGATCTGACTGCGTATGCCAAAGAGGGACATTTGGACCCTGTTATCGGTCGTAGCAAAGAAATTGAGCGTGTCATTCAAGTATTGAGCCGCAGAACTAAGAACAATCCTGTGTTGATTGGTGAACCTGGGGTTGGTAAAACAGCCATTGCAGAAGGCCTTGCACAGAAAATTATTAACAATGAAATTCCGGAAACGTTAAAAGATAAACGCGTTATGACGCTTGATATGGGTTCCGTAGTTGCAGGGACGAAGTATCGCGGTGAATTCGAGGATCGTCTCAAAAAAATCATGGATGAAATTCGTCAAGCGGGCAATATCGTATTGTTCATTGATGAGCTTCACACCTTGATTGGTGCTGGTGGAGCAGAAGGCGCGATTGATGCCTCTAACATCTTGAAGCCGGCTCTTGCTCGCGGCGAGCTGCAATGTATTGGTGCTACAACACTTGATGAGTACCGCAAATACATTGAGAAAGATGCTGCACTTGAGCGTCGCTTCCAGCCGATTACGGTAGACCAGCCGTCACCTGAAGAAGCAGTTCAAATTTTATATGGCTTGCGTGATCGCTATGAAGCACATCACCGTGTGAAAATTACAGATGCTGCGATTCAAGAGGCTGTAAAGCTCTCGGATCGTTACATCACAGATCGTTTCTTGCCAGATAAAGCGATCGACTTGATCGATGAAGCGAGCTCCAAAGTTAGATTGCGTTCGTACACAACGCCGCCTTCCTTGAAGCAGCTTGAAAGCAAGCTAGAGAACATCCGTAAGGAGAAAGATGCTGCGGTTCAAAGCCAAGAGTTTGAGAAAGCAGCAGGACTTCGGGATACGGAGCAAAAGCTTCGCGAAGAGCTAGATTCCACGAAGAACGAGTGGAAAGAGAAACAAGGTCGTCTGGATACGGAAGTTACACCAGATGACATCGCGCAAATCGTAGCGAGCTGGACGGGAATTCCGGTAAGCAAGCTTGCTGAAGAAGAGACAGATCGCTTGCTCAAAATGGAAGACATCCTTCACGAGCGTGTCATTGGACAAGAAGAAGCGGTTAAAGCGGTAAGCCGTGCAATCCGCCGCGCAAGAGCAGGTTTGAAGGATCCGAAGCGTCCGATGGGCTCCTTTATTTTCCTAGGACCAACGGGTGTTGGTAAAACCGAGCTTGCACGCGCATTAGCAGAGTCTCTCTTCGGGGATGACAACGCTGTTGTTCGTATCGATATGTCCGAGTACATGGAGAAACATTCGACTTCCCGCCTCGTTGGGGCGCCTCCAGGGTATGTTGGTTATGAAGAGGGCGGTCAGCTAACTGAGAAAGTTCGCCGCAAACCTTATTCGGTTGTTCTTCTAGATGAAATCGAGAAGGCGCATCCGGAAGTGTTCAACATCCTGTTGCAAGTGCTAGAGGATGGTCGCCTAACTGATTCCAAAGGACGTACAGTTGATTTCCGCAACACGTTGATCATTATGACGTCTAATGTCGGCGCGGACATGATTAAGAAGAATTCTTCGCTTGGCTTCACCGCTGCCTTGGATGCTGGTAAAGACTACAGCAACATGAAAGACAAGGTGATGGGCGAGTTGAAGAAAAGCTTCCGTCCAGAGTTCCTTAACCGGATTGATGAAATCATCGTGTTCCACTCTTTGGACGAAGCGCACATTGCGCAAATTGTTAGCTTGATGGCTGATGATCTACGTAAGCGCCTGAAAGAGCAAGAAGTTGATTTCTTATTGACGGATAAAGCGAAGATGTTCCTTGCGAAGGAAGGCTTTGATCCAACCTATGGTGCGCGTCCATTGCGTAGAGCGATTCAGAAGCATATTGAAGATCGCTTGTCGGAAGAACTGCTCAGAGGCAATATTTCCAAAGGCGATTCACTGACCATTGATGAGAATGAAGGCGAGCTGGTTGTCCTGAAGGGCGAAGGCGTCTCATTAACGAAATAAGAGCAAGTGAAGAAGCATTTCACTTCATCCGATGAGGGTGGAGTGAGGTGCTTTTTTTTCAAATAATAGGAGGACGGTGTAGTTGTTTATTTTGCCTCAGCACTTTCATGAGAAACATAAAAATGGTAAACTTTATTGGTAAGGATAGCCAAAAAGGATATCCCCATGTTAAGGAGTAGCGTCTTCTATGAGTAAACAAAAAACGAAATTCAGCTGCCAAGAATGTGGCTATGATTCACCGAAATGGATGGGCAAATGCCCAGGTTGTCAGTCTTGGAATACGATGGTGGAAGAAATTGAAACAGTCGTTCGTACGCAGGGCATGACATCTTCAATCCCCAAAACGAAAGAAAAAGCGATCCCCATCATACATATAGAAAGCAGCTCTGAACCGAGAGTTGTCACAAGCAACAAAGAATTAAATCGGGTCCTAGGTGGAGGTATTGTTCCTGGATCACTTATCCTCGTTGGTGGAGATCCCGGCATCGGGAAATCAACTTTGCTTCTGCAGACGTCCTTCGAACTCACACAAGCCCAGCAAAAAGTCCTTTATATATCAGGAGAAGAATCCATTAAGCAGACCAAGCTTCGCGCCGACCGCCTAAATGCGTCATCTCCGCTGCTATACGTATTATGTGAGACGAACCTCGAGCTTATCGAGGAGGCTATACAAGAAACGAATCCTGACTTTCTCGTCATTGACTCGATCCAAACGGTATTTCACCCGGCGATTACTTCGGCGCCTGGGACCGTATCGCAGGTTCGAGAATGCACAGGCCATTTTATGAGAATAGCTAAGGGTAAGGGAATTGCAACGGTCCTTGTCGGGCATGTGACGAAGGAAGGGGCAATAGCGGGGCCTAGAATGTTGGAGCATATGGTCGATTGTGTGCTCTACTTTGAAGGGGAGCGGCATCACTCCTATCGTGTGTTAAGAGCGGTAAAGAACCGTTTTGGCTCAACCAATGAAATCGGAATCTTTGAAATGCAAGAAGTTGGTCTTGTCGAAGTTAACAACCCATCTGAGCTGTTTCTATCAGAAAGGCCGCTTGGCGTGGCCGGATCGGCCGTTGTTGCTAGCATGGAAGGGACGCGTCCCGTCTTAGTAGAGATTCAAGCACTCGTCTCCTCGACGAACTTCCCATCTCCGAGAAGGATGGCGACGGGTGTTGATCACAATCGTCTCTCCTTAATTATCGCAGTATTAGAGAAACGCATGGGCATGTTCTTGCAAAATCAAGATGCTTATCTCAACGTGGCAGGTGGAATCAAGCTCGATGAACCAGCGGTGGATCTGGCGATTGCTATTAGTATTGCATCCAGTTTCCGAGATCAACCGACGCAACCTTTTGATGCTGTGTTCGGTGAAATTGGCTTAACAGGAGAAGTCCGCGGCGTATCTCGGATTGATCAGCGTGTGAAGGAAGCAGAGAAGCTTGGTTTCCGTAGAGTGATTATGCCTGAGAAAAGTTTGAAGGGGTGGACACATCCGAAAGGCATGGAGATTATTGGGGTAAACACGGTGGCTGAGGCATTGAAAGCAGCACTGGGTTAGCGTGAGTTCTGCAAGCTATAAGCCTTCAGGAGGAAAATGATGAGTAAAGAAGAGATGAAACGAGATGTGATGAGCCAATTGCTCCAACTGGTAGCACCTGGTACGCCATTTCGTGATGGTTTGGAGAATGTCTTACGGGCCAAAACAGGAGGACTGATCGTTGTAGGTTTCAGTTCTGAGGTAACTGAAATTGTGGACGGCGGATTCTCCATCAATTGTGATTTTTCGCCTAACTATTTGTATGAGCTTGCCAAAATGGATGGTGCGATTATTCTCAGCGAGGACATCAAGCGCATCCTTTATGCGAACACCCAATTGATCCCGGATTCCTCTATTTCCTCGTCTGAAACGGGGATTAGACACCGAACAGCGGAGCGTGTGGCGAAGCAAACGAATAAATTAGTTGTTTCCATTTCACAGCGGCGGAATGTCATTACGCTGTATCAAGGCAATTTAAGGTATGCGCTGAAGGATATTGGTGTCATCCTGACCAAAGCGAACCAAGCGATCCAAACGTTGGAGCGATACAAGGTTGTTTTGGATCAGTCGTTAACCAATCTTAGTGCATCGGAGTTTGAGGAACTAGTTACCTTGCATGATATTACCAATGTCATTGCCAGATTTGAGATGGTTTTACGCATCAAAGCGGAAATTAATCGTTATATTAACGAACTTGGCAACGAGGGACGATTAATTAGTATGCAATTAGAAGAACTTGTTGGGAATGCGGAACTTGAAGCGCGTTTGCTCGTAAAAGATTATGTAAGAGAATTATCAGAAGATAGAGTCAAGGAGATGCAGGCTGGTTTGAAGCGTCTGTCATCTGACGAGCTGCTTGAGCCCCAGCAAATTATTCGCTTGCTAGGGTATTCTCATACCAATTCGATTGCTGAAGAGCCTGTTTCCCCACGTGGCTTCCGCATTTTAGGCAAAATTCCGCGATTACCATCCATCATTATTGGTAATCTAGTGGAGAAGTTTGGCTACTTGCCACACATGATGATGGCGACGATCGAGGAATTGGATGAAGTTGACGGAATCGGAGAAGTGAGAGCCCGCGCCATTAAGGAAGGTCTCAAAAGAATTCAGGAACAAGTGTTCATTGACAGACATATTTAAAGTGGATACAATCATAAAGTATCATTGTTAAGGTTTCATGTAGTCAAGTTTAGGGTATAGTAAATCCAGAGGTGGACAAAAACATATGTTAACAAAATCAATTCCCAGTCTCTTTACAGTAGGGAACTTATTCCTAGGCGTACTATCGATTATCCTAGCCTTCAGTGGAGAACATGGCATCGCTGCCGTGCTGGTCATTGTCGCTATGCTATTGGATGGACTCGATGGACGTGTTGCGAGAGCGTTGAACGCTCAAAGTGAGTTCGGTAAAGAATTAGACTCCTTATCCGATGTGATCTCTTTCGGTGTCGCTCCTGCTTTTATCATGTATGTAGTTGCATTTAACGACCCTACCGTTATTAGCCCAGCTTTTGCTTGGATTGTAACGGCGATCTTCCCGATCTGTGGAGCGCTGCGCTTAGCTCGATTTAATGTTGTTGCCGGTACGCCTGGCTATTTCATCGGTTTACCGATTCCAGCAGCAGGCGGTGTTCTCTGTACATTAGCTCTTTTCGTGAATGATATTAACGTCTATGTACTTCTTGTAAGTACAGTCCTATTGTCATACTTAATGGTCAGCACAGTGAAGTATCCGAATTTCAAAAAAGCGGGCATTCCCAAAGCTGCGATTTGGATTACGCCAATCATCGTTGCAGCAGCGGTTCTGATTGCAATCAAATGGCCAGAATCCATTTCCAAAATGATTTTCGTTCCACTTTTGATGTACGCTCTTTACGGCCTAAAAAAAAACGTTGATGGATACTTCATCCGTCTTCGGAATCTTCGCAGAAAGAACAAAAGACGTGGCGTAGATGACACGAATTCAGTGAAATCTGACGTATAGCGCATTGTTCGAAAATAAAAAGCATTTATTTTCTCCTGACCTTCAGGAAGAAAATAAATGCTTTTTTTGTTTTCATCATCATGACATGTTGAATAGGCCTAGTGTTGAACATTTCTTTGATTCATTCTCAACGACTTGTTCCAAATTAATATCAAGAATGTTGCTTAGCGCAGACATGTAGAAGAGATTCCTACCTAGTTCGCTACTAACGACCTCAATGCATTGCTCACATAAGTGACCAGATACATGGGTGCCTAGAACATCCTTAGCCTCATCCAAGGTCATCTCTGGATGATACTCTTGCTTAGCTGCATGGACCTGGATACATCCACATTCGGTAATGGATTTCACCACGGACCGGTTGGCAGCTGCGCCTGACTGTTGAAATTTGGATAAGACATCAAGCAGACTGCGGTGACGGAGTAACAAATCAGAAACTTGATCTTGAAACTGCTTTAAAGTCAAGGAGCTCATTCCATCCACCTCGGGTAGGTTGGTAACTTCCATTTCATTATAATGGATGCCCTCTAATAATTCAATTTTCCGACGAAAGAAGTGATTAACGTTGCATAAATTGGAACATAATTGTAATAAGGCTCAAAAAAAGTTGATGCAGGAGGTGAATCTGTGATGAAGAAATGGGTACAAATCATTTTAGCTATCATGGGTGGCAGTTTAGGTTATAGGTGGAGCGATTCGTTCTTACGAGCAACGGATGTGACAAGTCATGCAGGACAAGTATTCTGGATTAATAGTTTATGTGCAGTAGGGATGTTTTTGATTTCAGCGTGGGTAGCTAACATTGGTATGAACTTGCTGATGAGAGGTGAGCGCAATGTCACGGATATTCCCGTGTCGGACTTGCTTTCTGGTACATTAGGACTAGTGATTGGGCTATTGGTTTCAGTCATGTTATTTCCCGTGCTTGAGCAAGCCAAATGGGCAGGGCCATTCTTGCCTTTCCTTGTATCGGCTGTGTTGGGCGTTATGGGCTTCCGTATCGGTTACAGCAAGCGGGAAGAACTTGTGCAGGTCATTGCGAAGAGTCGATCCACAGGTCCTGAGAAGCAGACGCATCGTCCGTACGAGGAACATAAGATTTTGGATACGAGTGTCATCATCGATGGCCGGATCGCAGATATTTGCAAAACCGGATTTATCGAGGGAACCCTGGTTATTCCGGAGTTCGTTTTGGAAGAGTTGCAGCATATTGCAGACTCATCAGATTTACTGAAGCGAAACCGTGGGCGTCGCGGACTGGACATTTTGAACAAAATCCAAAAAGAACTCGAAGTGAAGGTCCTCATTTATGAAGGGGATTTCGAAGAAATTGCCGAAGTGGACAGCAAGCTGGTGCGCTTAGCTAAAGTTCTTCAAGGGAAAGTGATTACGAACGATTTTAACCTGAATAAAGTATGTGAACTACAAGGTGTATCGGTGCTCAATATCAACGATCTTGCGAATGCGGTGAAACCAGTTGTCCTACCGGGAGAAGAAATTATTGTTCAAGTCATTAAAGACGGCAAGGAACATGGACAAGGTGTAGCTTATCTCGATGATGGTACGATGATCGTAGTCGAAGGCGGACGTGATTTCATCGGTATGACGCTGGAAGTGATGGTAACGAGTGTGCTTCAGACATCGGCGGGTCGAATGATTTTTGCGAAACCAAAACTATTGGAAAAAGCACAGTAAAACCAGTATGATAAGGAGATGTAACATAGCTCTTTCAAGTTGACTTGGGCATATGATTACGAAGAAAGCTTTCGCTCTGAAAGCGCCAAGTTGGAGGACTTATGGGGAAGCTAGGAGTTATCATCGTAGCAGCGGGCAAAGGTTCGCGCATGGGTACAGCAGAAAGCAAACAATACCTGCAACTGGGACAGAAGCCAATTCTGGTACATACCTTGCAATTATTTCAAAACATACATGAAGTGGATGAAATTATTCTCGTTGTGGGTGCAGATGATGTGAGTCGCTGTAACGGCTATGTCACGAGCTATGCACTTACGAAGGTAACATGTGTGCTGGCGGGTGGCGCAGAGCGGCAAGATTCCGTTAGACGAGGTCTCCATTTCTTGCAAGAGGGCACGCAATGGGTGCTTGTGCATGACGGTGTTCGCCCTTTCGTAAAAAAAGAACATATGTTCGCGTGCCTGACAAAGGCGCAGGAAATGGGAGCAGCAGTCTTAGCCGTTCCCGTCAAAGATACAATTAAAGTTGTGGATGCAGCGGATCATCGCATTCAATCAACACCGGATAGACGAAGCTTGTGGGCGATCCAAACGCCGCAGGCTTTTCGTCTTTCTCTCTTGCGGGAGGCACATGAGAAGGCCTTAGAGGACAAGTTCATGGGGACAGATGATGCGAGCTTAGTAGAGCGTTTAGGTGCTGCGGTGCATGTGGTTGAAGGGGACTATTATAATATTAAAATAACAACCCCAGAAGATTTACCTTGGGCAGAATGGATTTTACATAACGTAAGGGGAGAGGATCACAAATGATTCGTGTAGGAAATGGCTTTGATGTCCATCAATTAGTAGAGGGTCGAAAATGCATTATTGGAGGCGTAACGATTCCTTATGAAAAAGGGTTGCTAGGTCACTCCGATGCGGATGTACTGTTGCACGCGATTAGTGACGCGATCTTAGGCGCACTAGGCCTTGGTGATATCGGGAAGCACTTCCCGGATACAGCTGCCGAGTACAAAGACGCGGATAGCTTGGTCTTATTGAAGCGGGTATGGCAATTGGCAAAAGAAAAAGGCTACAAACTGGGGAACGCAGATTCCACGATTATTGCGCAAAAGCCAAAAATGCTTCCATACATCCCGCAGATGGTTGAAATTATCGCAGCTGCTCTAGAGGCAGAGCCAGATCAAGTGAATGTGAAAGCGACAACGACCGAACAGCTTGGATTTACGGGTCGTGGTGAGGGAATCGCGGCACAATCGGTTGTTTGTTTAATTCGAGATGTGATAAAATAGCAGGTATTCATA
The DNA here is from genome assembly GCF_001428105.1 of Paenibacillus sp. Soil766. Lineage (GTDB taxonomy): Bacteria > Bacillota > Bacilli > Paenibacillales > NBRC-103111 > Paenibacillus_E. Next base: position 47,510 of record NZ_LMSJ01000033.1, on the reverse strand, counting down.
AATGGGAAGAAAAAGGGGATACATCGATGAATCAACCTTTACGCGTGCGTTATGCACCTAGTCCGACTGGACATTTACATATTGGCGGTGCGCGGACAGCACTGTTTTGTTATTTACTAGCTCGCCGCCATGACGGTGCGTTTGTTGTTCGTTTTGAAGATACGGATCAAACGCGTCATAAAGAGTCAGGAATCCAAGATCAGCTGAATGGGCTTCGTTGGCTTGGCCTGGAGTGGGATGAGAGCGTAGATATCGGAGGCCCTTACGGTCCTTACCGTCAAATGGAGCGTCTCGATATTTATCGAACCTACCTAGACAAGCTGCTAGAGAGCGGACATGCCTACGGGTGCTACTGCTCAGAAGCAGATCTGGAGCAAGAACGCGCTGAACAAGAGGCGAACGGGGAAATGGGCGGCTACTCAGGTAAATGCCGTAACTTGACGCCTGAGCAGATTGCCGCTTTTCAAGCGGAAGGTCGTGTGCCTTCTACACGTTTCCGTATCCCTGCTGACCGCGTGATCGGTATTGACGATAAAGTCCGCGGGCATGTGGAATTCGAGTCCAATGGGATCGGTGACTTTATTATTGCGCGTCCGGATGGTATTCCGACATATAACTTTGCTGTAATTGTGGATGATCACTTGATGAAAATCAATCTGGTCATACGCGGGGAAGAGCATCTGACAAATACACCGAGACAAGTTCTCATGTACGAAGCGCTAGATATGCCGATTCCGGACTTTGCGCATTTAGCTTTGATTTTGAATCCCGACCGCAAGAAAATGAGCAAACGGGATGAGTCCATCATCCAGTTCATCGAGCAGTACAAAGAGCTGGGCTATCTACCGGAAGCAGTAGTGAACTTTATTGCGCTGCTTGGTTGGTCCCCTGGCGGAGAAGAAGAGATGTTTACGAAGGAAGAATTGATCGCGCAGTTTGATCTGGATCGTGTATCCAAGAGCCCGGCTGTGTTTGATATGGATAAATTGAACTGGATGAACAATGCCTATTTGAAAAAGGCACCACTTTCCCGCATCGTTGACCTTTGTGTGCCGCATCTACGCAAAGCTGGATACCTTCAAGAAGGTGACTTGGATGCTGTTACTGGGGCATGGGTAGAAGCACTCGTTAGCCTCAATCAAGAAAGAATGCGCTACGCGGCTGAAATTGTGGAATTGTCCGCGATCTTCTTCAAGGAGGAGCTGGTCATCGATGATGAAGCGGCTGCTGTATTGAAAGAAGAGCACGTGCCAGTCGTACTGAAGAGTTTCTTAGCACAAGTGGAGCAAGCAGAAGGATTCACGGTTGAAGCGATCCCGGCGCTGCTTAAAGCAGTGCAGAAGGAAACAGGTTTCAAAGGGAAGCAACTGTTCATGTCTGTTCGCTCTGCGTTGACAGGTCAAGTCCATGGACCGGATCTGAATGTGTCCCTTTTCCTACTTGGGAAAGAAAAAGTCGTTTCACGCCTTCAGAGCTTATTGTAAAGCGGGATTCTTTTCGCTATACTTAACGTAAATAGAATATGAAATGCCATGATCAGGAGAGTATGGTTAAGTGAGGATTCGTCAGAGAGGATAATCAAGGCCGCGAGGCTTTGGCTGTGAGTTATCCAATCCTTGTAATCAGAAATGCACCTGGGAGCAGCCGCGCCGAATACTCACTGAGTAGGGTAGGCGTAGCCGGAACACCCACGTTACGGGTTTGAGTTGGGAGACTTCCGAGTCACCAAGCAGAGTGGAACCGCGATCACCACGCCTCTGCAGCCTTAGGGCTGCAGGGGCTTTTTTTATTTTTTACCAATATTATTCTAGGCAAGAAGGTGAGCAGTATGTGGTCAACGATCAAATCTGATATATCCGCCGTATTCGATAACGACCCCGCAGCGCGCAGTTGGTTTGAGGTTGTTTTTACGTATTCGGGACTTCATGCGATTTGGTCGCATCGGATTGGACATTGGTTTTATACGAGAAAGATGTATACCCTGGCACGTATCGTTTCTCAAATAAGTCGATTCATGACAGGCATCGAAATTCATCCAGGAGCAACAATTGGCAGAAGGTTGTTTATTGATCACGGGATGGGTGTTGTCATCGGGGAAACCTGTGAGATCGGGGATGATGTGATCTTGTACCAAGGTGTAACTTTAGGTGGAACGGGGAAAGAGAAAGGTAAGAGACACCCAACAATTGGTAATAATGTAGTTATTGGTTCTGGTGCCAAAATTCTCGGGTCCTTCCTCGTAGGTGAGAACTCACGTATTGGCTCTAATGCGGTTGTGATTCAAGAAGTTCCTTCCAATAGTACAGTCGTCACGATTCCTGCCAAACTTGTAAAGCGTGACGGTATCCGCGTGAATAGACTAGATCATGGTAATTTGCCCGATCCGATCGTCGATATTTTCCAAGAATTACAGAATCAAATTAATGAGTTGAAATTCCAATTGGAAGAAGAACGGAAGCAGAATGGAGAATTGAGGAGAACATGACACTCAAAGTATATAATACCTTAACGCGCAAGAAGGAAGAGTTTATTCCGATTGAGCCAGGCAAAGTGAAGATGTATGTATGTGGTCCAACCGTATATAACTATATTCATATTGGCAACGGTCGGCCTGTTATATTTTTCGACGTAGTTCGCCGTTATTTGGAATCTCAGCAGTATGAAGTCAACTACATTACGAACTTTACCGATGTGGATGATAAAATGATTCGCAAAGCCGAGGAGATGGCGGTTTCCGTACCAGAACTTGCCGAAACGTTCATCGCGGCTTTCTTAGAAGATATCCAATCTTTAGGTGTTCATGAAGCCACGCTGAATCCGCGTGTAACGGAGAACATTCAAGAAATCGTCGATTTCATAGCTGCGCTTGTCGAGAAGGATTTCGCTTATGAAGCTCGCGGTGATGTCTATTATAGGACTTCTAAATTCTCGGATTACGGCAAGCTCTCTAAACAAAACTTGGAAGAGCTTCAGCACGGAATTCGTATTGAGGTGGATGAGCGTAAAGAAAATCCACAGGACTTTGTCCTATGGAAGGCTGCGAAGCCAGGAGAGATTTATTGGGATAGCCCTTGGGGCCAAGGCCGCCCAGGTTGGCATATTGAGTGCTCCGCGATGGTGCGCAAATATTTGGGCGAAACGATTGATATTCATGGAGGCGGGCAAGATTTAACGTTCCCTCACCATGAATGTGAGATTGCTCAAACCGAGGCGGTAACGGGTCATCCAATGGCTAATTATTGGTTGCACAATGCTTTTCTAAATATCGATAATGAAAAAATGTCGAAATCACTCGGAAATGGTATTTTAATTCGGGATCTAGTTAAACAAATTAAACCGCAAGTATTTCGTTTCTTCATGTTATCCGCGCATTATCGGAATCCGCTTAATTTCAGTGATGAGAGCTTGAAGCAAGCGGCAAATGCGTTGGAACGGATTCAGAATGCTTACGATAATATGAAGCATCGTCTTGCTACAGCATCTGCTACAGGTGAAGTTGAAGCGGGAATTGCAGATAAACTACAAGCGATTTCGAAACAATTTGTGGATAAAATGAATGATGATTTCAATACACCGGATGCGATTACCGCGGTGTTCGATCTTGTTGCGGAAGCGAATTTGTACTTACAACAGGAGCGGGTACATGCGGATGCAGTGAAGCTATACATGGAGCAATTAGAAGCATTCGATGGAACGCTCGGCATTCTTTCGCAACAAGGGGATGAATTGCTGGATGAAGAGATCGAGCAGCTGATCATTGAGCGTACGGAATCACGGAAATCGAAAAATTGGGCACGCGCGGATGAAATCCGCGATTTGCTGACGGAGAAAGGGATATTCCTTGAAGACACACCGCAAGGCATACGCTGGCGCCGCAAATGACCGAAATAAATCTTGAAGCTGCTAACTTGTTTTCGTTTCCGCCATCGAAGAGCCCGCATTTATTAAATCCGCTAGTGTTGGCGTATATTGGGGATGCGGTGTATGAAGTCTACATCCGACAATATGTCATCTCGGGGGCGAATCATCGCCCTAACCATTTGCATAAGGCATCAACAGGGTTTGTGTCTGCCAAAGCGCAGTCCAAATTATTGGCGGCCTTGATGCCCACATTAACGGAAGAAGAAGTAGACATCGTGAAGCGGGGGCGTAATGCCAAGTCAGGAACGACAGCCAAAAACGCGGATGTGCTGGAATACCGGCACAGCACCGCGTTTGAGTGCTTAATCGGATATTTATATTACAAACAATCTTTTGAGCGGTTGAAAGAGATTTTAAACTTTGCCATCACGTATGATCAGAAACAGAAATAGACAAGCATTTGCACGTACTTTAGGAGGAATTAGGATGGATGAAGACATTATCGGCGGGAAGCACTCCGTATTGGAGGCGCTACGTGCCGGCCGGACGATTAATAAAATATGGATTGCCGAAGGTGCTCAGAAGCAATTCGCGGGGCCGATTGTGGCAGAAGCCAAGAATCTAGGAATTATTGTCCAATTTACGGACAAGCGTAAGCTGGATCAAATGGCAGAGGGCCTCCAACATCAAGGTGTAGTTGCACAAGTCGCAGCGTATGCCTACGTAGAAGTTGAGGATATCTTAGCCAAGGCGAAAGCGCTTGGGCAAGAACCATTCATTTTGATACTCGATGAAATTGAAGATCCGCATAACTTAGGTTCGATTCTGCGTACAGCAGATTGTACGGGGGTTCATGGTGTCATTATACCGAAGCGCCGCTCCGTAGGGTTAACGGCAACAGTTTCCAAAACATCTGCGGGCGCAGTTGAGTATGTTCCAGTTGCGCGTGTAACGAACATTGCCCAAACGATTGAGCAATTAAAGGAGCAAGGTGTCTGGGTTGCAGGTACGGACGTTACTGCTGCTCAAGATGTCTATAGAGCCAACTTTACGATTCCGATTGCACTAGTTATTGGAAACGAGGGTAAAGGTGTGGGGCGACTTATTAAAGAAAGATGCGACTTCTTAGTCAAGCTGCCAATGGCTGGGCATGTTAATTCGTTGAATGCCTCTGTTGCCGCTGGTGTATTGATGTATGAAGTGGTAAGACAGCGCAATAAGAGCTAGATGGGATGGAACAGATCCTAATTGTAGATGGCTACAACATTATCGGCGCTTGGCCCGAGTTAAGTAAATTAAAGGATACCGATCTTGAAGGAGCGCGGGACGGTCTGATTCATATGCTTGCGGAGTTTCAATCCTTTTCGGGTATGAAAGTCTATCTGGTCTTTGATGCCTACATGGTACCTGGACTCGGCAAGAAATATGTGCAGAATAAACTGGCTGTGCTCTATACCAAAGAGAAGGAAACCGCAGATGAGCGAATCGAACGATTGGTTACGAATCTGATGGGAAGGCGTAAGGAAATATTCGTGGCGACGTCGGATATGATTGAGCAGCATGTCATATTTGGCAAGGGAGCACTCCGTATGCCCGCGAAAGAATTACTAGTGAAAATTAAACAGAATCGTAAAGAGGTTCGTGAACGCATTGTATCGGAGACGACAACCAAACGAAATCCATTCGGAGGCAAGCTGAGTGAAGAGATGAAAGCGAAGTTAGAACGATGGCGAAGAGGGGAGTAAATCCTCCAAATGCTAGAAATGGTGGGGTTCCCCGTTGACGGTGTGAGTTTTCATCATGTATACTTAACCTAACTTTTATAGTGAAATCTGGGTAGTCTTGCAGGCCGGAGGGATTGTTGGTGAGTGTCGACCTCAAAGAACTGAGAATGTATGATTATGACCTCAAGCCAGATGAAGACATTGTCGAAGCAGTCCGTGAAGGCAGTAGCGAAGCTTTGGAATATCTTATCAACAAGTATAAGAATTTTGTTCGTGCCAAAGCACGTTCTTATTTTTTGATAGGTGCAGACCGAGAAGATATTGTGCAGGAAGGTATGATAGGTTTATATAAATCTATCCGCGACTTCCGAGGAGACAAGCTTGCTTCATTCAAAGCCTTTGCTGAACTGTGTATCACGCGGCAGATCATCACGGCGATTAAGACAGCAACTCGTCAAAAGCATATACCTCTTAATTCCTACGTGTCACTGGATAAGCCCATCTATGATGAAGATTCTGATCGTACACTGCTCGATGTGATTAGCGGCTCCCGGGTAACAGATCCCGAGGAATTGGTTATTAATCAAGAAGAGTTTACGGGACTTGAAGATAAAATGGGAGAGATATTAAGCGACTTAGAGCGTAGAGTGCTTATGCTCTATCTCGATGGCAGATCTTATCAAGAAATTGCTGTGGATCTCGATCGCCATGTGAAGTCAATTGACAATGCTCTCCAACGTGTTAAGCGCAAGCTTGAGCGGTATTTGGAAGTCAGAGATTTATAGAAATGCCCGTGCCGCATGAGCTGTACGGGTGTTTTTCTTTCTTAGTATGTTTAGTAACCCTCGGGAGAGCCTATACTGGTGATACTCTTGCATTTGTGAGACTTCTACCTTGACACTCGGGGGACAGTTGTGATAAAGTGTTTCAGGTAGCCCTAAAAGTCGCTTTCTTTTTGATGCGCTTAGAAGGGCTTTAATTAGAAAGTGTCTGTAGGAGGTGTACATCATGCGGGTCATCATCACATTAGCGTGCACAAATTGCAAACAAAGAAACTATGCATCCACTAAAAATAAGCGCAACAATCCCGACCGTATTGAGTTGAAGAAATATTGCAAATTTTGCAATGAACATACTGCTCATCGCGAGACTAGGTAGTTCTTTGGAGGTGTAGTTTGTGGCGTTCTTGGCTAGAATGAGACAAAGCTTCGGATCCACTTTTTCCTTCTTCACCGACAGTTGGTCAGAACTCAAAAAGGTCAAGTGGCCAAGTCGCAAAGAGATGACTACTTATACGCTTGTCGTTATAGGTACAGTAACTTTTGTTGCTATTTATTTTTTTGTGCTGGATCTAGGAATTTCTGAGTTGCTGCGCCTTGTTTTTAAATAAACAGGACTATAGGTGAATTTATTCATGGAAAAAAGATGGTACGTCGTACATACCTATTCAGGGTATGAGAACAAAGTGAAAGCCAACTTAGAGAAGCGCGTTGAGTCTATGGAAATGACGGACAAGATCTTCCGTGTGCTTGTGCCTATGGAAGAAGAACTGGTAAACAAGGATGGCAAGAAGAAAGTTGTCATGCGTAAAGTTTATCCAGGGTATGTCCTTGTGGAAATGATTCAAACGGACGACTCTTGGTACGTAGTGCGTAATACGCCAGGAGTGACTGGGTTTGTAGGTTCTACAGGATCCGGCTCTAAACCAACTGCATTGTTACCTGAGGAAGTTGAATCGATTCTGAAGCATATGGGAATGGAAGAGCCGAAGGAAGTAATCGACTTCGAACTCAAAGAGACCGTACGCGTCAAAGTGGGTCCATTTGCAAACTTTGTTGGCTCTGTCGAAGAGATTATTGCCGATAAGGGTAAACTGAAGGTGCATGTCAACATGTTTGGTAGAGAAACGCCGCTTGAGCTCGATTTCGATCAAGTGGAAAAACTCTAACAGCGTGACAACCAAAAGGTTCTACCAGGTCTATTCCTTGGGATAGACCTACGTTAGTGGGATCGCATTATTTTCCTGAATAGTGAGACTTTGATTCGTCGAAGACTCCTATATTACTGCAAGGAGGTGTCTATCATGGCAAAAAAGGTTATTAAAATCGTGAAGCTTCAAGTTCAAGCTGCGAAAGCAAATCCAGCACCACCGATCGGTCCAGCATTGGGTCAAGCAGGTGTGAACATTATGGCTTTCTGTAAAGAGTTTAACGCTCGTACTGCTGATCAAGTTGGTCTAATCATTCCAGTTGAAATCACAGTTTTCGAAGACCGTTCCTTTACATTCATCACTAAAACGCCTCCGGCTGCAGTTCTACTTCGCGTCGTTGCTGGTATCGAAAAAGGATCAGGCGAACCGAACAAGAAGAAAGTTGCAACTGTGAAACGCGCTAAAGTTCGCGAAATCGCTGAACAAAAAATGCCTGACCTAAATGCTGCATCCGTTGAGGCTGCAATGCGTATGGTTGAAGGTACTGCTCGCAGCATGGGAATCGTCATCGAAGATTAATTCCGCAAGGAATGCGACTGTGTAAGCTCGATGCTTACGGAAATGTTTTCTACGAAATCATGGAAGTCGCTCGGTGGGAGGATTATCCGCTAATACCACTAAGGAGGATAAATAATATGCCTAAACACGGTAAAAAATACCGCGAAGTAGCTCAGCTTGTTGATGCTGAAACTTTGTATGATCCGTCAGAAGCAATCGAGCTAGTTAAGAAAACAGCTCCTGCTAAATTTGATGAAACTGTAGATGTTGCAGTTCGTCTGGGTGTTGACCCAAGAAAACAAGATCAGGCTGTTCGTGGTGTTGTTGTACTTCCACACGGTACTGGTAAAACAAAACGCGTTCTCGTATTTGCAAAAGGCGAGAAAGCAAAAGAGGCTGAAGCAGCTGGTGCAGATTTTGTTGGTGATGCAGACATGATCAACAAAATTCAACAAGGTTGGTTCGAATTCGATGTTTGCGTAGCTACTCCGGACATGATGAGCGAAGTTGGTAAACTGGGTCGTATCCTCGGGGGTAAAGGTTTAATGCCAAACCCTAAAGCAGGAACAGTTACTTTCGACGTTACCAAAGCTGTTCAAGAGATCAAAGCTGGTAAAATCGAATACCGTCTTGATAAAGCAGGTCAAATCCATGCTCCACTTGGTAAAGTATCTTTCGATGCAGACAAGTTGAACGAAAACTTCAAAGCATTGGTTGATGCACTTGTTCGTGCGAAACCAGCAGCTGCTAAAGGTGTATACCTTAAGAACATTGCTGTATCTTCCACAATGGGTCCAAGCGTACGTGTGAACCTGTCATCCTTTAGATAAGTAAAAGCTTCCAGTTGACTTCGGTTACTGGGCATGATACTCTATCAAAGGTCCTAAAAATGAATATGCAAACCGTAGACAGTAGGTGCCGATGAGCTTAATTTCCTACCGAGGTGTTATGATATATATAGCGATTTCTTTGTACGCAAGGGAAAAGTGAACACATCATGCCTTCGTAGCGTCTACGAAGGCATTTCTTATTCATAGATAAGAAATGCTAATGCTCCTACTGTTTGCGATCTTGAAAGATAAATGCATAAGAAGTGAGGTGTACTATGGCAAACGCGAAAATTCTTGCAGAGAAAGAACAAGCTGTAGCTGAAGTAACTGAGAAGTTTAAAGCTAGCACTTGTACAATCGTAGCAGATTACCGTGGTTTGAACGTAGCTCAAGTAACTCAGCTGCGCAAAAGCTTACGTGAAGCTGGTATCGAATTTACAGTTCTCAAGAACTCCCTAGCGAGACGCGCAACGGCTAACGCTGATCTGACTGGTTTGGATGAGTTCCTTACGGGACCAACAGCTATTGCTTTCAGCAAAGACGATGTAATCTCTCCAGCTAAAATCTTGACTGAATTTGCGAAAAAGAACGATAAATTGAGCGTGAAAGCTGGCGTGGTCGAAGGCCGCGTAGTTGGATCCGCTGAAATCAAAGCACTTGCAGAACTTCCATCCAGAGATGGTCTTCTCTCCATGTTGCTTAGCGTTCTTCAAGCTCCAGTTCGTAACTTTGCTCTTGCTGTTAAAGCAGTTGCAGAGAAAAAAGAAGCTGAAGGTCAAGCTTAATATTAACGCACTATCTGAATTACAAACAAAAAAACTAATTTATTAATGATAATGGAGGTTTAACCATGAGCACAAATGCAACGATCCTAGAAGCAATCAAAGGCATGACAATCTTGGAATTGAACGACCTGGTTAAAGCAATCGAAGAAGAGTTTGGCGTAACAGCAGCAGCTCCAGTAGCAGCAGGCGGCGGCGCAGCAGTAGCAGTTGAAGAAGCTCAAACTGAGTTTGACGTTATCTTGACAAGCGCTGGCGCTTCCAAAATCAACGTAATCAAAGTAGTTCGCGAAATCACAGGTCTTGGCCTGAAAGAAGCGAAAGACCTTGTTGACGGAGCTCCAAAAGCAGTTAAAGAAAAAGTTAGCCAAGAAGAAGCAGACGCTGTTAAAGCTAAGCTTACTGAAGCTGGCGCTTCCGTAGAAGTTAAGTAATTTCTTTTTCTTAAGAAACCTCTTGAAGCTTGACTTCAAGAGGTTTTTTTCAACATTAAAGTACGATAGGTTCGCAGGATATGAACGGCAACGCCGTTTATTGTGCCTAAGTTTTACCCTTAGGAAAGCCTTAGGAACGCACGTGGTTATTTGTTTTTCCTATAGGTAGAAAAGGAGGGAATTCAAACGTGTCAGAGCATTACTACACAAGGCGGCCGACAGTGAAGAGTGATGTCCATACGACACAAGAAACACTTCGTGGCAAGACGTTTACTTTTCTTACGGATGCCGGTGTGTTTTCTAAAAAAGGTGTCGATTATGGCAGTAAGCATTTAATAGAAACAATGGAACTATCGGAAAATGCTAGTGTTCTTGATATGGGCTGTGGCTACGGACCGATGGGGCTGAGCGCAGCGGTGATGTGTCCGAATGGGCATGTGACAATGGTCGACATCAATGAAAGAGCAGTCGAACTTTCGGTGGAGAATGCGCGGCGAAATGGTATTACCAATGTCACTATTCTTCAGAGTGATCTGTTGGAACAGGTGAAGGATAAGAAGTTTGACGCTGTTCTAACCAATCCGCCGATCCGTGCGGGTAAAGAAACGGTTCATAAGATATTTGTGGATGCTTATGATTGCTTGAAGGATGGGGGCTCTCTGTGGGTTGTCATCCAGAAGAAGCAAGGGGCGCCATCGGCAGTGAAGAAGCTGGAAACCATGTATAGTGAAGTGGTGGAGGTTTCGAAGGACAAAGGCTACCGCATTCTTAAAGCAACGAAGTAAAGCTCACGCAATTATATGTGGGAATTTGTTTGACTTGACATTTCAATTGTGATATTATTAAAAAATGTCAGTATTAAGATGGGACACATGTCTTTAGTTGGTAAAAATGTCAAGTCTTTTTTTAGCCAGTAGGAATAAAATTCGAACCAGCGACGTATAATGTTTGAATTTTGGGAAATTCTAACAGGATGGGAACAATTCTTGATAACGTGTTATTGAATACAGAAAAAAACCTTCATCCATACAGTCGCTTAATTCGGACGGGCTCCACTAACGGAGGCGTCCTGAGTGTACGTCGGTCGAAGTTTTTCTTCTTTCTTTTTATTTATTGAGTAGAGTTGAGGGGTGAATGAAAGTTGGCGGGACATCTTGTTCAATTTGGACGACGTAAACGCAGGACTTATGCACGAATTAATGAGGTTCTGGGCATTCCAAACCTGATTGAAATCCAGCAAAAATCGTATGAGTGGTTTTTGGAAGAGGGACTTCGTGAGATGTTTCAGGATATCTCCCCGATTCAGGATTTTACAGGGAACCTAGTACTGGAGTTCATCGACTATAGCTTAGGCGATCCTAAGTATTCCGTTGATGAGTCCAAAGAACGCGACGTAACATATGCGGCGCCGTTAAGAGTCAAAGTCCGTTTGATTAATAAGGAAACTGGCGAGGTCAAGGAACAAGAAGTGTTCATGGGGGATTTCCCTATTATGACCGATACAGGAACGTTCATTATTAACGGTGCGGAGCGTGTAATCGTCTCCCAGCTCGTTCGATCTCCCAGTGTTTATTATAGCACGAAAGTGGATAAAAACGGCAAAAAAACTTACACAGCAACAGTGATTCCGAACCGCGGAGCGTGGCTGGAGCTTGAGACAGATGCGAAGGATATCATCTATGTTCGTATCGATCGCACGCGTAAAATCCCAGTTACTGTATTGCTTCGTTCATTAGGATTTGGTACGGATGCTGAAATTCTAGATTTGCTTGGCGATAACGAATATATTCGTAACACGCTAGATAAAGATAACACCGATTCTACGGAAAAAGCGTTGATCGAAATCTACGAGCGTCTTCGTCCAGGTGAGCCGCCTACGCTTGATAATGCAAGAAGCTTGATCGTTGCTCGTTTCTTTGATCCGAAGCGTTACGATTTAGCGAACGTAGGTCGCTACAAAATCAATAAAAAATTACACATCAAGAACCGTTTGTTCAATCAACGTTTAGCTGAAACTTTGGTGGATTCCGAAACTGGGGAAATCATTGCTGAAGCTGGACAATTGTTGGATCGTCGTGTGCTTGATGAAATCCTTCCTTTTATCGAAAAAGGTGCGGGATATAAAGAGTTTACGATTCCTAAAGGTGTAACTGGCGCGGATACAATCCCTGTTCAGTGCATTAACGTTTACTCACCAACAGAAGAAGGCAAGGTAGTTAAGGTTATTTCTAACGGTGTTATTGATAAAGCTGTCAAAAACATCACGCCTGCCGATATCATCTCATCCATTAACTACTTTATTAACTTACTGCATGGTATTGGAAATACAGATGATATTGACCATCTTGGTAACCGTAGACTTCGTTCTGTAGGTGAATTGCTTCAAAATCAATTCCGTATCGGTCTTTCCCGTATGGAACGTGTTGTTCGTGAACGTATGTCGATTCAAGACGCTAACGTGATCACGCCGCAAGCATTGATCAACATTCGTCCTGTTATCGCGTCGATCAAAGAGTTCTTTGGTAGCTCCCAACTATCGCAATTTATGGACCAAACGAATCCGCTTGCTGAATTGACGCACAAGAGACGTCTATCTGCACTCGGACCCGGCGGTTTGACGAGAGAGCGCGCAGGGATGGAAGTTCGTGACGTGCATCACTCTCACTATGGCCGTATGTGTCCAATTGAGACGCCTGAGGGACCGAACATTGGTTTGATCAACTCCTTGTCTACGTTTGCCCGTATTAATGAGTATGGCTTCATTGAAGCACCGTATCGTTGGGTAGATCCGAAGACAGGTTTGGTAACTGATCAAATCGCTTACCTGACAGCAGATGAAGAAGATAACTACGTTATCGCGCAAGCGAATGCGAAGTTGACGGAAGAAAATAAATTCGTTGAAGATGCGATTATCGTTCGTTACAAAGATGATAACTTAACACTTCCGGTTGAACGTGTCGACTACATGGACGTTTCTCCGAAGCAAGTTGTTTCTGTAGCGACAGCGTTAATCCCGTTCCTTGAAAATGATGACTCCAACCGTGCCTTAATGGGTTCCAACATGCAGCGTCAAGCTGTTCCACTTCTTATTCCTAAAGCTCCGCTTGTAGGTACAGGAATGGAGCACAAGGTTGCTAAGGACTCCGGAGTATGTATTGTCTCCAAATTTGATGGAATTATTGAGAAAGCTGCTGCGAACGAAATTTGGTTGCGTCGCCAAGAAATGGTTGATGGCAAGCTAGTTAGCGGTAACATCGTGAAATATAAGCTTCACAAATTTATGCGTTCTAACCAAGGTACTTGCATTAATCAACGTCCGATTGTAAAAAAAGGTCAATTGATTAAAGCAGGAGATATCCTTGCTGATGGACCGTCTACAGAACAAGGTGAATTGGCGCTTGGACGCAACGTAGTCGTAGCTTTCATGACTTGGGAAGGTTACAACTATGAGGATGCGATCTTGCTAAGCCAAAAGCTTGTTAAAGAAGATGTGTACACCTCCATTCATATCGAGGAATACGAGTCGGAAGCTCGTGATACGAAGCTTGGACCTGAAGAAATTACTCGCGACATCCCGAACGTAGGGGAAGACGCACTTAAGAATCTTGACGAGCGCGGAATCATTCGTGTTGGTGCTGAAATCGGCGCTGGCGACATCCTCGTTGGTAAAGTAACGCCGAAGGGTGTAACGGAGCTAACGGCGGAAGAAAGATTGCTGCACGCAATCTTCGGTGAGAAGGCTCGTGAGGTTCGTGACACGTCCCTACGCGTACCGCATGGTACAGATGGTATCGTGGTTGATGTGAAAGTATTTACGCGTGAGAACGGCGATGAGCTGCCTCCAGGTGTTAACCAACTCGTTCGTGTCTATATTGCTCAAAAACGGAAAATTTCCGAAGGCGACAAAATGGCGGGACGTCATGGTAACAAAGGGGTAGTTGCACGTATTCTCCCTGAAGAAGATATGCCTTTCCTTCCAGATGGTACACCAGTAGAAGTCGTTCTGAATCCACTAGGGGTTCCTTCCCGGATGAACATCGGTCAAGTACTTGAAGTTCACTTAGGTATGGCTTCCAAGTATTTGGGTATTCACGCTGCAACACCAGTATTCGATGGAGCGCGTGAGTATGACGTATTTGATGCCATGGAAGAAGCAGGTATGCAACGTAGCGGTAAAACGATTCTGTACGATGGTCGTACAGGTGAGTCCTTCGAGCGTGAAGTAACCGTTGGCGTTATGTACATGATCAAATTGGCACACATGGTTGACGATAAAATCCATGCCCGTTCCACAGGACCTTACTCCCTTGTTACTCAGCAGCCGCTGGGTGGTAAAGCGCAGTTCGGTGGACAACGTTTCGGGGAGATGGAGGTATGGGCACTCGAGGCATATGGAGCTGCTTATACATTGCAAGAAATTCTTACCGTTAAGTCAGATGACGTTGTGGGCCGTGTGAAAACGTACGAATCCATTGTCAAAGGCGAGAACGTTCCAGAACCAGGTGTTCCGGAATCCTTCAAAGTTTTGATCAAAGAGCTTCAAAGCTTAGGTATGGATGTTAAGATCCTGTCTGGCGATGAAGAAGAGATCGAGATGCGCGAAGCTGATGACGACGACGAAGTGACAAGCGATAAATTAAACCTAAACATTGAGGGCTCCGAGCTTGGGGTCAACGAATAGTAACATAGCTTTAGAACGAGAACGATTCACTGTAAAGTGGGTTTAAATTTCTTAAAGGAGGGTTGCTCCTTGATGGACGTTAACAACTTCGAGTTTATGAAAATCGGCTTGGCATCACCCGATAAAATTCGCTCTTGGTCCCGTGGGGAAGTAAAGAAGCCGGAAACGATTAACTACAGAACCTTAAAACCTGAGAAAGAAGGTCTTTTCTGTGAAAAGATCTTCGGACCTACGAAAGATTGGGAATGTCATTGCGGTAAATACAAACGTGTTCGTTATAAAGGCGTTGTTTGTGACCGTTGTGGCGTTGAAGTAACCCGTCAAAAAGTACGTCGTGAACGCATGGGACACATTGAACTTGCTGCTCCTGTTTCACACATTTGGTACTTCAAAGGGATTCCTAGCCGTATGGGTCTTGCACTAGATATGTCTCCAAGATCTTTGGAGGAAATCATCTACTTTGCATCCTACGTAGTAACGGATCCAGGTGATACGCCACTTGAGAAGAAGCAACTATTGTCTGAGAAAGAATACCGTAGCTATCGTGAGAAATACGGCTATGCTTTCCAAGCGGGCATGGGTGCGGAAGCCGTGAAGAAGCTTCTCATCGATATTGATATCGAACGCGAAGTAGACACACTCAAAGAAGAACTCAAAACTGCACAAGGTCAACGTCGTAATCGTGCGATTAAGCGTCTGGAAGTTATGGAAGCATTCCGTAACTCGAAGAACTTGCCTGGTTGGATGGTACTGGATGTACTTCCAGTTATCCCTCCTGAGCTTCGTCCGATGGTTCAACTTGACGGTGGGCGTTTTGCGACATCCGATTTGAATGATCTTTATCGTCGTGTTATTAACCGTAATAACCGTCTGAAGAGATTGCTCGACCTAGGGGCACCGGATATCATTGTTCAAAATGAGAAACGGATGCTTCAAGAAGCGGTTGATGCATTGATCGATAACGGTCGTCGCGGCCGTCCAGTAACAGGTCCAGGTAACCGTCCTTTGAAATCCCTCAGCCATATGCTGAAAGGTAAACAAGGTCGTTTCCGTCAGAACTTGCTCGGTAAACGTGTTGACTACTCTGGTCGTTCCGTTATCGTAGTAGGACCTAACCTGAAGATGTACCAATGTGGTCTTCCGAAGGAAATGGCGCTTGAATTATTCAAGCCTTTCGTTATGAAAGAGCTTGTGAATAAAGGTTTGGCTCATAACATTAAGAGTGCGAAGCGTAAAGTTGAGCGCGTAAGTCCAGATGTTTGGGACGTTCTTGAAGAAGTTATTAAAGAGCACCCGGTTCTTCTGAACCGTGCACCGACATTGCATAGATTGGGTATTCAAGCTTTTGAACCGATTCTGGTTGAAGGCCGCGCTATTAAACTTCACCCGCTCGTTTGTACAGCTTACAACGCTGACTTCGACGGTGACCAAATGGCCGTTCACGTTCCATTATCCTCAGAAGCACAAGCTGAAGCTCGCTTGCTCATGTTAGCATCAGGTAACATTTTGAATCCGAAAGACGGTAAGCCGGTTGTTACACCTTCACAGGATATGGTTCTGGGAAGTTTCTACTTAACAACGGATAACAAATTCGCTAAAGGTGCTGGTTCTATCATTAGAACCGTTCATGAAGCAGTTTCTTCTTACCAATCGGGCAAAATGGCACTACACGCTCGTGTTGCAATCCCTGCTAGAGCATTGAACAAAACGAGTTTCACTGAGAAGCAACAAAACGCTATGTTGATCACTACAATCGGTAAAATCATTATGAACGAAATCTATCCAGCTGATTTCCCGTTCATCAATGAGCCGACCAAAACGAACCTATTGAATGGTATTCCAGATGCGCATTTCGTATTTGAAAAAGGTGCAGATCTGAAAGCAATCATGTTGGAACGTGATGAGAACAAAGCGGTAGGTAAAGAATATTTAGGATCGATTATTGCTGAGTGCTTCCGTAAGTATCATACAACGCAAACATCGATGATTCTTGATAAAATTAAAGAGCTTGGATTCACGTATTCAACGAAAGCCGGTATTACCGTAGCTGTCTCTGACGTTGTAGTTCCAACCGAAAAAGTAGCAATCCTGAAGGAATGTGAAGAGAAAGTACGCGTAGTTACGAACCAATACCGTCGTGGTTTGATTACGGATGAAGAGCGTTACGACCGCGTTATTGCGATCTGGAGTAAAGCGAAGGATGAAATCACTGAGATTTTGATGAAATCCCTAGATAAATACAACTCTATTTCCATGATGGTTGAATCCAAGGCGCGGGGTAACAAATCACAGATTACACAGCTTGGCGGTATGCGTGGTTTGATGGCGAATCCATCCGGTAAAATTATGGAGTTGCCAATTAAATCGAACTTCCGTGAAGGTCTGACAATCTTAGAATACTTTATTTCCACGCACGGAGCGCGTAAAGGTCTTGCCGATACAGCACTTCGTACAGCGGATTCCGGTTACTTGACTCGTCGTCTCGTTGACGTAGCACAAGATGTTATCGTTCGTGAAGACGATTGTGGAACAGATAAAGGCTTCATGGTTAGCAAAATTCAAGACGGTAAAGAGGTTATTGAGGATCTCTACGATCGTATTGAAGGTCGCTACGCCTATGAAACGCTTCGTCATCCACAAACAGGTGAAGTGATCGTGCAACGTAATGAACTGATTGAATCTGGCATTGCAGATCGTATTATTGAAGCAGGTATTGAGAAACTTCAAATTCGATCTGTACTTAGCTGCCGCACCAATCATGGTGTTTGTAAGAAATGTTATGGTCGTAACTTGGCTACTGGTCAATTCGTTGAGGTTGGTGAGGCAGTTGGTATTATTGCCGCGCAATCCATTGGTGAGCCAGGGACACAGTTGACGATGCGTACGTTCCATACCGGTGGTGTTGCCGGAGACGATATTACACAAGGTTTACCGCGTATTCAGGAACTCTTTGAGGCACGTAATCCGAAAGGTCAAGCGATCATTTCCGAAATCGACGGTGTCGTTAAGGAAATTCGTGAAGCTAAGGATCGTCGTGAAATCGAAGTTCAAGGTGAAGCGGAATCCAAAGTATATGCAGTTCCTTACGGATCTCGTGTGCGTGTTTCGTTGAATCAACAAGTTGAAGCTGGCGACGAGCTAACAGACGGATCTATCGATCCGAAAGAAATGCTTCGCATCAAAGGTATTCGCGGCGTTCAGAACTATATTCTTCAAGAAGTACAACGTGTATATCGTAACCAAGGGGTAGAAATTAACGATAAACATATTGAAGTTATGGTTCGTCAAATGCTACGTAAAATCCGCATCGTAGACGCGGGTGATACAACGCTACTACCTGGTTCATTTGTTGATATTCATGAGTATGAAGCAGCTAATAAAGTTGCTTTGTTCGCTGGCACAGAACCTGCGGTTGCTCGTCCAATCTTGCTCGGTATCACCAAAGCTTCCCTTGAAACGGATTCCTTCTTATCAGCGGCGTCATTCCAAGAGACTACACGTGTCTTGACAGATGCAGCGATTAAGGGGAAAGTCGACCAATTGTTAGGTTTGAAAGAGAATGTTATCATCGGTAAACTGATCCCTGCGGGAACAGGTATGCCGAGATACCGTAACATTCGAATCACGAACCCGAACGAAGTTGTCGTTTTGGATGAAGATTTGGAGAAAGAAACAGTTGCTGTTGAGTAATTAAATATAGAGAAAGAGGTAGCCACTTGATTAGGGGTGCGCTATCTCTTTTTATTTAAACGAAAATGTCAGCTGCTTTTAGTAGAAATACTTGAACTAACCCTTGACACCACCCAATCAAAATGATAATATATCGAAGTGTGCCTAAGTCGATATTCTTTCCTTTCTTTGAAGGGGGTGCCTAATGTCTTATGAAATAGTCAAACAGGCGAAGAATAGATGTGTAGGCACGAAGAAAGTTACAAAAACAGTCGAGCAAGGTAAGGCGATAGAAGTTTTTGTTTCTAAAGATGCAGATCCGCGATTGACGATAAATCTGGTAGCTCTCTGTACGCAGATGGGTGTGCCTGTAACCTACGTAGATTCTATGAAGATGCTAGGTAAAGCATGTGGAATTGAAGTTGGAGCTGCGGTAGCAGCTGTTGTAAATGAATAAGTGCTAAAGGCGTTTTTGTTAGTGGAAGAAGTTTGCATAAGTACTCGTGACTTTGACAGCTCTCCATAACAAAGACTTTCTCTTTGCTCATTTATGACTCGCCTGGATCTGTGGGCTTGCAAGAAGCACATCATGTTATGAATGTAGGGAGGAGGTGGCGATATGCCAACAATTAACCAACTAGTACGTAAAGGTCGTCAAGCGAAGGTGGATAAGTCCAAATCACCAGCTTTACAAAAAGGTTTTAACGCTTTGAAAAGAGAAGCAACGGATTTGAGCGCTCCTCAAAAACGTGGTGTCTGCACGCGTGTAGGTACTATGACTCCTAAGAAGCCTAACTCCGCACTTCGTAAATACGCACGTGTTCGTTTAACGAACCGCGTAGAGGTGACAGCTTATATCCCAGGTATCGGTCACAACCTGCAAGAACACAGTGTTGTATTGATCCGTGGTGGTAGAATTAAAGATCTTCCAGGGGTACGTTATCACATCGTACGTGGAGCTCTAGATACTTCCGGTGTTAACAACCGTAAGCAATCCCGTTCCAAATACGGTACGAAACGTCCGAAAGTTAAAAAATAAGAGATAATAATCAGGGATGATTCTTATAAGAAAGGGGGATAACTATGCCTCGTAAAGGTCCAGTTACTCGCAGAGACGTATTGCCAGATCCTATTTATAATAGCAAACTAGTTACTCGTCTTATCAACCGTATTATGGTTGATGGAAAAAGAGGGGTAGCACAAACGATTCTATACAACGCTTTTAACCTCGTGAAAGATCGTACAGGTAAAGAGCCGATGGAAGTGTTTGAAGCTGCTATCAAAAACATTATGCCAGTACTAGAAGTTAAAGCTCGCCGTGTTGGTGGAGCAAACTATCAAGTGCCTATCGAAGTTAGACCTGACCGTCGTTCGACATTAGGTTTGCGTTGGTTGGTTAACTATTCCCGTCTTCGCGGTGAGAAGACGATGGAAGAAAGATTGGCTTATGAAATTATCGATGCTAGCAATAGCACAGGTTCTTCCGTTAAGAAACGTGAAGATACACACAAAATGGCTGAAGCTAACAAAGCTTTCGCTCACTACCGTTGGTAGAATTCAAATACAATTAACAGAAAGGAGACATAACGACCTATGGCTAGAGAGTTCTCCTTAAAAAACACACGTAATATCGGGATCATGGCTCATATCGATGCTGGTAAAACGACAACAACAGAGCGTATCTTGTATTACACTGGTAAAGTTCACAAAATCGGAGAAGTGCACGAAGGTGCAGCTACGATGGACTGGATGGAGCAGGAGCAAGAGCGCGGAATCACGATTACTTCCGCCGCTACAACTGCGCAATGGGAAGGTCACCGCATCAATATTATTGATACCCCAGGGCACGTTGACTTTACCGTTGAGGTAGAGCGTTCCCTTCGTGTGTTAGATGGAGCAGTTGGTGTATTTAGCGCGAAAGAGGGCGTTGAACCTCAATCCGAAACAGTTTGGAGACAAGCTGATAAATACAACGTTCCACGTATTGCTTACGTAAACAAAATGGACATCATCGGTGCAGACTTCCTGCAAGTTGTTGAGTCCATGCGTTTAAAGCTAGGTGCAAATGCAGTAGCTATTCAACTTCCAATCGGTGCTGAGAATGATTTTAAAGGCATCATCGACTTGGTTGAAGAAACTGCTTATATGTACAAAGATGATCTTGGTAAGGATATCGAGAAAATCGAAATTCCTGCTGAGTTCAAGGATCAAGTTGCTGAGCTTCGTTTGGAACTAATCGAGAAAGTTGCTGAGCTTGATGAAGAGCTTACAATGAAATACCTCGAGGGCGAAGAAATCTCTGTTGACGAGATCAAAGCAGCTCTACGTAAAGGTGTCTGTGATGTTAAAATCTTCCCAGTTATCGTAGGGTCTTCTTACAGAAACAAAGGTGTTCAATTGATGTTGGATGCAGTTATTAACTATCTGCCTTCACCACTTGATGTACCTGATATTAAAGGTGTACTTGACGATGGTACTGAAGTGGTTCGTAAGTCTGCTGATGATCAACCTTTCTCAGCGCTTGCATTCAAAATCATGACAGATCCTTTCGTTGGTCGTCTTACGTTCTTCCGTGTTTACTCTGGTACCTTGAACTCCGGTTCCTATGTCTCTAACGCGACAAAAGGCAAACGTGAGCGCGTTGGTCGTATCCTGCAAATGCATGCGAACAGCCGTCAAGAGATCAGCATTGTATACGCTGGTGATATTGCCGCAGCTGTTGGATTGAAAGATACAACAACTGGTGATACACTTTGTGATGAGAAAAATCCAGTTATTCTTGAGAGAATGGTCTTCCCTGAACCGGTTATCCAGCTTGCTGTAGAACCGAAAACGAAAGCCGATCAAGATAAAATGGGTATCGCATTGCAAAAACTTGCTGAAGAAGATCCTACTTTCCGTGCTTCTACTGACGAAGAAACAGGACAAACGATCATCGCAGGTATGGGTGAGCTTCACCTTGAGATCCTAGTTGACCGTATGCTTCGCGAGTTCAAAGTCGAAACCAATGTAGGTAAACCACAAGTTGCTTATCGTGAAACATTCCGTGCAGCAGCTAAGGTTGAAGGTAAATTCGTTCGTCAATCCGGTGGTCGTGGTCAATACGGACATTGTTGGGTTGAGTTCGAACCACAAGAAGCTGGTACAGGTTTCATCTTCGAAAACAAAGTTGTGGGCGGATCTATTCCTAGAGAGTATATCGCACCTATTCAAGCTGGTATCGAAGAGTCCATGAAGAACGGTGTAATCGCAGGATTCCCGCTTGTGGATATCAAAGCTACAGTTGTTGATGGATCTTACCATGATGTTGACTCCAATGAAATGGCGTTCAAAATCGCGGGTTCCATGGCACTTAAAGCAGCGAAAGAAAAATGTAAACCGGTTCTTCTTGAGCCAATCATGAAGGTTGAAGTTACTGTGCCAGAAGAGTACATGGGCGATGTTATGGGTGACCTTAACTCCCGTCGTGGACGTATCGAAGGTATGGATAGCCGTCATGGAGCACAAGTCATTCGTGCTAAGGTGCCTTTGTCCGAAATGTTTGGATACTCCACAACACTTCGTTCAAGAACACAAGGCCGTGGTGTTTACTCCATGGAACTTTCACATTATGAAGAGGTACCTAAGTCCATTGCAGAAGAAATTATTGCAAAAGGCAAAGGCGCTTAATATAAAAATACTAGTTACTCTAAGGAGGAATCGTTTAAAATGGCAAAGGCTAAATTTGAACGTAACAAACCGCATGTTAACATCGGAACTATTGGTCACGTCGATCATGGTAAAACAACTTTGACAGCTGCTATCACAACAGTATTGTCCAAAAGATACGGTGGAGCTGCAGTAGCATTCGACCAAATCGATAAAGCACCAGAAGAGCGCGAGCGCGGTATCACAATCTCCACAGCTCACGTTGAGTACGAAACACCTAACCGTCACTACGCACACGTAGACTGCCCAGGACATGCTGACTATGTTAAAAACATGATCACTGGTGCTGCTCAAATGGACGGCGCTATCCTAGTTGTATCCGCAGCTGATGGCCCTATGCCACAAACACGTGAGCACATTCTTCTTTCCCGTCAAGTAGGCGTACCTTACATCGTGGTATTCCTTAACAAATGTGACATGGTTGAAGACGAAGAGTTGCTTGAATTGGTTGAGATGGAAGTTCGCGACCTTCTTAACGAATACGAGTTCCCAGGCGATGATACTCCAATCATCCGTGGAGCTGCTCGTGAAGCTCTTCAAAACCCAGATGGTCCTTGGGCTGACAAAATCATCGAGTTGTTTGAGCAAGTTGATACTTATATCCCAACTCCTGAGCGTCAAACAGACAAACCTTTCCTTATGCCAGTTGAGGATGTATTCTCAATCACTGGTCGTGGAACAGTTGCAACTGGTCGTGTTGAGCGTGGTACTGTTAAAGTACAAGAAGAAGTTGAAATCGTTGGTATCGCTGAAGAAACTCGTAAATGCATCGTAACTGGTGTAGAGATGTTCCGTAAATTGCTTGATTCCGCTCAAGCTGGTGACAACATTGGAGCTTTGCTTCGTGGTGTTGATCGTAAAGATATCGAGCGTGGACAAGTTCTTGCGAAACCAGGTTCAGTTAAACCACACACAAACTTCACAGCACAAATCTACGTTCTAACTAAAGAAGAGGGTGGCCGTCACAAGCCTTTCTTCACTGGTTACCGTCCACAGTTCTACTTCCGTACAACTGACGTAACGGGTATCATCTCCCTTCCAGAAGGTACTGAGATGGTTATGCCAGGTGATAACATCACAGTTACTGTAGAACTAATCAACCCAATCGCAATCGAAGAAGGAACACGCTTCGCGATTCGTGAAGGCGGACGTACAGTTGGTGCGGGCGCGGTTGCTACAATTCAAAAGTAATCTCTCTTTGAGAGACAGAACATCCATCGTTTATGCGATGGATGTTTTTTGTTGTTTCCGCGGCTAATCTTTCTTGATATCTGACTAATGGACTGGAAACAGAATGCAGTAGTTTTAATAATAATCTTTTATTATAATGGAGAAACGGATTGAGGGTACGGCAGCGGAGTGTAACTTATATAGAAGAGAAAAGCATTTATAAATAATTTTGTGCATTAGCCTAAAATTTCACTTGCTTTTCGTTTTATAATTTTATATAATATTAAACGTTGGTCTGTGACGTTGCGATGATGCGAAAGGTTGCCGACACACCAGGCCCCTTTGCCATGGGGATGGCTGTTGGAGAATTTTCGCGGAGTATGTCCGATAATAAATTGGGCGATAGAAGGAGGGACTTTTAAATGGCAAAGCAAAAAATTCGTATCCGTTTGAAGGCTTATGATCACAGAATTATTGATCAATCAGCTGAGAAAATCGTGGAAACTGCCAAGCGTTCCGGTGCAGGTGTATCCGGTCCGATTCCGCTTCCGACAGAGAAGCAAATCATCACGATTCTTCGTGCGGTGCACAAGTACAAGGATTCGCGTGAGCAATTCGAAATGCGTACGCATAAGCGTCTAATCGATATTGTGAATCCAACACCACAAACAGTTGATGCTTTGATGCGTCTGGACTTACCGTCTGGCGTTGACATCGAGATCAAACTGTAAAACAACTATAGAGTTAACAATGGAAGGAAATGAGGTGTCAACGATGAAAGGTATCTTAGGAAAAAAACTTGGGATGACACAGTTGTTTACTCCGGAGGGTAATGTAGTTCCGGTAACTGTCATTCAAGCGGGACCATGTGTGGTACTGCAAAAGAAAGATGTGGATAACGATGGTTATGAGTCGATCCAAATCGGTTTTGATGATGTAAAAGCTAGCCGTATCATTAAACCAGAGCTTGGCCATGCGAAAAAAGCAGGGGCAACGCCTAAGCGCTACGTTAAAGAAATTCGTGGCATTCAGTTGGGTGACTATGAAGTTGGTCAAGAACTGAAAGCAGATCTGTTTACAGAGGGCGAATTCGTTGATGTAACGGGTACTTCCAAAGGTAAAGGTTTCCAAGGTAACATCAAAAGACATAACCAATCCACTGGGCCAATGGCACACGGATCACGTTATCACCGCGGACCAGGTTCGATGGGTTCCATTCAAGCAAACCGCGTTCCTAAAGGTAAGAAATTACCAGGACATATGGGTAACGAAACAGTAACACTTCAAAATCTTCAAATCATTAAAGTAGATGCTGATCGTAATGTATTGCTAGTTAAAGGTTCCATTCCGGGTCCTAAAAACAGCTACGTTAGCGTGAAGTCTGCTGTGAAAAAGTAAGAAAGGAGGAAGACAGATGCCAAAAGTAGCTTTATATAATGTAACAGGTGCTCAGGTAGGAGAAGTTGAACTGTCTGATGTTGTTTTCGGAATTGAACCTCACGTTCATGCGATTCACGAAGCTGTTCTATTGCAACAAGCAGCTGTGCGTCAAGGGACTCACAAAACAAAAGGTCGTTCAGAAGTTCGCGGCGGTGGTCGCAAACCTTGGAAACAAAAAGGTACAGGTCGTGCTCGTCAAGGTAGTATTCGTGCTCCACAGTGGAAAGGCGGCGGTACCGTATTCGGACCAACTCCTCGCAGCTATGGTTTCAAATTACCAAGAAAAGTTCGTCGCTTAGCGATCAAATCCGCTTTGTCCTCGAAACTTATCGATAACAACTTGATCGTTCTGGATCAACTACAAATGAATGCTCCGAAAACGAAAGAATTCGTTGCTATTCTGAATAACCTGAAAGTAGATACAAAAGTACTAGTTGTAGGCGTTCCTAACGACTCCAATGTTGCTTTGTCTGCTCGTAATATCCCAGGTGTGAAATTTGTTGCTGCTGATGGAGTTAACGTTCTTGATGTCATGCTTTATGACAAATTGATCTTAACACAAGAGGCTGTACAGAAAGTTGAGGAGGTGCTTGCACAATGAAAAATCCACGCGACATTATCAAGCGCCCGATCATCACTGAGCGTACAAGCGACCTAATGGCTAACAAAAAGTATGTTTTCGAAGTGGATCTTCGCGCTAACAAAACAGAAATTAAACAAGCTATCGAAGCAATCTTCAAAGTGAAAGTTACAAATGTAAACACACTCAGAATGCCAGCTAAGCCTAAACGTTATGGCAAACACTCTGGTTACACTTCCATCTGGAAGAAAGCTATCGTGTCCCTAAGCGCTGAGAGCAAAGAATTGGAATTCTTTGAAACGGTATAACCCATTTCTTGAAGTAAGGAGGAAACAGAGTGCCAATTAAAAAATACAAACCAACCTCACCAGCTCGTCGTGCGATGTCGGTTTCTACTTTTGAAGAAATCACAACATCAACACCCGAGAAATCATTGCTTGCTCCTTTGTTCAAGCATGCTGGTCGTAACAACCAAGGTAAAATTACGGTTCGTCACCACGGTGGTGGACACAAACGTAAATACCGTATTATCGATTTCAAACGTACTAAAGATGGAATACCAGGACGCGTTGCTACAGTTGAGTACGATCCTAACCGTTCCGCGAACATCGCATTGATTCATTATGCTGATGGCGAGAAAAAATACATCATCGCTCCTAAAGGTCTTAAAGTGGACGATCGTATCGTTTCTGGACCACAAGCAGATATCAAAGTAGGTAACGCTCTTCCATTGGAAAACATTCCAGTTGGTACAGTTATCCACAACATTGAGTTGAAACCTGGTAAAGGTGCACAACTAGTGCGCGCAGCTGGTACTGAAGCTCAATTGCTTGGTAAAGAAGAATCATACGTTACTATTCGCCTTTCTTCCGGTGAAGTTCGTAAAGTACTAAAAGTTTGCCGCGCAACAATCGGTTCTGTTGGTAACGAAGATCACGAACTAGTGAAAATCGGTAAAGCAGGACGTAATCGTTGGAAAGGCAATCGTCCTCAAGTTCGTGGGGTTGTTATGAACCCGAATGATCACCCACACGGTGGTGGTGAAGGACGCGCACCAATCGGACGTAAATCACCTATGTCACCATGGGGTAAACCGACGCTTGGTTTCAAAACTCGTAAAAAAGGTAAAGCATCCGATAAATACATTGTACGTGGTCGTACGAAGTAATCTAGGATATAGACATTCTCTTGAGGTTCAAGGAAGGGAGGAACACCCATGGGTCGCAGCTTAAAGAAGGGTCCATTTATTGATGGTCACTTACTGAAAAAAGTAGAAGACTTGAACACTTCTGGCAAGAAATTAGTTGTCAAAACGTGGTCCCGTCGTTCTACAATTTACCCGCAATTCGTTGGTCACACTTTCGGAGTTTATGACGGAAGAAAACACGTGCCAGTATATGTAACGGAAGATATGGTTGGGCATAAGCTTGGTGAATTTGCTCCAACACGTACGTATAAAGGTCACGATGACGATAAGAAAACCGGAAAACGTTAATTCATTTTTAACCGAGAGGAGGTACTACCATGCAAGCTAAAGCAATATTGAACCACGCTCGGATTGCTCCTCGTAAAGCAAAGCTAGTTGTTGACTTGATTCGGGGAAAAGCGGTAGGTGAAGCGATCGCAATTTTGCGTCATACACCAAAAGCAGCTTCTCCAATTCTGGAGAAACTATTGAATTCCGCAATTGCCAATGCAGAGCATAACTATTCATTAGATCCAAACAAACTTGTTGTTTCCGAGACTTTCGTAAATCAAGGACCAACAATGAAAAGATTCCAACAACGTGCGATGGGCCGCGCTAGCGCGATCAAAAAACGTACCAGCCACATCACAATCGTGGTATCTGAAAAATAAGGAGGGGTAACGTGTGGGTCAGAAAGTACACCCGATAGGCTTTAGAATTGGTGTCATTCGTGATTGGGAGTCCAAATGGTTCGCAGAAAAAGATTTCGGAACTCTGCTGCTTGAAGACGTCAAAATCCGCGAATACTTAAAGAATAAACTTAAAGATTCTGCAGTTTCCCATATCGATATCGAGCGCGCGGCTAACCGTGTTAACGTAACGATTCATACTGCTAAACCAGGAATGGTTATTGGTAAAGGCGGAGCTGAAGTTGAAGTTATTCGTAACTACATCGCAGCTATGTCGAACAAAAAAGTTCATATCAACATTTCTGAAATCAAACACCCTGATCTTGATGCTATCCTAGTAGCTGAAGCAGTTGCACTTCAATTAGAGCGTCGCGTTTCATTCCGTCGTGCTATGAAGCAAGCTATGCAAAGAACTATGAGATCCGGAGCAAAAGGTATCAAAGTTGCAACTAGCGGACGTCTTGGCGGTGCTGAGATTGCTCGTACGGAAGGATATAGCGAAGGAACTGTTCCACTTCATACACTTCGTGCGGATATCGACTATGGTACGGCTGAAGCAGCCACTACTTATGGACGTATTGGTGTAAAAGTATGGATTTATCGTGGAGAAGTGCTTCCGACAGCTAAGAAAAAGGCTCAGCCGGAAGGAGGAAATTAAATCATGTTAGTACCTAAACGTGTAAAACACCGTAAAGAACACCGCGGTAACATGAAAGGTCGCGCTAAAGGCGGTACGGAAGTTGCTTTTGGCGAATATGGTCTGCAAGCGGTAGAACCGGCTTGGGTTTCCAACCGTCAAATCGAAGCAGCACGTATTGCCATGACACGTTACATCAAACGTGGCGGTAAAGTATGGATTAAAATTTTCCCAGCTAAACCAGTTACACAGAAGCCGCTTGAAGTTCGTATGGGTAGTGGTAAAGGTAGCGTGGAAAAATGGGTTGCCGTAGTTAAACCGGGCAAAATTTTGTTTGAACTAGCAGGTGTAAGCGAAGAGGTTGCTCGTGAAGCAATGCGTCTTGCGGCTCACAAGCTTCCAATCAAAACGAAGTTCGTGAAAAGAGAAGAAGTAGGCGGTGAAGCAAATGAAGGGTAGTGAATTCCGGAACTTAACCACTGCTGAAATCGAGCAAAAAGTTAATGGTTTTAAAGAAGAACTCTTTAACCTCCGTTTTCAACTAGCTACTGGTCAATTGGACAACCCGACTCAGATTCGTGATTTGCGTAAAGAGATCGCTCGTGCCAAGACTATTTTGCGTGAAAGAGAACTGGGTATTGGGTAACCAAATCTAGAAGGGAGTGTTCCTTAGATGACTGAACGTAACGATCGTAAAGTTCTGATCGGTAAAGTTGTCAGTGATAAAATGGATAAAACCATTGTTGTTGCTGTTGAAACTTACAAAAAACATGAACTCTACCACAAAAGAATTAAATCTACAAAGAAATTCAAAGCGCATGATGAAAACAACCAAGCTAAGATTGGTGACACTGTGAAAATCAGTGAAACTAGACCATTGTCCAAAGATAAAAGTTGGAGACTGGTTGAAGTTCTTGAAGTGGCAGTTGTTATCTAATATTCTAGATATGAACCCCGAAAGGAGGGAATACGATGATTCAACCATTTACTCGTTTGGCTGTCGCTGACAACTCAGGTGCGAAACAATTAATGTGTATCCGCGTTTTGGGTGGTACTGGTCGTCGCGTTGGTCACATTGGTGATTTGATCGTATGTTCAGTAAAAGAAGCAACACCAGGTGGCGTTGTCAAAAAAGGTGACGTTGTTAAAGCAGTTATCGTTCGTACGAAGAGCGGTGCTCGCCGTAAAGACGGTTCATATATCTCATTTGATGAGAATGCAGCTGTTATCGTGAAAGAAGATAAAAGCCCACGTGGTACTCGTATCTTCGGACCAGTTGCTCGCGAACTTCGCGATAGAGACTTCATGAAGATCGTATCCTTGGCTCCAGAAGTTATCTAAGACGTGTTACGATGTTGTTTTCCATTGTGGAGAACCCCAGGAGGTGTAGAAGCTAATGCCAAGACTTAAAAAGAGACTAGAATCTCATAACAATAAATTGCACGTGAAAAAAGACGATACTGTTTTCGTCATCACTGGCAAAGACAAAGGTAAGAAAGGCCGCGTTATCGCTGCTTACCCTCGTCAAAATCGTGTTCTTGTTGAAGGTGTAAACATGGTTAAGAAACATGCGAAACCATCCCAACTAAACCCACAAGGCGGTATCTTGAATCAAGAAGCTGCGATCCACGTTTCTAACGTGATGCTAATTGATCCTAAGAGCGGCAAACCTACTCGCGTAGGATACAAAGTATTAGATAACGGAACGAAAGTTCGTATCGCGAAAAAATCCGGCGAAGTTATCGACTAATACACACATGTATGGAAAGGAGGAAACTAAGTCATGACAGTAAGATTGAAAGATCGTTACTTGAACGAGATTACACCAGCTTTAATTCAAAAGTTCAACTACACGACAGTTATGCAAGTGCCGAAAATTGAGAAAGTTGTAATCAACATGGGTGTTGGTGAAGCTGTTTCAAACTCCAAAGTACTTGACACTGCAGTAGAAGATCTTCAAAAGATCTCTGGTCAAAAACCAGTTGTAACTAAATCCAAAAAAGCAATCGCGGGTTTCAAACTTCGTGAAAACATGCCGATCGGTGCGAAAGTAACTCTTCGTGGCGAGCGTATGTACCACTTCTTGGATAAATTGTTTAACGTATCACTTCCACGTGTACGTGACTTCCGCGGTATTTCAAACAAAGCATTTGATGGTCGCGGTAACTACACGCTTGGTTTGAAAGAACAACTCATTTTCCCTGAAATTGAGTATGATAAAATCGATAAAGTTCGTGGTATGGATATTGTTATCGTAACGACGGCTAAGTCCGACGAGGAAGCTCGCGAGCTTTTAACACAACTCGGAGCGCCTTTCGTAAAATAGGTTACCAGTTGTACCTATCAGGAGGTGTTATATTAAGTGGCAAAAACTTCGATGAAAGTCAAACAGCAACGTACCCCGAAGTTTAAAGTGCAAGCATACACACGTTGTGAGCGCTGCGGACGTCCGCATTCAGTGCTTCGCAAGTTCAAAATTTGTCGGATTTGTTTCCGCGAATTAGCACACTTGGGTCAGATTCCAGGCGTGAAAAAAGCAAGCTGGTAATCACCCTATTTTCGGGAAGGAGGTTTACACAAAATGGTCATGTCAGATCCAATTGCAGATATGCTAACACGCATTCGTAATGCGAATATCGTACGTCATGAGACAGTTGAAATCCCAGCTTCAAAAGTGAAGAGGGAAATTGCTGAAATCCTTAAAAAAGAAGGATTTATCCGTGATGCTGAGTACGTTCAAGATAGCAAACAAGGTATCATTCGTTTGTTCCTGAAATACGGTTCAAACAATGAGCGTGTTATCTCTGGTTTGAAAAGAATTTCTAAACCAGGTCTACGCGTTTATACAAAATCACAAGAAGTCCCTCGTGTTCTGGGCGGATTAGGGATTGCCATCATCTCCACGTCTCAAGGAGTTATGACGGATAAAGATGCTCGTCAATCCAAAGCTGGCGGAGAGGTTATCTGCTACGTTTGGTAATACAATTGTAATTGAATGGAGGTGCAAACATGTCTCGTATTGGTCGTAAGCCAATCACCATTCCAAGTGGTGTAAATGTAACACTAGACAATACTCAAATCACGGTTAGTGGACCTAAAGGTTCCCTGTCCCGTGTACTTCATACTGATATGAAAGTTAACGTTCTAGAAAACGAGATTTCCGTTGAGCGTCCTTCCGATAACAAACTCCACCGTTCCCTGCATGGTACAACACGTAGTGTTGTTGCCAACATGGTAAGTGGTGTTACGGAAGGTTTCACGAAATCTTTGGATCTAGTAGGCGTAGGTTACCGTGCAAACAAAAGCGGTGACAAATTGGTTCTTAACGTTGGGTACTCCCATCCAGTTGAAATCAACCCTGAAAACGGCATTGAGTTCGATGTTCCAACGAACACGAAAATCATCGTTAAAGGTATTGATAAAGAGCTAGTTGGCGCAATGGCAGCTAAAGTTCGTTCCGTACGTGAACCAGAGCCGTATAAAGGTAAAGGTATCAAGTATGAAGGCGAACGCATTCTTCGTAAAGAAGGTAAAGCTGGTAAGAAGAAATAAGATCGAAAGATCGCGGGTAATAGCTAAGAGTTTTCTTAGGAAAACTTGCTACGTAAGCATAAGCCTCGCATCATAAGATGATGAAAGGAGTGTAAGTATAGATGATTACTAAAAGCGATAAAAATAAAGCTCGTCTGAAAAGACACCTTCGTGTTCGTAAGAAAATTGAAGGTACAACTCTTCGCCCACGTTTGAACATCTTCCGTTCTTCCAAACATATGTATGCTCAACTTATCGATGATACAACTGGTGCAACTATCGTTGCAGCATCAACACAAGATAAAGAGCTTAAAAGTGAAGTAGGTAACGGTGGAAACGTTGAAGCTGCTCGTAAAGTTGGCGCATTGATTGCGGCACGTGCGAAAGAAAAAGGTGTAGTGCAAGTGGTTTTTGACCGCGGTGGATACCTTTATCATGGACGTGTTCAAGCATTGGCTGACGCAGCTCGTGAAGCTGGACTTGAATTCTAGAAATACATTAATAAGGAGGTAAAAGACTTGCGTGTAGATCCTAATACTTTAGAGCTAACAGAAAAAGTAGTAAATATTAATCGCGTAGCTAAAGTAGTAAAAGGCGGACGTCGTTTCAGCTTCAGCGCACTTGTTGTCGTTGGCGATGGCAATGGCTGGGTTGGTGCAGGAATCGGTAAAGCTTCCGAAGTTCCAGATGCAATCCGTAAAGGCATTGAAGATGCGAAAAAGAACTTGATTCATGTTCCTATCGTTGGCACTTCGATTCCTCACCTTGTTACTGGTAAATTTGGCGCGGGACGCGTTCTATTGAAACCAGCATCCCAAGGTACAGGAGTTATCGCAGGCGGACCAGTTCGTGCAGTACTAGAACTTGCTGGTGTTGGCGATATCTTGACAAAATCCCTAGGTTCATCGAACTCCATGAACATGGTTAACGCTACGCTTGAAGGCTTAAGCCGCTTGAAAAAAGCGGAAGAAGTTGCAAAGCTTCGTGGTAAAACTGTTCAAGAGCTATTAGGTTAGGAGGGGTATACATGGCTAAACAATTACAAGTTACCCTAAAACGCAGCTTGATCGGCCGCCCTGAAACGCAACGCGTTACTGTGAAAACACTTGGTCTTCGTAAGATTAACCAAACTGTTCTTCACCAAGATAATGCTGCAATCAGAGGTATGGTTAACCAAGTAAGCCATTTGGTAGAAGTTAAAGAAATCGAAGCATAGAAACACGAATTTAAGATCTAGAGGAGGTGTGCAACGATGAAGTTACATGAGCTAAGTTCTGCTACTGGCGCTCGTAAATCACCTAAGCGTGTTGGACGTGGAACAAGTAGTGGTATGGGTAAAACATCAACTCGCGGACATAAAGGTCAAAACGCACGTTCCGGTGGAGGCGTTCGTCCTGGATTTGAGGGTGGACAAAACCCATTGTACCGTCGTTTACCTAAACGTGGATTCACGAACCGTTTCCGTACGGAGTACGCGATCGTTAATCTTGAAGATTTGAACAATTTCGCAGCTGGTACTGAAGTTACTCCAGAAGTATTGATGGAGACTGGTATTGTTAAAGCTCCTAAAGACGGTATTAAGATTTTAGGAAACGGTGAAATCACAGTAAAATTAACCGTTAAAGCGAATAAGTTCTCTCAATCAGCGATTGAGAAAATCCAAGCTGCCGGCGGTCAAACCGAGGTGATTTAATGTTCAATACCATAGCCAACATCTTCAAAGTAGAAGATTTACGCAGAAGGATTCTCTTCACGCTTATCTTGCTAATCGTCTACCGTTTGGGTGCCTTTATTCCGGTCCCAAACATTAATACAGATGTTCTGAAACTTCAAGATCAAGCGAATCAGAGCGATGTCTTTGGTTTGCTTAACACGTTCTCCGGCGGTGCGCTCTTCCAATTCTCCATCTTCGCGATGGGAATTATGCCTTATATCACGGCTTCGATCATTGTTCAGCTTTTGTCCATGGATGTTATCCCGCGCTTTGCGCAGTGGGCAAAAGAAGGAGATGTCGGAAGAAAGAAAATGACGCAGGTGACTCGTTACGGTACGATTGTTCTAGGGTTGATTCAAGCTTTCGGTCTATCAATTGGCTTCAACCGCCTATACAGTGGTTTGGTCATTGATGCTGGGTTTACAACTTTCGCACTAATCGCTATCGTGTTGACAGCTGGTACAGCTTTCTTGATGTGGCTAGGTGAGCAAATCACGGAATACGGGATTGGTAACGGTATTTCCATTATCATCTTTGCTGGTATCGTTTCTGCGATTCCAACAAGCATTCAACAAATCTACAAAACACTCTTTGCAACCGATGGAGCCCTGTTCCTGAACATTGTGAAACTGATCATTATTGCTCTGGTTGTTATCCTGATTATCGCTGGCGTTATATTCGTACAACAAGGTGTTCGTAAGATACCTGTACAGTATGCTAAGCGAGTAGTTGGTCGTAAAATGTATGGTGGGCAAACAACACACATTCCACTTAAAGTGAATGCTGCTGGCGTTATCCCTGTAATCTTCGCATTATCACTTTTGATGTTTCCTCCAACCATTGCAAGTTATTGGAGAGGGAATGTAGTCGCAGAATGGATTATCAACAACTTGAGTATTAACCAAACTGCACCATTAGCGATTGTACTGTATGTACTGCTGATTATCGGTTTCACCTACTTCTACACCTTCGTACAAATTAATCCAGTTCAAATGGCTGATCAGATGAAGAAAAACGGCGGATACATACCAGGTATCAGACCAGGTAAAACCACGTCGACTTATCTGACACGCGTAATGACTAGAATTACTCTTTCTGGAGCTTTGTTCCTCTCAGCAATTTCTATTCTTCCAATGTTATTTGGGGGACTTGCTGGATTGCCTAGTTCGGTTCAAATAGGTGGTACATCTTTGCTTATCGTAGTAGGCGTTGGTCTTGAGACAATGAAGCAAATCGAGAGCCAATTGATTAAGCGTCATTACAAAGGGTTCATCAATAAATAGCTAATAGGTACTGATGGGGCAAGTTCTGCGACATCGGCACCTATTGTGCTGTTCGTAATGCCGAGTGCGATGGGGAGGTTTTAATTGTGAACGTAATATTTATGGGGCCTCCTGGTGCAGGCAAAGGTACGCAAGCAGAGAAAATCGTTTCTGAGTTTCAAATTCCTCATATTTCAACTGGCGATGCATTTCGCGCAGCCATGAGCCAAGGTACTCCTATGGGAATCGAAGCTAAAGGATATGTAGATAAGGGGCTTCTTGTTCCCGATGAAATTACGAACGGTATTGTGAGAGAGCGTCTTGCTCAACCGGATTGCGATAAAGGATTTTTGCTAGATGGGTTTCCTAGAACGGTAGCTCAAGCTGATGCATTGTCTGAAATCGTTGATTCACTTGGCAAGAAGATTGAGGTCGTAATCAATCTAGCTGTTGATCGCAGTTATCTGTTAGCACGACTAACTGGCCGAAGAATTTGTAAATCCTGTGGTTCTACGTATCATGTCATCTTCAACCCACCTCAGCAAGAAGGCGTATGCGATAAATGTTCCGGTGAGTTGTACCAACGATCTGATGATACGGAAGAGAAAGTCGGAACACGTTTGGATGAATACATCAACAAAACGGCTCCGCTACTGGATTACTACCAAAAGAGGGAATTATTGCGTGAGGTTAACGGGGAACAAGACATTCATGCGGTAACCGAACAAATTAGCTCACTGCTACGAGGTCTAGCGTAATGATCATTTGTAAGTCCGAGGTTGAACTAGACCTAATGCGAGAAGCTGGTCGTATCGTAGCCGAAACGCACCGCTTATTGGCAAGGGCGATTCGTCCGAACATTACAACGAAAGAACTTGATCAGATCGCAGAGGGATTCATTCGCAGTCAGGGAGCAATTCCATCTTTCAAAGGTTACAATGGTTTTCCTGGGAGCATTTGTGCTTCAGTCAACGAAGAATTAGTTCATGGTATTCCTGGTCCAAGAAAGCTAGTTGAGGGCGACATTATCTCTATTGATATTGGGGCTCAATATAAAGGTTATCATGGAGATTCTGCTTGGACATATCCTGTCGGTGAAATTTCTGAAACAGCTCAGCGTTTGTTGACTGTAACAGAAGAGTCACTATACCGAGGCATTGCACAAGCTAAACCGGATGCTAGACTCTACACGTTGTCGCATGCAATCCAAACTTGTATTGAAGACGCAGGCTTCTCCGTGGTTATAGAGTATGTCGGTCATGGTATTGGAACGGATCTTCACGAAGAACCACAAATTCCGAACTATGGTATACCTGACAAAGGTCCCCGACTCAAACCAGGCATGGTCTTAGCCATTGAACCCATGGTGGTTGTTGGCGAAAGATTCGTCCAAACACTCGAAGACGATTGGACCGTAGTCACTTCAGATCGTACCCTATGTGCTCATTTCGAACATACGGTTGCCATAACGGCAGCTGGTTATGAAATACTAACTTTGCCTAGATCGTAGGTGAACTGAGTGGATAGTAAGATTCCGCAAGTGGGTCAAATCGTAAAGGTGCTTCGCGGTAGAGATCCCGGAGAATATGCGGTCGTGATTCGTATTGAAGATCATCGTTTTGTCTGGCTTGCCGACGGCGATCATCGTAAATTCGATCAACCGAAGAAGAAGAACCTGAATCATCTTCATTTACAAGAAACGATTAGCAGTGAAGTAGCGTCAAGCATTAGGGAGACAGGTCGTGTGACTAATGGGAAATTGCGCTTTGCAGTCGCCAAATTCGTTGAACTTATGCAAGTTGAAGCACAAGAGAAAGGAGAATGACTGTGGCCAAAGAAGATGTAATTGAAGTAGAAGGTACAGTGATTGAACCTCTTCCGAATGCAATGTTTAAAGTTGAATTGGAAAATGGTCATAAAATCCTAGCCCATGTTTCAGGAAAGATCAGAATGCATTTT
Source organism: Paenibacillus sp. Soil766 (assembly GCF_001428105.1). Taxonomy (GTDB): domain Bacteria; phylum Bacillota; class Bacilli; order Paenibacillales; family NBRC-103111; genus Paenibacillus_E. Next base: position 11,165 of record NZ_LMSJ01000033.1, on the reverse strand, counting down.
ATTCGCATTTTGCCTGGAGATAAGGTTACCGTAGAATTATCGCCTTATGATTTGACGAGAGGCCGTATAACCTACCGTTTCAAATAAATGTTCGGCTTAGAAAGTAATACTCTCTCAAGGCGTATGCTTACGAAGCAAGTTTTCTAACGAAAACGCAACATGGTTGCTTACGATAAAAAGGAGGGCTTAAAATGAAAGTAAGACCGTCAGTAAAACCGATTTGTGAGAAATGTAAAGTTATTCGCCGTAAAGGCAATGTAATGGTAATTTGCGAAAATCCTAAGCACAAACAAAAACAAGGTTAAAAGGAGGTGCATTCTGTAGATGGCACGTTTAGCTGGAGTTGACTTACCTCGTGACAAACGAGTTGTAATCGCGTTGACTTACATTTTCGGTATCGGCACTACAACTGCTCAGAAAATCATTGCTTCCACAGGTATCGATGCGAGTACTCGCGTTCGTGACTTGACTGAAGATGAAGTGAGCAAAATCCGTGATGTAATTGACAAAACCCTTAAAGTAGAAGGCGATCTTCGCCGTGAAATTTCCCTTAACATCAAACGTCTAATCGAAATCGGATCCTACCGTGGTCTTCGTCACCGCCGTGGTCTTCCTGTTCGTGGTCAACGTACTAAAACTAATGCTCGTACACGTAAAGGTCCTCGTCGTACAGTAGCTAATAAGAAGAAATAATAAAGGGGGTTAGAGCTAATGGCAAAACCTAAAAAAGTCGTCCGTACGAAACGTCGTGACCGGAAAAATATTGAGAGCGGTGTAGCACACATCCGTTCAACATTTAACAACACGATCGTAACGATCACGGATCCGCATGGTAACGCAATTTCTTGGGCAAGTTCAGGAAACCTTGGATTCAAAGGTTCCCGTAAAAGCACTCCTTTCGCAGCACAAATGGCAGCTGAGAAAGCAGCTAAAGCAGCAATGGAGCACGGCTTGAAAACTGTTGAAGTTATGGTTAAAGGTCCAGGCGCTGGCCGCGAAGCAGCAATCCGCTCTTTGCAAGCAGCAGGTCTTGAAGTAAACCTGATTAAAGACGTGACGCCGGTTCCTCATAATGGCTGCCGTCCTCCAAAACGTCGTCGCGTATAATTCAGGATCACTTTGTAGTATAATTATTCCAAATCCGTGAATAATGGATTGAAGGATAGGTATACTATGAAATTTTCAACGAAGTATCCAGAGGGAACCGACGTATTGAATGGAGGGTACATTTCATGATCGAAATTGAAAAGCCAAAAATAGAAACTGTAGCTTTAAGTGAAGATGGCGCTTATGGTAGATTTATCATTGAACCGTTGGAGCGTGGCTACGGTACAACCTTAGGAAACTCACTACGTCGTATCTTACTGTCCTCTTTACCGGGGGCAGCAGTAACCTCTGTCCAAATCGATGGCGTTTTGCACGAATTTTCAACGATTCCAGGTGTGCTTGAGGATGTTACGGAAATTATCCTTAATCTCAAAGGTTTATCGTTGAAGATTCACTCCGATGAGGAGAAAGTGCTAGAAATTGATGCAGAAGGAGAAGGTAATATTACAGCGGCTGATATCCGCGGTGATAGTGATGTTGAAATCCTTAACCCGGATTTACACATCGCTACCTTGTCTCCAGATGCACGTCTTCACATGAGGATTCATGCGGGCAGAGGGCGCGGTTACGTCCAATCAGACAAAAATAAGCATGAAGAGCAACCAATTGGTGTAATTCCAATTGATTCGATCTACACGCCTATTACTCGGGTAAACTATGCTATTGAGAATACTCGCGTCGGCCAAGTGACTAACTATGATAAGTTGACCCTCGAAGTGTGGACCGATGGAAGTATTCGTCCAGAAGAAGCAGTAAGCTTGGGCGCTAAAATCTTAACAGAACATTTGCTCTTGTTCGTCGGTTTGACGGACGAAGCAAAAGATGCTGAGATTATGGTTGAAAAAGAAGAAGATAAGAAAGAAAAAGTTCTTGAGATGACGATCGAAGAACTAGATCTTTCCGTTCGCTCTTACAACTGTCTCAAACGTGCTGGGATTAATACCGTACAAGAGCTGATTACCAAAACAGAAGAAGACATGATGAAAGTTCGGAACTTAGGTCGCAAATCCCTTGAAGAAGTTCAAGAGAAGCTCGAAGAGCTGGGTCTGGGTCTACGTACCGAGGAATAATCTTGTCAGAAGGAGGTTAACTCAATGAACTACAGAAAATTGAACCGCGATTCCAGTAATCGTAAAGCATTATTTCGTGATCTGGTAACGGATCTGTTCATACATGAGCGCATTCAAACAACAGAAGCAAAAGCAAAAGAAATTCGTTCAATCGCTGAGAAGTTAATTACTCTTGCGAAACGCGGAGATCTTCACGCACGCCGTCAGGTTGCTGCTTTTGTTCGTAGAGAAGCTGCTAACGAAAATCAAGATGCGATTCAAAAACTATTCTCTGATTTGGCTACTCGTTACTCCGAGCGTCCAGGTGGATACACACGTATCCTTAAACTGGGACCACGCCGCGGCGACGCAGCACCAATGGTTTACCTAGAGCTAGTAGATCGCGCATAGAAGACGGATGGGAAAGGGTGGACGGAATCTACTTAGATTCTGGTGAAGCCCTTTTTTTGCAGTCTTGGCTCGCATTCTAGTACAATGAGCTGTTGAAGCAGCTCAGGCTAGGTAGAGAGGATGACTCATGGAGGAACAAGCCTTGAGAAATCTACGTTTTACCATAAGCTATGATGGTTCATCTTATTCTGGTTTTCAGATCCAGCCTAAATCCGATACGGTACAATATCGTTTAGAGCAGGCAGTGTTCTTGTTGACCGGTGAGACAGTGAAAGTCATATCGTCAGGGCGTACAGATGCCGGTGTTCATGCGAAAGCGCAGGTTATTAATTTTATAACGAGTTCGAAGATTCCTGTAGAACGTTGGTGTTTAGCTCTAAATGCTAGATTACCCAGGGACATTGTCGCACATACTGCAGAAGAAGTTCTCCCTACTTTTCACTCTCGCAAAGCCGCGAAACGTAAAACCTATTGTTATACGATTCGTTCGGCGCGCTTCCCTGATGTCTTTCACCGCAACTTCGAGTATCATCACCCCACACATCTAAATGTGGAAGCCATGAGAGAGGCGCTCCCTTGTTTGCTAGGTGAGCATGATTTTACTTCGTTTTGCACAGTGAGAACGGATAAGGAAATCAAAGTGAGAACCTTATATGAGGTTCGTATGGAGACTGAATCGGATGTATTGTTGGCGACAGGTAAAGTAGAACGAATCCGGTTAATCATAACTGGGAATGGTTTTCTTTATAACATGGTGAGGATCATCGTAGGGACGTTAATACAGATCGGTGAGGGTAAGAGACCACCTAGCGATATGCAACGTGTTCTTGAGGCCAGAGATCGCTCTCAAGCGGGTCCTACAGCTGAAGCCATGGGATTAACCTTGTGGAAAGTCGACTATTAAAAAGTTATCATCACTACTTGATTATTAAGAAGTTATCGTGTAAAATAAAACTTGGCGTTTGGCGATCGGCTACCCCACAGCCCCTGATCACAAATGACCATAACTATCCATCGCTTATGAATAAATGACAACTATAACTTATGTATTTCAGATATATTTTTAGGAGGATTAAGCATGCGCACCACATATATGGCTAAGCCAAATGAAGTAGAGCGTAAATGGTACATTGTTGACGCTGCAGGCCAAACACTTGGCCGTCTTGCAAGTGAAGTTGCTAGCATTATCCGCGGTAAGCACAAACCGGAGTTCACTCCACACGTAGATACTGGTGATTTCGTTGTTGTTATCAATGCTTCCCAAATTAAGCTTACTGGTAAGAAAATGCAAAACAAAATGTACTATCGTCACTCTTTGTACCAAGGTGGTTTGAAAGTGACTTCCGCTCAAGACTTGCTTAACAGCAAGCCTGATCGTATGATCGAGTTCGCAGTTCATGGTATGCTTCCTAAGAACCGTCTTGGCGATAGCTTGAAAACTAAGCTTAAAGTCTACGGTGGAGCAGAGCACCCGCACACAGCACAACAACCAGAAGTTTGGAATCTTCGCGGTTAATATAAGGAGGAACGTTTCGTGGCACAAGTTCAATATTATGGAACGGGTCGTCGTAAGCATTCGGTAGCGCGTGTGCGCTTAGTACCGGGCGAAGGACGCATCATTATCAATAAACGTGATCTAGATGAGTATTTCGGTCTAGAAACTTTGAAGCTAATTGTTAAACAACCGCTTGCTCTAACTGAAACTATCGGTCAATACGATGTTCTAGTTCTTGCGAATGGCGGCGGAATCAGCGGACAAGCTGGCGCAATTCGTCACGGTATCTCCCGTGCATTGTTGAAAGCTGATCCAGAGTACCGTGGATCTTTGAAAAAAGCTGGATTCCTGACTCGTGATTCCCGTATGAAAGAGCGTAAAAAATACGGATTGAAAGCAGCACGTCGTGCTCCTCAATTCTCCAAACGTTAAGATATTGTGCCTTTGGCACGCAAGAGGAACCTTTTCGGCTTATGGCTGGAGAGGTTTTTCTTTTTTTTGCATATAATGATCCAATATAAGAATAAGTTAATACCAAAATGGTGAAAAGTCATTGACACCATGTAGAAGTCAGATATAATTAAACTATAAATCATACAATAGCAGTCGGGATTATCGACTATTGGAGGACTCGTACGATGAATCTATTTGAAAAAGAAGCATTTGTAATGAAAGCTGCGGAAGAATTCGAAAATCAATCGCCTGAAGCCATATTGAAATTAGCTGTAGATACATTTCAAAGATTGACACTTGCTTGTAGTTTTGGTGCTGAAGACGTCGTGTTGGTTGACATGCTTCAGAAAATTAACCCTAACGTAGACATTTTCTATCTTGATACGAATGTGCATTTTCAAGAGACATATGAAACGAAAGAGCGTCTTGAGAAACACTATGGTACAAAATTCGTTCAAGTATTGCCTAAATTAACACTTGATGAGCAAGCTGAGAAATTCGGTGATGAGCTTTGGAAAAGTGACGCGAACCAATGCTGCAATATTCGTAAAGTGGATCCACTTACAGATATTCTTAGAAATTATGATGCGTGGATTACTGGTATTCGCCGCGATCAAGCACCTACTCGTGCAAATGCCAAGAAAGTTGAATATGACGTGAAATTTGGCCTAATCAAATTCAATCCACTGGCTGGATGGACATCAGAAGATGTATGGCAATATATCCGCGACAATGATGTTATCTACAACCCACTTCATGATCGTAATTATCCTAGTATCGGGTGCACGCACTGCACACGTCAAGTTGCTGAAGGTGAAGATCCGCGTGCAGGACGTTGGGCAAGTATTGAGAAAACAGAATGTGGTCTACACAAGTAAAAGTGCAACTGTGGTATATTTGTCCACCCTGTCCCATATAGATGTTACAGAGTCTATAGGGGAACAGAGGTGGTTTTTTTATGCGTAAAAGGAAGAAAAGGTTGGTGGTATGGCTGACCTTCCACAGTAGTCTGAAGCTATTGCTTTCTGCGATGCTGGTTGCCTTGGTTGTCTTTATTTATGCGTACGAGCTCCCTACAACGAAGACCTGGTCGGACTGGACGCTCCCATTATCGGGTAAGACAATAGCGCTAGACGCCGGTCACGGGGGGCCTGATGGTGGTGCGGAAAGCAAGGATGGTATCATCGAGAAGGATATCAACTTAGCTATAACCTTGCGGCTGCGTGATTATTTGCAACAAGCTGGTGCGATCGTGGTTTTAACGAGAGAAACGGATACAGATCTTGCGGAGTCTGGCACGAAAGGCTATAGCAAACGTAAGACTGAGGATCTCCATAACCGCGCGGACATGATTCAGAACAATAATGCCGATATGTTTTTGAGTATCCATTTGAACAGTATTCCTTCTAATAAGTGGAGGGGCGCACAAACGTTCTATTACTTGAATAATCCCGATAATCCCAACCTAGCGGCACTCATCCAATCCGAGCTTAAGCGTAATTTAGAGAATACCGATCGTGTTGCTAAGTTGGCTGATAAGACGGTGTATCTGTTAAAAACGTTAAAAATTCCAAGCGCGTTAGTTGAGGTAGGCTTTCTATCCAACCCAGAAGAGGCTAAGTTGTTAGCTGATGAGAATTATCAGAAGATGTTGGCTGCTTCGGTGTATCAAGGGATTTTGAGATATTATGCAGGTGAAAAAGTGGGTTCTGCCTCATAATGTGTTATAATAAAAGCCGCGAATACAATGTCCCAATAAAGGTGTGATGTGGCTATGGTACATAAAGATCAAATTCTAGAGGCGTTGAATAAGCTAATAGATCCCCAGTTTAATAAAAGTGTAGTGGAATTAAATTTGATTCGTGATGTAATGGTGAAGGAAGATGCGGTATCCTTAAGTTTGCTCGTATTAACCGAGGATGAAGGATATAAGGAGCAAGCCAAAGCATTTATTCAACAATCTTTAGCAAATATAGGAGTACCTCAAGTTCATATCCGGTTTAGGTTGATGACGGACCATGAGCGGAGTCGTTTGGAGGGAACTTCACAAGAGTCGGTAATAACTCCGCCGAAGCCGGTTCAACCTCCAATCCAACAGCCGATTCTCGGACAATCCTCTACCGTTGAGTTCATCGCAGTTGCAAGTGGTAAAGGTGGCGTAGGTAAATCAACAGTCACAGTTAATCTTGCAGTCGCGTTGGCTCTTAAGGGGAAAAAAGTAGGAATCATCGACGCGGATATTTATGGTTTCAGTATTCCGGATATGATGGGGATTGAAGAACAGCCGCAGTTAATAGAAAACGTGATCATTCCTGTTGAGAAATTTGGGGTAAAAGTAATATCGATGGGGTTCTTTGTTCAAGACAATGCACCTGTTGTCTGGCGTGGGCCGATGTTAGGCAAAATGCTACGCAACTTCTTCAATGAGGTCAATTGGGGAGATGTAGAGTACATTCTCTTAGACCTACCTCCAGGTACTGGTGATGTCGCACTAGATGTGCATCAGCTCATTCCGCAAAGTAAAGAGATCATCGTTACGACACCGCATGCTACAGCTGCATTTGTAGCTGCTAGAGCCGGTGCGATGGCCATTCAAACGAATCATGAGATTTTGGGTATTGTTGAGAATATGTCCTACTATGAAAGTAAGGATGGTAGTATTGAACATATTTTTGGTAAAGGTGGAGGTGCTAAACTTGCTGAAGATCTTCACAGTGAGCTATTAGCGCAAATCCCATTAGGAGCTCCCGATAACCATATATCCGAGAAAGATTACTCCCCATCTGTGTATAAGGCAGAGTCTAAAGCGGGTCAAATTTATTTGGAAATAGCGGATCGACTAATTGCGAAGTTAGTTAAATAGTGGAAAAGGAAGAGGGAGCAGAGGGAATCTGCCAACTCTTCCTTTTTTTTTTATGAATCAGAACCTCCATCTTTCTTCTCTTCACCTTGTTTTTCAGAGTCTCCTGAAGATTCATCTTTCTGCTTTTCATCTCCGCCTTCTTCTTTTTTATCTCCTTCTTTCGCTTTATCTTCACTTTTTTCTGTGGCTTTAGCAGAAGGCATTTGATCAGGCTTGCTTTGTTGCGCGATAGCTGACTTAAGCAATTCGACCATTTGAGCTCTGAAAAGGGGGCTTTGGATGGATTCCTCCATCACAGTCATCATTTGTTGGCGATATGGTGCTGTTTTCATCACATCAAGAACCATCTTCTCGTAATCTGGATTTTTCATAACATCAATCAGTGATTTTTGGTAGGTAGGGTCTTTGAGTAATTCTTTGAACATTTGTTTGGTTTCTTTTTGGATCGCCGTAGCAAAGTCACCTGCGAATTTAGGATCCTTCATCATATCGGTCAAAAACATATTATTTTCCTTAGCGGTCAGTACATCTTTGACAGCCATTTGAAGCTGAAGGGACTCATTGGCGGATAATAGCTTAATTTGAGATTGGCCAGCAACGCTGTTGGCTCCTACATCTCCATTCATGATACTTCGATTTGCAGCACTTATTGCTTTTTTACCATCATCTGATTTCAGGATATCAAGGATCATCGTTTTTTGTTCTTTGTACGTGTTGGCTTGTGATTGGCCTTGAGAAGAGTTATCTGTACCACAAGAAGCGAGAAGAAATGCCAATGATATAGCCGGTAGGACCTGAAGCTTTTTAAGTCTTGTCTTTAACATAACTACATGCTCCCTTCCCTTATCTTTAATGGTCTTAGTATGTGTGGTTAGGGTCAGAATATAAGGGGACATTATTGGCTTTTTATCGCAAAGGTTGGTACAATTAACAATTAGAGTTGATGTGTGGAGGTAATTAAAAGTGACATTACGTAAATGGTTTCACTTATTTTGGACAACATTAGTATTAGGATCAGCATCTTCAATAATAATGGGGCTTATTCTTCAATTTTCAGACAAAGAGTTTTCTGTGATGGGCATATCCGGAGTTGGGTTTAATGTTTTCAATATGCTGCTATGTGGCGCACTTATAAGTGTATTTAGTCAAATGGGATTTTTTGCATACTTAATTGTTAGATTTATTGCAGTTGGATTTGTTCGATCTAAGAGGATATTTGAACTTATTCAAATTGCCGTCATTATTTTTGTTTTATTTGAGCTTATATTTCTGAGAATCACGAATTCTAAGACTTCAGAAACTATGATAAGCTATTTCATTTTACCAATTGTACTAATAATAATTTCGTTAGCAGTGAGTTATTGGAAAGCGAAGTTAACTAATCAAAATGCATTTGTTCCGACCTTGTTTTTTATGTTTGCCGTAACTGTCCTGGAAGCTGTACCTGCTTTAAAATTGGATATTGCAGCCTCAACTATATTTATGTTGGCACCTTTACTTGTAAGTAATGCATGGCAAATTCTTACCCTACATAAAATATTGGATAACAAAAAGAGCTAATCCGATTAGCTCTTTTTTTCAAATCTATTCATACATATTAATGAATTTGTTTCATGGCTTGATCTTCGACAGGGGTTGTTTCCACCTGAGTTTGCTTAATGAGCTCGCTCACGCTTACGAACTGGTATCCCTTTGCTCGAAGTTGTTGGATGATGGCAGGCAATGCCTCGTGTGTTTGTTGAGAGGAGTCGCTCGCATGGAGAAGTACGATATCCCCAGGATGTGCTTTGCTGACTACTCGGTTTACGAGGGTGTCAACGCCTTTATTCAGCCAATCCTGAGAGTCCGTATCCCATTGAATGACCGAGTAGCCAAGATCATCAGCAATACGTAACACGCGTTTGTCAAAGTCGCCATTAGGCAGACGGATGAGGTTGGGCTCTTTGCCAATTAATTCTGTTAAAATGCCATGTGCAGTAGAAATTTCATTTCGGATTTCCTCATCACTTAGGTCGCTGTAGTTGTCAAATTTGTTGCCGTGACTGCCAATCTCGAATCCGTAGCTTTTGATATGTGAGACAATGTCGGGATGACTCTTACTCCAAGGGGAAGATAAGAAGAACGTCGCATCCTTAACGCCATTGTCCTTCAGGATTTTTAAGATTGGTTCAGCCCGAGTATCCCCCCAAGAAATATCAAAGGTAAGGGCGATGACCTTCTTTTCGGTCTGCACGCTGTAAATTGCCGATGGTTCAGAGTTCATGAAGACAGATACATTACTTTGTTCGGAATATACAATGGCCGCGGAGAAGATGATGGCAAGTGCAATGAATAAATATTGCTTGAATTTGCGTGCGTTGATTACAAAAAAGTAGTTCATAAACAGCTTGTACCTCCTTTATGTCAAGCTATGGATAAGCTTGTATTACCTTTAGTAAATAATGTATGCTCGTACACAAGGTACTTATGCTTCCGAAATTGGAGGAATTACAAAATGAATTTTCCAGCATTGCTAAGACATTTTAAAGAAATGAAACATTATTTTATTGTTGTTGTTCTCGTATTTGGATTTAGCTTGTATATGGGTTGGGCCAATTCTGAGCAATTCTCACATTTCCTGCAAGAGCAATTAAAGGGACTTCAGCCTATGATTAAAACGATAAACGCCAAGGAAAATCCACAGGTTTGGCTGTTCATATTTATCTTTTTAAATAACGCGATTAAGTCGGTGCTTATCGTTTTCTGTGGGATTTTCTTAGGTGTATTACCGCTCTTTATGTTAATTGCTAATGGAATGATTCTAGGTTATGTCCTTTCTTTGCAGACGCATGAAAGTACGCTGTACATTGTTCTTAAGGGCATTCTACCGCATGGTATCATTGAGATCCCTGTTATATTGCTCGCGTGTGCGTATGGCTTGAAGATAGGGATGCTAGTTTGGAAAATGGGTGTACAGCTACTTGTGCCCGCCGAGAAAAGAAGTGCTCGAATTGAATTGCTTCGAATATTCCAATTAACCAAACCGCTCAGTATTGGAATCGTTGCCCTTCTTTTGATTGCGGCAATAATTGAAAGCACGCTTACCTACTGGTTGGTGCATTTGTAAAATATTTTCAATCTCTCGTCATAAAATTGGCAAAATCTGAGCATAACAATAAGGCGGAAATGAAGAGGGGCGTAATTAGCCTAACTCTCCTTATCTGCCTAACGAATTGTTAGTGCCATGAATCTCTACAGTCGAGAGGGGTTTGGATGGATGTATGCTCGGATTTTTGTTCAATGAGAGAGAATGCAGAGAATTAGATTATGTATTGCGTAAAGAATTAGACGAAATGCTATTCGATCTCAATGATAAGAGAATTGATCAAGAGATAAAGGGAGCAATAGAATCCAGATACAAGGTCATCTTCAGGATGTATGCTCGCTTAGCGACACCGAAGGAAATATCGAAGTATGCTAGAAACCGCAATTACCAAGCTCAAAAAAAATAGGGGGTAAGTGCTTGACTTACCCTCTCTATCTGTGTTATTTTATAACTCGTCACTTCGAAACAAAAGAGAGTGAGTCTAATTGAAAAGATGTTCACATAAATCTTTTCGGAAAAAAGACTTGCAATCTTCGGTGAGACTGTGGTATATTTAAAAAGTCGCCGCTAAACGGATGGCGAATATAGAGTATAAGAAATTGATCTTTGAAAACTGAACAACGAGTGAGTAAGCACAGTCGAGTAATCGACTATAAAAGAGATTGCAAAATCTCGCTAGCTTCAAATGAGCAATTAAGCTTT
>NZ_LMSJ01000032.1 GCF_001428105.1 Paenibacillus sp. Soil766 | reverse complement strand
CGTAAGAACTACGGATAGGGTTTTCTTCATAAAGGTTGTTTCCTCCTAATATTTGAAAGTTTTTGTTATAAAAACTTATAACCAACGGGGCGACTTTTAACTCTACTTGCTCGGTCAATCATTGTTTCTCTCTTCGTATAGCTTTTCGTATAGTTTTTCGTATATCTCCTCTGCTACAAACCTAGTATACGATACTCTATACGACATTTCATTGTTAAGTATTTTCCAGAAGCTACGTCATCGACGTAGTATGCTTTAGGTTTCATGAATACTTTATGTTTATTGCCGTTTTCGAAATTAAAATAAAACAGACCCAATGCCTCTGTTAGAGGTATTGAGTCTGTTTGTACTACCCTTTACTTACAAACTAATAATGAAAATTCCCGCATTAGTTATTTAGGAACCTTTTTCTGTTGTTTCAACACACGCATAGCCACCACTGATGCTTCGGCCCGTGTAAAGTTCTCGATTGGGTCAAATCTCAATGTTGTTTTCTTCTGGCCTTGAAGAAGAAGATTTTCTTTTCCTTCTATTAAACCTTCTTTGCTGATCGCATCAACCGATGTCAGCGCATAGAAATCAATGCTATTGGCATCAGTAAAGAGCTTCTGCAGGTTCGCTAATGATTTACTTTCATCTGCACTAAGCTTCGATTCGGCTGCGCGAGCAATCATAACCGCGGCATCTTGACGTGTGATTGCACTATTCGGCAAGAACATACCATTGGAGTTACCTCTAACGATACCAGCTCTTGCAGCAGCTTCAATATATAAGAAGTTATATTGCTCGAACTGCGTGTTACTATTGCTTCCAGCTAGGTTATAACCTCTCTGCACATCTACAAATGTGCTGTTGTTATAGCCAACACCTGTTTGCTGAGTATCCAGATTCTCTAGAGGAATATCAAAGATTTTCACAAGCATGGTAACAAATTCACCGCGGTTAATGGCATCATTCGGCATGAATTGGCCTGGTGATTTGCTGTTCATAATACCTTTGGAGTAGAGCGTGTCTAAGTCATTTCTAGCCCATGGATGATTTGTAACATCATTATAGCTATCATCCATGTACATAACTTGGAAATAACCAAATGAATTGATCGGAACAGTAATTGTGTTGGATTTAGGCTCAACGACACCGCCAATGTTTTTCCATGAAGGTGTAGCAGGTCCTTGTCCTGTTGCATTGTTAAAGTAGCCATATTGATAAACAGTCAGGTACTTCCACGAGTCATCTCTAATATTACCGTCATACTTGAGCGTCAACGTACCTCTTTCTGTAGGCAACACTAAATCATTGTAGTTACGATTATAAAATGGTGTTAGTTTAGGATCCGTCGTATTTGGAAAAGTACCTCCACCAAGAAATGCTTGCTGTAACGTTGCGTTGGTCGAATTCGCGGTAGACGGAATAATTCCCGCATCAACCCAAAAACGTTTACTAGCAGGTCTGAAATGGCCCGTCGGTTCAATTAGTAATTGCTTCCATCCTGTACTTTCATTGATTTTATCGATACGTCCATCATCGTTGTTGGCGATACCAAACAGCATTTGACGATCCGTTGTAATGTATTGCGTTGCATTGGTGCGATCATTCCGTATTAGCTTCGTATCTTTTGGAAATTTCAATTGAATATCGCCGTCAAAGATTTTCATCGCGCTGGTTAAAGGCGCTTTGTAGGACGCACCTTCAATACCTGTATCTGTGTTAAACAGAACGATACTACCATTCGTCTTACCTGTTCCACGGTTAACAGTGAATTTAATTTCATTCGCACCGACTTTTAGATTCTTAGCTTCGTAGAAGAAGTGCCCTGTCGTTTTGTCTAGGATAGCTTGTTCCTTACCTACCACAACGGAGTCTGCTTTATCAGCTAAAATTTCAAGCATATAATAATTCTGATTAATATTCGCTTGATCGATACCTTTGCTATTCTTGATGATCTGATTACGTTTCGGAGCCACGAAATCATAAGGAACTGGCTCTCTCGTTATCGTGATGAGTTTATTAGCTGTTGAACCTGATGTACTATTAGCGGCCACTAATTCAAATACATAGTCACCGTATTCCGTTAAATTATAGATAGCTGAGTTGAAATTTTGCACTGGTTTTACATATTGCGTTTGGCTCAATCCTATGGTTTGCATGCCTGTAAGCGTTGTGGAAGCCGCTTTTCGAACGTAGAGTGTAGCCCCTGGCATTCCTGTCGCAGGATTCACCACAGAGTTCAGAATTTCCCCCTGGAATTGAACAGTTCCCGCTCTTGTTACAAAGCTGTCCGGCAAGCTACCGGCAATAAACTCAGGATTGAAAGAATCCGCTTCAATAGGCTTTAAGTAATTGACCGCTGGGACATCGTCGGAAAGTATGAAAATATCTAAACTTGATGATGTAATTAATTTGCCGCCAATTTTCAGTGAAATTTTCAGCGTGTACTTACCGTCTTTGGTAAAGATATTATCCAATGCCGTTGTCAGAGTAAATGTGCCATTATTTAGTTTTGTCGGCATTTCCGCTGGCAAGACTGATAATGGCTTATCATTAATTGTATACTCGACATCATCATAATCATCTTCAGGAAGATTGACTACCCTACCTGTAATACACGGAACAGCAACTGTATTATTAGGGCAAGTTAGCTTAGCCGCGGCATTCACAACGATTCCATTAAAGATATTGTTGATAATGACATATGGAGCACCGGATATTAGCAAATTATATTGCTTCACTCCTGCGGTATTTGCAGTATCTACACCGTTTGTATAATAAGGAGTAATTTTGAGGTCCGTAGGGCCATCTGCTAGTCCTTCTAAATTAACCGTTGCATAAACTTCAGTGACTCCTCCAGTAGTTACTGACGCAGTTGGGAAATACCCGTTGCTATCTGCTCCAACCGTGTATGGCAAACCATTTAATTCAATCTTCACCTTTGTTGCAATACTATTCGTGTACACTTTGAGCGCAGCGGGGAAGTCCGTGATCTGCGTGGTACCTGCTTCACTCATCTTAGCTTCGTAATCGATGCCTCCTGCAGAGGCTCTTCGAATTACACCCACATGATCCACGTATGGCAGATTCGGATTCACATACGAATAATTATATTTGGAAATAGTTGTACCACCATTGATATCCGTGAACTTGAAAACAAGTTCTTGATAGGTGGAACCTGGATTTACAGGTAATGAGCCTGTAAAATCATAAATATTATAGTCATCTGCAGAACTTGTATTCTTGGACTTATTGGTGTCCTTGGTAATTGTAGCTGTCGGAGTCGCAGAATTGTTCAATAGACCTGTTATGGTAACAACAGGGGAGGTGGCATTCCTAAGGTCAATATGAAGGTTGGTTCCGCCCATTCCTGTTGAAGACACATCTGCATAAACATACTGCGTAACTCCACTTGATGTGAGTGGTACTTTAAAAGAAGACGCGATGTCTACGTCTGCAACAGCATTGCTTTGCAGATTTGGACTATCTACTAATTTCGAATAAGCACCCACTGCGCCAAACAACTTGATTTCCGCATCATAGGCAAATGCCTGACCATTGTCATAGACAAATGACCGAGTCGCTGTATAAAAGTTAGTAGTATTCTTAGCAGCAAACGTCACGATATTATCGCCTGGACGGAAATTAAGTTCATTGGTTCTGTTGGTATTTGTAATAAACGTGAAATCACCATTGATGAAGGCAGAAGGTTGGAAGATTGAACCTTGTAGGGAAGCTTCTACTTCTGTCGCGTTTGATGATAACCCCGTGATTGAGACACCTGTATAAGGTGCTTGTTTCGGATAAAATCCTCCGTCAATGAAGTCATCTCCGTTTATTTTGAGCTTCGTAATATTCGTTACCGGTGTGTAATAAGCGTAGGAAGGGCTTGAGGCAACACTGCCACTAGTACCATATTTAATGGTAATTCTATTAAGTCCTTGCGTCAATTGAACGTTCTGAAAAGACGCTTGATTACTGTTGGAAGTGCTCTTCACAGCTTTGTTAGTTGAGTTTGTGTTCGTTTGAGATGTGTTAAGATTATAAATTTCATAGAAAATGTTCGATATTTGGTCATCTGGAATACCATTGATGAGGAAATCAACGTTAATTGGATTCAATGTAAATCGATCTATCAAACCATCATTGGTGCTCGTCAGTTCAACACCAGGACCTGGTGTGTATAGATTTGTAACGTTAATTGTCCCAGCCGCACTTGCGGTCATAGCAGGCAGCATACTTAGTACCATCGCTAAAATGATGGTTAAGCTCGCCCATTTCTTTTTAAAATTTCTCAAGTGATAGCTCCTCCTTATGTTATCTAAATATGGTTAGTATTCAATAAGTAATACTTAATCTCTATGTAATACTAGCTTTCGACAATCCCTCCTATATTCTTCCATCATTCTACATGATTAGACGCAGCTGAACGCCAAAAGTTGTTGTACATTACTTATCGGTAGATCACCTTGAAATGTTTAGAGAAAGAACACTTTTTCCTTATAAATACAAAAAATCCAGCCTCAAGGGCTGGATTTCATATTTCCTTAGAAATTGCTTTAAAGTTATTTCCCTACGCGATCACTCTGTACCTGCTTACCTACTAGTCTTTGTAGGAAGTTGATTACAGGCTTGCGGCTTTTACTAATAATACCGATAGCCTCTGCCCCAACAAGCATAATGAGGAACAACGCTACTATAATCATAATGAGTCCCCAAGTAGAATCTTGGGATATAAATACTGAGCAGACTACCGCGCTACCACCGAAAATAGCAGCAATTCCATAGATAATCAGGACGCTTGTACGATGGCTGAAGCCCATTTGCAATAAACAGTGATGCAAGTGGCTTTTGTCCGGTGCCGAGATTGGCAGTTTATTCACATAACGGCGAAGCATGGCGAAGAACGTATCAGATAAGGGCACGCCTAGAATCATAATCGGAATTAAAAGTGAAACAACAGCAGCTTGCTTAAAGCCGAGAATCGAAAGTGTCGCAAGGGCGAAGCCCAGGAACAAGGCGCCGGAATCGCCCATGAAGATTTTGGCCGGATGGAAGTTAAAGAACATAAAGCCTGAAATACTTCCTAGCAAAATCACGCAAAGCAATATAACAGTGACATTGTTCATCATTAAAGCAAGAATGAGAATCGTTGTTGTTGCAATACCTGACACACCTGCTGACAAGCCATCCAGACCGTCAATCAAGTTAATTGCATTGGATACACCAACAATCCATACAATCGTAATTGGGATACTCAACCAACCAATCGGCAAGTTCGTTTCACCAAACGGAATATTGACCAAGTCTATTTTGAGTCCAAAGGAAACAACGATACAGGCAGCGATAAGCTGTCCTAAAAGTTTCCATTTGGGAGATAATTGAAAGCGATCATCCAGAGCACCTGTGACAACAATCACAAAGCCTCCGAGCAGAAGTCCAAAAGCAGCATTTGAGTTCACGGCATCAAGTGCTGGAGAGACGACGAAATAAGCTCCGACGAACGCGAGGAAAATCGCTAATCCTCCTAAACGCGGCATAATTCGCGTATGTACCTTCCGATGGTTCGGGGCATCAACAGCTCCTACCCAGAAGGCAAATTTTTTGACCAGGGGTGTCAGCAACAACGCCATAACGCACGCAGCAATAAACCCTATCGCATATAATCCATACATGTCTTCTTCACAGCTCCTCTTGTCATGGGTGGCGAGGCACCCGCCGAAATGAATTATACTCCCATTCCGTCACAAATACTACTGCTAAATTCATCTGAAATGACCGTTTTCAGCCAATTTTCAAAGATATTTTCATGATTTTGTGACGTTCTCTTTGTCGCGCATCACTTTCACTGCGAATTTCGGTAGAAGAAGCATTCTCTTATAGCGCCACGGCTCCTGAAGAAGCCGATAAAACCATTCCAGACGTAATTTTTGAAAAAATAGTGGTGCTCTTTTTAGCTTGCCCGAAAGCACATCGAAACTTCCGCCGACTCCCATCATCACCGGCACACCTAGTTGTTCTTTGTATTTCCCGATCCAAGGCTCTTGGTTCGCTGCCGCTCTACCGACTAGAAGCAGATCTGGTTCAGTATCTTTGATCGCTTGAATCACTTGAGCGTCCTCGGCATCTCCGAAATAGCCATCCCTCACCCCGACAAGGTTTACCTTCGGGTAAGTCGTGCGAATTTTATCAGCCGCGGCTTGAATAACTTCATTAGAAGCACCTAGAAGATAAACCTTCCATTCCTTCTGCTCCCCGACCTTCATAAGTTCATGGATTAAATCGTAGCCAGGCACCCTTTCTGCAACAGGTTGACCGACGTGATTAGCTGCCCACACAACTCCCGTTCCATCTGGAACGATCAACTCTGCGTGCTGCATCATTTTCAGATATGAAGGGTCATCCTGTGCTGCCATAACCATTATGGGATTAGCCGTAATAACCTGATGCGGCTGCTTTAACTCAATGACCTTTGTTAAGTAGTCGACGGTTTGTTTCATGCTCATTTTGGAGATTGGCACACCGTAAATTCGCACTTTCGGTATGGCTTGCAATGACGCCAGTGCTGCTGGCTGATTGGTTACAGAAGTCGAGCTCATCATATCTCTTCCTTATTATTGACGTTGTAAGTTGCTATTTGGTTGCCATTTGGTGGAATGTGGTTGAAAATCTATCTACTATTTCCTTTTGTAAAAGGAAATGATTCGCTGCGCGGGCAGCTGCGCTTGCGCCTTCAGCTGCTCAATCGCGGCGCGGCTCGACGCCGCCCACTGCTCGCGAGCATCGAGGAGGCCAAGCGCCTCCTCCGCAAATGCCGAAGCATCGAAGCGAGCTGTCGATGCGGCCGCTTGCATACCAAGCCTATGGAGGAACTGGTCGATCTTCGGATCGTACGAGATCCCTACCATAGGCACGTACTGCGAGGCTGCATAAATCAAAGAATGCAGCCTCATCCCGATCAGCAGGTCGCACGACGCGACCTGCGCGAGCATATCCTGCGGATGCGTGATGCCACGCACCATCTCCGCCCTGTTCTTGTGATCGCCCAAGCGATCGATCACGAACTGCGAAGCCACCTCATCCGAGGGGAGGTGGAAGGGCAAGAACCGCAGCTGCACATCCGTGCGTGCTGCGAGCAGCTCTTGCAGAGACCGCGCGAGAGCTTCCAGCTCGGAGCGGTCCTCGTTCCAGAAGCGGACGGACACGCCGATCGTCCGCACCGCACTAGCGCTGCCATCCAGCACGGCAGCAACCCCAGCACGGAGGGGCAAGCCCATCACCGGGTCAGGCACGACCGTGATGCGCTCCCGCGGGAGGCGCATCTTGCCCAACAAGTCCGCGGACTCCGTATCGCGGACCGACACGAACGCGCAGCGCTTGAATACGCTGCGGATCCAGCCATAGAACATCGGCCGGCTCACAGGCCCGATGCCTTGCGAATAAATAAACGTTGGCTTCCCGAGCCATTGGGCAATTTTCAACACAGCCAAGTAATACGGGATCGTCTTCGAGCTAGTAGCATCTTGCAGTAAGCTGCCGCCGCCGCTGATCAGACCATCGGATTCGCGCAAAGCTCGCAATAGTGAACCTGGCTTCATTCTATGATAAGATTTCACCCCGTACATCTCGGTCGTTTTCGCTGGATTAGCTGAAAGCACGATAGGTTCAATCTGAATGCCCTGCGCCTGACCTTGCTCCTGCAAAGCAAACAAAATCGACTGCAGCACAGCCTCATCCCCGCTATTATCGAAACCGTAGTAGCCGGATAACGCTATTTTGACAATTGGGGCTGTACCCATCGTTTCCAACTCCTTGTGAGGATTTCCCAAGCTGCAATGAGAACTAACCCGATGATTGCGCCTAGCACCAGTCCGTAGAAAATACGGATTAAGGAAATGTGCAGCGGTGTGTGTAGATGAGCGAACGTATCCACTAAAGACAGCTGACCCACGACACCAATGAACAGCAAGTACACCGCATGGCGATATCGAACAGACAAGTACGCACCCAGTACGAAGATCGGATGAGCGACTAGGAATTCTTTCGTCCGCGGGCGTACGCCCAACGTATTTTCCAAGAAAGAACGGAATAACTTCTCTATGGAAGAAGCTTGTCCTTCATTCCCTGTACGTGACAAGTAATAGAAGACTGCCGCAAGTCCTACGCCTGCGATCACGATCCACAACACACTTATATAGGAAGAAAGCAATTGGCGAATATTCGCGATCTTTTCCTTATACGTATTATTCTCACTAAAGAATAAGAGATACACACCAACTATGGCAATTGGAAGCAAATGCAGCATCCCAACACCTCTAAACTGCTGCAGGACCAAGGAGTACGTGACATGATTCAATAGTGCTACGACATAAACAATACCTAAACATGACACGAGCGACGTTCGTAGCAACTGCCACAGCCCATAAGCCAGTCCTGATTTCCACTTCGCTGCAACACCGGATCGCACAGATCGAATGGCCAGCATGACCGCAACGCTAGGTGCACTAATGGCTGTCGCCAACGCTAGCCCTTGCGCGTACAAATTCGCCGAAAGCGTATGTAAAGCCACTAAACCAAGCAATCCAAGTACGAAGAATACAATCGTTAATTCAGGCAAGAAGAAGGAAATCATCCATACAATCAAGCTTAATCCACCTAACAGCAAGAAGAAGCGAGCAATCTTCTGCCAACCTGTTGTCTGTACTTCGAATGCCTCAGCTTGTCCTAACGTAAAGCCTACGTCTTGGATACGAGGAATCGCACCGTCTTTACCCTGCAAGGATGCATAATAGGACGAAAGCGGATCAACAAGTTTGCCTTTATCTAAGCTTTTCACTGGTTTGGCATTTAGAAACACCATGCGGATATTGCGATCCTTCACAGCCAATACAAGCCGATCTGATACACCTTGTACACGATCAGCAAGCTCAGCTTTCTTCAGCGGCTCTGTCAGTTTCTCGCCATCTTTCTCTGTAAAAGAGTGCAATCGCACAACATTGTAATTCGTTTGTTTCGCTAACGTACTGAATCCTTTTTGCGGCTCCTTCAATAACTCAATCGCTGCGAGTCCGATGCCGTTTTTATTAAGAAGATCAGCCATTTTATTCAAATTAACTTCTGTATCTTCTTCGGTATACCCAGGGACTTCATTCCCGTCCACGATGATACGTTTGACGCCAAGATCATGGAACTGCTTAAGCAATGCATCCATCTCATTCGTATGGAACGGTCTGCGATTCGCTAACCGCGCGACGATTTGGAAGCCTTGCTCCTTCAACATTTGCAGCGTGATCGGGTCTGGATCCATCGCCTTAATAGAAGCATCATCCATGCTCATCTCAATGATGAGACCATTCCGGTTTTTGAAGCTCCAAGGCTTCACGCCTACTTTCAGATCCGCAAATGTTTTCTGGATAAGCGGCTCTATCTTCTGTTGTGTTTGGTTATCTGCGAACAGAACATAGGTATAGTTCTCACTAGGATTACCAAGTGTTTGGGTCAGCATAGCTGCGTCGCGGGAGTTATACATCTCAATGCGACGGCTCTCCTTGAACTCACCTAATGTACTTTCGTAAACAGCCATAGAGCTTATGCCCGCGGCTTTCATATTCTTCAACTCTGTGGCCACAAAGTTCTGTGGATTGGTCTGCACATCGGCAATATCCAATAAATCACGATAGTCGAATACGAATTCAACTTGATTCGCTGACGTTTCAGTTTGGTGACGTGTATAAGTGAGCGGCAAGGAGCACAGCATCCCCAAAATCACAATCCACCACAGTATGTTTCTTAACGGGTTGTTCCAGGTTTGATACACATTCACCAGTTTGTCCACTCCTTAGAGCATTTTACTTTCTGATCCCATATACATTCGAAAACCTCTCCGCCCCCAAACACGGGGAATATGCCCAATACATGGTAGATTTCATATCCAGCCATGAATTAGACGAGCTATCCCTCGCTTAGGTTCTGAAGAGGTTTTGTACACCTATTGCACTATCCGTCTACACGACTAAGTACGTATTGAATGATACCATCTAGCTGCTGAGCAGCCTTAGGTCCTGTTGCTCCTTGGACTGCAAAATAAAATTTAATTTTTGGCTCTGTGCCGGATGGACGTAAGCAGAACCAAGAACCGTCCTCTAGTTTGAACTTTAGAACGTTCTCCCGAGGTAAGCCATTAATCCCTTGTGCGTAGTCCTCTACCGAAATTACACGTGTACCGCTAATCTCGGTTGGTGGATTCGTTCTCCAAGCTTCCACCATGCGGCCAATTTGTTCCACGCCGTCTTTCCCTTTAAGGGTTCTTGATTCCAGTTTTTCCAAAAAGTAACCAAAGGATTCGTACAGCTCTTGCAGCACCTCATACAGGGTCTTGCCTTGCTTCTTATAGTAAGCCGCAGCTTCCGCGATTAACATGGCTGCGATAACCGCATCCTTATCTCTCGCATAATCGCCAGCCAAGTAACCATAGCTCTCTTCGTAGCCAAACAGATAGGTGTGTTCACCTGTTTTCTCGAATTGCGACATTTTTTCACCGATATACTTAAAGCCCGTTAAGGTATTCAGTGTTGGAATGCCATAGTGGTTAGCAATAACTGCGCCCATCTCACTCGTTACGATCGTTTTGATTACAACGCCGTTCGCAGGGAGTGTTCCACGCTCTTTCATACTCGACAATAAATAGTTCACAATAATCGCACCGGATTGATTACCCGATAGCACGACATATTCACCATTCGGATTTTTCACAACGGCACCCATGCGGTCAGCATCCGGATCGGTTCCGATGATAATATCGGCATTCCATTCTTTCGCTTGTGCAATTGCTAGCGTGAATGCTTCGCGCTCTTCCGGGTTGGGCGATTTGACGGTAGAGAATTGTGCATCCGGCAGTTCTTGCTCAGCAACAACACGCACTTGTTCGAAGCCAACGGCCTTCAGAACCTCGCGTACCGGTATATTACCTGCGCCATGCAGCGGCGTGAAAATCACACGGAAATCATCGCTTATTTCCTTAATGACGTCTGGATTTTGACTAACGGCCGTAACCGCCTGTATGTAAGCCTGATCGACGTCTTCACCTAACCAAGCGAGAAGTCCTTGCGCTTCTGCTTCTTGCTGAGACAGTTTTTTTACTTTATCAAAAGTATTGATACTCTGTACGTGTTCAATAACTTGTTCGGCAAACTCAGGCACTAACTGTCCGCCGTCTGCCCCGTACACTTTATATCCATTATATTCTGGTGGGTTATGGCTCGCAGTGACAACAACACCTGCTGTCGCACCTAGGTACCTGACGGCAAAAGAAAGCTGTGGTGTCGCATGCAGCGTCTTGAACAGATACGCTTTAATTCCATTACCCGCAAATACTAGCGCGGATTCCAATGCGAACTCAGGTGACATATGGCGGGAATCATACGCTAGAACGATAGCCGGATTAGCCACGCCTGTTCCATTGACATATTGTGCTAAGCCTTGGCTAGCGCGACCCACGGTGTATACATTGATACGATTCGTACCTGCACCAATGACCCCACGGAGACCGCCTGTCCCAAATTCAAGATCTTTATAAAAGCGATCCTCGATTTCTCTCTCATCTTCCCGAATAGCTTGAAGTTCTTGCTTCGTTTGCTCATCGACAGCTGGATCTTGGAGCCATAATTGATACTCATTCTGCACACGCGTCATCGTCGTAGGTTCATCTCCTTTATATGTATGGGCTATTTATTAGCAAGGGCGAACATAAGCTCACCTTCGACTACCACTTTGTCGCCAACTTTAGCCACAGCTTGACCTTTAACAATGGTGCCCTTTACCCGTGTGATGGTCATTTCTAAGGTAAGTGTATCTCCTGGTACAACTTGCTGACGCCAGCGAATGCCATCTGCACCTGCGAATAGGCCTATTTTGCCTTTATACTCAGGCATGGACAATACAGCTACAGCACCAACTTGTGCTAAAGCTTCAACTATCAGCACCCCCGGCATAACCGGATAGCCAGGAAAATGCCCTGCGAAGAAAGGTTCATTGATTGTAACATTTTTAATTCCTACAGCTCTAACCCCTTCTTCTACCTCCAAAATACGGTCAACCAGAAGGAAAGGCGGGCGGTGAGGAATGATCTCTTGAATTTGATTAATATCTAACATCGTGCGTTCGTGCTCCTTTCGAATACTTGTATAAAATACAAGGGAATTACTTACAATAGGAAGGTCCCTTCATATCCTGCAGAAGTGAAGGTTCATATAAGGGGAGCTTATGTAACGGTCTGTAAGACAGACCCTTACATAGGCTCTTTTTCATGGTGTGCCAGTAGCCGTTATTTCGCTCGAGCCCCACGATTTAATAAAAGAAACTGGAAAATATAAATGAATGATGTTAAGAAAGAGACCCCGATTACGTACCACAAATAGGTGATGGCAAAAGTGAATTCAAACACAATAAAGAGGATGGCGAAATAGTAGAGCACCGTCGTTAGCTTCCCCATAACGTTCGCTGGAACCGTCAGTTTGCCTCTGAAATGAAAGAAGGCGGAGCCCATAATCATGCCTGCGTCACGGATGAACATGGCCACTGCTGCCTGCCAAGGAATCATCTCAGATATGAGGAGAGAGAGGATGACCGCAATCATCATGCACTTATCTGCAAGCGGGTCTAGCATGACACCCATCGGAGTGATCAGCTTGCGCGTTCTAGCGATATAGCCATCTAGAATATCCGTCAATCCAGCTACAAGTAGTATAATGAAGGAGGTTCGGATGTGGTCATTGAAAAAAAGCACGAGATACACGGGGATTAGTACAAACCTGCTGATCGTGAGCATGTTCGGTATATTCAAAGTAATCCTCCTGCGCCTAAGTATCCGATCCGAAATTTCAATATTTGGTAGATAAATTCTTTATTCATTATACCGCTGCTCGCATAAAAATAAAACTCCCAAGCGGGAGTTCGAATTAATTCGCAAAAACGAGATCGTATAAATGCCGCCATGTGCTGATATGTAAAATTTCTGATGAAGGTTGATTGCCGAACTTCGTGTAGCCCACCCATAAACCAATATAGATCGCTGCAACGGCCAGCACTGGTATTCGTACAATTTTGAAAATAAGCCAAAGAATCTTCTGCCATCTCGGCCTTGGCTTCTTCTTGACTGGAGCAGGCTTATCTGCCACCATTGCCTATCCCTACCTTTCTACGAATATAAGAACGTATAAGTTTCACCTTATACGATGCTTATATTTCTCCATAAAACGCTCCCGTCCTTAAAGGACGGAGTATCCGTTTATTTTGGATCAAGCACGTAAATTGTTAGCCATGTTCATCATCTGATCAGAGGATGTGATGGCCCGGGAATTCAGCTGCAATGCACGTTGTACAATAACCAGGTCCGTCATTTCATCCGAGAGTGTAACATTGGATTGTTCCAGAAAACCCTGCATTAAGCTAACGCGAGTGGCCTCTGTTGCAGCCACGCCGTTCACATCTTGCAGGATATTCGCTTTCTCACCTTCAGTAATCCCCGTTGGAAGTGTGTATAAATTATCCCCCACATCTTGAAGAAGCTGCGGTCGCACGACACGAACCAGCTTGATTTGACCTAATGTTACGGGTGCAGCAGCTGGATCCTGTTCATTGTACCCTTTGATCGTACCATCTTTCTCAACGGCTGGTCGAATGCCTGACGGTACGTTAATCGGGCTTCCATCGATGTCTGCGACATAATGGCCCTCTTTCGTCGTAAGAACCGTTCCGCCCTGCCCATCCGGCGTTAAGCTGAATGCCCCGTTACGTGTCCAAGCGGGTTGAAACACTTGATTACCGTTCTCGTCCACCTTACTCACAGCAACTTCAAACAAGCCGTCACCTTGAATGGCGAAGTCCGTTGTATTACCTGTCGGCTGAATCGGGCCTTGTGCCAAATTCGTCTGAATTTGCACAAGCCTCGATCCCCAGCCTTGATTAAAACCGAGCGGCGAGAAGCGCCCTTGCTGACGGAACCCTTCAGGCTGTGCTTGCACATTCGTCAACACATCCTCGAAAGAGGCCTCTTTCTTCTTAAAACCGTTTGTATTCACATTTGCTATATTATTGGAGAGAATATCCAGCTTTTGCTGTAAGCTGTGCATGGATACCGATGAGTTGATCATGGAATTGTTCATGGCTGGCTCCTTCGCAAGCTAGATTTAGACGCGTCCTACTTCATTGGCTGCTTTGTCCATACTTTTATCATACGATTGGATCACTTTCTGATTCGCCTCATAGGCGCGCAGTGCCGACATCATATCTACCATGGACTGCGCGGAATCCACGTTCGAGCGCTCGATAAAGCCTTGGCGCACTTCGACTTGGTCGCCTGGTGCTACTTGCGTGATCGTCGCTTCATCTCCGGGATTAATACGCAATAGCCCATTACCCTCGCGAAGCAATAGATTCGGGTTCTCTGCACGTGAAAGCATCAACCCGATCGGTGCGCCTGCCGCACCCAGAATCGGGCGTCCGTCACTGTCCATAAACTCGCCTTTAGCCGTTACTTTGAAATTGGCGATCGGTTGCCCGGCTCCATCCAACAAGACCAAGGGTTGTCCATCTCGGCCCAATACTTGTTCGCCATTGGCATTAACAAGCTGACCTGCTGCATCGACAGTGAACTTCCCGTTTAAGGAGTAACGCTGCTCGCCATTCGGATTCAAAACGGTAAATAGCGCCTGCGGTTGGAACGTTCGTTCTCCTTCTCCATTTACATATTTACCTGTTGCATCAAATGCAATCCCCGGTAGTTGAATGTTGGAGACCAATGCAAAATCGAAAGGATTCTGCGTTTCTTGCAAATCACCTTGGGTGTGAACGGAGATACTCTCCTCCGAGAACACACCTAAGCTCATCCGCCCAAGCGGTGCTGGAGAGGCACCTTGTCCACCGCGAATCGTAGAAATCAGCATTTCTGGGAACGAACGCGACAAGGCATTACCCTGTTTAAAACCCGGAGAATTCAAGTTAGCAATATTATTTGTTATGGTATCGTGTCTGCGTTGCTCAGAAATCATCCCTGCCGCCGCGGTATACAGTCCTCTTAACATCTAGTCACCTCTTAGATCGGATATCTAATTAAAATTTACGTTTAGTTACTTTATCTAAATTATCCAACATAATCCCCGTGCCCTTAACAACACAAGACATTGGATCTTCAGCAATCAATACTGGCACCTTCAACTCATCGGCAAGCAATTGATCAAGCCCATGCAACAATGCACCGCCGCCTGTCAGAATAACGCCACGGTCAATAATGTCCGCAGATAACTCAGGTGGTGTCCGCTCGAGTACGCTCTTCGCCGCTGTGACGATGGAATAAACTGGATCCCATAGTGCTTCCTGCACTTCACTAGAGTGAATAGTAATCGTCAATGGAAGTCCAGAAACCATATCTCTTCCGCGAATATCCATTTCTTGATCACGCCCATGTGGATATACCGTTCCAATTTTCAACTTAATGTCTTCGCTTGTCCGTTCACCGATCAACAGCTTGTACTTATTTTTGATATACTTCATGATCGCTGTATCGAACTTGTCGCCAGCGATCTTGATGGAAGAGGAGGTGACGATGTCGCCCATGGATAACACGGCAACATCCGTCGTCCCTCCGCCAATATCAACAACCATGTTACCGCTAGGCTGGAAGATGTCCATACCAGCGCCAATTGCCGCCGCCTTCGGTTCTTCTTCCATGAATACCTCTCGGGCACCGCTGCGCTCAGCTGCTTCGCGAATGGCTTTCTGCTCAACTGAGGTAATGTTGGTAGGGGCGCAGATCAGTATTCTCGGATGAGAATACCAATTCTTGCCCCCAATTTTGGCAATGAAATGCTTCAACATCATTTCGGTAATATCAAAATCCGCGATAACACCGTCCTTAAGTGGACGAATCGCAATAATGTTACCAGGTGTTCTACCTACCATGCGGAAGGCTTCTTCCCCAACAGCCAACACGCGTTTCGTATCGCTTTCAATAGCAACTACGGAAGGCTCATCAAGCACAACCCCGCGACCTTTAACATGAATAAGCACATTTGCCGTGCCCAGATCTATTCCAATATCCTTGCTGAACATTTCTAATTAATCCTCCCTAAACCTACCGTCCATCCCGTGAAGAATCGGCGCTCTGATATACAGTTCTAATTATAAGCTAAATTCGCTATAAATGCATGTTTTCCTCTTTTTCCGTGAAATTTCGACACGCCCAGTTTAAGGAAACATAGGAAACATCTCGGGATGAAGGGTATCTTAGGACTTAACCGTAACCAGAACTTCGGAAAGCTTAGGATTACGGGTCTTACGATACTTAATTTTCGTCGCTTCTCCTCCCCTAAGGTGCCGAATTGACTTGTGATACTCCAAAATGTGCTTCACCTGATTGGCCAGGTCTGGGTTGATTTCCGGTAGTCTTTCCGTCAAATCCTTATGCACTGTGCTTTTAGAAACGCCGAATTCCTTAGCAATGGTGCGAACCGTATTCTTGGTCTCGACGATACAGGTACCAATCTTAATGGTTCGCTCTTTGATGTAATCGTGCACTCCCCTCGCCTCCCTACTCGAGATAGTTTGGTAAAGTATATGAGGGGCATGACTAGATATTCTACGTAACCAAGCCTGACAAGCTCATTTCCCATATTTATTTTCAAAATAATCATAAGAAATCAGCTTTAAGCGCCTAAACGGGTCAAATGTTCAAGAAAAATGTGAAAAAGCAGCAGGATATCCCCGCTGCCGTTCACTATATGTAGGCTGTAGCCTCTTGTATGGAAATGCTGCTTATTGCTTCACGTTCAAGAGGTTTTCTGGGTTAACGGCTGCATTGTCGCTAACTTGACGTATTTCAAAGTGTAAATGCACGCCATCTTCCTTCTCGAAATCGTTGGTGCCTGCTTTGGCGATGATATCGCCCTTCTTCACTTCGGCACCTTTCGTTACCTTCACATCAGATAAACTTTGGTAAATACTGATCAAACCGTTGCTGTGTGTAATCTCAACAAGCTTACCAACAACAGGGCTTTGTTCAACCGCTGTAACTTTACCACCGAGTGCCGCTAGAACATCAAATGCTGCGCCATCTTTGGCCTTCAAGTCGATTGCCGTGTGCGGTGTCAATTGATCGAGGTATTCGATCATGGCCGCTGCCTTCACATCATTGGATGCGTTCGTGTCATAGTAAGGAATTGCCACTTCAACAGCAGCTCTGTCTTTCACAGGCCATTGCATCGCTTCCGTGGTTCCGTTAACCGCGAGAGCCCCATCTGTTGGTGCTTTCGGATTATCGGTTTGTTCGCTGCTGCTAACCTTAAGACCTGGTTCTTCTAGGCTGACTGTATTCGTTCCTGCTCCCTGGTACACCCACATTAAGGTTAAGATAATTGCTGCTGCTGCCACATACGTCGCTGGGAATACCCATTTCTTAGCAAGCAACCTCTTCCATGCAGATGTTGGACCTTGTGCTCCTTGAACAGTTTTAGGAGCTTCTTCTTTCTGAAAACCTTTGTTATTATCACTCATGGTTATCACCTCATCAACCATTCTTGACACATTCCAAGGTTTTATACTTACAGAAAGATATTTTTATAGACATGGAACGAGTTTCACAATTTAGTGAGAAAAGAGGCTGCATTTTCAATAGAGATGCCTGTGTAATAATAGGTTACGATCTCCTCCGCGGTTTTCCCTTCCTTCGCCATCCCGTTGGCTCCCCATTGACTGAGACCTACACCGTGGCCGTATCCAAACGTGGTGATCGTGATTTGAGCTCCCGTCCATTTCCAAGCAAATTGAGAGGATGCTAGGCCTAGCTTCTCTCTTACTTCGCGTCCTGTGAACACCTTGCCGCCTATGGTCATACTTTTTATACGATGTCCGGTAGACCAAGAGAGTACTTTCATACCTTTGACACTTGTATCTGTCGTCGCAATACTCGCCACACCTAACTTCTGAAGCATCGTCTTATAGGGGATCGTGACACTCTCTTGATAGCGGGAGGATAGCTTAATATCCCATGGACTAGGCACGCTGCGTAAATAAGGGCTCGCGAACGGCCAATATTCTTCGGAATTCTCGGTATACCCATTGCTTGTTGAGAAAAAAGTCGCGTTGATCGGTACATGTCCATAAGTAAGTATCTTATCTTTAGTCTCATTGACGGCTCTATCAATCTTAGCCATATTCGTTTCGTACTTAGTCTTGTCCCACTTTGTTCGAAGCTCTTGATCCGTTAGATAGGCTTGATGGGCCGTCGTATCTGTCACAAGTGCATCATTCACTGGCATATTGCTATAGTCCTTCTCTATGACCCTACGCACAACATAGGTTCTCGCCGCCATCGCTTGCGCTTTGAGTGCCTCTAGCTCGAAATCTACGGGCATTTCGGCAGCCAGCACACCTCTTACATACTGTTCTAGTGGAACGGTTTGCACGGTTGCCTGTTTCGTCAAATACACGGGAATCATTAGCCCTTGTTGGGTGCTAGTCTCTTGCAAGACTGAGCTTTCAATGGGGATCGGGTACACCTCGTCGGTCGGAATCTTCTTGACTAGCAAACCAGGTACGATGATAGTGACACACAACATGGAAGATAAGCAAACAGTCATCCACAGGATGACTTCTTTTCTACGCACGCGTTTCTTTTTGAACATATGTCTGAGCAGCCTCCATAAGCGCGTTTACTAGCAGCAATTTTGGTATGTCTTAGCTTATGAGAGGGGTTGCTAGAATAGAACACGAAAGAGGCGGAGTGTATTTGATAGGTAGCTGAGCACCAATGGAAAAACCTTCATCTATTTTCGCCGGAAATGCCCGAAATTGCTGAATAGATGGAAAACTTACAGGTAAAATCGCCGTAATCGGCCATATCAGCGAATCTCATGTCATAGAAGCAAGAAGAGCGGATAAGAGTAACGTAGAATCTAGCTGCATTGTGGGTATAGAGTGAGCGCAATGGCCGGTGTAGATAAAGTGCAGCGAGAGGAGTAGATAGGGCTGTGGGTAGACGTTGTATATAGTGTGAAAGTAGATGTGTAGGTAGTCATAGAGGTAGATTCAAAAAAAGAACCATCAGGTCCGTTCCCTGATGATTCCTCTTGTCTTACGCTAGCGTTGGCTGGATATTGAAAAACCCAAGCTCCGCCACTTCTTGCTCAATCTCTTGTGGGACTGAGCGATAAATATCGGCACCTAGTTCACGCAGAACGTCTGTAATATCAACATAGCCACGATCAATGTGGTGAATACCTGTAATCTCCGTCTCACCCTCAGCCGCTAACGCCGCAAGAATGAGCGCTGCACCCGCACGCAGGTCTGTTGCACAAACCTTGGCACCACGCAACTTGGAGTTACCGCTTATGATCGCTGTGCGACCATCCACTTTAATGTTTGCATTCATATTCGCGAACTCTTCCACATGCATGAAACGGTTCTCGAACACCGTCTCCGTGACAAGGCTCGTTCCGTCCGCAACCATCAACAGTGCCATCATTTGCGACTGCATGTCGGTTGGGAAGCCAGGGTACGGCAACGTTTTCACGTCTACCGCGCGCAGCGGACCTGTAGCTCGAACGCGAATACCGTTCTCATCTTCTTCAATCGTTACACCCATTTCCTGCATTTTGGAAATGACAGGACGAAGGTGGTCTCCAATCGCGCCCTCCATATACAAATCACTGCCAGTAATGGCTGCAGCGATCATGTATGTACCGGCTTCTACGCGATCTGGGATCACCGTATGTACGCAACCACGAAGCTTCTCTACGCCCTCAATACGAATAACACCTGTACCCGCACCGCGGATCACAGCGCCCATCGCATTCAGATAATTGGCCAAATCGACAATTTCCGGTTCTTTGGCCGCATTTTCAATGGTTGTCGTGCCTTCCGCAAGTGTTGCAGCCATCATAATGTTCTCGGTTGCACCTACGCTGGCCACATCCAGATAAATCTTGGCACCCTTCAGGCGCCCTTTCACTTTGGCTTCGATGTAGCCTTGACCCAGTTCAATATCGGCACCCATCGCTTCAAAGCCTTTGAGATGCTGATCAATCGGTCTAGTGCCAATCGCACAACCGCCTGGAAGCGAAATTCTCGCTTGACCCAACCTAGCTAACAAAGGACCCATCACGAGGAAAGAGGCTCTCATTTTACGGACTAGATCATAGGAAGCTTCACAGGTATTAATCTGCCCAGCTCTTACTCGAATCACCTGACGGTTGTATTCGACTTCAATTCCTAAGCTTTGTAACACTTTATTAATGACTAGTACATCGTCTAGGGGAGGCGCATCATGGATGACGCTTTCACCTTCCGACCCCAGAATGGAAGCAGCAATAATCGGCAGTACCGCATTCTTTGCTCCGTTGATTTTTACATTGCCAGCTAGCTTTCGGCCACCGCGGACGATAATTTTGCTCATCATGGTCCCTCCGCGCACTTATTTTAAAAGACAGGTTTTGCACATTTCCTAAGTTTATCATTGGAAGCCACATAGATACA
This sequence comes from Paenibacillus sp. Soil766, assembly GCF_001428105.1. Taxonomy (GTDB): domain Bacteria; phylum Bacillota; class Bacilli; order Paenibacillales; family NBRC-103111; genus Paenibacillus_E. Next base: position 40,840 of record NZ_LMSJ01000032.1, on the reverse strand, counting down.
ACTGTGTTCTTTTGGCAGTCAGAGATGCCCTACATAGAGTTCGAAGCGTAATGTGATTTTCATTCCGTTCTATTATCCATTGTTGACAACAAACTTCTGCATTATTCGGAAAATCGCACTAAAACATCTTACTGAAGCTCATGGAGAGACCTAAATACTGTATGAAAAAGCCGGCAACCAGCTGCCCGAGTCCGATTGAAAGTAAAATTTGCAGCATAATTGCTTGTGCACCTTTGGGGCTACGAAGCAACACATCAAAGCGGAACGCTTGCAGCGACCACCACGCTAACCCAATGCACAGAATATAGACAGCAATACTAGCCATATTCATCCACGACGCATATTGCGCCACTTCACTCCATTTGTCCGTCTCGCCCATAGGTCACTCCTTTTCGATTTTACCGATTTACGACTCTCGCCAGCAAAGTCACAAATTCCGCCCGGGTTGCCTGATCTTCTGGATGGAAGGTGCCATCAGGAAATCCGCTGATCCAACCATCCGCCGCCATCTGTTTAAGAATACCTATACCCCAGTACGAATCACTTACATCGCTAAAAGGTGTATTCCCTCTCAGCTTCCCTGTCATATTCATACTGCGCGCAAGCATTTGCGTCATTTCCATACGGGTCAGCTTACCGTCAGGTTTAAATGTTCCATCCGGGTAACCATCTACGATGGAGGCTTGAACCGTTTTGGCTATATCAGCGTAAGCCCAGTGTGAAACAGCCAAATCGCTGAATCGTAAATCCTTACGTTTCGATAAACGCAAAGCACGTGAAATCACCGTAGCCGCTTCAGCCCTTGTAATGGACTGATTCGGAGCAAAACGATAATTTCCGTAGCCACTAATCATACCTTGCTCGGTAAGCTGGGTAATGGCATCTTGTGCCCAATGACCAGCAATATCAACATACCCGCTGACCAGCCCATAACTATTCAACTGCAAGCGATACATCTGACTCATAAACCACTGATTCGCCTGGAGTTTAATATAATACGTGCCTTCGGGCAACGGCTTCTCGAAATTAAGCTGACTCGAACCACTTTCACTGTGGTAGGTGCCTTGCTCCTGCAATGAATTATTATACAAAGTAGCGTACAACGTACGTGAGGTAGGAATATTCGTTAATCTGATTTGAGCCAAACTATTGGAAGTCAATCGGAATTCGAACCAATCAACGTCTTCATTTTTATTAAAAACACCTTCATACCCTGCATTCATCGCAGCAAATGTAGCTTGATACGATTTGTCATTCGGTTCGTTCCCGTCTATCAATTTAGGCATGTACTCAATCTCTAACGTGTATTCACCCGTAATCGGTCCAGCATAATCCTTCACATTACTAACCCGAATATAATATTGCCCAGGAAGCACTTCCATCAGTGAGCTCACTTCGATCCCGCCATCGCCAGCTTGATCGATCGTTGTCGACTTCTCCCCTTCTTTCTGGAAAAGAAGCATCGGATCGATTCGTCCCGTATCCGTAGATAACCTGAGGCGTATCGTGCCCGAGTGTTCAAGCGTCAGTGAGAACCAATCGATATCGCCTTTTTCATGAAACGTACCTTGGATGCTCTGACTGCGTGCTGGCAATGTAAAAGCTTTATACTGCTTATCATTATCCTCAAAAGGATCCGTATAAATAACAAAATCCGTTCGCAACGTGTAATTAAGCAAGGTCTTACGTGCCTGATCAACATTCTCCAACTGCACATAGGTAATGCCTTTGGTCACAGGTACAGTGAACGACTGGTTTCCTTGAGTGGGATCAGTCGTCGCGACAAAGCTCTGTCCCGAATCGAACTTCACACGAATACCTGTGCCGTCTTCAGGTTGTACCGTTAGCTGTATATAGCCATCATAAGCAGCATCAATCGCGTACCAGTCCTGATCCTGCCCAGAGCTGAGGTTCGCTTTGACGAACGTATGATTAGGCAGCGAAGCAGCCTGACTCACAAGATCATTCGGCTCGAAGCGATCTTGCTTATAAGGCTCCGTCAGCGCCTTTTCGATATTCAATAAGCCGTAACCCGTCTTAACGTCCCACCCTTTGGACAGTAAGTCGGTGGCCGTTTGCTCGAGCTGTGAGCGCACTTGATACGCCGACATGGCGGGATATTTCCCCCAAACCAGCGCAGCTGCCGCCGCCACTTGAGGCGCTGCCATCGAGCTTCCATCCTGATACTGATAGCCACCGCCAAGAGCCGTCGTGTATACGTCCCAAGGCGCCATAATATCGAGCTCTGGGCCGTAATTCGATCTTGGATCGGCCTGTTTATTGACACTCACACCACCAACAGAAAGCACAGTTGGATACGCCGCGGGGTATTTCACACTCGTACTCTCATTACCAACAGCGGCGACGAGTAAGACATTACGATCCTCTGCGTATTGCACAATTCCTGCCAGATAATCTGAGTATTTATTCAATCCCAAGGAAAGTACAACGATTTTGGCCCCGTGATCCACCGCGTATTTAATGCCTTCACCCAGCTTGGCTTCGCCGCCAGTTCCATCTGCTTCAAGCGCCTTAATTGGCATAATTCTAGCATTAGGGGCAATTCCCGCGATGCCTTTATCGTTATTAATCGCTGCGGCAATCAAGCCGGCTACATTCGTTCCATGTCCATTATCATCAAAAGGCTTCTTAGAAGCCTGCAGCAAGTTCACGCCATCTACTAAATTTCCAGTCAAATCTGGATGTCCGAGATCAACACCTGTATCAACAACGGCGACAACAATAGGCGTACGGGCATCTCCTGCCGCAGCCCATGCTTGATCAACGCGAATCATATCTAGATAAGTTTGCTTCACTCTCATGGGATCGGAAGACACCGCATAAGCCGCATCTACGTTAGGCACGAAACCTGTTAGTCCTAGGACTAGCATTGTCATCAGTATCATGGGGCCTACGTATCGAAAATAAGTCATCACATCAGGTCCTTTATCCCAAATTAATTCTCTTTGTCATTTACTTTAAAATGCGTGTTCAAAAAATCCAGTTTTCAGCACCGAGAAGATTGAAAGAAGATAGGAAATGAGGAGCGGAGCGTAGTGGAAGCTACGTGAGCACCGGAATTTCCGGCTAAATTCGATATTCGATGTCGAATACGCTTCATGGACTACTTCGTGATCAAAAGTGGAGTTTTGAACAACTCCTATATATCTATACCATATTAAACATCTTCTCGATACCTATAACGGTTCATCTTCGCAAAAAGTTCAGATCTTGCGAAAAATTTTTCTAAGTATTTTCTGGAAGTTGTCCAGGCACATTGGGAGGGCATGGAAAAGTGGGGGCTATCAGGGGCTAAGGACCTATATGTTTTTATTTCCGGGGAAATGAGGTTAATTAAAAAGCTAACGCCTTTCGGCTCAACAAGTTCAAATCTTGGAGCAAGCTGAATGCTCGGTATGGACACACGGGGTGAGGAGATGGGATCACTACGCTGGGCGCTCGAACGGTGGTGGCGTTGGTGTTGGTGGTGGTGGTCGTGGTCTTGGTGGTGGTGGTGTTTGTAAGGTTTGGAGAAGCCTCGTGCACCACGCATTTATAATAACAGGAAAATGTACAGCTATTTCCGGGAAATTTCATCAAAAACTCGATTTAACTGTAAAACATGTAGGTAAAACTGTCTCTTTTGTTCAGATTGAGTAAATTGGCCAAAATTAACAGCAGGTTTTCCATTTAATCTACGTGTGATCGGTAAACGCCACTATTTAACTGGATAAAATCCAACTCTTCGCCCTTAAGCACAGTAGATTTATGAAACTTCCATCCAACTCGCTCATTATTCTTAACGAGCAATCCATACGCCTACTTATATTTCTATAACTACTCCCACTCCACCCACCACAACTCTACTCACAGGTCAAAAAAAGCCCTCCCTACATGTACGTAGGAAGAGCTTCTAAGGGTACAGATTATCGGATAATAAAATCCATTGTCAAAGTAAAGACGCTCTCGATGCCTTTCAGCACCAAGTGCGGAACCACACCAAGCGCTACACTTATTAGCGCACATAACCAAACGGTTATGCCTAATGGCGCAGACACTTTGATTGCAGCTGGCTCGTAATCGCTGCGCATGAACATTTGACGCACGATGCTGAAGTAGTAGTAGAACGAAACAACGCTCGTTGCAATCATTAAAGCACCAAGCCAGTATTGCTGCGTCTGCATCGTTCCTAAGATAATGTAGAGCTTACCGAAGAATCCGCCTGATAAAGGAATACCAGCTAAGGATAAGATCAGCAATACCATGGCTACAGCCGTCAAAGGTGCACGATAGTACAGACCCGCGTAGCCTTTGCCTTCGGTGTGACCCTCAGCCTGTTCGATGATCATCAATACGGCAAAAGCACCGATGTTCATGAACATATACGCAATTAAGTAGAAAATGAACTCCGAGAAGTTGGCATAATGCGTGGCAGAAAAGTAAGTTCCAATCGGAACGAGCAAGTAACCAGCATTCGCAATTCCCGAATAGGCGAGTAGCCTTTTCATATTCGTCTGCTTCAGCGCAATGAAATTCCCCACTACCATCGCGATAGCCGCCATTACGGAAATGGCTAGGAACACATCGGATTGCAACTTACTCTCGCCAAAGTCGCTAAATCCGAATAAGACATAGAAGACTCGGAACAATATGGCGAAGCCTGCCGCTTTGGACACGACAGCCAAAAATGCCGTAACAGGAGTTGGCGCACCTTCATAAACATCCGGTGCCCAGCTGTGGAAAGGTGCGGCGGCAATTTTGAAACCGAATCCTGCAAGCAGCAAGAAGAATGCAACATAGAGCAACGGCTCATACGAGGTTACCAACGTCGGAAGGGCTGCTCCAATCTCTTGCAGATTTGCAGAACCAACCATCCCGTACAGGAAGGACATGCCATACAGGATAATCGCGGATGAAATACCACCCATCACCAAGTATTTGAATGCTCCTTCATTGGATTTCTTGTCTTTCTTCTTCATCGCAACCATGAGGTACGAAGTAATACTCAGCAATTCCAACCCAACGTAGAGTGTAATCAAATCACCTGAGGATGACATGATCATGGCCCCTAGCGCTGCTGGCAGATAGAAGTAATAATACTCCCCGACATGCGGGATGCTATCCTCTTTCACGAAGCCTAGGCTCATGAAGACGATGAGTCCCGTTCCAACAAGAGTACATAATTTAAGTAAGTTCGAGAAGTCGTCGACCCGATAGCTTTGATTCAAGAGTTGAATCGCTTCTTCCGGATTCAGTTGCAGGACAACGAACACGGCAGAAATCGCGATGCCGACTAGGGTCAACCATCCGATAATCGAACGATTGAATCGGTTCGGCAGAACCAAATCCAAGAGAGATAGGATGATCGCGGTAGCAACCAGTGCAAGCTCAGGGAGCAGATGCAATAAATCACTAGCATGGAGTCTAATCTGTTCCACTGGACTAACCTCCTATCTTCCCGGCTACGCTATGGATCAATTGATCCAAGCTGCCAATAGTTTGTTGAAGCGGCTGACTCAGCACGCTTGGGTACACGCCCAGCAAGAGAATGAACGCGACCAAGGTAATCATCGGCACAGCCTCGATGAGACGCGCGTCGCGCATCCCTTGCTGTAGTAAGCTCGGCTGCTGAGGGCCGAACGTGATGTTCAGTACCCCGCGCAGCACGTAAACCGCTGCGAAGATGATACCCAGTGTACCGACTATCGCGTACACGCGGTGTGTTTCAAAGAGTCCGACGAACGCGAGGAACTCACTGATGAAGCCGGATAAGCCTGGCAATCCGAGCGAGGCCATGCCCCCAATCAGCAGAATACCGCTGATGAAAGGGATATTGCGAGCAAGACCGCCCAAGCGATCGAGTTGCGTGGTTTCGGTTCGCTCGTAGATGCTGCCAACGAGCAAGAACATCAGGGCTGAGATCAGACCGTGTGAGATCAGTTGGAACACGGCTCCTTGCAGACCTGCAATGTTGAACGCAGCAAGTCCTAACAGGACGATGCCCATGTGGCTGATACTCGAGTAGGCGAGCACGAGTTTGAAGTCCTTTTGGACCATCGCGAGAAGGGCACCATACACGATGTTAATGACGCCGAGGAGCGCGAGCACCCATGCCCATTGCTGGGCTTCCGCCGGGAAGAACAGAATTCCGAAACGGATGAGGCCGTAGGCCCCCATTTTGAGCAAAATCCCGGAGTGAATCATTACAACAGCAGGCGGAGCCTCTGTATGTACCTTCAGCATCCACGTATGGAACGGGAAGATCGGCAGCTTGATCCCGAACGCGACCAACAACATGATGAACACGGTCCATTTCATTGTTTGGCTCATAAAGAATGGCATACCGCTTTGATTCACATACGCTTCGGGAGCCTGTAATAAATTATGCGCAATCGTATGAATGTCACCGCTGTAGTAAAAGATCACTTCTGTCTGCGAAGGAACTTGGTTAAAACCAGCTGTCGTCACCAGAATTAGGAACGCAATCAGCATAATGGCTGAGCCCAAACCGTTATACAGCAAGAAGCGATTAGCGGCTTGCTCACGGTTCATATACCCCCAAATTCCGATCAAGAAGAACATCGGCACGAGTGTTATTTCGAAGAACAGGAAGAATAAGAAGAGATCCTGTGCCATGAATACACCGAACATCCCCATTTCTAGCAAAAGAAATAAAATGAAATACGTTTTCCAACGTTTCTTGATATAAACGGAAGCCAATGCGGCCATTGACGAGATTAGCGCCGTTAGAAAGACGAGTGGCAATGAAATGCCGTCGACAGCCAACGAATACTTAAACTCGAAGAAAAATTGTGTAATTTCCTGCTGAATTCCCTCGTGGTTTAATGGGACTTTGATCCAATCTAGTTGTTCTTTGTACTGAAGCGGATCCCCTTGATAGTTATAGTCCACATACAGCCAGGCCGCCAAAACAAGCGGAATCAGCGTGGTAACGATACCCACTGTTTTGATTAGACGTCCACGGTCTCCTCTAAGGAAGAGCAGGACAAGCACACCAAGCAGAGGTGAGAAGGCAATCATACTGAGAATGGGTAAATTAGCCGGCATGTATGAACCTCCTTCCTGCAATGGCAAGTGCTAGAATCAGCATCCCAAGTAGCATGATGACCCCGTAGGACTGCAGTTGACCATTTTGGAGTCGGGAGCCTAATCGTCCAAGACTAACCACCGTGAAAGCAACTAAACGAACAATCCCATCAATGATGTAAATATCAATCAATTCCAGGATGAAACCTAGACCGCGGAGCGGTTTGACCACAATGACATCATAGATTTCATCGATGAAATATTTGCGATTAAGCAAGGTATATAACCAAGGCATCTTACCCGAAACAATGTCCCGAGGAATCGTGCGTTTGAGGTAAATCAGATAGCCCAGTCCAATTCCTAGCACGCCAGCTAATGTGGACAAAATAATAACCGTCCAATTGGCCGTCTCTTCATGTTCTTGCCCTGTCAGCCAGTGACCCAGCCATTCGTTGAATGGTGTATTCACAAAGCCTGCCACGATTGCAAGTACAGCAAGCACGATTAGCGGTGTGGTCATTGAAGCTGGAGATTCATGTGGCTCATGTGCATGGTCATGCCCATGGTCATCGTGATCCTCCGAAGCCACTGCTTTCGCTCTAGGCGAGCCCATAAACACAAGGAAGAACAGGCGTGACATATAGAAAGCGGTGAAGAATGCCGCAATCACACCTACCCAGAACAGAAGCTGATTATGCTCGTACGCTTCAGTAAGAATCATATCCTTCGACCAGAAGCCTGCGAATGGAAAGATACCAGCTAAAGCCAGCGTTCCGATCGCGAAGGTCCAAGTTGTGATTTTCATTTTGCGGGATAAACCGCCCATTTCGTTGATGTTCTGCGTATGAACTGCATGAATCACACTACCTGCGCCCAAGAAGAGCAGCGCTTTGAAGAAGGCGTGTGTAAACAAGTGGAACATACCTGATGTAAACGAAACGCCAATCCCCAGCGCCATCATCATGTAGCCGAGTTGACTCACAGTCGAGTATGCGAGAATCCGCTTAATATCGTTCTGCGCGATACCGATTGTCGCTGCAAATATGGCGGTAAAGCCACCCACATAAGCAACAACCATTAAGGCATCCGGCGATGCGTGGAAAATATCAAACGTCCGTGCCACAAGGTACACCCCAGCAGCAACCATCGTTGCTGCGTGGATCAGCGCCGAGATCGGCGTTGGCCCCTCCATGGCATCAGGTAACCACGTGTGCAGCGGGAATTGCCCAGATTTTCCCATCGCCCCGATGAAAATCAAAACTGCGATCCACGTGACGATCGTTGGGTCGATTTTGCCTGTGGTGAAGGCATTATGTATCGATGTGAAATCTAGCGCGTGCCCTGGCATGTAGACATACAACAGCAAGATCGCGATGAATAAGCCCACATCCCCGATACGGGTGACGATGAATGCCTTTTTGGCAGCAGCCTTCGCCTCTGGCTTGAAGTACCAGAATCCGACGAGCAAGAAGGAACATACCCCTACCAGCTCCCAGAAGATGTAGAGCTCCAACATATTTTCAGAAATAACAAGACCTAGCATGGAGAAGGAGAACAGCGCAATATAACCGAAAAACACGTGAATACGCTCGTCGCCTTTCATGTAGCCCTTGGAATAAACGTTAACCAGCAACGAAACGAGCGTGACAATTACGAGCATCAAAGAGTTTAGATTCGTGACCTCAAACCCCATTTTCAGCGTAAAATCGCCCACTTGCAGCCAGTTCATTTTATCCCATGTGTAATCCTCAACATGGCCGCCAATCCGCTCCACAAATATGAGCAAAGCCACAATAAACGAAAGCAGCATCGCCAAAATGCTAATGTAAATCCCTAAATCTTTCAGTTGACGCCCCATTGCCGTAAGCGCTAGAAAAGCAAGCAACGGAAACAATGGAATGAGCCAGGCGTACTGTGAATAGTCCGATACCATAGCCTTGTTAGCCTCCTAGCGCTTCATAGAATCTAAATCTGTCACTTCGACGGTACCTTTATTCCGGTAAATCGTGATCAATATCGCAATCCCCACAGCCGCCTCAGCAGCTGCTATCGTAATGTTAAAGAGTGAGAAGATATGCCCCGTCAATGCGGGGTGATCTCCCAGCTTCGAGAAGGCAATCAAGTTCAAGTTCACCGCATTGAGCATAAGCTCGATGGAGAGCAAGACGATAACCCCGTTTTTCTTCGTTAATGCACCATATAGACCGATGCAGAATAGGATTGCCGCTAATGTAAGATAAGGAGTAATTAAGTTACCCAACGCTAATCCTCCTCTCTCTTGGCAACTACGATGGCACCGATGAAGGCTACCGTCAGCAGCACGGACATAATTTCGAAAGGAATGACATGCACGTTATACAGCAGTTTTCCGATTTCGAGCGTATTATCCTTGCCAGCATCCAATGTTCCCGTAGACACGAAGGTCGATTTCTGAATCGCATAGAACAAGACGCCGAACAATCCCACAGCGCCGAGAATGGCCAAGCCTTCATGCCATGGACGCTTAGGACCCTCGTCTTCACCCTGTCTATGCTTCGTCATCATAATGCCAAAAATCATCAGAATGGAGATGGCACCGGCATAAATCAAGACCTGTACGAATGCGACAAACTCTGCTTCAAGGATGACATACAGACCTGCCAAACTAATAAACGTAAGGGCAACTGCAACAACCATATGCACGACTTTCGTAAAAGAAATCATAAAGATTGCCCCGCCAATAGCGAGCAATGCGAAAATGAAAAACGCCCAACTCGTACCGCTGGATAAGAAATCGCCGAGTCCACTAAACATCTTTCTTCGCGCCCCCTTTAGGCATCGCAGAATTGTTCTCTTGACGAATGTTTTGTGTGTTGTTGCTCAGCCACTCCATGTTCTTAAACAAATCATCCCGACTATAGCTGCTCAGCTCAAAATTGTTCGTCATCACAATCGCTTCTGTCGGACACACTTCTGTGCACAGGTCGCACAGGATACAAATTTCGAAGTTGATGTCATACGTATCAATGACCTTCCCCTTTTTCTCAGGGTCTGGGTTCGCTTTTCCAGTTAACGTTATACACTCCGTCGGGCACACACGCGCACATTGATTGCACACAATGCATTTCTCGGGATCAAAATATTGAATACCACGAAAACGATCCGGCATTTTTATCGGAACTTCCGGGTATGCGTACGTTACTTTCTTCTCAGTCAAATGCTTGAACGTAAAGCCTAAACCTTTCATAATGCCCTTCATGTGTTTCAACTCCTTCAAGTTTTGCGAGAGCAAAACTAACTTCGAAAGCATGTACTTACGTTTTCCGGAAGAAAGATCCGACCAGATAAGTTATATGGCTTGCTTAAAAGATGGTCATGATAATCGCCGTCACTAGCATGTTGACCAGTGCCAGTGGAAGCAGCACTTTCCAGCCGAACCCCATCAATTGATCAATTCGAACACGTGGCAGTGTCGCCCGCAGCCAGAAGAGGAAGAACACGACCGACGAGAATTTCAACAGGAACCAGATAACGCCTGGGATGAAATCAAGGAATCCGAATGGCGCATGCCATCCACCTAGGAATATCAGTGAAATCAGAGAAGCAATGACGAAGACGTAAACATACTCGGATAGCATGAAGAAAGCGAAGCGGAAACCGCTGTATTCCACATGATAGCCCGCAACGAGCTCAGATTCCGCTTCTGGCAAGTCAAACGGCGTACGATTAAGCTCCGACACACCCGCAATCACGAAAATAACGAAACCCAGGATCTGAGGAATGAAATTCCAGTGCCAGAAGCCGCCTGTTTGATGATCGACAATGGTATGCAGATTCAGGCTGCCCGTCATCATGATCACACCAACGACTGAGATTACGAGCGGTACTTCATAACTGATCATTTGGGCTGCAGAACGCATGCCGCCCAATAATGCATATTTATTGTTGGAAGCCCAACCCCCAAGAATAATTCCGATGGTTGAGATCCCTGTTAAGGCTACGTAATAAAGCAATCCCACATTCAAATTCGCACCAAACATCCGATCCGAGAAAGGAATCGTCGCAATGATCGTAAATGACGGGATAAAGGTAATGATCGGTGCGAGTATGAAAAGCTCACGCTCGGCTTTCCGAGGAATCGTATCTTCCTTAATGAGAAGCTTGAATACGTCAGCGACGCTTTGCAGCAGCCCGAAAGGTCCTGTTCGGTTCGGTCCGATCCGCAATTGCATCCAGCCAATGACCTTCCGCTCGAAGTAGATCGCATAGGTAACGAAACCCAACACGAGCATGAGCATCACAATGCCCCAGAATAGGAAGACGAAGAAGTTCGTCCATGTCAGACTCTCCTCCAATAAATTGACCATTAGGCATCCACCTCCCCAACGACAATATCGATGCCGCCCAAAATCGTAATTAGATTGGTCATCGATTCCCCGACCAGAAGCTTGGGCAATATTTGCAGATTGACGAAGGATGGTCTGCGGAATTTTAAGCGGTACGGCTCTTGTTTACCACGGGAAATAATATGACAGCCAATTTCCCCACGCGGAGACTCAATAGCTGCGTAGATTTCGCCTTCTGGCGGGCGAATGACTCTTGGCACTTTGCCCATCGTTTCGCCACCCTCAGGGAACACGTCTAAGGCTTGTTCCAGAATGCGAAGGGACTGCTTAATTTCTTCCATTCGTATCAAATAACGGTCATAGCAATCCCCGCCACTGCGCACAGGCACATCGAACTGGAAGCGGCTGTACAGGCTGTAGGGCTGCGTTTTGCGAATATCCCAATCTACACCCGTACAACGCAGGTTCGCCCCGCTAAGGCCATACGCAATGGCTGTCTCAGCGTCATATTTACCTACACCCTTAATCCGTGAGAGAAAAATCTCATTTCCGGTGACTAGTGTGTGATACTCTTCTAATTTCCCGTACATATATGGCACGAATTTCCGTACCTTGTCGATCCAACCATCGGGTGCGTCCCATTTCACACCGCCTACACGCATATAGTTGTACGTTAGACGTGCGCCACATAGTTCGTTGAAGAGATCGATAATGATTTCGCGGTCACGGAACGCATACAAGAACGGACTCATCGCCCCGATATCCAGCAAGTACGTTCCCCACCACACCATGTGAGAGGCGATACGCTGCAGCTCCATCACGATCAAGCGAAGAAATTCCGCTCGTTCGGGCACTTCGAGTTGCATCATTTTCTCTACAGCGTTAACTAACGCATAATTGGTTGTCATCGCCGATACATAATCCATACGGTCGGTGTACGGGATGATTTGGGTATAGCTGAGGTTCTCAGCCAATTTCTCTGTTCCTCTATGTAAGTAGCCCATAACGGGTATTGCTTCTCGAATGATTTCACCATCCAACTTTACAATCACGCGAAAAACGCCGTGTGTACTGGGATGCTGAGGACCAACGTTTAACAGGAGCTCTTCTGTCCGTAACACGTGCTACACCTCCGGGTCAAGCGGTTCGTAGTCTTTGCGCAGTGGATGACCCACCCAATCATCAGGCATCATGATCCGTACTAAGTTCGGGTGGCCAGGGAAGTCGATGCCGAAAAGGTCAAAGGCTTCGCGCTCGTTCCAGTTGGCCGTCGGCCAGACATCAGCTACCGAAGGTACGCTTGCTTGCTCGCGGTCTGTCTTCACCTTCACACAAAACTCATGCTTGTGTGTAAGGGAAAGCAGATGATACGCCACCTCCAGGTGCGTTTCTTGATCCACACCGGAGAGATTGCGCAAGTAATCGCAGCGCAGCTCTGCGTGATCGCGAAGCGTCAGCGCGGCCTGAGGCCAGCGCGAGCTGTGAATGATGACGTAAGGGCGATGCGCGTCCCTTTCGTTGATGAAAGCTTCAACGACGGCATCATCGCCTGCGCCCTCTTTCAGGATCGCAACCAGCCGGTCCAGCAGCGGCTGGTTCGGGGACGGCTCCTTCGGCGCGGCTGGATCCGCCGATTCGGGCTTCGCTCCGCGTGCTGCGGCTCGCGCAGCGCGGGCTTCTGCGGCGGCCTGAGCTTTGGCCGCCTTCTCTTCGTCAGAGCCAGCGTCTGCGGACGCTGGCGTTGCTGCCCCGGCGGGCGCAGGCTCGCCCGCCTCTGCGGCCGCGCGCGCTGCGAGGCGCGCGGCTCTTGCCGCAGCGCGCTCCGCCGCCGCGTCCGTGGCCGGTGCTGGCGTGCTTGCGCCAGCCGGCGGCTTGCTAGCTTCCGCTTGGCCCTCGGCGCTTCCTACCGGATTCGTTTCCACAGCATCCGTTTTGTTCTCAACTGGCGGACTCTCCACTCCAGCGGCATCGTTACTTACCTCTTTCCCATCCTCATCAACAGGAGGAGTCGGAACCTTGGGTTCTTCCGGCTTGTTCTCCTCGCTCATCGATTGATCACCTGCTTCCCAGTCTTAGCCTCATAACGAATCTTTTCCTGAAGCTTGTTGATGCCATAGATCAGCGCAGCTGGATTCGGCGGACAACCTGGGATATACACGTCCACAGGAACGATTTGGTCGACACCCTTCACGACCGAATACGATTTCACATACGGTCCGCCTGCTGTTGCACAGGAGCCCATCGCGATAACCCACTTCGGTTCAGGCATTTGTTCATAAAGTCGGCGCAACAAAGGAGCCATTTTCTTCGTAACTGTCCCTGCAACAATCATGACATCTGATTGCCTTGGTGACGTACGGAAGATGACTCCGAATCGGTCTAAATCATAGTGAGAACCACCTGTTCCCATCATTTCGATCGCACAACAAGCCAAGCCAAAGGTTAATGGCCAAAGCGAATTACTGCGAGCCCAAGCTTTTACCTGCTCCAGTGTTGTCATAAATACATTACGGTTTATTTCTTCCCGTTCCTCGGGAGAGATTGACTCTAGACTGAAGTCCATCGCAGCACCTTCTTCTTCCAAGCGTATATTAATCCTATGGCAAGCAAGGCAACAAAAATACACATTTCAATTAATGCAAATAACCCAAGTTGATTAAAGGCAACTGCCCACGGATAGAGGAACACGGTCTCCACATCAAAGATGACAAACATCAAAGCGTACAAATAATATCGAATGTTAAACCGGATTTGCCCCTCACCTACAGGTTCGTTCCCGCTCTCATACGTCGTATACTTCTCATCAATGGGTTTACTCGGTCTTAACCATTTGCCAATCGTCAGCGCTGCTATGGGAAGGAATATGCCTAACCCTAGAAAAACCGCTACGATTACATAGTTATTTGTATACATCATGTGAATGTAACCGCCTCCATTTCTTATTTGCGTTTCTTACGATTCCAATAGTTTTGGTAATAATCACCTTTATCAGTATAACAAAAAGGGGTTTAGGCGTCGACATTAATTCTTCCCATGTATGAGTAGCATTACACATATGTGGGTAATACTATTCACTGGGACATCCTAGTCTTAGCCAATTTCCCTATTATAAGATGTGAAAGGACTGATTTTACATGGCAAATGCATCAAACGCTAATCACCAACATAGAACCAATGACAAAGTTACTGAAACCGGCCGCTATCGCGATGCCGACGGACAGAGCATCCAACTAACAGCTGGCGAAACCTTCCCTCCTTGCCCAAAAACAGGCGAATCCACCATTTGGCATCACGCTTAAAAGGAATGCCGTGACGAGCTGTCCCTCTCAACCGAGAGGGGCAGCTTTTTTCTTACCGCTTAAACGCAAAAAAAGCGGAAGAACCGAAGTTCCCCCGCCTTATTATGCATCTATTTCCCGGACACACCGATACGATTCAATGCTCTTTGTAAAGAAGCTTCAGCACGTTTGAAATCCACGTTATCTTGCTTCGTTTCTGCAAGACGTTTCTCCGCACGCTCTTTCGCTGCTCTCGCACGATCGATATCAATTTGTTCAGGCAGCTCGGCGCTTTCCGCCAAAATAACCACCTTATCCTTGCGCACTTCCATGAAACCGCCGTTCACTGCGATGACTGCGTCTTTGGAGCCCGCTTTCTTCACGGTAATCGGAGCAATTTTCAAAGGTGTGACAAGTGGAATGTGATTCGGCAGAATTCCAAGCTCACCTTGGACACCCTTTACGCTAACCATACTTACTTGTTCAGCGTACACTTTGCGTTCCGGTGTTACAATTTCCAATAGGAATGTACTCACTTGGATTCTCCTTCCTAAGCTAACTTAGCGAATATGCAAATGCAATTTACAGCGTTTTAGCTTTAGCAATCGCATCTTCAATTGTTCCCACGTTATGGAAAGCAACTTCAGGAAGATTGTCGTGCTTACCTTCAAGAACTTCTTTGAAGCTGCGCACAGTATCCTTCATTGGTACATACAAGCCTGGGAATCCGTTGAACGGCTCAGCAACGTGAAGCGGCTGAGACAAGAACAAACGAAGACGACGCGCACGAGTAACGACCAATTTGTCCTCATCAGACAACTCATCCATACCCAAGATTGCGATGATATCCAGAAGCTCTTTGTAACGTTGAAGAATTTGTTTAACGCCTTGTGCTACTTTATAGTGCTCTTCACCAACGATTTCTGGTGTCAAAACACGGGAAGATGATGCTAGTGGATCTACCGCAGGGAAAATACCTGCAGCCGCGATGCTACGCTCCAAGTTCGTTGTTGCGTCCAAGTGAGCGAAAGCCGTTGCAGGAGCCGGATCCGTATAGTCATCGGCAGGAACGTAAATCGCTTGAATGGAAGTAACGGAACCTTTTTTCGTGGAGGTAATACGCTCTTGCAATTGACCCATTTCAGTAGCTAGAGTTGGTTGGTAACCTACCGCGGAAGGCATACGGCCTAACAAAGCGGAAACCTCGGAACCTGCTTGTGTGAAACGGAAGATGTTGTCGATGAAAAGAAGAACGTCTCTTCCTTCTTCGTCACGGAAATACTCAGCCATTGTCAAACCGGACAATGCAACACGAAGACGTGCGCCTGGAGGCTCATTCATTTGACCGAATACCATCGCTGTTTTCGCGATAACGCCGGAGTCTTTCATCTCGTGGTAAAGGTCATTACCTTCACGAGTACGCTCACCAACGCCTGCGAATACGGAGATACCACCGTGTTCTTGTGCAATGTTGTGAATTAGTTCTTGCATCGTTACCGTTTTACCTACACCGGCACCACCGAAGAGACCAATTTTACCACCTTTTGCATAAGGAGCCATCAAGTCAATAACTTTAATACCTGTCTCAAGAATCTCTGATTTTGTCGACAAGTTGTCGAAAGCAGGAGCTTCTTTGTGGATTGGGCTACTTAAAGTACGGTCAACATTCTCGTCGCCATCGATTGGATCGCCCAATACGTTAAATACACGACCAAGTGTTGCTGCACCTACAGGTACAGTAATCGCTGCGCCAGTATCTGTTGCTACGGCACCACGTACAAGTCCGTCTGTTGAGGACATTGCTACGCAACGTACGAGGTTGTCACCAAGGTGAACAGCCGCTTCAACCGTCATAGTGGAGGATTGTCCACCTTCGGTTCTTTCAATTTTGATTGCATTCAGAATTTCAGGGAGTTGTCCGCGTTCGAACTCAATGTCGACGACGGGCCCTGTAATATTCACAACGCGCCCTTTGCTCATGGTTTCCCTCCTAAGTAAAGCTTGTGTCTCCATTGAGACCGTTTATTCATTATGCGTTCGCGTTAGCTCCAGCGACGATTTCGGAAATTTCTTGCGTAATCGAAGCTTGGCGCGCACGGTTGTAAGCCAATGTGTAGCTGCTGATCATCTTCGTTGCATTTTTCGTTGCGGAGTTCATCGCTGTCATTCTCGCGCCAAACTCACTCGCTTTACCTTCCAGAACAGCACTGTAAATAAGCGTCTCAGCATATTTAGGAAGCAGTACTTCCAGAACGCCTTCCGGTGATGGCTCATACTCATAGCTAGCCGTATTTGCGACCTTCACTTCTTCCATTGGAAGCAGACGAATCATGGTTGGAATTTGGGTAATTGCGTTTTGGAACTTGTTGTAAATCAAGAACAGTTGGTCATACGTACCGTTAACGAAATTAGCAACCGCTGCTGTTGCAACAGGCTTAATATCCGAGAACTTCGGCGTATCCGGAACTCCGGTAACTTCTTCAACAATCGGAATATTGCGTTTCGAGAAGAAATTGCTTCCCTTACGTCCGATGACGAAGATAGAGTACTCCGCTGTTGATTTATGATTTTCACGAATTTCAGTCATTGCTTTACGCAACACGTTCGCATTGTAACCACCAGCTAGACCACGGTCGGAAGTAATGACCAAATAGGCCGTTTTCTTCACTTCACGTGATTGTAGCATCGGGTGCTTCACGCCTTTGGTGCCAGCTGCAATGCTTGCAACCACTTCCTTCAACTTCTCGGAGTACGGACGTGCCGCTTCCGCTGATTGCTGTGCTCTACGTAAGTTAGCTGCTGCAACCATTTCCATTGCTCTTGTGATTTGCTTCGTGCTTTGTGTGGATTTAATTTGGCGCTTAATCTCGCGCATTCCTTTTGCCATACCTGCTCACCTCTCTTTTGAGGCTTAGAAAAGCCTTCATTCGAAGACCTGAATTCAGGCGTCCGCCTGCCCAGGATTCACATGGTAGCGAGAGCTTCACTTGACATGAAGCTCTGCCTTCATGATTTATTCAGAAACTGCAAAGCTCTTTTTAAATGTATTGATTGCATCAACCAATGCTTTATCGTTATCCGCAGTAATATCTTTCGTGTCACGAATGCTATGCAGAACTTCAGGACGGTTGGATTCCAAGAAAGCCAAGAATTGAGCTTCGAAGCGAGTTACGTCTTGAACTGGAATATCATCCACATGACCTTTTACAACCGTGTAAAGAGAAGCAACTTGCTTTTCCAAAGACATCGGTTGGTGAACGCCTTGTTTCAAGATTTCTAGTGTACGAACCCCACGATCCAAACGAGCTTTAGTCGCTCTATCCAAATCGGATCCGAATGCGGCAAACGCAGCAAGCTCACGATATTGTGCCAAGTCAACACGAAGTGTACCGGCAACTTTTTTCATCGCTTTCGTTTGTGCGGAGCCTCCTACACGGGATACAGAGTTACCAACGTTAACCGCTGGACGCTGACCGGAGTAGAACAAATCGGATTCCAAGAAGATTTGACCATCCGTGATGGAAATTACGTTCGTAGGGATATATGCAGAGATATCGCCTGCTTGCGTCTCGATGAATGGAAGCGCCGTAATGGAACCGCCACCTAGCTCATCGTTCAATTTCGCAGCACGCTCTAGCAAACGGGAATGCAAGTAGAATACGTCCCCTGGATAAGCTTCACGACCTGGTGGACGACGAAGCAAGAGAGACAACTCACGGTATGCGGCAGCTTGTTTGGACAAGTCATCGTATACGATAAGAACGTGCTCGCCTTTGTACATGAAGTACTCAGCCATAGCACAACCGGAGTATGGAGCTAACCATAGCATCGGTGAAGGCTCGGAAGCGGAAGCTGTTAC
Source organism: Paenibacillus sp. Soil766 (assembly GCF_001428105.1). GTDB lineage: Bacteria > Bacillota > Bacilli > Paenibacillales > NBRC-103111 > Paenibacillus_E. Next base: position 22,331 of record NZ_LMSJ01000032.1, on the reverse strand, counting down.
TACGATTGTGTAGTCAAGCGCACCAGCAGCACGAAGGGTTTCAACAACACCTACAACTGTGGATTGTTTTTGACCGATAGCAACGTAGATACATTTCACGCCATTGCCTTTTTGGTTGATGATTGCGTCAATCGCAATCGCTGTTTTACCTGTTTGACGGTCACCAATGATCAACTCACGTTGACCACGCCCAACTGGTACCATCGCGTCAATCGCTTTAATACCTGTTTGCATTGGTTCATGTACGGATTTACGAGCCATTACGCCTGGAGCCATGTTCTCTACAGGGCGGAACGCTGTTGTATTGATTGGACCTCTGCCATCGACAGGTTGACCCAAGGAGTTAACTACACGACCTAGAAGTTCTTCACCAACTGGAACCTCCATGATACGGCCAGTACGTTTAACTTGGTCGCCTTCACGAATATCTTTGTAAGGTCCGAGAATAACGATACCTACGTTGCTTTCCTCAAGGTTAAAAGCATAGCCTAGTACGCCGCTCGGGAATTCAAGCAGCTCGCCTGCCATAACGTTTTCCAAGCCGTGAGCACGGGCAATACCGTCACCTACTTGAATGACTGTACCTACATCAACTACTTGGATATCGGAACTATAGTTTTCGATCTGTTGTTTAATCAATGAGCTGATTTCTTCAGGTTTGATACTCAACGAACTTCACCCCTATTCTTACAGTGGTTATATTAAACTAACGCTTTGGCCAAACGATCAAGTTTGCCTGCCAAGCTTCCATCATATAAACGATCACCGATACGCACTTGAATGCCGCCGAGCAACTTAGGCTCAACTACAGACGAAACACGGATCGTTTTACCTGTTACTTTACTGAAATGTGCAGCAATTTCAGCTTGTTGTGCATCCGAAAGTACGTATGCGGAGTAAACGGTCGCACTCGCTTGTCCAAGCGCCTCATTCGCAACCTTGGCATAATCAAGTGCCAAAGCGGAAAGAATCGACTGTCTACCTTTATCAATCAAGACAAGCAGCGTGTTCCACACCGGTTCGGAAACTTTGCCTTCGAAAATCTGCTTCAGCAGGTCCGTTTTCGCGGTATTCCCGATGTTCGGATGGTTCAGGAACTTCTGCAAGTCTGCATTATCCCTAATCGCACTAGCTACAGATTTAAGCTCATCTTCAACTAGGGAAATAATATTCTTTTCCTTCGCTACTTCGAATAAAGCTTTGGCATAACGCTTCGCTACGACGATGTCACTCATACGTTGCCTCCTACCTCTTTGAGGTAATGCTCAACAAGTTCTTCTTGTGACTTTTCGTCGATTTGCTTTTCAATAATTTTGGATGCGATCAGAACGGACATCGCGCCAACTTGGCTGCGAAGAGCGGCAACCGCTTTGTTCTTTTCGTTTTCGATATCTTTCAACGCTTCGTCTTTCAGACGTGAAGCTTCTGCGCTAGCAGCATGAATAATATCATCCGCTTGCTTGGAACCTGTATGCTTCGCTTGCTCAATAATATCGTAAGCTTCCTTACGAGTTTGTTGCAGCGCTTGCTTTTGTTCCTCTAACAATTGATCAGCTTGTTTACGGCTTGCTTCAGCTGTTTGAATTTGTTCTTTAACCAATTGTCTGCGTTTTTCCATCATGCCAAACAGAGGACCGAACGCAAATTTAGAAAGCAACAGATATAGAATCAAAAACGCAACTAGTTGTATGAAAAATGTGGACCATTCAATATGCAAGTAACGTCACTCCCTTCTGATAACGTGGGCAAAACGAAGGCGTGGTGGCGACTGTGGCCATCAACGCCAAACGGTTTCTTAAGCTTTTCCCATAAAGATAAACGCAAGTACCAATGCAACGACTGGCATAGCCTCAACTAGACCTACCCCGATAAACATTGTTGTTTGAAGCGTACCACGAAGTTCTGGTTGACGGGAAATACCTTCCAAAGCGCGACCTACGATCAAACCGTTACCAATACCTGCACCTAGTGCTCCCAAACCGAATACGATACCTGCTGCTACTAATGCTATTGCTCCCATTGATAAAATCCTCCTCTAAACTCTTAGGTTTTGTTTGTTTTTTATAAGTGACTCGAGACTAACCCGAGGTAAGTCTAATGCTTAGTGCTCTTCTTCGTGAATTAATGTTTGCGAGATATAAACCATTGTCAACATCGTGAATACGAAGGCTTGAATCGCACCAACGAACACACTGAAGCCCTGCCATACGAAGAGAGGCGCTACGCCAAACCAACCTGCTCCAACAATGACAGATATCATGATTTCACCTGCATAAATGTTACCGTAAAGACGGAACGCAAGCGTAAGTGGCTTGGATACAACTTCAATTAAATGAAGGATCAACATTGCCCCTTTGAACTCAAAGTAATGCGCGAAGTAATGCTTCGTGTTACGCGTTATCCCTAAGTAGTGACTTATGAAGATAACAATAATCGTTAAGGCTCCTGTAACTGCGATATCAGCTGTTGGTGATTTCCACCAGGATACGTGATCTTCCGTTACGATTGAGAAAGGAAGGCCGAGCATGTTGCCGATAAAGATATACATGATGAGCGTAAGACCAAGTGCGATAAAGCCCTTGCCATGTTTGGAACCAATCGTGCTTCCGATGATGCCTTCTACAAACTCAATTGTCCATTCCATGAAGTTTTGCATTTTCGAAGGATTCGATACAGAAAGCTTGCGGGTACCTGCAAATGCAAGAATTAATACGATAACCGTGGTTATGCTGATCATCATCAGTGCTGATGCATCGAAGTGAAAACCTAACCACTCAAACTCTGGTACGTGATGTTCCATATTTTCCATTTTCACCCCTTTCATCCGTTGAAGTTACATCGTGGAATTACTTCTTCGACTTCTTAATAGAAAGAATACCCAATACGAGTGTTACCAATTGAGCAAAAAAGTATCCAACAATCGTCGTAGTTAATGCGACATGTTCGGGATACCTGACGGCAACCAAACCGACAAACCCAGCGACTGCTGCCCTTGTCAGAAAGCCAAGGGTTACCTTGCGCCCTGACTGCTCTATCGCAGCTGCTGCCAGCTTGTTAATTTTCCAGGCAAGAAACCTTGCATTGACCATACTCGCACAAGCTCCGAGCATAATGCCTGCAAAGTAAATCCGGTAATCGACAAGAAGCGCCCATGCAGCCAAACAAAAGGATAAAAAGAATAGAAATACATTTTGAACCGTTTTCAGAGTGGCTGAAAAGTCGTCCATCATAGCCCTCCGTACCGCTTAATCATGAAGTAAATGCTCATGATGCCGGTTACAAGCCCAAGTAAAAACCCGACTAACAACCAGATCTGTCCGCCTAGTGTGCCACTTAACCAATCTCCGAAGAAATATCCAGCTGCCAAACATACGACAAGGTCTATGCCAATTGCACTAGTTAACGCCACTGCCCGCCAAGGATTATCATTGGAATTTGGCCGTTTCATTGCACCCTCCTGGGTGTTTTCCACATGGGAAAACGCGTCTCGCAGCTTAGTTGCTACGAATCCTCATTCATTGTATCGAAGCCATGCTAACTTTGTCAATTGACGGAACTTCATTTGTCACTTCCTACAAAACTCCTTAGAGCCTTGCGGCTCTAGGGTTTGCGCTTTTTCAAACCGAACAGTTCAACTGTACGCTGTAGCGTTTGTCATGATTTTGTCACGGTTAGAAAGCTTCTGGGCGCTCCGTAGTCCTGCCGAAGTGATGGAGAATCGCTTGAACGATGCGTTCAGAGGCTTTCCCGTCTCCGTAAGGGTTCGCAGCTTGACTCATTTTATTGTATAAATCTGGATCTGTCAGTAGGGCACGAGCACGCGAATAGACCACTTCTTCATCCGTTCCAACAAGCTCTAATGTTCCCGCCTGAATGCCTTCTGGGCGCTCTGTTGTATCGCGAAGAACAAGGACCGGCACACCGAAGGATGGCGCTTCTTCTTGCAGACCACCTGAATCGGTTAGAATCATGTGCGCATGCGGGTAGAAGTTATGGAATTCGAACACGTCGAATGGCTCTACCAGTTTAATGCGAGGGTGATTACCAAGAATCTCGTGCGCAGGCTCTTTGACCGCTGGGCTCAAATGCACTGGATACACGATAGCAATATCCTCGAACTCGTCCGCAATTCGCTTCACTGCACGGAAAATTTGACGATGCGGCTCACCTTGCGATTCACGACGGTGGGCTGTCATCAAGATTAGTTTGCGGCCAGCGGCCCATTCCAACACTGGATGGTTGAACTCTTGCTGTACGGTGTATTTAAACACATCCGTAACCGTATTCCCCGTCACATAAATTTGTGACTCCGATTTATTCTCTTTACGCAGATTATCAGCCGATTGCTGTGTTGGCGCAAAATGAAGATCAGCAAGAACGCCTGTTAGTTGGCGGTTCATCTCTTCTGGGTACGGGGACAGCTTGTTCCAGGTGCGAAGTCCCGCTTCTACATGTCCTACTTGAATTTGTTGCATAAATGCCGCATAACTAGCCAGGAAAGTTGTTAGTGTATCCCCATGAACAAGAATCAGATCTGGCTTCGCCTCTTGAAATACGGGCTCCAAGCCTTGCAGCACGCGCATGGTAATCTCATTTAATGTTTGGCGATCCTTCATAACGTTAAGATCAAAGTTCGGTGTGATTTTGAAAATATCAAGCACTTGATCCAACATCTGACGATGCTGTGCGGTAACGCAAACTAGTGACTCAATGTGTTCAGGATGCTTCTCCAATTCGAGAATGAGCGGAGCCATTTTGATAGCTTCAGGTCTTGTTCCGAAGATCGTAATCACTTTTAAACGTTTCATCGGTTTCTTCTCCCCTTAAGTTCCTTCAAGTTTTCTTTCAGGAAAACTGACTTCGTAAGCGTAACTTTTGTTCAAAAATTAATCTGTGCCGTACAGACGATCCCCAGCATCCCCGAGACCTGGCACAATGTAGCCATGATCGTTCAAATGATCATCAACCGCTGCGACATAGATGTCGACGTCCGGATGTTCCTTTTGCACGGAAGCTACGCCTTCTGGTGCAGCAATGAGACACATCAGCTTAATACGGATACAGCCTCTGCGTTTCAGCACCTCAATCGCTGCATTCGCAGATCCACCTGTTGCAAGCATAGGATCAATAACGAGTAAATCCCGCTCCAACACGTCGGTAGGCAGCTTCACATAATACTCAACTGGTTGAAGCGTCTCCGGATCGCGATAGAGACCAACATGTCCTACTTTTGCAGCTGGCATTAGCTTTAACACGCCGTCAACCATACCTAAACCTGCTCGCAAAATCGGAATCAGCCCTAGCATTCTACCCGAGATGACTTGGCAATCTGCTGTTGTAACCGGGGTTTTCACTTGCACTTGCTGCAGTGGCAAATCTCTTGTAATTTCATAAACCATTAATGTAGCAACTTCATCTACAAGGGCTCTGAAATCCTTCGTTGTTGTGTTCTCATCCCGTATATAAGTAAGCTTATGCTGGATAAGCGGATGATCGCAAATATGTACTTTACCCATGTGTTCCTCCTAATTAAGCTTATAGGTCAGGCAAACCTCGTCCATTATATCATATGTTATCCAACTTATCTTCTGTAGAACCGCCATTTCTCTTGATGACCAATACAACGAAGCAGCGTGGTTTTCCTACGGATATAAAATCATGACAAAAAACCCTCGTGAACCGTACTCTCCAAACGGAGAATGGGCCCAGACAAGGGTATGAATAGAGGGTTTAACTGTGCTTAACCAGCAACAATTGAAAGTTCTGCCAACCGACCCATGGGCTTTCCCAGAGTCCTTGCAGGATATTGTAGTTCTTGAATGCAGCGGCGTTGCACACCATCGGCACATATTTGAATACCGCAAAGGTTGGTGGGCGAACAAAAAAAAGACCAGCTCCAAAGAGCCGGCCCTCCATAATAGCTATTAGTAAGTCAAACCTGGGTAAAGCGGGAATTGTGCCGTTAGATCGGACACCATGCCGCGAGCCTTCTCAAGTGTAGCTTCGTCTTTCGGGTTTTTCAATGTAAGACCGATGACTTTCGCGATCGTTTTCATTGCTTCTTCGTCCATACCACGGGAAGTCACAGCTGGTGTACCCAAGCGGATACCGCTTGTTACGAACGGGCTAGTTGGGTCGAAAGGAATCGCGTTTTTGTTCGCTGTAATACCGATTTCATCAAGTACGTGCTCTGCGTCTTTACCAGAGATGTTCAGGTTGCGCAAGTCAACCAACATCAAGTGGTTGTCTGTACCGCCGGAAACAAGGTTGATCCCTTCAGCTGTAAGAGCTGTTGCCAAAGCTTGTGCATTGTTGATGACTTTTTGACCGTACACTTTGAAATCCGGTTGTAGAGCTTCACCGAAGGAAACAGCTTTCGCTGCGATTGTGTGCATCAAAGGTCCGCCTTGGGAACCAGGGAATACCGCTTTATCAATTGCTGCAGCCCAAGCTTTCTTCGTAAGAATCATACCGCCGCGAGGACCACGAAGCGTTTTGTGCGTTGTTGTTGTTACGAAATGTGCGTGTGGCACTGGGTTCGGGTGTAGGCCAGCTGCAACTAGACCAGCAATATGCGCCATATCAACGAAGAACAATGCGCCTACATCATTAGCGATGGAAGCCAATGCTTCGAAATCAATCGTACGCGGGTACGCACTTGCACCAGCAACTAACATGCGAGGCTTATGTTTGAAAGCTGCTTTACGAACATCATCATAGTCGATACGGAAATCTTTTTCGCTTACGCCGTAAGCTACGAAGTTGTAAAGGATACCGGAAGCATTAACCGGGCTACCGTGTGTTAAGTGACCGCCGTGAGCAAGGTTCATACCAAGAACTGTGTCACCAGGGTTTAGCGCAGCCAAGTAAACAGCCATGTTCGCTTGAGCACCGGAGTGCGGTTGAACGTTCGCGTGCTCAGCACCGAAAAGCTCCTTCGCGCGGTCACGAGCAATGTCTTCCACGATGTCTACGTACTCACAGCCACCATAGTATCTTTTGCCTGGGTAACCTTCTGCGTATTTGTTCGTCAATACAGTGCCCATAGCCTCAAGAACTGCTTGGCTTACGATGTTCTCGGAAGCGATCAATTCAATTTTGTCGCGTTGACGGCCTAGCTCAAGGTTCATCGCTTCTACGATTTTCGGATCTTGTTTGTTCAAAAAGTTTGTCATCTCATATTCCTCCTAAGGATAGTCGTTACAAATAAATTAGCAATCTGCATCAGGTGCAGCTTGTTGATAACGTTGATCCGCTATTTCTGCGGAATATACAGCTCTAGTCCCACCGATCAGCTTCGGCCGTGCGAAGGCCATCGTGACATAAGCCTGGCCAATATGCCGAACTGGTGGCCTTACGGGAACAGCGACTCTGCGCAGATGCATCCCAATCAGCGTTGAGCCAATATCGATGCCTGCATGCGCCTGAATCGTTTCAACAACCACCGGCTTCACGAAGTGTCTGTACGCATATGAAGCCATCGCCCCCCCGGCCTTCGGCACGGGAATGACAGATACAGGTTCAAGCTGCGGCGCCAACGCCAGCAACTCTTCTTCCACAACCAGCGCACGATTCAAATGTTCACAGCATTGATAGGCTGCGAACAACCCGAACTCGCTGCAAATGCGCGCAACCGTCTCGAAAATCGGCTTCGCTGCGTTCAGCGTACCCGATGTTCCAATGCGATGCCCGAGAATTTCACTCGTGCTCGTACCGATCACCAAGATATGGCCAGGACGCAGACTGCCGACAGTAACTAGCTCACGCAGATTCGCTTCCAAAGCTTCTGCGATTGGTTCATACATAGAATCTGTCATCGCGCAACCTCATTTCTAGGGGTGAACCGTGAAACGATCTTCGATGCTTTGCACTTTGTTGATTCGATTCTTATGGCGGACACCTTCTGAAAACTCGGTTTCCAACCAAATTTTAACGATTTCTTCCGCTACACCTGGTCCAACAACTCGCTCACCCATCGCTAGCACGTTCGTATCATTATGTTCACGTGTCGCTTTCGCGGAGAAAAGGTCGTGCACAAGTGCACAGCGGATTCCCGGAACTTTATTAGCAGCAATGGACATCCCAATGCCAGTTCCACAAAGCAGAATTCCTTTATCTGCTTCTCCTGAAACAACTTTTTCGCAAACTTGAAGTGCATAATCTGGATAATCAACGGAGTCTCCACAGCTGCAACCGAAATCAATCACTTGGTGACCTAATGATTCAATAAAAGGAATGATAACATCTTTCAAACGATAGCCTGCATGATCAGCACCTAAAGCAATTTTCATAACGTAAACGCTCCTTTTGACTTGTTCGAATTCGACCATCCTATTATATCCCAAAGCTCACCAAAAACGAAAAAAAGAGCGCACACGCTAGAAAACGCGCGTTGCTCTTGTGCCCAGGCGACCGGCCGTATAGCTCAATGCTCCATTGTGGTTACCCCCACTCGTCGCCAGTTACATTGAGTCTTGCTTGTTACATGTATTTTATCGCATTCTCAGCGATGTGTAAATGAGATTAGCGTATTTTTTTCACCAATTTATCTAGGCTCCGACTAATTTCCTCGGCTGTATACCGATAATCGGCTAGTGACCCACCATAGGGATCCGAAATATCATAATCCGGAATCGTGTTTTCTAGCTCATACATGCGGCTTCTTTCTTCCACAGACACGCTCTGAGATAGCGCTTGTTTGAGCTGAAGCTCAGTCGCAAGCTGCTCTCGCTCTTCAATCGCCTTAAGAATGCGAGCATCGTCCTCAACATACTCTTTGAGCGTATACGTCTTCTCGACCGCATAAGGAAACCGCCCGATTACTGAGCGTTTGTGCCCCGTCGTCATCGTTAAAATCACATCTGCCCACTCGACATCCGCAGCGCCTATCGCTAGCGAACTAATCGCTTCCTTGAAACCCGCTTCATGAAGAAGTGACTGGCTGTTTCTCGAGATCGGACCACCCGTCATCGCAGATACACCTGCCGAACGAACCTCCGCCGCAAGCCCCTCTTGATGCACCCTCATACGCAGCAAACCTTCAGCTAACGGACTGCGGCACGTATTTCCTGTACAGACAAATAGAATTCGCAACATGAAATCCTCCCGAAATAAACATTTTGAAACGAACTTCCCTTATTGTATCATAGTAAAAACTTGATCCCAAACCCTAATAGGATAAGTCCACCGAATGCCTCTCCATATTCCCCAACCCAACCACTAACTCGTCTGCCAAGCAGTAAGCCTGCTATCGAAAGCAAGCCGCCAAATAGCCCGAAAATAAGCACAGTAAGCACAATGTCCGTGGCAAACATCCCTAGAGAAACGCCCACTGAGAACGAATCTATACTAACACTGAGGGCAAAAATAACAAGCCCCCAGAACGTTCGATGATCGAATGCCGTAGCCTCTTCCCCGCGTATCGAGCTATAGACCATGTGTGCGCCAAGCAAAATAAGTAAACATCCCCCTGCGGCCGTCGCAACGTTACCCAGAAGAAGGGACACATATTGCCCCATAAACATCCCCATTAATGGCATGAGCACGTGAAAGAGACCGATGACAATGCTGATTTTCAAAATATCAATCAGACGAATGCCCTTCATCCCTATGCCAATTCCTAACGAAAAAGCATCTAGGCCCAAAGCAATCGCCATTATTCCAATTGTCATGAGTTGCCCAACTTGTACCCCAGATGCGAGCATAGCACGATCCCCCTTGTCCACGATTCTTTCTCAAGATATGCGGACAAACTGGGAATCATGCTAATGGGAAAAACTTCTATCGAAGTCCTTCAAGGATGAGGGACCGCGTTTTAGCGGAGAGACTTTGGTCTCCGACCAAAGATCCCTATATATGGTGGTTTTTATCGCCAATAAGAATTCGTTTTTCCGAATCTCGGAAACTTATAAAATCTTATATTTTAGAGGCGGACCCGCTCATGACCCGCTGCTTTGAGCAGTCGATTCATTATGGCGCTGCCAATCCCTGCATCTGGAACGCCTTCTGCGACAATATAACTAATGCCTTTGTAATCAAAAGTCCGCAGAGCGGCATAAAGCTCCCGAGCTATCGTTTCTGGTTGTGCTAAGGAGCCGCATGCAACAACGAGATCTGCTCGGTATCCGCCTGCTCTTTCTTCAAACGTGAGAATCCCCGTCGACTCTCCACGTGACTTTGCGGCATCAATATCGCGTTGAATCCATGCTGAGACTTCCTGCTCGTCATCCCCTTGAACGATGTGCATATAACCCTTCGGCGCATAATGCGTGTACTTCATACCTGGCGCACGAGGTGTATCCGCAGCTTCAACTTCTGTCGGCTCAGCCACATGAATACGCATGTCTGGCACAACCGCGTGCAACTGCTCTGCTGTCACACCACCTGGCCGCAACACATATAACTCGCCGTCTACAAGTTGAATAACCGTTGATTCTACACCGACACCCGTTGGACCACCGTCTACAGTGCCGCCAATCTTCCCATGCAAATCATCCCGTACATGAGACGCCAACGTCGGGCTTGGTCTACCCGAACTATTCGCACTTGGCGCTGCGATCGGAAGCCCCGCTACTCGCAGCAGTTGTAAGGCAACAGGATGATCTGGGATACGGATACCTACCGTTTGCAGTCCTGCTGTAACCAACGGCGAAAGGCTACCTGCAAGTACAGGTAGCACAATGGTTAAAGGTCCGGGCCAGAAAGCCTTCATAAGCGCATGATGATGAGCTGTGAGACTATCTGGCTGAACAAGGCTTGAGAGCTGTGTCGCATCAGCTATATGTACGATCAGAGGATTGTCGGAGGGCCTTCCCTTCGCGGCGAAAATCTGTAGAACTGCTTCGGTATTCGTCGCATCCGCACCAAGTCCATACACCGTTTCAGTCGGAAAGGCGACTGTATCGCCTTGCTGTAAGAGACTCGCTGCCTCTGCTATATACTGCGCTGTCGCGCTCTGTTCACCTTGATCCACGTTCCAATAGGTTGTCACAATCACTCTCATCCTTACTTGTATGTAATAAAATTTATATGCCCGATCATCTAACAGCCATTAGCTAAACCACGAAAAGATCGCTTTAAACATTTCCCAAATGAAGAACTTCACTTTCGGTTGTTCTGGCTCTTCGGTCGTGGAAGTTGAAGCCGAAGCTGCTACTACCTCAACTTTTGCGTCTTTCTTTGCAACTTTCTCTGTAGATTTAACCGGTTGCTTTTCCTTGCCATTCTCATCTGTCGTTTTGGCCACCACAACGGCAGCCGAAGCAACCGCTTCACCCGATACGGAATCTACAAAGCATAATGGTGGAAATAAGACGCACCACCAATTTTGTCCTTCACCAGAACCGATCACAACACGCAAAGCTTCATAATCCCCGGCTGGATACACGTCATTTCCGTACATTTTGGTTGGAAAAGGGACAACACCTAGCTCTACCGTATGTGAATAGTTGTAGCCGCGGGATGCAATCATCTCACCAACGAGTTGATCGAATTCTGGCAAATGTGCATTCACGACCGCTCTAGCCTCGTCCAAGGAATGCGGTCCAACAACCCATTCCGCCATACGCGCAATAATCGCATCGCGAATTTCGCGTTTCAAAGCTTGGTCCTGTGCAGAATCCGAGTTTGCTAGAATACGCAAACGAATCGATTCTTCTGGTATCGTAGGCGAAATAACCGCCGCGTTCGTACGATTGGATTCCCAACACATAATCATAACTATAAGTGCAAAAACAATGAATAATAGGCTTTTAACTGAGTGGCGCTCTGTTCTCTTAACCATGGTAGTAGCCCCTTTCCCGTTCTCTACTAGCCAGTATGGACAATAGTGGGTGGGGCTAAACCTATGAATCTATTATTTTTTGCAAAATGATAGAGTTGGTCCGTTGAGGGAAAAAGGCCGAAAGTGAGTAAGAAACGCGAAACGGCAAAAGAAAGCAGCCGATCCAAGAATCGGCTACTCGGGAGAGCGGATCGCGATCACGTGGCGATCGATCCCCTGGAGATCCTGCACGAAGCGGATCTCCGTCCAGCTAGCGGCGGCGCGCAGCAACGCCGCTACAGCCTCCGCCTGCCCGATGCCCACCTCGAACCCGACCACGGTCGGGATTCGCGGCAGCCGGTGCAGCTGGGAGATCATACGGCGGTACAGGTCGAGTCCCTCGACACCGCCGAATAGCGCTGTGTGCGGCTCATATAGCCGCACCTCGGGCATCAGCGCCGGCAGGTCGCCGTCCGGAATATATGGTGGATTCGACACCACCATATCCGGCGCGAGCCCGCGCTCAATATAAGGCTCGAGGAGGTCGCCCTCGAGCCACTCCACGCACGCAGCCACGTCGTGGCGCTGCGCATTCTTGCGGGCCATCTCCAGCGCTGCCGCGGAGATGTCGCTGGCCGCCACGCGCCACCCAGGGCGCGCGTGCGCGATCGTCACCGGGATGATACCGCTCCCGGTGCCCACATCCGCAAGGAGCGGAGCGCCTTGCGGGAACAGACGTGAGCCCTCGAGGAGCATCGCCTCCACGAGCAGCTCGGTCTCCGGCCGCGGGATTAGCACGGCCGGGCCAACTTCAAACGGAAGGCCGAAGAAATCCTGCTCACCGGTGATGTACTGCACCGGCTCGCCCGCGGCCTTCCTGGCAACCAGCTGGTCCCACGTAGCGACCAGCTCAAAGGGCATCTGTTCCTGCCACCAACGGAACAGCAGCTCAGTCCGACTGCAGCCGCCTAAGAGGTGCTGCAGCAACAATTCCGTGCAAGACGAGGCCTCTGCGACGCCTTGCTCCGCTAAAAAAGAAGAAGCCTTCACAAAGGCTTCTCTCACACTCATGTTAGCAGTCGTCATTACATCGCCTCTAAGGCATCGGATTGTGCAGCAATCGTTAACGCTGACACAATTTCCGCCATATCGCCGTTAAGAACTGTTTCTAAACGGTGAAGCGTCAAGCCGATACGGTGGTCGGTAATGCGGCTTTGCGGGAAGTTGTAAGTACGAATACGCTCTGAACGGTCGCCCGTTCCGACTTTGCTTTTACGCTCGCCGGCATATTTCGCTTCTTCTTCTTCACGCAATTTATCTGAAATCCGCGTACGAAGTACGCGAAGCGCTGACTCTTTATTAGAGTTTTGCGATTTACCATCCTGACATGTTGCGACGATACCCGTTGGTACGTGGGTTACACGCACAGCGGATTTCGTTGTATTAACAGACTGACCGCCTGCCCCACTGGAACAGAACGTATCAACGCGAATATCCGCATCATGAATTACAACTTCCACATCTTCTGCCTCCGGCATAACGACAACCGTCGAAGTAGAGGTGTGGATCCGTCCACCAGATTCTGTTACTGGAATACGTTGAACACGGTGTGCTCCGCTCTCAAACTTGAGTTTGCTGTAAGCACCTTTACCCGTAATCATGAAAATAATTTCTTTAAATCCGCCCAAATCGTTCACAGATGCATCGAGAATCTCCGTTCTCCATCCTTGACCATCTGCATAACGCGTATACATGCGGTAGAGGTCGCCTGCGAACAGCGCAGCTTCATCGCCGCCTGCCGCTCCGCGAATTTCTACGATGACGTTCTTGTCATCGTTAGGGTCCTTCGGCATCATTAGAATGCGAAGATGTTCTTCAAGTTTAGCAGATTGCTCGCTAAGCTCTTCAATCTCCATTTTGACCATTTCGCGCATCTCATCGTCCAGCTTCTCATTCTGCATCACTTTCGCATCAGCCAGCTGTTCACTCACGATCTTATACTCATTATAAGCATCGTAAGACTCCTGAAGATCCGATTGCTCTTTGGAATACTCTCTTAGTTTCTTCGTATCACTCGTTACATCCGGGTCACACAATAACTCGCTTAGTTTGTCATAGCGGTCCACAATGGACTGAAGTCGATCCAACATAGGGGATCACTCCTTTCTTGTTTTTATGGGTAATTACACGTTGAAACGGAAATGCATAACGTCGCCGTCATTCACTACGTACTCTTTACCTTCAAGGCGTACTTGCCCTTTTTCTTTCGCACCCGCCATCGATCCAGCAGCAGCCAAATCGTTATAAGAAACAACCTCTGCACGGATAAATCCACGTTCAAAATCCGTATGAATGACGCCAGCTGCTTGCGGAGCTTTGGTTCCTTTACGAATCGTCCAAGCTCTAACTTCTTGAACTCCAGCTGTGAAATACGTGTACAAGCCGAGCTTGCGGTAAGCTGCTTTAATCAATCTATTCAAGCCGGACTCTTGAAGTCCCAACTCTTCCAGGAACATAGCTTTTTCTTCGTCTTCCAGTTCAGCGATCTCGGACTCAACCTTCGCGCTAATAGAAATAACTTCGTTGTTTTCTTTTTCTGCGAATTCCTTCACTATTTTAACATATGCATTGTTATCCGCAGTTGAAACTTCATCTTCACTCACGTTTGCCGCGTAGAGCACTGGCTTCATCGTTAGCAAATGTAGATCGCGAACTAGCAGACGCTCGTCGTCAGTCAAATCCAAGCTGCGTGCTGGCATATCATTATATAAGGCTTCTTTGATACGTTCCAAACACTCAACCTCAGCTACAACTTTCTTGTCGCCGCCTTTAAGGTTTTTGCGTGAACGCTCGATCTTTTTATCAACCGACTCAATGTCTGCCAAAATCAATTCAAGATTAATCGTCTCGATGTCGCCAATCGGATCGACTTTCCCAGAAACGTGAGTAATATTATCATCCTCAAAACAACGGACAACATGCACAATCGCATCGACTTCACGGATGTGTGCTAGAAATTTATTTCCAAGGCCCTCGCCTTTGCTCGCACCCTTAACCAAACCCGCAATGTCAACGAACTCGAAGGCCGTCGGCACGATGCTCTTAGGCACAACGATTTCCACCAGCTTCTGCAATCTCTCGTCTGGTACTTCTACTACCCCAACATTCGGATCGATCGTACAGAAAGGATAATTCGCAGATTCTGCCCCCGCCTGTGTAATTGCATTAAACAATGTCGATTTTCCTACGTTCGGTAGACCGACGATACCTGCTTTCAAAGCCATTGTCGTTACAACTCCTTAATTTTCGAAAATCATCCTTCTTATTATATAGTACTTAGCGGGCAAAAAAAAGCCTGCAAGCTATTGATTGGCTGCAGACTTTTTTTCCATTGCTTTTTTGAACTCTTCATCCCGCTTCTGTTCGAAGTAGGTTTGAACCTGATTTCGCAGAATAAAACCGCGCAGCGCATTACTTTGCTCTGCAGGAACGCTCTTGAAGCTGGCTCCGTAATAGTAACCGTCATCTTTCTTTTCTTTCCTTATAATTTCCAACATACACGGCATTTCAAAGCCTAAATCCAGATCAGCTTGCAGCCGGCATTTTTTGTGAAGAATACCATCGATCATCGAATTATCATTGATAGTAAAGCCAATTCCGCTCATGGATATGTTTTTTATCCTAATTTCAATAGGTTTTTCCAAGTGATGCTGCTCTTTTTGGGTTACATTTTGGAAACCTGCAAGGTGACCTATATTCTTCACATCTACCCGCGGGAACTCCCGCTTCTCTGAAAACTTCTTCCGATTCTCAGGCGGATTGATCACGATGAGTGAACCAGGCTCTCTAGCTACGACGGTCGAATCAAAAACGAATAGACCTGATTTGGTGTATAACGTCATTTTGGCCTTATCCCCAAGCTGAAAGACTTCATATTCTGGCAACTCGATCTCCATGATATCGCCTTGTGCGTAGGTAAGAATACCTGTTGCCACGAAGTCATCTTTCGCCACAACCGCTCGACAATCAATCAAGACCTCCGCATCATATCCTTCTTTGCTCCCATATCGCTTCAAAGCATCCTGCTTCATCACCATGCTCATCTTCACCCTCCTTTAATAATGGATTTCATAGTTCTCTTCCGCACAAAATAGACTGCCCCCTCTTAGGGACAGCCTATCACCGCAATCAAAAGCATCGATTTTCGGTAACCAGGCTGCCATAGTTCACTAGAACCGTAGACCCTCAGCTTTGCGTCCTTGCCTTTCAGCAAGTTTGCCTTGTCGAACCCTGCTATTCATTTATGTAACTATCCTGATCTTAATGATCTATTTGTGATTCAAACTGGTCTAAAAGACCCACTATTATCACCATTATACGTAGCCTGGATATTTCTTTCAACTAAATTCCTTGCATGAGCCATGTTTTTATTGTATGAATGTGTAGTGGAATGAATATCCACAGGTTTATAAGTTATCCACATCGTTATCCACAGCTTGTTAACAACGAATATTTGTTCGGATATTTATACACATGTGGATAAACTATTATTGCGAGGTGTCCCCCTGTGGATCAACATATCTCTTGGATGAAAGAAGCGATTGACGAGGCACTGAAAGCGGAAGCCATCCGTGAAGTTCCGATCGGCGCGGTCGTCGTCCATCAAGGTCAAATCATTGGCCGCGGTCACAATTTACGCGAAACAACCCTAGATCCTCTTGCACACGCAGAGTTGATTGCCATTAAACAGGCGAGCGAACATCTGCAAGCGTGGCGCCTTCTGGACTGCCAGCTCTATGTGACGCTGGAACCTTGTCCTATGTGCGCAGGAGCGATCGTGCAAGCACGAATTCCGCAAGTGATTTACGGTACTGTAGATCCGAAGGCTGGCTGTGCGGGCACGTTGATGAACTTGCTGCAGGAAGACCGGTTCAATCATCGTGTCGATGTGGTTAGTGGCATTCTGCAAGAGGAGTGTTCAACGATGCTAACGCAGTTTTTTCGAAAATTACGGGGCAAGGCATGAGGGTTTAGTCGTTCGGAGTTTTGGCTGGCTATAAGCCCTCCGCTAACTCCAATAGTTTGCTCATCGTATTCCAATTACGTGTCGTCGTTTGGTCGCCAAGCTTCTGAATGTTGCTTGCCAGCTTCGAATCCAACACACTTTGCCGAAACAGAAAATATATTGTGCAGCCCCGTATTTGAAATTCGTCGACTTCATTCTGTCCCTTGGATAAGATGTCGGTGAATGTCTGCGGGGCTTCTTCCGTTAGCATAGAAATTTGAATGCTCTCCCCTTCGGACAAAGCCTCTGCGTCATAGGGGCAATTCCTTACAAGTTCAACTAGCTCCGCCGCGGTACGCAAAATAACAGTAGGTGCTACACCTGTCGCATCGCTGATGGCTTTTTCAATACGCGGTCGCAGGGTTTCTCCTGGCTCCTCGGATTGGAATAGCACATTGCCGCTTTGCAAATAAGTCTGTACTTGTGCTAATTCTAAGGCTACTAGCGTCTTTTTCAGATCAGCCATCTTCATCTTGTTTTTGCCTCCAACATTTATCCCACGCAGAAAACCTACATATACCGTCATTCCGGCTTGCCTCCCTTACTTTAATTGTATAGAACGAACGATGAAGAAGATGATCGTACCGAACAGCAACAACAGGATGAAGCCTAACACCCACCAATTGAGATCGGCATTGCCTTCCTTTGCACTTTGGATAATAGACCATTCAATGAAGCCGAACAGAATGACAATCACCGTTTTTAAACTGTTTATCAATAAACGAGCATTCTGGTATTGTCCACGGGCATTCTGCGGCGTAATTGGGGATGGATAATTATACACGTGTGGGACCTTGCTTAGGAACGTCAGGCCAATATAGATGATAACGCCTATTAGTGGTAAAGCAATTAGGCTCATTTTGTTCCCCCAGCCATCGATCTCCCCTTTACCGTTAAAATGCATTGGCATTCGCTCTGGCAACTCGCGCCACTGGTATGCGACATATGCAATCATAGTTATGATTGCGAGCAGGGAAATAACATCAAGTATGGTTTCAGCTTTGGATCTTGCGAGTTGAATCACGGGACGTTGCTCCATACGACACCTACTTTCTCTTGGTTTACCAACAGATTACGATAAATATATTTATTTCTTTAACCACTATCCACTATGTACATTCCTTACTCAAACGAAACCTCCTGCATACACATGGGTTAAAATGGGTTGCACCTCGAAAACATCTCGTGTTAGAATGACGATACTATGCGCCCGTAGCTCAGCAGGATAGAGCAACAGTTTCCTAAACTGTAGGTCGTACGTTCGAATCGTATCGGGCGCGTATACGAATTTAATTCGCGTTAAAAAGACGATAGCTGATCGGATGATACCCGACTGCGATCGTCTTTGTTTTATGTTGATATAAGTGTGGATTTGGCGCGGTTGGTGCAGCTTGATTTGCCCTTGTCTACTAATACCAAGGATAGTAAGGATAAAATGGGCGGTAGTACGGGTAAGGTCTAAAGAATGGAAATGCGAAAAGATAAAACGGAAAATGCTGCCGACGAAATCGGCGATATCCGTAACCAAACGGTTGTCTGTTTGGATCCGTTTCCCTTCCCTCGCCACCAACCTCTTCTGGAACTAACATGGTGACGCCATCATTATCCATATCATCAATGATTCCCTCAATTTGTGACCCGTCTTTCAATTGTGCGAAAACATGGTACTTCATATATTTGTTACAATGTGCCTTTACATCGCCGCTTATATGACCAGCTTGAATAGGATTTATTGCGGACACGCCTATCCCTCCTTCTTTAACTAAAGATAGGATATTCGCCCACTAAAAAACTGTTACAGTTTTTTATAGCCGTAGCATAATCCTTTTGACGTTGAGTTAGCAAAAGGAGGATAATAGAGTTATCACTGAATAGAAAGGAGTCCTCACTCCGATGACAACTCGCGCAATTTCATCTTATCGCATTCCGCTCTTCTGTGCGGTCACGATGCTGTTCTGGATGTCGATGTACACCAGCGTTCCGATCATGGCGCCTTACGTGGAATTCCTCGGGGGAAGCCACCAGCTAGCCGGCTGGATTGTCGGCATGTACGGTATCTCGCAGATGCTGCTCCGCATACCCGTAGGCATTATGTCGGATCGTTTTCATAAAAGGAGGCTGTTCATCACCTTCGGCCTCCTCTTCACCGCTATTACGGGACTTGGGCTGTGGTTCACGCATGATTTTACCTGGATCTTGATCCTTCGAGCACTCGCAGGGGCAGCCGCAGCGACTTGGGTTGATTTTACAGTGCTATTCACAAGCTATTACAAACATGAAGAGTCTACGAAGGCGATCGGTACGATCTCCTTTTTCAACTCACTCGGTCAGGTGTTAGGCATACTTAGTGCAGGCTGGGCAGCAGACAAGCTAGGTTGGGAATCGGTGTTCATTCTCGGTGCAGTGCTTGGCCTACTAGGCATGATCGGTTCTTTCTTCCTCATCGAAAAAGTAGAGAAAGATGCACCCAAAATCACCATGCGCGGCATCGGAAACGTGGCGACGGATCGCACACTCCTCTTTGTTTCGCTGCTCGCAATCTTATCGCAGGTGCTGATATTTGCTACGGTGTTCGGCTTCACGCCGGTATATGCGATGCAGCTTGGCGCAGATAAATTCTCGCTTTCCTTGCTTTCTTTATTCGCTAACGTACCTGTTGCGCTAGCCTCTTTATTCGGCGGAAGGCGTTGGGCGATGAAATATGGGGAGAAACGCATGGTTGTAGCTGGCTTCCTGCTCATGGGGATCTTCACTTTTACGGTGCCATTCACCCACCATCTCTGGCTGCTCATGATTACACAGGCATTTGCCGGCTTTGGTCGCGGACTTTCGTTTACCTTGCTCATGGGGATGAGCATTAAGCATATGCCCGCGGATAAGCGAGCGACAGCGATGGGCTTTTTCCAAGCGATTTATGGACTCGGCATGTTCGTAGGGCCTGTCCTTATGGGCATCATTGGCGACTATTTCTCTCTAAATGAAGGCTTTATTGTACTCGGCATACTCGGTGCCTTGAGTGCACTACTCGCGTATCTGTTCGTTCAAAGGTCAGCTAAGAAACAGCCTCTGGGGACAAACAAATCTACAATGGCGCAATAATAGAAAGAGTGAATCTCGCGATTCGCTCTCTTTTTTTTCTCACAAGTGCAGGGGTAAAGTGGACGAGCTTCGTCTATTCATAGGGAGAGGAGGAGAAGCATATTGAGGAGCACATACTAATTGAGCACATATTACAAGGCGATGAAGCGGCATTCCGTGAGCTGATTGCAAGGTACCGTCCGTATATTTTGCAGACGATCTTTGCGATTGTTCGCCATCAGAAGGATGCCGAAGACTTGTCCCAAGAGGTTTGGACCCGCATTTACTTCTCCCTCCCTCGGTATGAAAAGAAAGGCCTGAAAACTTGGATGACACGCATCGCGGTGAATCGAGCGATTGATTTCAAACGCGCATCCAGTCGGCGTAAGGAAGACATTGTCGCCGAGTTCGAGGAGGCTGTCTCAGGGGCAGGACCTCCTCATCCGGAGCAGAGCGTGGAACATGAGATTTTAATCAAAGAAACAACTGAATTTGTGCGGCAGAAGCTCGACCAGATCCCAACCAACTATCAGGATGTTTTACTGGCCTATTATATTCATCATCAGTCTTATCAAGATATTGCGAATGCGCAAGGGGTTACGATTAAAACGGTGGAATCCAAGCTGTACAGGGCAAAGCAATGGGTGAGAAATCACTGGAAGGAGGAGGAGTTTCGATGAAGGTTACCCATTATAGTGAACAGGAATGGATGCAATATGCGGAGGATCATCTGTCGTCAGAAGTACGGGACGAAATGGAAGATCATATATACCGCTGCGAGGCTTGCTTAACGAGTTACATGATATGTATAGATAAGCTAGCAGCACAGCCGATCCTAGAGGTCGAAGATCCAGCAGCCTATACGAATCGTATTCTAAGCAGGACGGTTGGGACGAAACCGGCTTGGTATCGCTCAACGATGTTCCACTATGGGATTGCGGCTGCCGCGACGCTGGTGCTCGTAGCCACTGGATTTTTCCATGGCATATCACAGGAGATAGGAACGTATGGTGCCTTCAAGCCCGCTCCTCCTCTAGAAGCGCCTGCCTCTCTTGAAACACCAATTTCGATATCCGATCATCTCGTTAATCGCACACTTACCTGGTTGGACACGTTACAGAATGAACATAAAAAAGGAGGTCTAACGCCTTAATGCCTACTAAAAGCAATCTTGTTGCCTTCCTACTTTCCTTCATACCCGGAGTGGGTCATCTTTATATCAATCGTACTATCCGCGGTTTATTATACGGCTTCCTATTCTTCGGACTTTCTTTCATACTTTTCTTAGGTATTGTGTCCCATGATGCCGACCAATTCGCCTTTCTGCTTATTCCTATCGGGCTCACGTGGATCGTCAATATGGTCGATATGCTTATCTATGTATTGAACGCTCCAGCTCCAATGCCAATGCCAATCCCACCAACCTATCATCAACCGATGCAACCGTATTATGGCCCTTATCCGCCTGAGCAAGAAGTGCCATCTTGGAATGCTGACGCTTACTATGCTCAACTAGCAGGAAAACAAGAAAGATCTAAAGTACTCATGCTCTCCTTCATTCCAGGTGTTGGCCATTTCTGGCTTGGGTTAATGCAGAGAGGCCTTACAGCGATGATCTCCTTCTTCGGAATTGCCATACTCGTGTTCTTCATCACCATTCTGACGCATAATGAAGGTTTTATCGTTTTCCTGTTGGCGTTGCCCGTGCTCTGGTTCTATACGATGTTCGATGCACTGAAGCAGTTAGATCGCAAGCAAGCCGGTTATGAGCTCGTGGATCGTAGTATGTTTGAAGATTTTCAGCGTGATGAACATGGCCGCAAAAATCGGACCCTTGCCACAATTATCGCCATTTTCCCTGGTGCGGCGCACCTGTACTTATCGATGACCAAACGCGGTATCCAACTGATGGCTGTGTTTCTTTTCTCCATTTACGTGTTGGATGTGCTGCGGTTGTCCCTTTTCTTCTTTTTGATCCCTATTCTCTGGTTCTTCAGCTTTTTTGATGCCCTGCAGAACATTTCGAAGTATGAAAATGGCACGCTAACTGACAAGCCTCTTGTTGAAAATTGGACAGCCTATCAACGCCTGATTGGTGTCGTTTTAATCGTTTTAGGCGGCTACTATATCTTTAGTGAGTTCTTTGTCCAATTCCTCTATCAATTTCTACCGGCTTCGCGGAATTACATGTATCTGCTTAACAACTTCAGTCAAACGCTGATCGTTGCCCTTCTCCTGATTGGCGGCGGCATTCGCTTACTCATGAATCGAAAGCAGAAGTTACCGTCACCATTTTCTGAAAAAGATACTGAAGACGGAGCTTTATAGACAGTAGGGTAAGACGAGGGATTACTCCCTCGGACTCCCCGTCAAACCGTGCATGCGGATTTCCCGCACACGGCTTTCCTTCGTCAGTTCCCCATCTTC
>NZ_LMSJ01000031.1 GCF_001428105.1 Paenibacillus sp. Soil766 | reverse complement strand
CGGCTATTTGTCCCCAGACAAGTTTGAATCGCAGTTTTACAAGCAACAGAAACTGATTTCTTAGCTCTTTTTTGTGTCCACTCTATTGACTCAGATACATTTTGGGCCTTAAGGCGCTGCCCGCCAGCGCACAGAGGGCAAAAACCGCAAATAGCGCCCCAAAAGGGCGCTATTGCTGTGCCCAGGCCGCTGAGCCGCAGGATAAGGCCCGTTTTGGGCCTTAAAGCGCTGCCCTCCAGCGCAGCAGAGGGCAAAAACCGTAAATAGCGCCCCAAAATGGGGGCTATTGCTGTGCCCCAGGCCGCCGAGCCGCGGGAAAAGGCCCGTTTTGGGCCTTAAAGCGCTCCCGCCAGCGCAGCAGAGGGCCCTCTATCTGCAATTGTATGTTTATACGGTTTCGTTTGTCCCTTTCGAATAGATTATTAGGTTCATATAATAACTTATCCTAATAGAAAGGAAGTGATTATACATGAAAAAACACACAACTATTATTAGTACTGACGGCAGTTGGGTGAACGCACTTGAAATCGAAACTAATCGGGCATGGGTGCAACCGCAAGCAGGTGAATCTTACGTCTGGGGGGAGAATGATCCCTATGGGCCAGCAGCAGTTGTAGCCAAAACTTTCAAAGTTGACTGGAAAAAGAGAATTAAGAAAGCTACGTTATTCCTGTCCGTTGATAACTATGCCATCGTGCTTATTAACGGAGTGCCAGTGGTTATCGATCCACCACAGGATACTTTAGCATTTTACAACCCAGGAAGAACATTCCACATTGAGCCTTTCCTTAACGAAGGTGAAAATGATATTGTAATTGCTGGTTTTAACTCCCCATCCAATGCAAACCGAAGCCGAGGCAACCCAGCTGGCATACTTGCCCGTATCGAGATTAAATACGAGCATTAATCGGAACTCAAATTAGTAAACAGGCCCTTATGACGTTCTTGAACGTCGAAGGGCCTGTTTGTATGTGCATCTATTCGCTAGGGTAATCTAATAGTGAGAAACCTGGAGGTTAACGAACATGCTCATTCGCCTAGGATACGTAGCCATGTCCACTGTGGTAAAGAATGCGTCCCCGTCCAAGACGATGACGGCGACGAACTTCAGCAAGCTGCTCGATCGCGAGGCAGCCATTCGCAAGTTGCAGCGCATCGGAGCTGAGAACTTACATAATACGCTTCGTTTGCTCAAACATAATCGTGCGCATGACATCATGGTGTTTCGGTTTTCTTCTCGATTTATCCCGCTGATTGGCCATGAAATGCTAGGTGACTGGGATCCGATCCCTGCCTTATCGGCAGAATTCGAGGAGCTAGGCAGCTACGCGAAGCAGAATAACATGCGTGTTAGCTTCCATCCCGATCATTTCACCGTACTCAGCACGCCGAGGAAGGATGTGCTCCAGAAATCAGTCGAAGACTTGGAGCGCCACTCCGCCATGCTGAACGCGATGGGGCTTGGGATGGAAGCGATGTGCAACATTCACGTTGGAGGGGCTTACGGGGACAAAGCCAAGGCAGCTAAGCGATTTGTCCACAACTTCACCGCCATGCGTATGCCTATTCAACGACGAATCACCCTCGAGAATGATGACAAAACCTTCAACGCCCTAGAGACGCTCGAGATTGCCGAGGAAGTCGGTGCTCCCATGGTATTGGATGTGCATCATCATGCGGTCAACAACCATGGCGAAGATGCTGTCCAGCTGTGGCCGCGCATTCAGGAGACCTGGCTGGCGCGCGCTCGCTTGCATTTGGATGAGGCCTCGGCCTCGCTCCCTCCCAAGATTCACGTTTCCAGCCCCAAAGGCGAAACAGAGCCAAGAAGTCATGCCGACTATGTGGAGGCAGGTCCCTTATATACCTTCCTGAAAGCCATTGCCCCCATCACGCCGAAACTCGATATCATGATCGAAGCGAAGATGAAGGATAGCGCCCTATTCAAACTAATGGAGGACCTCAAGGGACAAGAGGGCGTCACAGCCCTGGATGAAGCGTCGCTGCAGCTCTAATCCCATATTTTTCTTGAATTGTTGGACAAAATGGGGTACTTTGGAAGAGATGGACGACTAACCTAACCATGCCATTGTGAGAGGGGCTTCTACGAACCATGAGTCAATTATTAAACGGAAAAAATATACTAGTAATGGGTGTTGCTAATGACCGCAGTATCGCTTGGGCCATTGCACAATCTTTAGCCGCACAAGGCGCTAATTTGGTGTTCACGTTCGAAAACGAGCGCGTTGAGGAACGCGTACGCAAGCTTGCTGATACGATCCCAGGCTCTACTTTGATGCCATGCAACGTAACTGTAGATGCAGAAATTGATACCTTAGCTTCTGCACTCAAAGAGAAGTTTGGAGTCGTGCACGGGCTTGTACATAGTATTGCTTTTGCCAAAACAGAAGAATTGGACGGGCTGTTCGTGGATACATCACGCGATGGTTTCGCACTTGCACATGACATCAGTGCTTACTCCTTAGTGGCCGTATCCAAACGAATTTACCCGCTGATGACAGAAGGCGGAAGCATCATGACGATGACGTACCTTGGCGCAGAGCGCGCTATGAAGAACTACAACGTGATGGGCGTCGCCAAAGCTGCGCTTGAAGCTAGCGTTCGTTACCTTGCGGCAGATCTTGGCCAATTCGGTATTCGCGTAAACGGCATCTCAGCAGGTCCGATCCGTACGTTGGCTGCCAAAGGGATCAAGGATTTCAACTCCATCTTGCGTCAAGTCGAAGAGAAAGCTCCACTTCGTAAAACAACAGATACAGCTGAAGTTGGCGATACGGCGATGTTCCTTATGAGTAATTTGTCCCGTGGTATCACAGGCGAAGTTATTTATGTAGACGGCGGATACCATATCGTTGGTATATAGAAGGCTTTATTTTCATAGATCAAAAAGAAGAAAATCCGAACGGTCTTTGGGCCGATGCGGGTTTTTTTTGTTTATTTCCGTGCCAATGTGAAAATGTACGAATAAATTAGGATGAAACGCACTAGTATTAGAAACGTATAATTTACTATACTTAACGTATTATCTAAATTAATGAAAAGAAAGAGTTGATATATATGGTACATGGTGGGACGGAAACTTTCGTTGTGGGTAGCAAAAGTTTTACAGCTGTAGCTATTAATACGGCAGCTAAGGCAGGGCAGTGGATCAAAACCAAGCTTGGAGACATTAATCATGTAGGGACGAAATTCTCTGCTCAAGACCTCGTGACCGAGGTGGATAAAGGATCGGAAAAGTTAATTCGTAATTTGATTATGACTCATTTCCCTAACCATTCCATCCTTGGCGAGGAAGGTGTAGAGCCAGGTCCGGAGGCGTCAGCCAAAGCATTGCAAGAAATGAGCGATGAGGAGTATCTCTGGATCGTAGATCCAATTGATGGCACAACGAACTTCGTTCATGGTTTTCCGTTCTTCTCCGTGTCGATTGCCTTGGCGCATAAAGGTGAAGTCATCGTAGGTGTGGTATATGACCCATCACGCGACGAATTATTCGTTGCTGAGAAGGGGAAGGGTGCCTACATGCACGGCAAGAAGACAGAGGTCTCCGAAGAGGAGACGCTGCTTACCAGTTTAATCGCTACTGGATTCCCAGCTGATCGTGATGGGGCGCTGCCTATTAACCTGAAAGGTGTTCAGGCGCTCTCGCCGAAAGTACGTAACATCCGTGTGGCAGGCTCCGCAGCGCTGCATTTGGCATACGTGGCTGCTGGGCGGCTTAGCGGCTTTTGGGAAATCGGCCTCAATGCCTGGGACATTGCAGCAGGTGCCTTGCTCATTACAGAGTCAGGCGGCCGTGTGACAGATACAGAAGGCAAGCCTTACCATTTGGGCGTTCGGAACGTGATGGCGACGAATGGACATATTCACGAGGAGCTTCAAAAGGAGCTCGCAGTGGCTGAGGCGACGGGGTTCTAGAGTAGAAATCCACCTCTTGCAGGGTTGTTCCTTAAGGAATGACCATGCAAGAGGTTTTTTCCTCTATTTGGAACTGGGGCGGTCCGTCGTAAAAGTCTGGTGAAATCCGTTCAAATCCACTATAATATGAGATATCTCATTTATTTAAACGTTTCAATTAACGGGACACGCGAGTCGTGATCGGAATGGATGGAGTGCTTCTATGTCGTTAAATACAGGATCAGGACCAGATATTATTACGTTTGGAGAAACAATGGCACTGCTTATGCCTTCAGGTGGTAAGGGCCTGGAGTACTCTTCAGAGCTGCATAGCCTGTTTGGCGGTGCAGAGAGCAATGTAGCGATCGGCATTTCGCGTCTTGGCGGTCATGTAGGTTGGTTTGGTAGACTGGGTAAGGACCCGTTAGGTCGTATGATTTTCAAAAAAATCCGTGGTGAAGGTGTCGATGTTTCCCGTGCGGAATTGACTGCCGATGCACCAACAGGACTCATGATGCGTGAAGTGCTAATGGGCAAAACGTCCGTTTACTACTATCGCAAAAACTCCGCAGCAAGTCAGATGAACCCGAAACATTTGGATGAAGCTTACATTGCTGGGGCTAAAATTTTGCATATTACCGGTATCACACCGGCGCTTAGTGAGTCGTGTAGAGAAGCAGCTTTTGAAGCTGTTCGCTTAGCTCGCAAGCATGGCGTGAAGGTTAGCTTTGACCCGAATCTGCGCTTGAAGCTATGGAGTATTGAAGAAGCTCGTCCTGTGTTGCTCGAACTGGCGAAGCTGTCTGATATTTTCTTACCAGGCTTAGATGAGCTGAAGCTGCTGTACCAAACCGAAGACTGGGATGTCATTGTGAGCAAGCTGCGCGAATTATCGGCCGTTTCCATCGTCAAAGGTGGAGAAGATGTGACCTATGTCGTGACAGCGGATACGATTACAACCGTGCCTTACTTCAAAGCAGAGCATGTCATTGATACCGTGGGTGCGGGGGATGGGTTTTGTGCGGGCTTTTTGGTAGGCGTGCTGAAGGCGTATGAGTACCCTAAGGCAGTTCGCATTGGGAATTTGGTGGGCTCGATGATCGTGCAGACTGAAGGCGACTGGGAAGGCGCTCCAACATGGGAGCAAGTGGAAGCGGTACTTAACAACATTAAACATATAGAACGTTAATAGCACAGAACACGATACGAAACAATATCTCATACAGGCTTACACATAGAAGGGACGATTAATTGTGAAAAAACTTCAATTACTTCAGCAAATAACAAATGAGGGCGTCGTTGCCGTCCTACGCGGTGAAACACCAGAAGAAGTCGTCGAAATGGCGGATCAAGCGATCGCCGGCGGTATCAAAGTCATCGAAGTCACGATGACTGTGCCTTTCGCGCTGCGCGCGATCGAGGAGCTTGCGAAGCGCTACTCGAGCACAGCGAAGGACGCGTCCAAGTACGCGATTATCGGGGTGGGCACCGCCCTTGACCCCGAAACGGCGCGTGCCGCGATCCTTAGCGGGGCCGAGTTCGTTGTCGGCCCGTCTTTGAACCCTAACACGGTTACACTGTGTAACCGGTATCGCGTGCCGATCATGCCAGGGTGCATGACCATCGCTGATATTCAAACCGCGCTAGAGCTTGGCGTGGATATCGTGAAGCTGTTCCCGGGTAATCTGTACTCACCGGCGATGATTAAGGCCATTAAAGGTCCGCTGCCACAGGCGAACATTATGCCTACGGGCGGGGTTTCGCTGAGCAACCTCGGCGAGTGGATTCAGGCCGGCGCAGTTGCCGTCGGCATCGGCTCCGATTTGACCAGCGAAGCGGTCAAATCAGGAAACTACAGCCTTGTAGCTAAGAAGGCTGCACAATATATCGAGGCCTACCAAGCGGCCAAGAAGTAGGTTTGGAAGTACGCTCCGTCGAAGTAAAGACGGAGCGTATTTTTGTGTGCGGAAATGGAGGCAGGGCAGATGAAGCAGCAAGGTCGGGCTAGATTATTGCTCCGTGTGAGCCATATGGAGGCGTCGATAGCCTTTTATGGGGGCCAGCTAGGCTGGGAGTTACTTGAGCGGGACGAGGGAGGCCGTGCGGCACTGCTGCATATTGGTGATACAGCAGATGAGGCTGTTCTGGTCGTGGAGGGTTGTGAAGCGAATGGGACTCTGAACCGTTGGTTAAGACCGAATTACAGCGCAGCACAAGCTGGAAGCCTTGTTTACATCGGTGTAGCATCTGTAGCTGATGTGGAGTCGAACTTGCTCGCCAGAGGCTTCCAACAGGCCATAGGGAGCCAGGATGCAGAACATATTCGTGAACGCCATGTTCCGACGATTGATGGGTGTACACTGGTCTACTGGGAAGAGCTGTTCCCAACTCATATCGAGATTATGGAGATGTATGAAGCAGGCGTGGAAGAGTTACATCGAGCAATAGACGGCTTATCCGATGCGCAGCTGAACTTACGTGAAGTCCTCGACAAGTGGTCGATTCGTGAGCATGTGCTGCATGTGATCGATTTGGAGCTAATCTCGATGCATAAAGTGAAATTCGCACTCGCCGAATCGGGGCGGATGTACACGGGGAATTCATTTCAACCCGATGACTGGCATCGGGGACTCCACTATGCACAGCGGCCTATCGCTGCCGAGGTTCTGCTATTTCAAGCGACAAGGCAGCACATTATCGGGTTGTGCAACCATCTTCCAGATGCATTAGACCGTACTATACGGACGACGAATAGGGAAGAAACTGTTGCGCAATTGCTGAAAATGATGGCCGGACATGCCAAACATCATATGCGGGCTGCCTGGCGTATTCGTGAGCTGCATGGAGTCTAGGGAGAATAAAATGGAATCACCGCCTAATTCAACTATAGTTAATCTTTCTATATATGCCTATCCCAGCTTGTGGTAAGTTGGATACAACAAGTAACCCAAGTAGGCAGTAGGGAGTCGATCGAGTGATTAAGCATCTAAAGGATTGGATCATTGAAGCAGACATAGCAAGTATGCAAGCGGCCATGGGGGCAGGTTCAGTAACCTCAGAGGAGCTTGTTCGTGTATACCTAGAGCGAATTGATAAGTATGATACTACATGCAATACGATCTTAGAAATCAATCCCGACGCGATACAAATCGCAAAGGACTTAGATGAAGAACGTAAGGAAACAGGGAGCCGCGGGGACTTACACGGAATACCCATTCTTCTAAAAGATAATATCGATACACACGATAACATGCATACGAGTGCTGGCTCGATTGCGTTAGCTGATTCGTATGCGGCAAAGGACTCATTCGTAGCCGCCAAACTGCGCGCTGCAGGTGCCGTTCTGCTAGGGAAAACGAATATGTCCGAATGGTCGAATTTTATGTCCAGCTCCATGCCCGCAGGGTATAGTTCACGTGGCGGGCAAGTGCTTAACCCTTATGGACCTGGGGAAATGTTCGTTAGCGGTTCTAGCTCAGGTTCGGCGGCGGCAGTGGCAGCCAATTTAGGTGCTGCTTCGATAGGGACAGAGACAGCGGGTTCTATTGTTGGGCCAGCCAGTCAGCATCTTGTAGTGGGGATCAAGCCTACGGTTGGTCTAGTGAGTCGTACGGGGATTATCCCGATATCAGGCTCTCAGGATACCCCTGGGCCGATAGCTAGGACAGTTAAGGATGCTGTTATTTTGTTAGGGGCATTAACGGGCACTGACAGCGAGGATTCGGCTACATTAGCGAGCGGAAAAGTCACTTTACAAGACTACACACCGTTTTTAGATGCGAGTTTCTTACGTCAGGCCAGGATCGGTATTCCGCGGCATTATTATCAACATTTGGACGAAGAAAGACTTGCCATTATGGAAGCGGCTATTGCAACGTTGAGAAATGAAGGCGCAACGATCATAGATCCGGTTATCTTACACGTGGAACAGCAAAACTGGAACAATGATGCGATTACTTATGAATTTAAAAAAGGCTTGAATGCCTATTTATCGCAACTAGCTGAATCCATACCTGTTCATTCTTTGGAAGAGCTGATTGCTTATAACCACAACCACGCAGAGGCAGCCTTGAAATTCGGGCAGGACACACTCGTTCGATCACAAGAAACGACCTTGACGGAGGAAACCTATCTGCAGAAGATACAAGCCTACAAGGAACTGCCTCTCCAGCAAGGAATTGACTATGCACTAGACAAAGACGACTTGGATGCGCTCTTGCTCCCTGGTGATGTGGATGGCCTGTATATCGCGGCGCGATTGGGCTACCCGTTGATTTCGGTTCCAGCCGGATACGTCATACACGGAGTTATTGATGCAGATGGAGACTCGACCAAGGGGCCATTTGGTGTCGTTTTTTCAGGCAGAGCCTTCAGTGAACCTACTTTGATCCAAATCGCCTACGGCTTCGAACAAGCTACCCATCACCGGGTTCCGCCTGATTTAGATAAGAAGATACACTGATTGCCGAGGTATACACTGATGCTTAATGAAAAGAGTTACAGGCATACATATTGCCTACAATTCCTTTCAACACTCCGATGAGTTGCTGCCTTGTAAAGGGACCGTTACAGTGAGCCCCAGATACCATCGCATAGCGGAAGTTTGAGGGAGGGGTTAGTCAGGAAAAGCCGCTGCCATCATCCTTTAGTCGATTCTATCGAGTAACAGCATGGGAGGAAGCGTAGGGAAGATTCCATAGCTCTCGCACATTTACCAACACAAAGAACCCGAAGATCTTATTTCCTTAGAAATAGGTCAACGGGCTCTTTGTGTTGGTCCCTCTAACGTGTGGGAGGAGAGGGGGAATCCGTACTACTTGTTTTCCGCATCGTACTCGCTGGCGAATTCGGCCAGGGCTTTCACCTTACCATGTGGTGGATGTTGAGCTTGTTTACGACCCTTCCATGCAGCTTCTTGGCGGCGTTTTGAGTGGCTCATCGCTAAAAACCTCCTCTGGCAATGCGGATGGTGTTGCACTAATAAAATGCGATACATGACTGTATTTTATGCAACAATTACACGTACTTTCACGAAAAAAACTCCACCAGACCAATGAAGGTCTGATGGAGTTTTGGCAACGATACTATTCTGTAGCAACGGATTGGTCAGCTTGCATGTTGACCGGGGAGATCCGAATGAAGTTAGCTTCTAGATTGCTTAGCAAACCTTCGATTTTTGCCGCGATTTCGGATTGACCAGAGTTCGCAAGCTCAGCGTGGTAAGCTGTGAGCAATTCAGTAAGATCTTTTTTACTTTGAAGGCCGATAGGCTCAAGTTTAACTTTAGCGCCCTTCGCGATACGACGTTCGATCGCTGCTTGATCAAGACCCATTTCTGGCACTAGACGTTGGTAGATAACCCCACCCGTCATACCTGCACAGATCCATGGACCTGGATCACCCATAACAACGGCACGGCCGTTTGTCATGTACTCGAATGCGAAGCCTTTGAGGTTCGCACGAGCGGCTAGACCGCCCAGCTCATCTTGCAGAGGCGTTGTGATCTCGCCGCCGAAGACAACGTCAGCACCGGAGAAACGGATACATGCACGTGTATCTGCACTGCCTTGGATCAAGAACAAACCTTTTTGAGCGCCGTAACCGAACGATTTACCAACGCTACCATTGATGAAGGTATTGTTTTTGCCAAGAGATTTAACGATAGCTACTTTACCACCGAAGGCCATTTTACCAAGACCGTCTTCAGCACCGCCGTTTACGGTAATGTTCACGCCGCGAGCGTTGAATGCTGCAAGTCCGTTACCAGGAACGGAACCGTCAACAAGGTTCAAAGAAACAGCTGGAAGCTCATCGTAGCTGCCGTTGAAACGATCTCTTACGCGATGGCTGGAATAACGAGTTCCGAGAATACGGGACTCTGCATCCACTTTGGACCAGTTGCGAACAACCGGAGCGTCGAAGGAAACGGACTCTGGGAAGAAGTCCAGACCTTCTGTACCAGCTGCAATACGGATATCAGAGGAAACAGCCGCTTCTTCAAGCGCTCTTTCTGCATCGGATATGTCGTGCATTGGAACTAAACGTAGAATGTCGGACAAGTCGATACGATCGTTGTGCGAAATTTGCTCCAGTAGGTCGGATCGGCCAACCAACTCTTGCAAGCTTGAGAAACCAAGGGAAGCAACAACTTCACGAACTTCTTCGCCAATACCGCCGAACAAGCGAACCAGGCTATCTACTGCCGTGTCAAAGACACGCGGTACGAAACGGCGAAGACCTTTTTCTTCGGCTTCTTCCATGGAATCGATTTGTGTTGCGATACCAACGTGACAAGTGTCTAGGTGACAACCGCGACATGTTGTACAACCGATGGATTGCATTGCGATACTACCGAAACCTGCACGGTTTGCGCCGAGCATAACCATTTTAACAACGTCGGAACCGGATTTCAGACCGCCATCGGACCATAGTTCAACGCGGTGACGAAGACCAGCTTCAATCAAAGCAACGTGAGCAAGCTTCGTACCGATCTCTGTAGGAAGACCAACGTGCGTCAAGGAGTGAATACGAGCCGCACCTGTACCGCCGTCGAAACCGGAAAGCGTAATAACGTCAGCACCAGCTTTGGCAACACCAACGGCAATCGTACCGATACCAGGAACAACTGGGATTTTTACGATGATTTTGGCTTTACGTCCGCTGCCTTCTTTAAGCTCGGAAATGATTTGCGCCAAATCCTCGATAGAGTAGATATCGTGGTTGTTGGACGGCGAGATCAAGTCTGAACCAATTGTAGCGTTACGAGCTTCAGCGATTTTCGCTGTAACTTTGGAACCTGGCAAGTGACCGCCTTCACCTGGCTTTGCCCCTTGACCAATTTTGATCTCAAGGAAAGCTACTGCGTTAGCAAGCTCAATGTTAACTCCGAAACGTCCGGAAGCGACTTGCGCTCCGCGCGTTTTTTTGTAACGGCCAAGCATATCTTTAATCTCTCCGCCCTCGCCGTTCATGGTAACCATGTTCAGACGTTCGCCGGCTTCAGCGTAGGCGCGGAAAGCTGTTTCATTTTGTGAACCGAAGGACATCGAAGAAATCAACATCGGCAAGGAATGTCCGCCAATGGAAATATCAACTTGCGACGGATCGAGTGGTTGACGGCCATCGCTGATTGCTTTGAAGCCCGCAATATGACGAATGGAAATCGGGTTCTTCTTCTCTTCTTCACGCAGCTTGTCGCGGTAGTCGCTGTAAGGAGCAGCTCCTGAAGCAGCATCGCCTAACGCTTTCCACATACGTTGGAAGAAACGGAAGTTTTTCGCAGCTTTCGCTTTTGGATTTGTGTAATCCACATAGCGTGCTTCTGCCTCAGCTTCAAGCTGTGCAAAGCCAGTTCCTGCTTTTTCACTGCCCAGGTAGTTCACGATATCCAGCACCTCGGAAACTTCCGGATGGAAACCGATGGAGGAGAAGAAACGTGTATACCCACGAAGCTCATGCGTACCGATCGTTGAAATGACTTTTTCAAGTCCTTTCGTAAGTGCTGCGTATACTTTACGTGCTGCTGCTGCGTTGCCTTCTTTGTCAGAAGCAGTGGAGAACAGCAAGTAAGGTGAGATCACATCTGCACCAAGACCACAAGCTACGGCGATATCATGCAGACTGCGAATAGCAGCTGAACGAAGGATCAGTGTAACTTGACGGCGAAGGTTGTCGCCGAAACCGAGCTTCTCTGCACGAAGTGCGATATCGATTTTGGAAACAGCAAGGTGCGGATCAAGCCACAAGCGGTCGTTTTGGTGAGCTTCTGAATCGTCCAAGACGAGAAGTACAGCGCCATTACGAACAGCTGAAATGGCATCAGCAGCAAGTGCAGCCAAACCATCTTTCAGTGAAGTTCCTCTAGCGAAAGTTGTGGATAGAACTGCTACTTTGTTATCACCTTGTGCACGGAATTGTGCCAATAATTGCTCATAAGATGGCTGTGACAAGTTCTCTTCGCTGCCTACACCGTTCGTTCCTTCAAGAACAAGCGGAGCTAGAAGCTCAAGACGAAGGTTGTTATCTACCTGTGCAAATACCGGAAGACGAGCTCCAGCGATAACACGTGTGGAGAAATGCTCCATTTCACGGTCACGGTCGATTGCAGGGTTCGTTACAACGGCAACACTTTCTTTAATGAAGTCAGGCACGTTCTGGCGTTCCCATGCAAGAGCCGCGTGAGGTGAATCGTGACCTAATGAACGAATTGGCTCAGCGCCTGTTTCGGACATGGATTCGATGTGTGAAATACCGTCGCGGTCCCAACCAAATGCACTATACACTTGATCCGTTGTAACAATATTCTCATTAAGCTCAGCTTCTGTATTCGTTTGAGCAGGGTTCAAATACGAGCGGAGACCGCCAATATTTACACGCTTGCTTACACGCTCATACACGAGGCTTTGAACTTCATGATAAGGAATCACTTGAATGTGTTCGCCTGGTGTCAGAACAACACCGACTTTCTCACCTGGAGCGATTGGCTTCGGATCAGCAACCATTTCGCCTACCGTAATCACACCTTGCTCGGATGAGAAGTACAGGGAAGTGTCACTTTCAACCATCCAAACAGGACGAAGACCCAACGCATCTACGCTGAAAATACACTCGTTACCGTAACGGGAAACGATACCTGCTGGACCTTGTGCAAAGTGGCCCCATACTTGACGGTAGTAAACATATAGATCTTGAAGTTCCGGACGGAACTGTTTCATTTCATTAATAATAGGAGGGAACACCATTTCCATCGCTTCGAAAAGGGACAATCCAAAACGGTGAATGAACGTTTCGATCGTTCTGTTCATGTCTTGGGAGTCAGACCCGCCGCTTACAAGCGGAACGCCAACCATGTCAGCTTCAAGACGAAGTTTCTTCACCGTGTTAATTTCACCGTTATGTCCAAGAAGGGAGAACGGTTGAACGCGGAAGAAGCTGGACAATGTGTTCGTCGAATAACGGTTATGACCGATGGTTACTTGGGACGCAAACAAAGGATCACGCAAGTCGTTAAAATATTTAGGAAGGATGCTTGCTGCACCTAGTACTTTGTAGGCTGATGTCACATTGCTAAGTGTCGCAACATGAACGTTGTAACGATCTTCAATCGCAATATGCAGTTCATATAGGTGATCGGCAACTTGACCTTCGGTCTTATTGCTGATGGCTGCAATTTGCCAGAACGTAGGCTCATCGAGCAAACCATTAGCGCCTAATGA
Organism: Paenibacillus sp. Soil766; assembly: GCF_001428105.1. Taxonomy (GTDB): domain Bacteria; phylum Bacillota; class Bacilli; order Paenibacillales; family NBRC-103111; genus Paenibacillus_E. Next base: position 50,488 of record NZ_LMSJ01000031.1, on the reverse strand, counting down.
GCCGCTATCAACTAGGTTTTCTTGCTCTAGAATAATGGATACATCATGGGAGGCAAATAGCTCACGAATGCCGTTTTGAATCTCAGTAACAGTCAAATCCAACTTGCGTGGAACGAAGATATGTCCAACAGAAAAACGATTGTCATAAGCAAGTTTGCTGTCCAGACCCGCATCTGTTAACTTCTTTTCCCAAAGAGCACGTGGAATATCTGTTAGAATACCGCAACCATCGCCTTCACCATTGATAAATCCAGAGCGATGTTCCATTTTTACAAGGGCATCAATCGTCTTTTGGATGTTATCACGGGAAGGATGACCATTCTTCTCAATAATACAAATAATACCGCAGCTGTCGTGTTCGGTTCCTAGTAGATCTTGAAAACGTCCTTCATTACGCATAATTTCATTCATTGCACTGGTCAGTCGCCTGACCGTCACCCCCCATACATATTTAAACTCCTCTTGCTTACGCTTCTTGCATTCTGGCACAGATGGATCTGCTAGCTATCTCATTCCTGAAGAAAAACCACAATGTGGGTCAAATCCGAAATATGCATATTCATGTATAAAGATGCAATATAACTGAATATCATACCAAATTACTGGAGATATAACTCATGTAATGCGGCATAAATCGACACGTAGTAAAGTAGGGCACCACACACAAAAATCCGCATAGTATTTGTAAATCATGCCCTAACTTTCTAGGAAAATACTGTGAAAACGAGCGATTTCGCTAAAAGGGTAAAAGTAATCTTAGAATAGCATGAAAAAGTTCATCCGACAATACTTGCGAACGTAAATCAAAAATGTAAGCGTTACCTTTTTTGTATATTGGTGAATAAAACCAAAATTCCTAACACCTCATGTAAGGGTAGAAAGACGAACGAACTATAAACCGATACGGGTCATAGTTCGTTTTTGGGACAATCAGCGGGTTTTCATGACTCTGAAAGTGCGGTCTGCCGCCTCTAGCGTTTGGGCAATATCTTCCTCTGTGTGGGCGATGGTCATGAACCAAGCTTCGTATTTGGAAGGGGCAAGATTAATGCCTTGCTCCAGCATAAGTCGGAAGAAATCAGCAAATTTCTCGCCATCGGTATCTTGCGCTTCCTCATAATTGGTGATCGGATGATCACAAAAGTGAGTAGAGAAGGCGCCGCCGATTCGGTTCAGCGTCAAGGCGATGCCATGGCGGGCGGCGGATTCGGCGATGCCATCAGCAAGTGTTGAGCCAAGCTGCTCAAGCTTGGTATAAATTCCCGGCTGCTGGAGCACCTCCAAGCAGGCGATACCAGCCGAGATGGAGGCGGGGTTCCCCGCCATCGTGCCGGCTTGATAAGCAGGTCCGAGCGGCGCGACCTGCTCCATCACTTCCTTGCGGCCCCCGTAGGCCCCGATCGGCAGCCCGCCGCCGATTACTTTGCCTAGGGCCGTCAGGTCCGGTTCGACGGCGGCGAAGCGCGCCGCCGCCTGTGTGGGACCTCCCGCAAGGATCGGGAGGCCTTCATAGGTCTGTGCCGTTCCGTAGTGGAATCGGAACGCGGTGATGACCTCGTCGTAGATGACGAGGGCGCCGTGTTTGCGAGCAGCTGCGCAGAGCTGCTCGAGGTAGCCGGCATGGGGCATGACCATGCCGAAGTTGCCGACGATGGGCTCGACCATCACGGCGGCAATGTCTTCACCCCAGCGCGCAAGCGCGGCTTCTAGTGCCGGAATGTCGTTGAACGGCACGGTGATGACCTCTTGCGCGATGCTCGCCGGTACGCCAGCGCTGTCCGGCGTGCCCAGCGTGGACGGCCCGGAGCCGGCCGCCACCAGTACGAGATCTGAGTGGCCGTGGTAGCACCCGGCGAACTTAATGATCTTGGTGCGCTTCGTGAACGCGCGCGCCACGCGGATCGTCGTCATCACGGCCTCGGTGCCGGAGTTGACGAAGCGCACTTTGTCGAGCGAGGGAATCGCCGACTTGAGCATCTTGGCGAACTCGATCTCGAGTTCGGTCGGGGTGCCGTACAGCGTGCCGTTCTGTGCGGCGCGGATAATCGCTTCGGTCACGTGCGGATGCGCGTGACCGGTAATGATCGGGCCATAGGCGGCAAGGTAGTCAATGAAGCGATTCCCGTCTACGTCCCAGAAGTGTGCGCCTTGCGCACGCTTCATGAAGACGGGTGCGCCGCCGCCAACGGCTTTGAATGAGCGGGAAGGGGAGTTGACCCCGCCGACGATGTGTTGCAGTGCTTCTTGGTAGAGAATTTCGGATTGCTTGCGTTCCATGACGATATCATTCCTTTATATGTAATAGTGGTTGAATAGCGACCTGCATCCGGCGAAGAGGAACGAGAGGACGCTATTTGTAGTATTTCGGTTGTTTTGGAGTTGGAAAGGGAACGAGGGTGCGCTATTTCAGTGAAATGATGTGAATTCTGCCTAAAACCACGAAATAGCGCACTGACGTTCCGCTTCGTCGGGAATTTGGTTGATTTGGCATGATTAGCAAACTGACGTTCCCTTCGAGGTGGGTGATCCTGACTTTGAGCAATAGACTAACATTGCAACCACCGCGAACGCAGCAACCTTTCGCGCCGATCCGGCCTCGCCCCTCCGCCATCTGCCCCTCTGTAGACTCGCAATCTCTGCCGCTCCAGCCCTCCACAATCTCGTCCTGCCTCTAGAAACCCAGCATCTTCGCGCCAACTAACAATTTACGAATGACAAATTTCCACTTTTGTCATTTGCGTTTTTTTTGAATAGGAATACAACGCCCCGCCTTCCGCTGCCCGCTCCAGCCCGGAGCAGTAAGCTACCTCCATATATACGCCCATACAAAAAATAAGAGTGGATACCCACTCTTATTATCCGTTTCTTTCGCTATGCAAGCTACCATTGTGCGCGTCAGCCTATTTCACGGTCTTCCCAGCAACCTTCGGTGTTGGTGAAGGTGAAGGCTTGGTTGGCCCTGAATCAGCTTCAGCTGTACCTGCAAAAAGGTCTTTCAAATACTTTTGAAGCTTCACTTTATCCGCTGTGATCACAGAAGCGCCGCGGATCGTTTTCTCCATCAGTAATTCTGAAGGGGGAAGCTGCGAAGTGACGATACCGTCAGCTTTGGCTTCATAACCAAGGCTTCCGAGCTTGAGCATGTCCGTTACGCTAAGATTCGTATCAATATACGGATCGATCGCATTCAGAATGCGCGGGAGCTTGATCAGCGATGATGTGGATTGCATTTTAGCCGCAACAGCTGTCAGGAACTTTCTTTGTCTCTCTGTTCGAGAGAAGTCGGACAACGCATCATGGCGGAAGCGCACATATTGTAGAGCTGTTTTGCCGTCCAGGTGCTGCTGTCCCTTTTTCAAGTTAATGTCGTAGACATGATCATCTTCGGAATCGGAATATTTCATATCTTTCTCTACATCAATATCAATTCCGCCTACAGCATCAATAAGCGCGATGAAGCCTTTGAAATCGGTGTACACATAATATTGAACGGGAATGCCAAGCAGATCGCTAACGGTTTTCATGGCCAAATTAGGTCCGCCTGTCGTAATCGCGGTATTAATCCGATCTTCGCCTTCGCCGGGGATTTTCACGTAAGTGTCCCGCAGAATCGAGAACAAATGAGCCTTCTTGGTGATCGGATCGATGGAGGCTAGCATGATACTGTCGGATCTTGGTAACTCATTCTTCACCATGCCACGAGAATCGCCGCCTAAAAGCAGAATATTCACCCGCTGCTTGCTCTCCCATTTGGGTGGTGTGTATTTATCGCCGTCCTTCACGTTGTTTGGAATTGAGGTTATGTTTCCGCTGCCTTTCCCATCCTTCGTGTCTGAGTTATGAGAGATATTGTTAGCGAAGCTGTAGAAGGCGTAAGAATAATAGCCGGCGACCACTAGAAGAAGCATGACGATCAGGAGCATGGTCCGTTTGAAGATTTTCATACTATGTAAGCTCCTCTCCAAGGTGAAATGTAGCGTTAATATAAGGGCAAATACGATGTCTGTTAATCTGTACTTTTTTTTCTTACAGAATTGGGTTATCATGAGCATGTTGTGCGGTTGTATGAAACGTCACTATGATCCATATTATAGATGCTACGAAACTTCGATAGCAAGTTATGACGAATGTTGCCGTAATCTGTAACCGAGACGACGAAGTCAGGGGGGAAGACGCATGTTAGCCATAGATGTTCAAATGCTGCGCAAAGAATTTCAAGTTCAGCAAAGCCGCGGTGGCCTCAAGGGGGCCATGCAAGATTTATTCAAACGTGAGTATAAGCAAATTACAGCTGTGAAAGACATAAGCTTTCAGATTCCAAAAGGCGAAATTTGTGGATATATCGGTGAAAATGGGGCCGGGAAATCGACGACGATCAAAATGTTGACGGGTATTCTCGTCCCAACGTCTGGTCACATCAAAGTGAATGGCTATGTGCCGTTCAAAGAGCGTGAGAAATTCGTGGCTGGGATCGGTGTTGTCTTCGGTCAACGCAGCCAGCTCTGGTGGGACATCGGTGTTGTAGAGTCTTTCCAGCTGTTGAAAAAAGTGTATCGTGTCTCCGAAGCCGATTATAAGAAACGCCTCGATGAGCTCGTGGACCGTCTGCAACTGTCGGATCTTCTATCACGACCGGTCCGTAAGCTTAGCTTAGGTCAGCGGATGCGCTGTGAATTAGCGGCTTCCTTGCTGCACAATCCGGAGATTTTATTTCTGGATGAGCCGACCATCGGCCTTGATATTGTTGTAAAAACAGAGATCCGCGAATTTCTGAAGTCGCTTAATCAGCGATATGAGACGACAATCCTGCTGACAACGCATGATTTGCAGGACATCGAAGCACTATGCTCCCGTGTTATTATGCTAGATGACGGCCGAATTATTTATGATGGCGGTCTGGAAGAGCTGAAAGCCAGATGGGGCAAAGGAAAAGAAGTAGTGCTTCAGTTCGAGCAACCAACAACGTTAGCACGACTTCAAGAGTTGACCCTTGGCTTGGATGTAGCTTGGCAGCTTGAGAACGAGCTATCCGCCAAAGTGTTCATTCCATATGAAAGAGCGAATATCTCGGAGGTGTTAAGCCGCGTCGTTGGCGTCCTGCAAATCCAAGATATCAAGATCAATGAAACGAATACCGACGATATCGTCCGTGAAATCTATAAATCAGGCTCGGCCGAAGTGAAACGTTTGGAGATTGATCAGCCAGAGGGAGTTACAACCCATGCATAGAGCTTATATAGAAGTTATACGCATGCGGTTTCTCATGATGCTCGCTTATCGGGTGAATTATTACAGCGGGATCTTGATTTATGCGCTTAATATAGGCTCGTACTATTTTGTCTACAAAGCGATTTATGGCGACCAAGCTGTCATTGGTGGTCTTACCCTGGGGCAAATGACAACCTATGTGGCGATATCCTGGATGGGACGCGCTTTCTATTTTAATAACCTAGATCGTGAGATTGCAAACGAGATTCGGGATGGAAGTGTCGCGATTCAGTTCATCCGGCCTTACAATTATATTTTTGTGAAAATGATGCAAGGGTTAGGCGAAGGGGTTTTCCGACTATTGCTCTTCACAACACCAGGCATGATCTTGATCTGGCTGCTGCTTCCGATTCAATTCCCAACGGATCCAAGTTTGTGGGTCATCTACTTAGTGATGCTATTCTTCAGCTTTCTAATTAATACGCAGTTGAATATTATTACGGGTTTGTTTGCCTTTTTCCTCGAAAATAATGAAGGCCTTATGCGCATGAAGCGCGTGGCGGTGGACCTTTTTTCAGGGCTCATTATTCCGATTTCCTTTTTCCCAGGATGGTCCAAATCGATTCTTGAGTGGCTGCCCTTTCAGGCGATCACCTATTTACCCAGCGCCGTGTTTACCGGGAAAATAACGGGCAACGCTATACTCCAGAACTTTGGCGTACAAGTACTCTGGTTCCTGCTCCTTATTATTCCGATCTATGTGCTGTGGATAAAATCCAAAACACGTCTATTCGTACAGGGAGGGTAACGCATGTTCTATATCACCCTCATTTTCGATTATTTCAAAAACTACATGAAAACAAGGCTCACCTACCGATCCGATTTTTGGATTGAAGTGCTGTCTGACTTGTTATTCAATGGGTTGAATCTATTCTTCATTCTAGTCGTCTTTCTGCAAACGCAATCGCTTGGCGGCTGGAATCAAGAACAAATTTTGTTCATCTACGGTTATTTTATGATCCCATATGGCATATTTATTTCCTTTTTTAATCTGTGGGGCTTTAGCGAGCGCTACATTGTCAAAGGGGAAATGGATCGTATCCTAACGAGGCCGGCTTATAATCTATGGCAGCTCATGCTCGAGAATCTCGACCCAGCATCGATGTTCAGTGCATTAGCAGGTTTGGTGGTTATGATCTACTCCTGGGTACAGCTAGATTTGCCGTTCCACTGGCATGATCCGTTGATCTTCATTGTCATGGTGGTGGGCTCAATCCTCATTTATGCAGGGGTATACATCTCGCTTACCTCATTAGCCTTCTTCTCTGATGCGCCAACCGGCATCTTGCCGTTGATTTGGAACATTCAGAACTATGGTCGTTATCCAGCGACGATTTATAATAAGCTGCTCAGAAGCATTCTGACATGGATACTGCCTTTTGCCTTCGTTGGCTTTTATCCAGCCGCCTATTTCATTGATCCAGAGAACTGGAAGTGGTTCGCTCTATTAACCCCTGTGGTTGGCATCGCGTTCAGTGCCCTAGGCATCACAGTGTGGAATATTGGCGTGAAGCGTTATCGCGGCGCTGGTTCATAGCTCCAATCAAAAAGCCGTCCTACAACCTTGTAGGACGGCTTTTTTGTGTACAGAATCACCTTTCTAAATAGCTGTAGCGGTGAAAAAAATCATTCATTCTCAGAAGGAGGCTCTGAGAATGGTTCCAAGGAAGGCTCTACACTTGGGAGCGTCTGCTCCATAGAAGCGGTCGCTATCCGCTGCTTAGGCGACTTTTTCGCCTTCGAGCAAGTCAAATCATACTTCCGACCGTTGGCTCTGCCGAATCGGACGATTTTGCGGATGATGGTTTGGTCCGCCAGCTTGGTAAAAGGACATGGATCAGGTCGTGTGTTGACCTCGAGAATCCATGGCTTCAGGCGATGATCGACGGCGATATCGATGCCGAGCTCATTCATGGAGGGGTAGGTGCGGCTTATTTGACCTGCGGTTATATAGGCTATTTTCTCCATGTTTAACATAAGAATAGACGTTGCATCAACACCGAATTGGGGTTCTAAGAGGTCATATGGACTGTAAATTGTGCCGCCTTGACTGCCATTAGTGACAGCCTTTTGAGGATGAGCGACTCTAGCTGCAGTGCCCGTGCATTCCCATTTCCCCGAAGGGTTTCGCTGAATCATGACACGGAAGTCGTAGGGATTGCCTTCGTGCGTTAGCACGTGAATACCCTTCTGAATGAGATAGCGCTTAGTGCCGCAGCGGTATCGAAGGGACTGATACATTTTCTCAAATGTTGGAAAACGGTAGATGTTCACACCGCTCTGATAGCGATAGGCTCCTCCTCGTTTCTCAACGCGTATAACGCCTATCCCGAGGGAGCCAATGTCAGGCTTTACATAGAGCATACCGTGCTGGGCGAGCATGGCAGATAATCGACTACGACCAAAAGGGTGCGTAGTAGGCACATACTGCCTCAGCTTTACATGCTTGAGCATGATGCGTGTTTTAATCCATTTGCTTGAAACGGCCTTTAGTGAACTTGTCATGGTGACGATCCTCTCTACCGAGTGTAGCGTTTCATTATTTCGATATGATATGAGCGACACGGGGGGCGGGTGAACAGGGAAATCATTTAGACAAGTAGGAAAAAAGAACGATAGCCGGGAAGGGCGCATAGAATATGTAATCAAGTGGATTTGGGCTGCAGGTTGAGTTAGTAGAGCTGAGAGGAGGAGCCGCACGTCTATGCACTTAAAGGAAGTTATACAAAAGATGAAGCGGCAATTTCCCTGGTTGCTGCCAGGACACGAGCAGGAAGAGTTCGCTGCACTACCGCTAGTGTCAGCTGGCATGTTGGAATCGTATTACTATACGGATACCAATCCATGTCTACAGGATAAGGATATGAATCGGTATCAAACTTCAGGTACGAGCTCGAAGCGGCGTAAGTCGATTTTTTATTCGCAATCTGATGAGGAAGCTTATCTACGAGTCAAACTGGACGTATTCCGCAGTATTCTGAAAGGTACTCGATATCGAACTGCGATGGCAGACATGGGTACAGGGCATGCTGAGGCGACGGCCGTCGAGGTATTTCGGGAACTCGGTATGGAGGTGGAGTCTGTCTCCTTCCGTCTTCCAATCGAGGAGCATATTGAACGGCTGCAAAGCTTTCGACCCGAGGTGCTGTATACGATGCCGTCCATTTTGGATCGGATTATGCAAGCGTCGGAGGCTCCAGGAAGCTATGGCATCCAGCATGTCATTCTCGTGGGGGAGATTGCTTCGCCAGGCTGGAGACAACGTACGGCCGAAAGACTCGGGATAGCCGAAACGCAGGTCACTGATACGTATGGCTCCATCGAGATCGGAACGATTGCTTACTTTTCACACGATTATGGCAGGTATTTGTTTGCAGAGGGCATCATCGCAGAAGGTGTGAGAGCGGAGCTGCTAGATGCCGATATGGAGCCTCTGCCTGATGAGTTAGAGCAAGTGTTGGTCCTCACCTCGACGGTAAGGGATTCGTTCCCGGCGCTGCGGTACGTTACCTACGATGTTGTACGTGATTTGAGAGCTATTGATGTCGATGGTGTTCCTACGCAGAGCTTTCAGAGTATTGTGAAACGCATTGGCCCCGACCTGAAGCACGGTGAGAAAATTAGTATCTATGATATCGAGGATGTCGTCTATCGTCATCTGCGGGAAGCCAGCGTTCGTGTACAGGTGAGTGGTAATGCATTGACTGTTTATGTCTACAGTGTGCTGGCAACTCCAGCTGTTCTGAACAACATTCGTGCGGATATAGAAAGTCGAATTCCAGCTATCGGCATGATGATTCAGGCGAAGCTTTTGGATGGTATCCAAGTTATCGGGGGCACCTATGAGGATTCACAGAACCGCACCTCCGTGAAAAATAAAAAGATTTTTTACACGTAAAGGAGGGGAAGCGAATGGAGCTTGAAGGAGGAATTGTCCGTGCGATCGGGCATACACCGCTTATTCAGCTGTCACGTTTGTTTAAGGATCAACCTTTTGAAGTTTATGGCAAAATGGAGTGGATGAACCCCGGCGGCAGCGCGAAGGATCGGCCAGCCCTGTTCATGCTGCGGGAGGCGATCCGCCGTGGTGAGGTGACGAGCGAGAGTGTCATCGTGGAGTCTAGTTCCGGCAACTTGGCGATCAGTCTCGCTCAGCTTTGCCGATATTTAGGGCTTCGCTTCATCTGCGTTGTCGATCCTCGCACGACGCAGCAGCATTTGCAAATCATCCGCAGCTTCCATGGGGAGATCGATCTCGTTTCCGTGCCAGATGAGGCGACGGGGGAGTTTCTGCCAGCTCGCATACGGCGAGTGGCGGAGTTAGTGAGTCAAATCCCCAATGCCTACTGGACGAACCAGTATGGAAGTCCAGACAATGCGCTAGCTCATAGCGAGACAACAATGAGAGAAATTGGCGAGCAGTTAGGTGCAGTCGACTATTTATTTTGCGGTGTCAGTTCATGTGGAACGATTCGAGGGTGCATGGAGTACATCCGCAGTCGCGGTTGGTCGACACAGATCGTGGCGGTGGATGCCGAAGGCAGTGTTATTTTTGGCGGGGAAAAAGGTTCAAGGAAGTTCCCTGGACTAGGCGCAGGTATCACACCTGGCTTGCATCGGCATGATGTTGCGGATCGGGTCGTGTACGTATCCGATAGGGACTGTGTGGAAGGCTGTCGCGCATTAGTTCGTGAAGAAGCCATTCTCGCGGGCGCTTCCTCCGGGGGCGTTATATCAGCGATACGCAGAATGAGTGAATCCATTCCACCTGGCGCAATTTGCGCAGCTATTTTACCGGACCGTGGTGAACGGTATTTGAATACTGTGTATAACGATGAATGGGTTGGACGAGAAATAGGGTATACACCGAGTAACTAGCATGGGAGACTAGCGAATGTTGTATTTACAGGATGACCATATCCGAGAGATCGGAATCGATTGGAAGAAGCTAACCACCATTATTAAAGATGTCGTTGCCATACAAGATAGCGGGGATTGTGCTCACCCCTTGAAGCCATACTTACGTTTTCGCGATCCGAAAAACCGGATTATTGCGATGCCTGCTTATGTAGGAGGTAACATCAATATTTCGGGCATTAAATGGATTGCGAGCTTTCCAGACAATCGCCTCAAGGGACTTCCCCGGGCTCATAATACGCTGATTCTGAATAAACCTTCGTCAGGTGAGCCGCTGGCATTTATCCACAGCGGACTGTTAAATGGTCTTCGAACTGCAGCGGTGAGCGGTGTGATGTTGAGTCAATTTGTGAAGGTGAGGCAGCCTGAGTGTTTGCGCATTCACTTAATTGGATGGGGACCCATAGGGCGGCTGCATCTAGATATGTGTGTTGCTTTATTTGGCGAATGGATTGAAGAAGTTCGGATTTATGATCTGAATGGTGTCGAATTTGAAACGATTCCAGGGGCTATTCAGAACAGGACGCAGGTCATTAATGATTGGCGCGCTGGCTACCGAGAGGCCAATGTGATTATGACATGCACAGTGTCGGCGGAGAGGTACATTGATGAGGCCCCGCCCGCAGGCTCACTTCTTCTCAACGTATCCCTTCGAGATTACAAACCGGAAAGCGTTGCTGGCGTGAAAGTGATCATTGTGGATGATTGGCGCGAAGTATGCCGTGAGCAGACGGATATCGAGCAGCTGCACCTGCTTTATAACCTGCAAGAATCAGGTGTGCACACCTTGGCGGATGTTGTGCTTCGTGACCAGTTAGCTCGTGTGGAAGCGCAGGAACCCGTTTTTTTCAATCCAATGGGCTTAGGCATCTTCGATATTGCCATTGCAGGCTACTATTGGCGGGAAGCCTTGCGGCTGCAAAAGGGAGTTGAGCTAGAGGGCAGTCGGTTGACGCCGCCTATCACTAGCTAATAATAGAATTATTAAAATAGTCCAAATCTTGTAAACAAGATGCGGGCTATTTTATACTGTATTTGTCCATGTACACATGGGAAGAAGCGATGATGGAGGAGCCTCATTTGATAAGAAAAGGCTTTAAAATAGTGAAAATCCTGATCGTAAGTGTTGTATTGCTTATTGCAGTCGGTTTGGTTTTTCCAACGTGGACACCTCGAATTAAAGGGAATAACAGTATCAGTTTATTGGAACAAGTTCAAATTAATGGCACGAAGCAAGAAGTAATGATTAGGGGAGTGGACCTCCACAATCCAATCGTGATTTTTGTGCATGGCGGTCCAGGTTGTTCCGAAATTCCTTATGTTAGGAAATATCAGGACTTGCTTGAAGCCAATTTTACAATTGTACACTATGATCAAAGAGGCAGTGGGAAATCGTATCATTTTTACGAGGATTACTCAAATTTGTCAACAGATTTGCTAGTAGACGATTTGCTGGCCTTGACAGATTATGTTGAAGAAGTATTCGGACAACCGAAAGTGTTGCTGATCGGTCATTCTTTTGGTACTTATATTGGAATGAAAGCTGTGGCAAAAGCTCCTGACAAATTTGTTGCTTATATGGGTATAGGGCAGGTTGCGGATCATAGGATAAGCGAATTGGACAGTTTGAATTACTCCGTAGAACAAGCAAGATTAGTCAGTAATCAGAAAGATGTGGAACGATTAGAGCATCTTCGCAGTGCGATAGAGCGAGGGGAAATGCTTACTCCTAGAGACATGGTTCGAAAATATGGAGGGGCAGCAAGATTAATTAATGATAACAGAGATTATTACACAGGATTTCTCCTTCATCGTGAGTATAATTTGCTAGATGTCATCCGCTATGTAAAAGGAGTTTCTTTATCTCAGAAAATCCTTTTAGAGGAAGAGTCGAAGAATACTATGACAAGTGTCGTAAGTAAAGTGAACATCCCCGTTTATTTCATAATGGGACAATATGATTATATGACATCCATAAATGCAGCAAGGCAATACTTTGATAGGCTAGAAGCACCTAAAAAGGATTTTGTTATTTTTGAAAATTCAGCACATTATCCACAGTTTGAGGAAAAAGAGTTATTTGCTAAATGGTTGAATGAAATTTGGAGTCGACTGTCCGGATAAGCACTAAGCAGCCTACAAATGTACGGATGAACTCTTATGGTAAGTATAAATATATGCGAGGTCGTCTCCCTCCAGAGGCGGCCCCTATTGGCATTTATACACATCTATCCACAAAGTTACCCACAAGTCCACAGGGCCTAAAGTCCCTGTTGTGCATAACTTAGAGTGTGCGTATTAACATATCCACATATTGAGTTATCCACAGAAAACTGCCTGTGGATTATAAAATTATTCGTGTGCTGCACGCAACCACAACCGCAACCGCAACCCCACCTACGCTCAGTCTGAGCTGCTACTTTATCTAACTAACTGGATTTTCTACATCTATTCGAACCGTATTTCGCGTTTCTGAGGAGTTAGCTGGATTACCTACAGTTAATTTTCAGCTTTTGTCCCGTTTCTTCAAATTTGCATGAAATTAACTGGAGTTTTTACAGCTATAGTGGGAAAACCGTCGAATCTGCAAGAATTAACTGTATGTTAAGCAGCTAAACACGTGGACATGCTACTTTAACCACCTCAACCCGTATCCGCCAACAGAGCAAGCCACCGCAGACACCCCCAATCCCTCATCTCTCACCTTACCTCACCTCACCTGAACCACATCAAACCTTTGCCTGAGCCCCGCATCCACATAATTCTTTTCTTCGCTTGTCACAAAACACATCCCTGTTTCGCCTTATGAGATATAAAGCGAAACTGGAGGATGATGAACATGACAAAATACGATACAGCCGTCATTGGCGGAGGCTTAGCTGGATTCATTGCTGCACTTGAGGTAGCCAAAGGTGGCAGAAGCGTTGTTCTGCTGGAACGTTCAGGACGAATGGGCGGCAGAGCGATGACAAATAACAAAAATGGTGTGCTTTTCAACCTAGGCGGACATGCGCTATATCGAGCTGGAGCTGCTTATCGCATTCTAAAAGAGCTCGGTATACGCATTGAAGGTGGGGCACCGCCATCCAAAGTTAATGCGATGTGGCACAATGAGCTTGTACCGATGCCATCAACCCCGCTCAGCATGCTCACATCAAAACTGCTCTCCTGGTCAGGGAAGTTTGGACTTCTGCGCCTCATCATACGGTTAACCAAAATGGATGCAAGCAAAGTAGGAAAAGCATCACTGAGGGAGTGGGCCGAACAAGAAATTGCCGATCCGATGGTTCGTCATATCTTTTACTCCTTATGCCGAACGGCAACCTACGCACATGATCATGATTTCCAGCTTGCAGCTCCCGTGCTCGCACAGGTACAGAGGGCGCTGAAAGGCGTGCTCTACCTCCACGGAGGCTGGCAAACGATCATCGATCAGCTGTTGGAGCAAGCCATTGGAGCGGGAGTTCACATCCTCAGCGGTTCTGACGTGAAAGAAATCCTGCATGCGAATGGCCAAATTCAGGGCCTTAAACTGTCAAACGATCAAACGCTTGAAGTTGAGCATGTCATCAGCACGGCATCCCCATCGGAAACGTATAAGCTGGTTCCTGGTGCGGAGTATACGATCTTGAAGCAGTGGAAAGAGGCGGCGCGCCCCTCCAAAGCAGCGTGTCTTGACCTTGGCTTGAAGAAGCTTCCCGTTCGTGGTCGGGATTTTGCAATTGCACTGGATCAGCCGATTTATTTCTCCCATCATACAGTGAATGCGAAGTTAAGCGAGGATGGCAGCTTAGTTGTGCATGTGATGAAATATAATGGACCTGGAGAGAACAATCCCAAAGCAGATGAGGAGATCTTGACAGCCACCATGAATACCCTGCATCCAGGCTGGGAACAAGAAGTGGTGGCGAGGCAGTACCTGCCTAACATAACCGTGGCTCACGATACACTCCATAGGGGGAAAAGCAACCCTTTTACAGGTCCAGCCGTTGCAGGCATTCGAGGACTCTATGTAGCGGGTGACTGGGCAAGCCATGGCGAAATGCTCGCCGATGCCTCGGCGGCAAGTGCGAGACGCGCGGCGCAAGCTATTTTAAAATTGCCTCAGTTCGTTTAAAATTGTCCTATAACAGTAGATCGGGAGGTGTGGAAAGATGGAGATCACAGGAGCAGAGGCTTCCGAGCAGATCTATCTGAGCTATAGGCCGTTAATGTTTTCGCTGGCGTATCGCATGCTGGGAAGTGTGATGGATGCGGAAGATATCGTGCAGGAGGCCTTTCTGTACGCCAATGAGACGAATCTGAATCATGTACACAATCCCAAGGCTTATCTGTGCAAAATCGTGACCAACCGCTGCATCGATAGCTTGCGCTCCGCTAGTAAAAAACGTGAGGTTTACGTCGGGCCGTGGCTGCCGGAGCCGCTGATGACGACAAGTGCAGATCATCAGATCTCGCCGGATCTCGCTTATGCGCACAAAGAATCGCTATCCACTGCATACCTGTTGCTCCTGCAGCAACTGTCCTGGGTGGAGCGGGCTGTATTCTTGCTTCGCGAGGTCCTACAGTATGAATACGATGAAATCGCCGAGATTGTGGGCAAAAGCAGCACGAATTGCCGTCAAATTTTCCGCCGAGCCAAGAATGCGATAAACCTCCCGCGGGAGCGGGCTAATGAAACGAAACAAACCACAGCGATCGTGGAACAATTCGTACACGCATTAGTGTCGGGGAATATCTCGCAACTGTTATCCATCGTGAAATCCGATGCTATTCTATACTCCGATGGCGGAGGTAAGGTGAACGCGGCGACCAACCCGATCTTGGGGGCAGAACGAATTGCCAAGTTCTTATCTGGCGTTTTGGCCAAATTACCAGAGGATTATCGCTTTATCTTAACGACGGTGAACGAGCAATTAGGGATTGTTGCGTATGTGAATAATCAGCCTAATAATGTGATGACTTTTCAATTAGAGGAGGGGCAGATCAAAGCTTTCTATCTCGTCGTGAATCCTGCTAAATTGCAGCACATTGAAACATGGCAAACGGAAGCCTGAGGTCCTAACCTCTTATCATAGAAAGCTGCTTAGGAGTCATTGTGATTCGTAGCAGCTTTTTTCGTTTGATGTCATCCCGGGAATATCGCATAATGGATGAAGTTAAGAATTGCATCGCAAGACGAGAAAGAGGAGAGAGCCGTATTGAAAAAAGTAAGTGAAATGGCGGCGGTAACGAAGCGTAAGGCACCTGCCTTTTCGCTGCCTGCCTCGAGCGGAGAGAAAGTTTCTTTAGCTGATTATAAAGGGCGCAAAGTCGTCATTTATTTTTACCCGCAAGACAATACACCAACCTGTACCCAGCAATCCTGCGACTTTCGAGATTATAACGGGAAGTTTGCCGAGTTAGGTGTAGAAGTGATCGGCATCAGCCCGGATGAGCTGAAATCGCATGACAAATTTATTGCCAAGTACGAGCTGCCTTTTCTCCTGCTTTCAGATACGAATCATAAGATAGCTGAGAAGTATGGGGTATGGGCGTTGAAAAAGCTCTATGGCCGCGAGTACATGGGCATTATTCGTTCGACGTTTCTTATCAATGAAAAAGGATACATTGTGAAGGAATGGAGTAAGGTGAAAATTAAAAATCACGTGCAGTCCGTATTGGATGCAGTGATAGAAATGGCGTAGACTCATTTTAGAAAGCACACGGAATGACTTTTCTAAAGTTCAAAAAAAGCCGCGGTTTATTGCGGCTTTTAATGTCATACTGTTTTGGACTTCTAGATTGCCAAATCGCTATGGATATACACCTTTACTTGGTTCGTGCAATACCTGATATATTTATTGTCATTATGCAATTTACTCAACATAACCCCGCCTTCGATTAGTGCGATTACCACACTGATCACAGCTTCCACATCGATATCGCTTCGAAACTGCCCCAGTTTTATGCCTTCCCTGAGGATATCCCCAAGACCCGTCATCAGCTCAAGCATTGCAAGTTGGGCTCTTTGTTTTAACAGAGGATGACCATCATCGTTTTCAACAGCGGTATTTAATAGGGGGCATCCGCCTTCCCATATATTTTGTTCAACTACATCGATATAAACATCACAGATTGCCAGTATTTTTTCTGCTGGTGTGGACCGCTCAGACATAGCCTCAGTCAACAGATTTTTTAACTGTGCAAACATATAGTCAAATGCGGCCAGCGCAATCTCGTCTTTGTTTTCGAAATGATTATAGATGCCACCCTTGCGAACATTGCAGCGCTCGATAATCTCTGACAGCGATGTACCTGTAAACCCCTTCGTATTAAATAAGCCAGCGGACTGGCGAATAATATGTTCTTTCGTGACCTGCCCTTTACCCATAGTTATCCCTCATTTCGAAAAGTACCGATTGGTCTTAAATTATCATACTCTCCTGTTGTATTCAAATAATAGGAGGAAAAATTTGCTTGATTCGTACAACGAACTATGCTAATTTTAAAACAGACCGGTCGGTATTAAAATAAAAAGGGTGATTTCAATGGCTATGTCGCTTCAACATATACGAAATGCTACATCGGTTTTAACCATGAACGGTAAAAAAATACTGATCGATCCTATGTTAAGTGATGTAGGCGAACTCCCGCCGGTACCATTCACACGTACACTTCGCCGAAATCCGTTAACGCCTCTCCCTGTTCCGCTTCATTTTTTTGAACACATGGACGCAATCCTTCTGACGCATCGCCATTTTGACCATATGGACAAGAAGGCCCTAGCCGTACTGGATAAGAGTATGCCAGTCTTCTGTCAACCCGAAGATCAAGCCTTCTTACATGCAGCGGGATTTATTCATGTACATGCGATTCAGGAATCGTATGAATGGTACGGCATTCATATGAAACGTGTAAAAGGACAGCATGCTCCAGGCTTCGCCGCCAAACTGCTCGGTCCTGTATCTGGATATATCGTAAGCACACCATCGGATGGTTCCATTTATATCGTTGGCGACTGTATTTACACGCCAGCAATTGAAGATGCCTTCCGTGAACACCAACCGGATGTCGCGATCTTGAATACACCACGCGCACAGATGTTGTTAGGGACAATTATCACGATGACTGCCCAAGATATCGTTTGTATTGCCCATTTGTCTCCAAACACGAAACTCATTGCTGTGCATATGGATGCAATCAGTCATTGTACATTCAAACGCCACCATCTCCGTTCTTTCCTGAAGGAGCAAGGCCTGGAGCAAGTTGCTGTTGTGCCTGATGACGGGGAGATTATTGTCTTCTAGCGCGTTTCATAGAAATCTGGCCCTAGTTTGCTTGCTAAGTATATTATTTCTCGATACTAGTTAGTAGAGAGAGTGGAGCGGACGCTGGTAGTCGAACCTTGTTTCGCACGGCTGGACAGAAGATGCGTCAGGCGGTTTTCAAGAAGCCTA
The DNA here is from genome assembly GCF_001428105.1 of Paenibacillus sp. Soil766. Classification (GTDB taxonomy): domain Bacteria; phylum Bacillota; class Bacilli; order Paenibacillales; family NBRC-103111; genus Paenibacillus_E. The sequence continues at coordinate 32,864 of NZ_LMSJ01000031.1, read as the reverse complement.
CCATCACCATATATGCATTGGAAATGATGCTTCTCCTCACGGAGAGGGATCGTTTTTTTTGTGTCATACTCCCGCACCTTCGTCCATATAATCTATCAGATATCAAAATGATAGAACATGCGGAGGGATCATCGGATGCGCTCACAGGTACAAGCCCCAAACAACGGACGATTACGATTTCAAATCATGATGGTTGTTGTTTTACTAGTTTCACTTTTGGTTGGTAGGATGCCAGCCCAAGCCGCGGACAATGAAGGGGATCCAGCCGTGCAAGAGGCGTTTGGGCAGCTTCAAGCAGGGAAGCGACTGAAGAGTGAGCGGAATTACGTAACACCGGAGCAACCTACTGTGTATCTGACGTTTGATGATGGTCCTAGCAAGTTGACGAATCAGGTGCTGGATATTTTAGATAAAGAAGATGTTAAAGCAACGTTCTTTGTACTGGGTGAACAAGCGAAAGCGCATCCAGCTGAACTCAAGAGAATCGTAAACGACGGTCATGCCATCGGCAATCATACTTATAATCATGTGTATAAAGAGCTTTATGGTGATTTTCAAACCTTTTGGAACCAAATCCAGCGCAGCGAGGACGTTATTTCAAATATCGTGGGGATACGACCTCAACTCGTGCGTGCGCCTGGCGGTACGGCTACGAATTTCGATGCGAACTACTATTACCTCATGGAACAAGCCGGTTATATCGTACATGACTGGAATGTCGACAGTGGAGACTCTAAGAGAGCGAACGTGCCGGTAAATGAAATTTGGCAGACGGTGAAAGCTTCCCCCCTTGATCACGAGATTAATATTTTGTTTCATGATGGAACGGGGCACGAATCTTCCGTCCAAGTATTACCTCAAGTGATTAGCTATTACAAAAAGCTAGGATACGCGTTCGCTACGTTGACGGAACAAGTGAAACCCAAACAATTCACGATCACGAAGCCGAAATGGTCGCGGAACATGAGTTTGAAACATTTTCAAGAGCTGGTAGAACAGACGCAGCAATATGCGGTCGCTCACCCTAGTTCAACTGAGCTTGCCAAGAAGGAGGAAAAGCTCCTCGCTCAGAAGCTAGAGGCAGAAGCTGAAGAGAAAGCTAAAGCTAAGAAGGAAGAAGAAGCCGAGGCTGCACGCCTTCTCGCCAAGCAAGCTGCTTTACCCCTGCAGGTTCATGTACTCGGAGGTAATACGTTTACCATAGAACCTTCCATTTATAAGCTGCATGCGAATCAAATAGAATTGCCTCTGCGCTATCTAATCGAGAAGATGGGTGGGAAAGTGGAGTGGCAAGCAGATACGAAAACAGCCAATGCCCACTATGGCATTTATGATATGGACTATGATCTCGTGAATAGAAGCATTAGTTTGTACACATTAGGTAGGCAAACAGCCACTTATTCGTTGGCGGATATGAACCTGCAGGATGATCAAATTATCGTACCCCTGCGCAAAACGATCGTATCCCTTGGCGGACGTATTACGAATGCTGTGATCGATCCCGACTACCGTGAGGTTTCTATGGCGCTGCGTCCTCTCCACTTTTTCAAAGAAAATAATAGTATTCTCAAAAACTCTCTATTTGCAATGGGAGGATAATGTCTAAAAGAGTAGAGAGCTGGAAAAACTAGAAGCATACCCTTATAAAGGAGGCTTCTTGTCTATGGCATCGAAAACCCGAATATTCGATCAACCGCAGCCTCTTGTGGAACGGATGATCATGAACGTAGAGAAAGTGATAGTTGGTAAAAGAGAAACGATAGAGAAAGCTTTTATCGCGATGTTGAGCGGCGGGCATCTACTGTTAGAGGACGTTCCTGGTGTAGGCAAAACGATGCTAGCACGCGCGTTAGCGAAAACGATCGGATGCGAGTTTAAGAGAATTCAATGTACGCCAGATTTGCTTCCTTCCGATGTGACCGGTGTTTCTGTTTTTAATGTAAAAAGCAATGAGTTTGAGTTTCGTCCAGGGCCATTAATGACGTCCGTGGTACTTGCGGATGAATGTAATCGGACTTCTCCGAAGACGCAGTCTGCTTTCCTTGAAGCGATGGAAGAAAAACGAGTGACCATTGATGGCACTAGTTATGAGTTGCCGAAGCCATTCGTTGTCATCGCTACACAAAATCCGATGGATTATGAAGGCACCTATGCGCTGCCAGAAGCGCAGATGGATCGGTTTATGATGAAGCTGTCGCTTGGATATCCGACACATGATCAAGAGATTCTGATGTTGGATCGACTACAGGATCGCCACCCGTTGGAAAGCTTGAAGCCAGTTATTGTGCAGGATGAGTTTGTGCAATTACAGAAAGAAGCGGCCATGATCCATGTGGATAACACGTTGAAAGATTTTATCGTTCGCTTAGCCTTAGCTACGCGGGATCATGCTGATTTTTACATCGGGGCAAGTCCGAGGGCGTCTTATGCCTTGATGCGTGCTGCACAAACGGCGGCTTATGTGAAAGGGAGAACCTTTGTTATTCCGGATGATATTAAAGATTTGATTCTACCTGTGTGGACGCACCGGCTTATTCTCACCTCGGATGCACGCATGATGGGCCGTTCGGCAGAATTTATTCTTCAGGGCTTACTAGATGGCATGCAAACACCAGTTCTTCGTTACGTCACAGTGAAGTAGGGGCCATGACATGAAAAGCTGGGGGAAGACGACGCTATTGCTCATAAGTTGTGTGTTGGTGATCTATTTGGCTTATCGCCAAGGTGGATTTGCTGCGTGGTATCTAGGCATCTGTTTATCCTTGATCTGGCTACAGGCAGGATTGTTTTATGTATTTGCGCTAAAAGGTTTGAACATGAATCGGCGGCTGTCAGGTGATGTGTTTCTAGCGGGTGAAGAGGTGACGATCTTGTTGGAGGTCCAACATCGATCGTGGGTTCCCTTACCGTGGCTGCTGTTGAAAGAAACGTGGATCCATGAAGGAAACGGGAAAAAGCTGACGTACAGCAAGCTGCTGTTCCCTTGGTTTCAGAAGACCATTCTGCTGCCTTACAAAATGACCCATCTGATGCGAGGCAGCTACCGCTTTGCTCACTTTGAAGCTGCGGCAGGGGACCTCTTTGGCTTCGCCCTTCGCAAAGTACAGAGGGAAGATTTACAGCGCTATGTTGTGTATCCGCGGCCGGATGCATTGGGCCGAAGCGGGATGACTTTCCAATCGGAGGAAGGTTCTACAACGCGGAGTTCCAAAGCAGAAACGCCGCTGATCAGCTCCGTTCGTGATTACGTCAGCGGTGATCCGTATCACCGCATTCACTGGAAATCGACGGCTCGTCTGAGCCGTCTGATGACCAAAGACCCCGAGCAGGCCGCCTCCACGAAGTGGATGCTGCTGCTCGATGTTACGCCTGCGGCGGGTCCAGCCCAAGCGGCGCAGCCGCTGCTGGAGAAGGGCGTCGCCCTGGCGGCGGGGTTCTTCGAAGCCGCCGCCAATGGGCGAGAGAGCTGCGGCTTCGCCTGCAGCAGCGCTAACACCAGGCGAATCGCCCCGACGATTCGCCCCGACCTGACGCTCGCGTACGAAGTACTCGCGAGCGTTGGCGGCAAGCCCGCCATTCCCTTTCCTGACCTCGTCAGGAAAGAGGCGGCAGACTTGCCGCTGCATGCGTCGATGCTGTGCATCACATCGACGCTGGATGTGGCGCTGGTGCGCGCAATCGCAGATAGCGGCACCAGGCGCCGAGCCGTGCACGTGATCTACGTGCACGCGCGGCCTTCCCTCTCGGTCGCAGAGCGAGAGGGGGCTTCGCAGCTGCAGGCCGCAGGCTGCTCCTTCACGGAAGTGCCGCATCCGCAGAGCCAGTGGCCAAGGCAAGGGGGTGCCCAGGATGCAACCGCTTGAACCACGCCGCGGGTTACCCGCGCGCTCGCGTACTTCGCCCTTTTTTAAGGAGCATACTGGTACCTCGCACTCAGACAATTGGCAATTAGGCACTTCGGACTCAGGTACTTCACACCCAGATCGATCATCCAGCACCCCATCACAGCTCATCTTCCGCGCAGACAACCTGCCGCCAGCACACAATAGTCTTTTCCGAGACGGCCTCATCACCCTGCTGCTCTTCCTCCTTCTCTCAGAATGGTTGCGACCTTTGGCTTGGATGGGCGATGAGATGATCCAAATTGGACCGATACTTGTTGTGTTTGCGCTGTGTCTTGCACTGGATTGCTTCCGGGTCCCTTATGGATGGGGATGGCTGGCAAAGTGCAGTATTATCGTGGTTTTTATTGGCTATATGTTTAACCGTGAGACCTTGCTTGCTGGAGGATGGATTCTCTCGTTGGTGAGAACGCTCGCGCAAGATTTTGTATATATCGTACAGGCTCATTTTGATCTGATCAGCGGTGAAATGCGTACGCTCCTGTTTCTAATGGGATGGGCATTGCTTCTCTCGGTTGTTCAAGCGCTAATGCTCCAAAGACAGCATAGTCTTTGGTTTGTGATGGCTACTTTGATCTATCTCGTAGGGATACAGCTCGTATTAGGGGCAGATACCGTGCAAGGAATCATACGCACACTAGGTTATGGGCTGCTTCTGATGGCACTTCTCAATCTTTCCAGAATCGAACAGACCTATCGTGTCACAATTGTACGTTCACGCAGTTATTTGCAATGGCTGATCGTTAGCGTGGTCGTTGTTGGTATGTTGTCTGGCGTTGGCTGGTTGTCGGCGAAACAAACCGAGTCCGAGCCTTTGATGAAGCCAGTGAGCTGGGCGCATTGGTATGATCGTTTGTTTGAGCTTTATGAGGAAGAGGCGGGAGTAAGCCCGGTTGTAGCGACTTCGGGTTATGGCCAAAATGATACGTCCTTAGGCGGTCCACTCCAAGTGGACACTTCGCCAGTGTTTACGGCCAGAACCTCCGAATTAACCTACTGGCGCGGTGAATCCAAAAGCTTCTACGATGGCAAAGGCTGGACTCAGCCTACTCAGAAGCTAGAGCCTTTTAAAGCCTCTGCTCCATCGTCAATTTTACCCGTCGTGGAGCAAGAGATTTTGCTGAATGGAAAGTCAGCGACTAAACAATTATTCGTTGGTGGTCAACTGCGAAGCGTAGATACGCTTTTGAGCGAAAAAGGGAAGCCGTTGTCATCGGGTAGTCTTCTGACTTCCGAAACGAGTGGCTTAACGACTTTACCGGAGATCGCAGAACCGCTATCGTACTACAAAGTCACCGTTCAACCCGTTAAGGAAAATCCGGATCTATTGAACACAGACATCGGCGCTTATCCAGAAGAGATAACTAGCGAATATTTGCAATTGCCAGCAACACTACCGCGGACGGTACGGAGCATGGCCGAGCAAGTCACCGATAATCGGTTGACTCCTTATGCCAAGGCCGTAGCAATCGAGCAATACCTGAGCCAAACCTTTCCCTATAGTCTCGAAAAGCCTACCAATCCTAGCCGCAGCGAAGATTTCGTTAGTCATTTTCTGTTCGTTGATCGAACAGGGTATTGTGATCATTTTTCCACGGCTATGGTCGTTATGCTTCGTTCTGTCGGGGTACCCGCTCGGTGGGTGAAGGGGTATGCTCAAGGGTCTGTCAATGCCACTGATGACAATGGGCTGCAAGAGGTTGTTGTCCGCAATCAAGATGCGCATTCTTGGGTTGAAGTCTATTTCCCTTCGATGGGGTGGGTGCCATTCGAGCCGACACCTGGCTTCTCAGGCATATCCGTGGATCAGCCCAGAGATATGTTGACGACAGAAACAATGGAGCAGCTAGGGATGACAGCTTCCCTTACGAATACGCCGGTGACTACATCCGTCATCACCAAATCGGGTGAATGGTTGCATACGATGAAGAATAATCTCATCCAAGTAGTAAGGGCTTATAAGCGTGCTGTTTTCGTTGTTATCGGGAGTATCTGTTTGCTTGTTGGTATGTTTTTCGTATTAAGACGGCAAGGATACTTGTTGCGTAGAACGGAGGAGTTCCCCAGTTACAACAAGGGATCTTCAAATCAACAGCATCCGATTACGCCGTATATGGATCGATTGTGGAGGCAGCTTTTCCGCAAATACGGTGCTAAGCCTGCCAATCAAACGGTACGCGAATATGTCATGAATCTGAAGGTGACCCATCAAGGGCAGCAACAGGCACTGATGGCTTTCGCTCACATCTATGAAAGTGTCCGCTACGATCCGGCGCGTGCTTTGGCCTATTCGAAGCGGGAAATTACAGCGATTTGGAAAGCCATTCAAAAGACACAATAAATCCGCTGTACATCAGTTGTTGATTTTCATTTCATGCTCTTGGTTGAATAGCTTTGTTGCCTGACAGACGCTCGTGCATTTGTAGGTATAAGCAATAGCGCCAGATCCACTGAATGGTCTCCTCGTGATATAATTGGTCGTATCCATATAGAAACGAGGAATTATAACAGTATGACAAACTTACCGAATACATGGATTAATCATAGTAGACCTGCAGTTCTTGAAGACGCCGCTGCGATTACAGATCTCATTATGGCGTGCGATATTGCAGAATATGGTGTTCCAGATATTGTTATTGAGGATACGATCGAGATACTAAATGGGATTCCGCTTTCGACTAATACATGGGTCATCTTCGTGGACGATCAAATCGTGAGCTTTGGGTTTCTGGAGGAGGATCAGACAGGTAAACTATCTTTCTACGGTTATGTCCATCCTTCGTTCATTGGTCAAGGCCTTGGTAGTGTGCTTTTGGGTCAGATGGAAGAGCGGGCATTGCAATACAAGGCGGAGCAGCCTGAGGTAGTTTGGCATCTATCCAATGTAATTCCAGTTAACAATAAGCGTGCGGTTTCGCTGGTGGAGGATAGGGGATACAGGTTTAAAAGGCTTTACAGCCGGATGACCATGGAACTGAAAGGCCCTCAAACGATTGTGTCGACGGCTGATTCAATCATGATTTGCCCGTCCAAACCAGGCAGTGAACCGGCTCTTTATGCAGCTTATTGTGAAGCGTTTCAGGATACGAATCGTTATCGGGAAACAACCTATGAGGCATGGGTGGCAGCCAAGAGTGGCGACCAATATGATCGTAAACTTTGGTTTTCAGCGTATGATGGCGATGAGCTTGTTGGTTTCATCATCAGTAAAAACTTCAAAGACCATGTCTTTGTCGACCTGCTCGGCGTTAGACGTGCATGGCGCAAAAGCGGGACCGGTCTCGCATTGCTGCAAACCGTATTCCAAGCGTGTTACGAACAGGGAATCGAGCATGTGCAGCTTAGCGTGGATGCGGCGAGCTTGACTGGTGCCAACAGATTATACGAGAGAGCTGGAATGACAGCATCTTTCCAAATGGGCTTCTATGAAAAGGAGCTTCTGAGCTAGCAGAGAGATACTCGCTTAAAGATCAACTTAATAAAGGTTAAGGCAGATTTCATATGGCCTCAGTTTGTGAAAGTAACCCTTATCTGGTGCAATCCAGAAAGGGTTATTTGTCTATTTCAGCTTCAAATCCACTGTGGATCCCGATATTTGAACACATGGTGCACAACATGGTTCCCAAAGGGAACGTAGATGCGCTATTTCGTCGATATCGGTTGAAATTAACTCCAAGCGGAACGTAGATGCGCTATTTTGCCTTGTTTCGAGCTGATTGGCGTATTTGAGCTTAAATAACGCACCCTCGTTCCCCTCGATACCAATTTCGTTCATTTACCCGTAAATAGCGCATCCTAGTTCCCTTTCCATCAGAGTTATCTTTTGGGACAGCCCCATTGCATTTCTAATCCGAAGGTAATCAGATTATGGTGCTGCGGCTGCAGGATGTACCTGATCATGTTGGGAGGAATCCCGGCTTCTTCCCGCCATCTTCCCGAAAATTGCCCAAAAGCTTCCCGTAAAATCAGGAATGCTCTACTCTGTTTTCCAGGATTTCCCGCGATGTAATCTATAAAGAGGGGAAAGTAACATTTTGGAAAAAATGGAGGATGCGGCAAAATGACGTACGGCGAAGGAGCAATTGAACGTTCAAAGAACGAAGGAGGTAGAGAGATTTTTTATGATGCTTATCATTCGTAAAATAGCAAGTGTTGCACTCATTCTTAGTCTATGTATGACTTCTGTTGTTCCGGTAGGAAATGAGGGAATAGCGGTGGCGGCTGTTAGCCAAGAGGCTTTGGGGCAGGCAGCTGCGGCTTCTTCAGAGGAGGTTTTGCCGGATTGGGCCAAATCTCAGATAGAGGATCTGCTCCGAGCAGGGCTGCTTGAAGGATATGAGGATGGCACGTTTCAGCCGGATCGCTCCATCACCAGATCAGAAATGACGGCGTTGATCGGTCGTGCTGCTGATGCCTTACAGCTAGACGGGGAGGAACAATCAGGAACCATTCTGTTTCAGGATGTGCAGGAGGAGTGGTTTGCGAGCCACGTTCAGAAGGCTGCAAAAAGAGGCTGGGTCCAAGGGTTTGCCGACCGTTCATTTCGGCCCCATGCACCGGTTACTCGTGAGGAGGCTGCTGTGATCTTTACTCGATTGCTGAAGCTGGAACATGGGGGCGTACTGGATTATCAGGATAAGGCCATCATTCCCGATTGGGCTGTACCTGCAGTCACTGCCATGTCCCAGACAGGGTTCATGGGAGGTTACCCCGATGGAACGTTTAAGGGGGGGAAGCCTTTGACGCGGGCCGAAATTGCCGTGCTTCTACACCGAATTTGGATGACTTGGAAGGAGGCTCAGCCTCAGCCTTTTAGCGTTAAAGTGAACGGGTCGAATGGCGAGCCGTTGGCTAATGCTCATGTTACTTTACACCAGCAAGGAGAGCGCTCGGTCCGGGAGTGGGGGATGACGAACGCAGAAGGCGTGCTTTCCTTGCGATTGCCATATGGACAATACGAGGTAACGGCGGGCGCAGTAGGATCAGCGGCTCATGAAGCCGTAAATTTCCGTAAGGGAATGAAAGACGTCCAGCTCAATGCCGTGCAAGCTGCGGTCTTCAAAGGAGCCGTTCTGGGAGAGGATGGTAAGGGAATTGCCGGCATTGTGCTAGCTTTTGCAACGAACCCTACTTTCTTTGCTGTTACCGACTCGCAGGGTGCCTTCACAGCGTATGTGTTGCCTGAACGCAATTATCGGGCAATGGTACTTGAACAACAGGAGAATGCAGTCCTCTATAGTGGCGATGTTCCTGCATTTATGCACAATTTAGATAAGGATGAGACGAATCCTGTCGGGTGCAAATGCCGAATTCAGTATTTGAAGCAAGAGCTGAATGCTGCGAAACCAGGGGAGGTTCGAGATCTAGGAGTCCTACAACTGGCTGACATCAATAAACTGCCGGGCAACGGTGGTGGTGGTGGTGGCAATGGAGGAGGTAATGGAGGCAGCAACGGCGGTACGCCTGATCGGACGCCTCCGACCATCCCGAGCGGATTTTCGGCAATTCCCCAATTGCGTGCGGTCGATCTTCGCTGGAATGGGGTGGCTGACACCGATTTACTCCACTACAAATTGTACACTTCAATGAATGGCGGCTTAAGTTGGGGGCCTGCCTCAACCGTGACTGGAGTTACTTATCAGGCAATCAATTTGATAGCTGGGACCCCCTATACCTTCGCCGTAAGCGCGGTGGACAGAAGCGGGAATGAATCCGCTAAATCGCCGGCGGTCACTGCCGTGCCGTTCGAAGGAGCTGATGTCACTCCGCCAGAGGTACCGAGCGGGTTGGCAGCTTCTGCTGGGGTGGGCAAAGTCGATCTTCAGTGGAATGCGAGAAGCGAATCAGACTTAGCAGGGTATCGGATGTATACCTCCACGGACAATGGTCTAACGTGGGGCATTGGTTCCAGGGCGGTGACCGGAACGACTTACACAGTGACACAGTTAACCTATGGCATGCTGTACACCTTTGCAGTAACGTCCCTAGATCTCAGCGGTAATGAATCGGCGAAGTCTGGCACCGTTTCCGTAAAGCCGCTTGCCGTTCCCGATCACACGCCGCCGGCAGTGCCCGCAGGACTGATGGCTACAGCTGGTGCCGGTAAAGTCGATCTGCAATGGCAGGCAGTTGCAGAAGCTGATCTGGCGGGTTATATCGTGTATTACTCGAGTGACAACGGAATGACATGGACGACAGTACCTAGTGCGATTACGGCAGCGAATTACTCCTTATCCGGCTTGACACCGGGAACTTCCTACAAGTTCGCCGTAACGGCAAAGGATATGGCCGGCAACGAGTCGGGCAAGTCTATAGAGGCGCAAGCCACAATTCCCGTGCTTATTGAGTTTCCCCCAGATCCAGTTGAAGTCGCAACTGAAATTCCAGTGGATGGTACATCCACTTTCGCTGGCAATAACACATTCTTATTCAGCGGCAGTAATCCGATTCAGACCGGGGTTACACCTGGAGCGATTGAACCGGAACGCTTGGCGGTTCTGCGCGGAGCTGTGTTCGACACGGAAGGGAAGCCTTTGGCCGGAGTGACGGTTAAGATCTTAGATCATGGTGAGCTGGGCCGTACGTTGACACGTGCTAACGGAAATTTTGACCTTGCTGTCAATGGCGGGGGCACCGTCACGGTTCAGTATGAGAAACAAGGCTATATGGCTATTCAGCGAAACACGAATGCGCCATGGGGGGATTACGCGACTCTCCCGGATGTCGTGCTTAAAGCTTTTGACACCAAAGTAACAACTGTAGAGCTTTCCGCAGGTACACAGGAAATTCAAGTGGCCCAAGGAAGCCCGACGACAGATGCTGATGGTACTAGACAGGCTACAATGTTAATTCCAGAGGGCACGACAGCCGTTATGAAGCTGCCTGACGGTTCCACGGTGCCGCTTCCTAGCATGAATGTACGGGCAACGGAGTATACCGTTGGAGATAAAGGAATGCAAGCGATGCCGGGCGAGCTGCCAGCCTTCGTAGGCTATACCTATGCAGTAGAGCTATCGGCAGATGAAGCCGTAGCTGCAGGTGCGACAGAAGTTCGTTTTAGCCAGAAAATTTATACGTATGTAGATAATTTCCTCCAATTTCCAATTGGGGAGACGGTTCCTTCGGGATACTACGATCGCGAGACGGCGAAGTGGGTACCTTCCATGAATGGAATGGTAATCCAGATACTTGCTGTAGAAAACGGTCGTGCGGCCATTGACGGAGATGGAGATGGCTTGGAGGACGATGCGTCGGAGCTTGCCGCACTTCAATTTACGGAATCTGAGCTCCAGAAGCTAGGGGGATTATACGCACCCGGAAAGAGTTTGTGGCGCGTACCGATTGAGCATTTTACCCCGTGGGACTTTAACTGGCCCTATGGACTGCCCGAGGGTGCCACGAATCCGCCTAACCGGAAACCAAATTCCAATAACCCGAATGTGAACGACCCGTGTCAGAAGGCTAGCTCAATCATTGGCTGTCAGGAGCAGACGTTGGGCGAAGTGATTCCAATTACGGGGACGAATATGTCCCTGCATTACTACAGCCGCAGAGCTGAAGGATACGAGGCCAAGTCGACACTGGAAATTCCTGTCATGGAAGGGGCACTGCCACCGTCAGTTATTGGGATCGGCGTAAACATTCAAATTGCGGGACGCACCATAACGAAATCACTTTCATTAGCACAAGGGAATACCCCCTATCGCTTTACGTGGGATGGCAAAGATGCCTACGGGCGTCAGTTAATCGGTTCCCATCCGTACGAAGTGACTGTGTACTACCTCTACAGGCCTGTGCTCTATGCTACTTCCAAGAGTTTTGCCAACAGCTTCGGTCAAGTAACAGGTGTTTCTACGAACGGTTATCGTAGTGTCGTTGCGAACGGCCGCTCTACGTCTACCATATCCACATCAAGGACTTGGCATGGTGTTGTAGAGAGTCCTGTTGATGTCTACAAGAATATGGGACTTGCGAGTTGGAGTCTGAGTCCTAACCATCACTTGGACAATGAGTCAGGAATGCTCGCCCGAGGGAGCGGCTTTGTGGAACAGCATCCCAAATCCGGTCTCAATCCTATCGAAGTTATTTTTAGGGACGGAGCAACTAACCCTGGAAAAGGTGTGCCAGCGGTTAATAAAACGACGATTCCGACCATTACAACAGTAGGCGCTGATGGGGATATGTACTTAACTACTTACAGAACCACGGATCAGCCTGCTCCCGACAATGTTCAAGTAGAAGTATTTCGAGTGAAGAAGAGCGGGGAGGCACAGCTTGTTGGCACTATGAAAAAGCATCTTAACCTTGATTCCTTGAAGGTTGGACGGGATGGAACCTTGTACGCAACGAGTTGGGGAACGTACCGCATTTGGAAGAAGTCTTTGATAGATTCAGAGTGGGTTCCAATCGCTGGGAGTGGGGATATCGGCGAAGAGTATGGGGATCCGAGGGAAGGTATTCTAGCGACGGATGTAAGATTGTATAACCCCAAAAATCTCGAAATTGCAGACGATGGAAGCCTGTATTATACCGATTCCAACCGATTATATCGCATTGGACCGGATGGTCTTGTGACCCATTATGGATTCAGAGGCTATAACAATAGTGATTCCTATGGCGTGTCCAGCGGCCCAATTAGCAAAAGGAATATTGGAAATGTTGCAGACATTAGTCTTGGACCGGACGGATCCCTGTATCTACTGGACGACTGCGGCGGTACCTACTGTGCCTATACCCGAATTCGGAAAATGTCACAGGATGGTAACCTCTCCTTAATTACCGGGGCTAGTCTGAGAGTTGCCGAATTCTATGATGGGATTCCTGCGTCCAAAGCCTCCTTCCAAATTACCAATAGGAGGATGGAAATTGATCGCTATGGCAACATTTACTTTATATCGGATGTAACTGGGGACGACAAGCTGTATAGAATTACACCTGATCAGATTATTGAGGAAGTAGCAGGCGATATGGTGGCTGTCATTAAGCAAAGAGCCAAGGATGAAGGAGCGATCATGGGATCGGTGCCAATTCGCCTTCTCTCGCTAGGACCCCAAGGAGAAATTATCCTGCAAGTGCAGCACAACAAGGCTGGCAGTGATTTGTTCTATGTATACAGCATTAATCCTGAAGCGAAGCAGGAACTGATCAATGAGAGTGGAACGGAGCGTTATTTGTTCGACGTTAGATCTGGACGTCATGTCGAAACGAAGAACGCGCTAACGGGCGGGACGATTACACGTTTTGCCTATGATGCGCAAGGAAGATTAACGAAGTTAACGGATCGAAATAACAATGAGGTGAAGGTAGAACGTGATGGGAACGGGATACCAACCGCGATTGTGGCTCCAGGCGGTCAACGAACTGTCCTTACCGTAGAGCAGGGACAATTGACGAAGATTGCGAATCCGGCAGGGGAAGCTTTTGCAATCAAGTACGATGACAAGGGCTTATTGACTGAATACACGGATCCCAACGGGCATGTGCGGAAATATGGGTATGATGAAGCGGGCTATCTCATCTCCTCCGAAAATCCGCTACAAGGCAAGTCGACTCTGACTCGCGATTCCTTTGCCAATGGTTATAAAGTCACCTACACGACACCTGGCAATCAGAAAACGATGTATGAGGTGACTCGCGAGGAAGGACAGCTAAAACGTGTCAGTACAGATCCATCCGGGGCAAAAACGACTTCCGTGATCAAAGATGATGGAACAGAAACAACGGATTATGCGGACGGCACCAAGATTATTCGATTTGGCGCGCCTGACCCACGCTGGGGCTATGAAGCACCGATGATTTCCAGTATGACCGTTACGGCTCCGACCGGGCGTAAATGGACGTTTGGCGAGAAACGCCAAGCGACGCTGGAGAGAAGCAACGATCCTCTGAGCCTAAAGTCTCTTACTATGACCTACACGATGTCACAGACGTCATCTGGCACCACAACGGCGACTTCATCGGTTGTATTTGATGTAGCGGAAAAGAAATTCACCGAAACGAGTGCCGAAGGTGTTATCACTAAGACTTACTTGGATAGCAAAGATCGGGTTGTTCGAGTGGAATACGCTGATTCGAGAATAGCTCCCGTCGTTTTCATTTACGATGAGAAGGGAAGGCTGCAGAAAGCGCAGCAAGGAGAACAGTTCGTAGAGCATACTTACGATGCGAAGAATAGACTCCTTGAAGTCAAAGATGCGGCCGGTCAAATCAAACGATATACCTACGATGATGCGGATCGTGTGATTGCGATTGAAATGCCGAGTGGCAAGATTTTGCGCAAAGGCTATGACGATGTGGGTAATCTGACGGAGGTTACGACATCGAATTCCGATGTCTATTATCAATCCTATAATGGATTGGATCAGTTTAACGGCTTTATGCCCCATGGTGCAGATGATGCTCTGTCCGTCATATATAATGCTTCGGGCAAGTTCGATAAATCCGTTCTGCCAAGTGGTCGCGAGGTGCTTTACGGGTATGATACGACTGGACGAATCAATCTGTTAAACGATCTCGATATTTCCAGGAATTTTACTTATTTAGGAAATACAGATCGGGTTAGCACAATGGAGAGTGTGTCCGCAGCGGCCCCTGCCTCTAAGATGACGATAGGCTATAAATATGACGGTTCGTCTGTCACGGAGATGACCTGGAGTGGGCTTGCCAACGGGAAGTTCACCTATACCTATGATGGTTATGCTAATCTCAAAGGAATTACAATGACAGCCGGCAATGTAACGAACAAGTTGACTGCGATAAACTATGATAAAGATCTTAATTTGACGCGATTTGGACCGTTCACATTTAATCGAGGGGGTCCAGCGAAGCGGGTGGACGCTGTTACGGATGGTACGTTAAATGTCGGGACCCAGTACGACACTAACGGTAGAATTAAAGATAAAACGTATAAGTTAGGCGGAGTAACCGTGTATAAGGTGGACCACGTTTTCGATAAGCGGGGCTTTGTAACCAATAAGACGGTCACGACGGCAGCAGGCATTGAAACGTATGCTTACGGCTATGGAGACGATGGCCAATTGACACAGGTGAGCAGAAGCGGTCCTAATGGTTCTTTTAGCGAAGCCTATGATTATGATTCGAATCGCAATCGAATTCTCCGAGAGGTGACCGGATCCACAGCAGAAACGGCAGAGTACGGAGCGTATGATTTGCTGGAAAAAGCAGGCTCTGTCTCCTATGTATTTGATAAGGATGGCTTTATGACAGCCAAAGGCGCAGATACCTTCCGTTACGGAACGAGGGGTGAGCTACTCGAGGCTACCCTAAACGGGGAAACTTATCAATATGGCTACGATGCGCTTGGGCGCCGGATATCAAGGGAAGCCTCTGGGAAGAAAACACAGTTTTTATTTGGTGATCCCAACGCTCCACATAGGCTGACAGCTGTTGTTGAATCAGATCAATCCGTAAGCAGCTATTTTTATGATGAGCAAGGCAAGCTCTTGGCGTTAGAAAAAGGTGGAATTCTCTATTACGTAGTTACTGATGCAGTTGGAACCCCGCAAATGATTCTTAAAGGGGATCGAACGGTTGTGAAAAAGCTGCAGTATGATAGCTTTGGAAACTTGATTTCGGACAGCAATCCGTCATTTACACTAGCTTTGGGATACGCAGGCGGTTTGGCCGATGATGGCACGAAGTTGGTTCGCTTCGGCTTCCGCGATTACGATCCACATTCAGGCCGGTGGACAGCGATAGATCCTATCCTGCTGGATTCTGAGCAAGCGAATCTCTATGCCTACGTGAACAACAATCCAATTCAATATCGTGATCCATGCGGTTTGTTCTGTGTTGGTGCCAGCGCCTATGAAGGCGTTGGAGGTGGAGGTAAGGTATGTATTACCGACGAAGGCTTCTCTGCTTGTGTGGAAGCAGGGGTGGGAGTTGGCGGCGGTTTTGAAATCAATCCTATGGAGGATTTATCCAATACCGAGCTTGTTGCTGAGGCAGCGTTCAAGGCATCCTGGGGGCCGGCATCCTTCTCGGATGGCATTAAGGTGACTAGCAGTGGCGGCGATTGCCCTCCTCAAGTTTCCTTGACGGCTAAAGCAGAGCTTGGACCATTCGGTTATGACTTCATGAGTCCATCAGAGTCATCGATTAATCTGGAAGGTGACCATTTCAACACAGATATAAAGGACGCCAAGAATGTATTTAAAAAGTCAGGTACCAGCTTTGAAGCAGCATTGAAAGCGAAGGCTTGTGCGCAATACAAGTGGTAATGCAATAGCGAAATTGGCATTAGCAGGGGAAACCCTGCTAATGCTGTTTTCATATACACCCGGAAGGGAATTTATTTCAAGCGTAGATGAAGGTTCTTATATGGTTTTATTGATTTCTTTGCAACATACAGAATAAACTGGCTTACTTTGCAAAAACTTAGTATAGGTCCTATGAGAGTCTTCGTTATAATTCCGCAGAGGGTACTCTAGTCAAAGCGGGAAATTACAGCGATTTGGAAAGTCATTCAAAAGACACATTAAATCCCCTTTACATCCTAGGTGCCTAATGTTTAAAATTAGTACCTAGAAATAGCGGTAAGTGGACAAGGGTTCCCCAATCTTCAATCGCTATGAACCTAGGAGGTCGGATATGAGTAAACCAAGTGAATTGATCGTCGTTTTAGATTTTGGAGGCCAATATAACCAACTGATTGCTAGACGGATCCGTGATTTAGGCGTATACAGCGAATTGCTGCCGCATAACACAACGGTTGATAAAATTCGTGAGATTAACCCGAAGGGGATCGTGTTCTCCGGCGGACCTGCAAGTGTTTATGGCGAAGGAGCTCCTTCGGTTGACGCTGGCATTTTCGATTTGGGTATTCCGATCTTAGGCATTTGCTATGGGATGCAGTTGATTGCCCACCAATTGAACGGGAAAGTGGAACGCGCACATACGCGTGAATATGGAAAAGCAGATCTCGAGTTCTCGAACCAAAGCCCGCTAGTCAAAGGCCTTGAGGCGAAACAAACAGTATGGATGAGCCATGGAGACCATGTTTCCGTTTTACCTGAAGGATTTGTGGTTGAAGCAAGCACAGAGTCACTTCCCATTGCTGCAATGAGCAACCGTGATCGCAAAATCCATGCCGTTCAGTTCCACCCTGAGGTTCGTCATTCAGTTCAAGGTAACGAAATGATTCACAACTTCATCTATGACGTATGTGGTTGTGTCGGCGATTGGACAATGTCATCCTTTGTGGAAGATATGATTAAAGAACTTCGTGCAGAAGTTGGCGATAAAAAAGTGCTTTGCGCACTAAGCGGCGGCGTAGACTCCTCTGTTGTAGCGATCTTGCTTCACAAAGCAATTGGCGCACAATTGACATGTATGTTCATTGACCATGGTTTGCTTCGTCAAGGTGAAGGCGAAAGCGTTATGGAGACGTTTGTCGGCAAATTTGATATGAAAGTTGTTAAAATCGATGCGAAAGACCGTTTCCTTGGCAAATTAGCTGGCGTCGCGGATCCAGAGCAAAAACGTAAAATCATCGGCACCGAATTCATTCGCGTGTTTGAAGAAGAGTCAGCTCAGTTTGATGACTTTACTTATTTGGCGCAAGGCACGTTGTACACGGATATCGTAGAAAGTGGTACAGCTACCGCACAAACGATCAAATCGCATCATAACGTTGGCGGTCTGCCGAAAGATATGAAGTTCAAGCTCATCGAACCATTGAAAACCCTATTCAAAGACGAAGTGCGCAAAGTTGGCGAAGAGTGCGGACTTCCTTCAGCAATCGTGTGGAGACAACCTTTCCCAGGTCCTGGTCTTGCCATTCGTGTTTTAGGTGAAGTTACCGAGGATAAGCTGAAAATCGTTCGTGAATCCGATGCCATCCTGCGCGATGAAATTGCCAAAGCTGGCCTTGACCGCGAGATCTGGCAGTACTTCACCGCACTTCCAGGCATGAAAAGCGTAGGCGTTATGGGCGATGCTAGAACCTACTCCTATACGGTAGGTATTCGTGCAGTTACATCCATTGACGGCATGACAGCTGACTGGGCACGTATTCCTTGGGATGTCCTTGAGAAGATTTCCGTTCGTATCGTGAACGAAGTTGAAAATGTAAACCGTATTGTGTACGACGTTACATCCAAGCCGCCAGCTACGATCGAGTGGGAATAGACTGGAACTAATTAATGGTATTAAACGCTCAGAAGCCTTGCTACATAAGGGCTTCTGGCGTTGATTACATTGATAATCCAGTTACACCTGCAACAATAGAGTGCAAAATTACTCTCTTTTATTTGCGTTGTTTAGCGAATAGAAGGGAGTTTTTTATGACCAAAATCAAGGAACTGATTGAGGACTTCAAGCTAAACCAAGAAATTTTAGGCAGGGAAAAGAGATATGTTGATCTTTGCGTGTTCCGTTTGTATAGGTGGGAAGAGTTCACAGTAAAAGTGTTGGGTGTAGCTGAAACAGAGGATGTTACACAATTTCATATCAAAAGATTTATTCAAGATCGCCAACGTGTAGGAAGTGAAGTAAACAGAACGATAAATAATAATATTGCCACGTTAAAAGTGTTCTTTCAGTATTTGGTGAGTGAAGAGTTTATTGATGAACAGGATAACCCCATGCGGAGGATTAAAAACCTCAAAGAAGAGAAAACAGTCATTGTCACATTTAATGACGATGAAGTGTCGCGGATAATTAATGACCTGAAAGAAGAGACGTATTCCAATGTTCGTGACAAACTGATTCTTATTATGCTCTTTGACACGGGTATAAGGGTCTCTGAGCTGTGCAACATCAAGAATGATGATGTAGCAAGGCGACACATTCTGATTCACGGGAAGGGGTCTAAACAGCGTCTAGTGTACATTAGCAATATCATGCGTAAGTACATGAGGAGGTACGAAACAGTAAAGCAGGAACGATTCAAAAAAAGGCAACAGGATGAAATTGAAGATTACTATTTTTTAGATCAGTCTGCTGTAAGGTTGTCGCGCTCCCGTATCAATAAAATTTTGAAAGAACATTGCAGTAATGCTGGGGTAAGAAAAGAAGTCAGATGTTCGCCGCATGATTGTCGCCATTACTTCGCCCAGAAACAGTTACGGAATGGGATTGACATTTACAGTCTGAGTAGATTAATGGGGCATTTTGATACTCAAATTACTTCAAAATATTTAAGGGGATTAGAGCAGGAGGATATATTACAGATTGGTCGTTTGCATAGTCCTCTAAACGGAGTGAAGATAAAACAAGGTTCAATGGGGGGATTAAAATGACAATGCTTCACATTGACCTTGATAATGTAACTACCCAACGATTGCTACAGATCGCTCAGAGCCATTGTAAGCTCGCTTTGGAACATTCCAAGGCAAACACCTTGCCAAACCGTAGAGAAGCCATTAGAGCCGAAATTGGGCGTTTGAGAATGGAGAGAGAGGCTTTGATAGCGTCCTTCATGCAGGAGGACGTAAAATGATCGAGGAATTTCAAAAATACGAACAACTTGTACTTGAAGAAGATGAACTTGTCTACAAGATTGAAACTTATCAAGAAACAATTACAGCGTTATTGATGCTAGTCCATAAACGCGGCTGACAATCGAAGAAATCATAACAACGATACATACGGCAGAACTTACTTGCCATACCGAACTGCTACATCTACGGCTTGCAAAGAGTTCTTTGTCGTATGCGATTAATTTTAAAAAATAGAATATCAACGAACTATGAATAAAGTGCCGCGAGAATATGAAAAGCCGTCCATGTGGACGGCTTTTGTAGTTTACTTACCCTTTTTGCTCTCCTTAACAAACTTAACATTCTTCAACGCATACTCCAATGCCAAATTGATTAACTCATTTCGTGATCGGTTACTTTTATTGGAAAGATCATCAAGCTGTATTTGTAGTGCCTTATTTATGCGAATCGTTATTGTAACGGACTTGTCTTCTTTAGGTGTGACAATAAAATCATCGTTTTCCATCCAATATTTCACCTCTTACACCAGTATAGAAGTGATAAGTGGTGAAAATATATAACACAAAATGTATTCAAAATTGAATACATTTATGATACGCTAGAGATGTTCTGTTTAAATGGAAATACGATAACATGGGGATGTTCATCAATGAATAGGAAAAAACAGATAATAATAATCGTATTAATGCTCAATTTATTAACGGCTTGTGGAATGGATAAGGTAGAAGTGTCTCAAACAACTGAGGTAAAAGATCAAAAAGTAGATGTTGTTAATGATGGCGGTGTTACCAGTAAGAGGGCGGTAAATGTTTGTTCTGCCAAAGTAGGGAATATTGATGAATTAAGTAATGATGGGTTAGTAGATCATGTACTTTGTTTAATACAAAATAATTTATATTCGCAAGCAAAGGAAGTAATCATATCAAAAAATAAACAAGATGATAAATCATTTAGTTTGTTGCTAGATACTGCATCAGCGTTGAACAATAAAGTGGCAATATCTGACGAATACTCGAAATTGATGGATAGAATTGTTCAGGCACAGGAGGAAACAGATAACAAAGAGGTCAAGCATAAATACTATGATCTTTTAATAAAAGTAAATGATGTTAGAGAAGTGTTGACTGCAAAGGAACTACAAAAATATAATGAAAAATATTATAATCCAAAGATAGGAATGACCAAAGAACAGGTAGAGAAGTCCGAGTGGGGTAAACCTGAGAAAGTTAACAAAACAACAACTAAATATGGTGTTAGTGAACAATGGGTCTATTATGGAGGTAAATACATTTATTTTGAAGATGGAAAAGTTACAAGTATTCGAGAGTAAAGATTATCAAAAAATTCTAGGAAGCTAAGGATGGGCTGTATGCGAATCATAGACTATCAAACACCTGTAACAAAAGAATTGAAAAATAGACATATCAAGCGGAGTGGCTAAGATGCCCCTCCGCTTTTTTTTGCAAAAAAATTGACCTGTACTTTATTTGGCATTTGTGGGGGGTGAGAACAATTTAGCAACTAAGTGGTTCTGAATTTATTCATAGATGCTTAAAGGAGTCAATTAAATATGAATTTTATTTAGTCATAAGTATTACTCTCGCTAATGGTGCTTTCTTTAATACTTTAACATTATTTTACAATTTTGGGGAGTCGCTAATTATGGTGGACATATGGTATTTACAGGAGGTTCGCTTATGATTTCAAATTCATACAAACAAAGGAAATACTTATTATATAAAGCGTCGGAACGATTAAAGAAATCTGATCTTGACAAGGTATTTTGCCATTTCGGAGGTGTATGTCCATTTACAGGCGAGTATAAAAAAAATTCATATGACCATTTCATTCCGTTGGCTTGGGGAACTGTTGTACTAAAGTATGGCATTGGCGGTCATACATACGCTAATATGATTATGTTATCGCTTCGGCTAAACATTTCAAAGCGATCAACGAATCCATTTGAATGGTATAGATTTAATGGCAAGAGACTTGGGATTCAACCAAGTAAATGGAAAGAACTCGTTAATCATGTAGCCAGAAAACATAAGATGACCCCAGAGGAATATGAACGGAGAGTCTACGCCTGTCATGAGGAAGTTAAGGCTATTGAATGGATGGAATCCGTAAACTCTTGGGTGAGAACGTTTTTGAAGAAGGGCGAATGCCCATCTTCACCATACTCGTTGATAAGGTCTGCCTTGTGGGATAACTTCAACATCGCTGTTGTAGTCGAAACGTATGGTAGTGATGATGCAAAGAAGTTATTGAATAGTGATGAATTCAAACAAATAATTAGTGAATGTAAAGCTGGTCATGAGCCGCTAGTTAAACTCAAAATCCTTAAAAAGGAGCGTAAACAATGACAGAGAACAATGACGAGTACAATGACCAGAAACCCCAAAATGTCATAGATTGTGCAAAAACAAATGAAGAATTTCACTTGCATGAACGAATGACTAAAATCGAAGAAATGACTAATGCACTCTATGAGTTATTACAGGAAAAAAGCCAGATGCTTGATAAAATCTCTGAAATTTTAAAAAAGTATTGAGTTGTTGCTTATTTAAAGCGAGTCAATTTGCAAAGTATTAAGAAAATATGGAGTGTTCAATATGGAGGGATATCCAGAGGTAATCAGAGCAAAACGCCCTCGACAAATCTATAGAAGTTGGGCGCGAATCCCAGAGAAGCGTAAAGAGGAATTACTTTTAATAAAATACAACCCTACTGAAATGTCGGTTTACTGCGATTGTTCTGCAATTAAAGGAACACGATGTGCAGGGATATCAGCTTGTTTTGTTGGTTATGGTAGAGTCTATGTACAATCGCAAAAACTGGACAAAAAAAATGTAGGCAAGAGCATTTTTTCTGAACTGTTAGCAGTAAAATTTTCATTGGATTTGTTGCCGAATATTTTGGATAGGTACAGGCAATGGAACCCAACAAGAGTAGTAATCTACTCAGACGTTGAAGCAATTGAGGATTTAATCTACAAAGGCACAAGTAAGAAGCTTTATATGCGGAGGGAGATCGAAGAAATCAAAAGGCTTATGGAATCATTTTCTGATTTATTTGATGTGGTCATTAACTACATTGGTGAGCAAAGGAGTTACAATATCTTTTACAATGCAACTCACACAGCTTCAAGGAAGGCTATTGGAAAGAAACGAAGATAAATGTATATAGAATCCAGAAGCTGAGCGAATCTGCCTCTGGATTGTTTATAGTCTTAGCGAATATACGAAGATAAGTCATCCATGTCATCGTATTCATCGTCATGATTGAGGTTACTTTGTCCCAAATATTTCCTATGCAACGCATCGTAAGTCACTTGGCGCACGACCTGTCTCCTTTCGACAGTCTGTTTTTGTCTTATAAATTTATCATATGGCAGGACTTTGTAAGTATTTGCAGGTACTCTTTTGTCTGGTGACAAATCTGTTATGAATGTACTATGAGTATTTGTTATCATGTTGTATTCCTCTAGTGTTGTTAATGTCTCACATAATTTCGTACTTTTTATTCCAGTAGCATCAACTAAAGAATCAATAGGACTTGAATAATTTCCTCCGAAATAATCACATTTACTTTTTAGAAATGAATAAAGATAAAAACCGATAACTCCCAAATCCGATCTTGCCATGCACCAGATGAAAATGTTAATGTCAATTCGGGTGGTATATTGGGGGAAATAAAAATATCCATCCTCATAATTTTCCATCTCAGATACTTCATCCTTATAAAACGCCCTGACTGGAAAATTAACTTTCTTTGCATTTGCTTCTCTTTGATAATCGCTAGGAAGCGCATCATTCTCAATTAGTTTTGAAAACATTGAAAATTGAGGTGATGTAAAGTCTTTATTTCCTAGATTATCTTCTGGATAATAATATCTTATAGGATAATCACTTTCTTTGCGAAGGTATCTTAGGCTTACAAGCACTCCATTTTTCTTAGTTATATAACTTTTTCCGTTCGCCCCTCTGCTGTCGGGCGAGGTATTACATATTTTGTACATTATTTTATCATCAATCCATTTAGTGTCTGTGTATTTTTCGGAATATTGAAAGTGAGCATACCGATACATATAAGAAGCTAAGTAAAGATAAGAAAAGGCAAATGCAATATGAGTTGCATTTGCCTTCCTGTCTTTGAAATAATCGCAGTTTACTAAATCAAAAAATATTTTATTTGGCATGAATATCACTCTATTGTTATCTTGATCTATATCCAGTATTTTTTTCAGTTCTCCTTCACTATAATACGTATTTGAGTTGGTCATAAAATCACTCCTAAATATTCACTATTTAATTAACTACTTCAATTTATTGCTTATACTCAGTTAAAGCGGTCAGCAATTCGTCGGACTTCTCGAAAATCCAAAAAGGCTTTAAGGTTCTATCGTGTAATGCGTAGCAGATAAATGAAAAACCCTTGTCCATTTTTAGATACTTAAACAAGGGGATGGAATAGCAAAAGAAATATTTAGTTGATTTGTTCAAATTAAATTCCACCCTTCTTAACGGAATTTGTAATGTATGATCTATACAAGTGTTCCTTCTCTTCTTGTAAATTTGCAATTTCGTTCTCATACATTGATAACATAGGAATTGAAACCCCAACGGCTTTTGCAAGTTCTTTAAGCTTGATCTTCTTTTGGTTGCGTAATATTCGATAAATCTGTCTTGGACTAAAATTGAAATCCATCTATACTCCTCCTAAAATGTCGTCTTAATTATTTAAGTGACTCGGAGTTAAAAAGTTAAGCGGTTTTGGCAGAAGAGTATGAAAATTGATAATGTATGATTTGCGGCATATATTTAATAGTTAATATGTGACTTGTCAGTATTTAAAAGAGTTGTTAGATATAATAGTAGTTATTTAATATATGCCGTAAATCACACATTACCAAAAATAAACAATTTAACGGGAGAGTATATTATGAACAAAAAGAAGGTTATTGCATCAACATTCGTTCTTACATCGGTATTTACTATGGGGGCTTTTACAGGTGTAATGGCTGATTCCAATTTGAAGGAAATTACCGCATATATTAATCAATCCATCAACATAAAGCTCAATGGAAATCAATTCGTTCCTACGGATAGCGAGGGAAATAAGCTGAATCCAATAATATACAATGGTGATTCTTATCTCCCTGTACGTTCATTGAGCCAAGCATTGGGTGTTCCTGTAAACTACGATGACCTGACCAGTACGATAATGTTAGGTGAGCAGGGGGGGAACGGAGAGAAGCTTGAAGGTTTTAGGACAGGGAGCAGTTCTACTGTTATGACTTCTAGAGATGCTGAAATTCTTTCGATTCATGGGGAAACCATAAAAGAGGGTTTCTATTCGTTAAAGCCGCATGACATTCTACCTAGCACATTAAATTTCAGATTAAATGAAAAGTATCAAAAACTTTCGTTTAGAGTTGGTGTAATAGGCAGTCCAGCCACCATTGTTGTTTCAGATCAGAAGAATAAGGTTGAATTGAAGAAATTTGTTGTGAGCGAATCCGATAAGTTTAAACAAATAGATATATCTACTATTGGTGATGTTGATTATCTGGATATTCAGATATACGGAATCATTGATGGTAAAAGGCTCAATCTCACAACCGATAAGGTTGTTATAACAGATGCTCTCGTTAAATGATATAAATCAAAAAAAGAAGCGACTACTCTCAGATTATGGAGTAATCGCTTCTTTTTCTTTTTGGACGCTTCGTCATAGAAATGGTACAGAGTTCACGAACAAGGAATAATCAAATGACACAAAAATTAACCTCTATATAGATATGCGGCAGATTCTCAAAATCACACGCAAAGGATAAACAGATAACGAAATGCTGAAATTGTAATACTCTACAATTTGTTGGAGAATATGCGTGATGTTATTCGTATCGTGAAAAAACATGTATGAGACTTCGAGTAGGAGTGTGCCTATCCGAGACAGTAAGACATAATGACTGTTCACTGTAAACTATGCCCCACTTGTTGTTATTGTGTTACACTAAAAGAAAGAATGTAAACTAATTCGATAATAATTCATCTTTTCACCAGTGTTTGTATTAAAATAAAACACTTACGGGGAATTTTATGAGTGTTAAAAAAACCACAGAAAACGAAAAGTAAAATTATTGATTTTAATGAAGCGTTTAAAAAGAAAAAGCTTGAAAACGCCAAATTAAAAAGGTCAATTTCGTTATATGATATGAGTGAAGAAGTACGAAAGGCAACTTACGATGCCATGAATGAAGATGAGTAACCAACTCTCCAATAGGAGGGTCTTTTTTACATTCGCATTCATAACTAATTACCAAAGGCCAAACGAAATACTGTTTCAAAAACGAAGATTTAAGAGTCATTTCCATGAGACATTGGGAATGGCTATTTTCTTTGTTTGGTTTGTAAGTACAATTTTGTATTAAAACTCATATCAAAAATTACGTGTCAAGAAATACCGTTTATATGGTGTAATAATACTATGTAACATCAATTGTGGGGTTGATGAAATGGAGGTACGAGTGTACGCCTATACTGTGACAAAGTCACTGGTTTTCACCAATAAATTCCTTCACGTAACTTTCAATAGTATGTTTATCCGTTGCCCATTGTTGAGAATACTCTTTTGATGGTCTGAAAGTGTGAATAACTAAATTCATACATTCTAGGTCATTCTTTTTATAATATTCCCAGGCAGCCATCCGCGTTGAATTGTTACGAGATGCTTTGCTTTTTCCAGACATAGCAGAATACGTTTTCTGAAAATGGTATGCCTGTCCGTTGTGTTTTACTGAAACTAGGTAGGATTCGGTCGGGACTAATGTGAATTCCCATATTTCATACAGGTGTGTCTGTGCGGTGTTATTAAATTTGTCTTGATAACGCTGATACGCTTGTTTTATTTGTTGAATTTGAGTAATGTTAGGTACCATATGTATGGGTAGGTGCGGAAATTTATTTGAATGTGTTAATTCTATTTTTGGAGACAAGTATACCCCTGTAATCGATTCATCCGAGCTTTTGATGATATTGATGATGCTTTGTTCATTTGCATGTATTGGGGTAATATTACTATATTTTAGTGAATGAATTAACTCATCAGTAAAACCCCTTGCTACAAGACACACCTTATGAATTTGGATTCCCTGAGCATGTAAATATCCATAATACCGAAGAACCTGAGAAATATCCTCAAACTGTGCAAAATTCCTTTTAATCTCTACTAGTATGATCTGTTCATTCTCGTCAATAAATATACTGTCGCATCTTAGTATATCGGCAACCCAATATTCCGAAAGATGAAGTTTCCACCCTACTTGTAATAGATGTGGATTAGCTTCAATAACTTTTTGTATATCCTTTTCAGTTAACTTTTGCATAAGTCCCTCCAAAAGAATCGTATTGATATTGAGAATAAAAGAAGATGCTGGGGATCAGTTATTTTATATGGGTTAATGATTCCCCCATACAAAAAATGGGGGGCTTTCACATTCACATTTTACGAAGAGCATTAATTTGTTCCTGATGGCTTGGGTCAATGTAAATAGCGGTAGTTTGAATATTCTCATGTCTTGCTAAACGTCTGATGATTTCAATGGATGCACCAGAGTTAGCAAGGTTCTTACAAAAGGAATGGCGCAACCTGTGAGGGGTGACATTGTCCATTCTGGCTAGTTTTGCGTACTTATCCAACATGACCTGTATCCCTCGTGATGTAAGCTGTCCTGTACGTTCCGAGACGAACAGGTAAGGGGATTGGACGTATCGGTCATCCGTCAACGCTTGACGCTGTTTGAGCCAATTACGGAGGTTTCGATTGTGCTTGCTGACTAATGTCACGGTTGAGTATTTACCCTTCTTACCTTCCCTTATCGTAAGTGTAACGTCCCCGTTCACCTTAACATCATCAACTTTCAGTTCCTCAACTTCTGCAACCCGTAAGCCCGAATAAAGCATCACGTCAATGATGGCGAGATTGCGAAGACGCTTAAACTCGTTTTTCTCCAAATCCAAATAACTAATAAATCTGTCTTGTTCTTCTTTAGTCATCCACTTAGATACTCCTGTCTCACCGATCTGTTCTGACGACTGGACTTTTTGTATCTTAATGCGCGTCATTGGATTATCAGAAATTTCTCCATTGTTGGCAAGGTACACGAAGTACGTTTTTAGGGAAGCTGTCGCTTTATTGACCGTCGCCTGTTTACGGTTCAATGTGTGCTTCATGTACCCAATGTACTCTTTAATTTCAATGGGCTTAATCTCGGATAGCGGCTTTTCATCGTATGTACCGCTAACCCATTCAAGGAATTGACCGACTGTGGTTTTGTAAGCGGAGATCGTCTTTTCGTCTTTGCCCTCATTTTTGAGCCATATCAAGAAGTTTTTTAGTTGTTCCATGATGATTCCTCCCAGACGTAAAAGTGTTCTGCGAAGTTGAAGTTATTGTTGGTTTGAGTGTTCTACGAACAGAATATCACTGTTTCAGAGTGAATTCAAGGCAGAATAATAATTCTGCGAACAATAGTGCGTGTACTGCAAAGATGGTGGGTATGTGGTAAAATTGACCAGTCGGAAAATGTAGCATGAATAATTAAAAATTCGGCACCACACACAAGTGTGTTTGAGGGGAGAGAGAGGGATGTACTACCTTTTAGTATTCTTACTTGTTGGTCTAGGAGTATCGATGCAATTTGATATATTCAATCTTAATGATTTTACTGCGGCATGCCTTAATGTCAGTGCGCTATTCTTCACAATTGCTGGCATTAGCTCCGGCTCATTATTTCACAAAGGCTATAAGGTTGTCTCGACAATAGTTCATTACGTAATGATTACACTAGGTGGGGTATACTTCCTACTCGCAATTTTAGGTCCTGGATTTATTTGGTACGAGGATATTGAGACTCACATGTTGCAAATTGATTCAAATGCGGTACTCTTAATAGCTTTGTCTGCTACAATTGGAACAATTGTATTGAGTAGAAGATATTCAGAAAATAGGTCAAAGGCAGATGAGATTACAATTAAGTTATTGAATAGCGAAATTATTGACCTGAAACAAAAAATAAATAACAAAGACTTGAAATATCTTGAACTGGCAGAAAAGTACAGTTCACTAAAGTCGGAAAATCAGTCGTTGATTAACAAACTTAACCAAACGACTAAAGTTATGGAACATATAAATAGTAAAATTGATGGGGTGAAACAAAAAGATGAGTAGATATAATATCAGGTTTAAACAAGAGGACGTTGGGTATGTAAAACCTTGGAGAATCACAGATTTCATAGAGAAGATTACAACCTTACACTATAAAGAAGAGTTAATTAAAGAAATTCGAAACAGACTAAACAATGGAGTGAATCCAGAAAATATTATACTGTTTGACAAATCATTTAATATTCATCGTAGTTACTCGAATTTAAGTGAAAGTTCCTTACTCTTACAGAGGGGTGCAAAGCTCACGTACCATTTGGGGAATTTCTCTTCCTTGTATCCGAACAAAGAAATCAATTCTATTTCCTTACTGTTTGAATGTTCTCATTCTCCTACACATTATTAAATAGGTTTAGGGTGAAAATTTACAAAGATAGACTGCATGTATATATAACTGATGTTCTCTCGTCGAATGATAAAGAGTTAAACCTGAGTACCTTTCGAGATGACCTTAGTTCATTAATTGCCCAGATAACCGATGATGATGGACCTGACGAAGTCGTTTATAAGATTGATACGAAAATTAAGGAAGTCAACGAAAAGCATTTTACCTTCTGTAATGATGAAACTGAGTTTCATCGTCTTGATGAGTCACTATCAAACCAACCTCTATTTGAGAAGTTTAAAGTAAAGAAGTTCAAAAACTTGTATGACAAACTCATCCATAGGTTTTATAACAAATTCAATGACATTCAAAGACCAATAGTTGGCATTTACAATGATGGAACAAAATCAATTGAAATATTGGCAACAAGCTATATAAAGAAACAAGGAATTGATGAATCTCAGATTGATTTAAAAAGTGTTACCCATAATAGCCCTTACGAGATAATTATAACTGCAGGTGCCACAGTCGTGATGATGTTGTATCAAATGTACTGTAATAAAATTGATGAAAATCCACCAATACCGTTAATGGAGAACGTCGATGACATAGATGAAG
This sequence comes from Paenibacillus sp. Soil766, assembly GCF_001428105.1. Taxonomy (GTDB): domain Bacteria; phylum Bacillota; class Bacilli; order Paenibacillales; family NBRC-103111; genus Paenibacillus_E. The sequence continues at coordinate 3,327 of NZ_LMSJ01000031.1, read as the reverse complement.
CGGAAACGCATGAAGAATACTTAATGTTTGATGAACCTGATGAGGTATTCGATGAGGAGAAGTGGCTAGAGAATCTAGAGAAACTTCAAGAGTTCATAGCACATGAAGACATTCAAGTCCACGAAGTTGATGAGGGGACCGATCTGGATGAAGGGGTGAAGTTTGTTTTAGCAGGAATCGAAAGGAAAGTGGACAATTCACTAAAGAAAAACTTTGAGGATAACAACTTCATTTCTGGTAATATCGATGTGGAAAAAAACGAAGAAGCAGTATAACGCTTGCCAAACAATGTACTCGAAGCCCTTCATAAACTATGGTTATATGTATGATTGAAATCACTTGTTTTACCCGCTACAATTGATTTACGAAAATAACGCAATAATTGAATAGTAATTTACTCTATTGGTTTTTGATTGGAATGGCTAAGATCCCTCAATACCGCGGCATTTCCGTTCGTATCGTGAACGAAGTTGAGAATGTGAACCGTATTGTCTACGACATTACGTCCAAGCCGCCAGCTACGATCGAGTGGGAATAGGTTGGCTGTTTAATCAACACTAATAGTGTGAAACAAGGACTCTCTTTGAGCTGTAGACCAGCTGGAAGGGAGTCTTTAATTTTGAGCGATAGGAATGGATAAATATGTTACATTAATAGGAACACCTAGTAAATTGAAGTCCGTATGGAGGAATAATTATGGCATTGATTGCAATGATAATGGTCGGACTTGTTGCGCTTGAACATCTGTATATCCTGATACTAGAAATGTTCCTATGGACCACACCGCGTGCAATGAAGTCGTTTGGTATGACGAAGGAGAATGCACAGATCACCAAAAGCTTAGCCGCCAATCAAGGACTATACAACGGTTTTTTGGCAGCAGGTCTCGTGTGGGGGATTGTTCATCCAGATGCTTCCACAGGACGTTCGATCGAGATTTTCTTCCTTATTTGTGTGCTCGTCGCAGCTATATTCGGCGGCATTACAGCGAAGAAATCGATTCTGCTCGTCCAGGGAATGCCTGCTCTTGCAGCGTTAATTTTCGTCCTCTTGACCTAGTGGCAGGGGGGGCAGCTGCCATTGAATGGCAATATGTATGTAAACTAGAAAAAAGACGAACAATATGGGAATCTTTACCCTAATATTGTTCGTCTTTTTTTAATTGACACTTGATCAATTCAAGAATAAAATATGAAATTGGATAACAGTTTTTCGTATAATCTTGGGAATTGGCCTGGGAGTTTCTACGAGATCACCGCAAATGATCTGGCTACGAAAAAAAGGAACGGTATCCGTATGAGTTTTTACGTGCGACTTCACACATTGAAGGCAGCCCTCATATGGACGGCTCCTTTTTCGTACCCGGAATCAGACACCACGATTCCGGGTTTTTTGCTGTCCACCATTCGTTTTAGGAGGAGTAGGAAAATGGATTTGGATCGTTTTTTTAAGTTGAAACAAAATGGCACGACCGTAAGAACAGAAATCATGGCGGGGATTACGACGTTCATGACGATGGCTTACATCCTTGCAGTCAATCCTGATGTATTAAGTGCTTTTAAATCAGGGGCAACTGGCGGAGACTGGACTTCCATTTTCTTAGCAACAGCTATTGCGGCGGGCGTGATGACGATTGCAATGGGGCTTTTCGTAAACTTTCCTGTGGCACTCGCACCGGGTATGGGCTTGAATGCGTACTTTGCGACGATTATTCTAACCTCACAAGGTAAATTTACGTTTTCGATGGCACTCACGGCTGTGTTTATCTCCGGGATCATCTTTATCATCCTAACGGTTACCAAAATTCGTCAAATGCTTCTTGTCGCTATCCCTGATAGCTTGAAGCATGCGATTACAGTGGGTATTGGGTTGTTTATTGCCATGATCGGTTTCAAAAACAGCGGCATTCTCAGCGTTGCAGTTGAAGCAGGTAATGATATTAAAGCACATCAGTATACAGAAGTTCTTTCGTTTGAAACGATCTTTCATCTTGGTTCATTAGAAGATAAAGGTGTTATTTTAACCATAATAGGTATTCTATTGATCTCCGTCCTAATGGTGCTTCGCGTTCGTGGTGCGATTTTGTTCGGAATTCTTGCAACAACGGTTGTTGGTTATTTCATGGGTATGGTGGATCTAGGTACGCTAACTAGTGACAAAACAACATGGGTTCCCGATATGTCCAAACTGCGTTTTGCTGATTTTGATTTCGCGGGCATCATGACGACAGGTATCATTTCTGTCATTGCTACATTTACTTTCGTGGAGTTGTTCGATACCTTCGGTACAATGGTAGGGACAGCTTCCCGTGCAGGTATTATGAAGAACAAAGAAGAAGGTAACAAACGTGTAGGTAAAGCGATGTTCGTTGATGCAATCGGCGTGAGTGGCGGCGCATTAGTTGGAACAAGTACAGTAACAGCATTCGTAGAGAGTGCGGCAGGTGTAGCTGAGGGTGGACGTACAGGTCTAACAGCCGTAACGACAGGCGTATGTTTCTTGCTTGCTCTGTTCTTGGCGCCAATTGCTATGTTGATTCCAGGTTCCGCAACTGCGGCAGCGTTGATTGTTGTTGGTGTTCTCATGGTTCAATCCATTAAAGAGATCGACTTCCAAGACTTCGTTGTTGCGATCCCAGCGTTCCTTACGCTTGTATTGATGCCTTTCACTTATAACATTGCAAACGGCATTTCCTTCGGAATCGTTACTTATGTGGTGTTAGCTACAGCAGCTAATTTAGGCGGCAAAAGTGACAAGAAATACAGCGTCCACTGGCTAATGTGGATTCTAGCTCTTCTAATTATTGCTCGATACGTCTTTATTGGAAGCCAAGGTTAAAATAAGGCAGGGCTCTGGTGCATTTGTGCCAGGGCCTTTTTTCATTCCGTTTATTTCCATGTCGAAAAAACTTGCAATCCCTTGGAGGATTTGTTATATTACTCCTTGTCGCTTCGGCGGTCGAACGAAAGAACGAATGACCGAAAGAAATTTCAAAAATAGTTCTTGCATTCGAATGAGCTGATGTGGTATATTACTTCTCGCTGCTTCGGTAACACGGCAGTGGACGAAAGAAATTGATCTTTGAAAACTGAACAACGAGTGAGTAAGCACAGTCGAGTAATCGACTAYRAAAGARATTGATCTTTGAAAACTGAACAACGAGTGAGTAAGCACAGTCGAGTAATCGACTATAAAAGAGATTGCAAAATCTCGCTAGCTTCAAATGAGTATTTCAGCTTTTCTATTATGGAGAGTTTGATCCTGGCTCAGGACGAACGCTGGCGGCGTGCCTAATACATGCAAGTCGAGCGGGTTTATCCTTCGGGA
>NZ_LMSJ01000030.1 GCF_001428105.1 Paenibacillus sp. Soil766 | reverse complement strand
GTTTGGTGATGATGGCGGAAGGGATCCACGCGTTCCCATCTCGAACACGACCGTTAAGCCTTCCAGCGTCGATGGTACTTGAACCGCAGGGTTCTGGGAGAGTAGAACATTGCCAAACGACATAGGGATCTTTTGGTGGAGCCAAAAGTCTCTCAGCACTGAAAGAGCCTTACTTGGAGAAATCCAGGTAAGGCTCTTTTTTGCATTCATGCGTGAACTCTAAACCAACACCGTCGCTAATCCAGCACATTTAAACATTAACTGTATTTACTACATCTAATTTGAGCGATTTATGCTAATAAATTGATTTAGCTGGAAAACCTACATCTAATATCAGCGAAACTCGCTATTTCTCCCTCAGAGGTCGAATTTAACTGTACAAAATCCATCTAATTCGATATAAACGATAAATATCGCAATATTAGATGGAGTTTTTCCAGTTAATCGTTAGAATAGGCGGAGTTGGTGGGCAATTTACTGTATATAACAGGACGTGTCCTTACTCGATATTTTCACTAAACCAGCTTTACTGTAAGGCTGGAAACGGAACAGCATCCATAACCGTGGGAGAAGCATCCAGCAGTGAAAGATCGTCAGGTGGACCAACCAAGTACCAGGGATCCAGGGATACATGATGAGGATCAAGGCAAGTCCAATGCAGAACAGGTGAAGCTGTACTTTGGTAACGAGACGAACGGAGGCATTGCCTTCAGGTAAGAAACCGGACCAGAAGATGCCAAAGCGGTAGGACCAACCGCGCATAGCCATTCCAATGGTGAAGTGGAAATAGGCCCGAATGAGCAGGGTATGGAAGATGAGCACAAGTGGGTAGCTCACTAGTAGCGGGAGCCAATGAGATGGGTCAAATTTGTAGAAGACTATTAGAATAAGGGACGTGTAATAGAGAACTATTTTATAAATAGAATGATAAAAACGCTTCATTAACGTATAACTGTAAATCGTAGATTGTTTGGATAAATTGGATTCTTGTTTAATTGACATAAAAGAGACCTCCGTGCTGCAGTAACATGTTATGTAGGTATTATCGGCATATCCCTTCCAAAATATGAGCATTTAGCTAGTTTAGGAGAATCGAGAATCGGACATACTAGTCATAAAAGATCGTGGGGTGATCATATGGAGGAGAATCGGTTTGGACTATGTATGATTTGTGAGCAACAGCGGATTGGCGGGATTCATATTGTGACGGCGTTCATATGTGATGAATGTAGTAAAGAGATCGTCAAAACGAGCGTTTCTGACCAGAAATATCCGTTTTTTGTGAATCAGATGAAGAAGGCATTTTACATGGGAAATTCAAGACAGTATATGAATTAAGAGGGGAAGCTTCTTTTACAGAAGCTTTTTTTGTTTTTTTAATGGTAATCCACTACTATAGAAGGGTAAATTGAAAATTTGAATGCTAAGGTAGCTCAAGGAGTTTGATCCATTTGTGCAGCGAACATTTACATAAGGCTCGAGCCCCGCTTTTTGAGGCTATGGTTGCCCATCACGCTACGAAGTCCGTTAGTCTACATGTGCCAGGTCATAAATCAGGCCAAGGGCTGTTGGAAGAAGGAGCAAGCTTTCTGCAATCGATCATGTCCATCGATTATACAGAAATAACGGGACTGGACGATTTGCATCATCCAGAGGGTGTTATTAGGGAGGCGGAGCAACTCGCAGCAGACTGTTTTGGCTCAGACGAGACGTATTTTCTCATTGGAGGGAGTACGGTTGGTAATTTAGCGATGATCGGAGCAGTTTGTCAGAGGGATGACCTCATTCTAGTTCAAAGAAATGTGCATAAGTCTGTCATTCATGGACTCATGCTAGCAGGTGCACAGGCTGTGTTCTTAGCACCAGAGGTTGACGATAAAACAGGCGTTGCAACAGCTTTACATATCGAAGTTGTTAAACAAGCGATAGAGCAGCATCCTACTGCGAAGGCATTATTTATAACGAATCCGAATTATTATGGTATCGGTACGGATTTGAAGCCTTTTGCAGAACTGATGCATGAGAAAGGAAAGCTCCTGCTAGTGGATGAAGCGCATGGTGCGCATTTCGGCTTCCACGAAGAGGTGCCTGCATCCGCCATATCTCAAGGTGCTGACGCCGTCGTGCAGTCTACACATAAGATGCTAACCGCTATGACAATGGGGGCGATGCTGCATGTACAGGGATCAGGGATCAACCGTATAGCCATCCAACAATTGTTGGCGATGCTGCAAAGCTCGAGTCCTTCCTATCCGATTATGGCCTCATTGGATTTAGCGCGTAAGCGAATGCATACGGAAGGAAATACGTGGTTGGAACAAGGACTCCATCTCATGAAAGAATTCAGAGAAGAGTTAGAGGCGTTGCAATGTCTCGGTGTCTATCCACAGGGAAATCAGCAACCAAGCGGTGCGGGAGTCGCCGAAACAACAGATCCTTTTAAAATTGCTATTTATGATCCTACGTATAGCATATCTGGAGCCGAGCTCAAAGAGCGGTTAGAAGCCGCAGGCTGTTTTGTTGAGATGACAGATGGCTATCTGGTTTTACTGGTTTTTTCCCCTGCTAACTCAAGAGAGGAGATACTACGTTTAGTCCAAGTATTAAGCAACATTTGTTTGGACATCACGAACCGTAAGCAGGAACTTCAGGCGCCTATCTCGAATATAATTAAATTACCCACCTACGCACCCATCTCCTCACCAATAAGGTTTGACCATAGTGTCTTGTTTCAACGGACAACTCAAATGGTTAATATAGAGGAAGCAATTGGGAAGCGTTCAGGTGAGATGGTCATTCCTTATCCACCAGGTATTCCTTATTTATATCCAGGTGAAGTAATAACGGCTTCTGTAGCTGAGGCACTCGTATTTTTGGCTAGGCAGGGCATCAGGTTCCAAGGAACCAATTTTGGACAGACGCACCAATTAACTATATGCACAGATCACGAAGAGACTTCGTGAGGCAGTATGCAGGAGGAACACGTGAACGGAATATTCATTACGTTTGAAGGGCCGGACGGCTCCGGAAAAACAACGCAGCTCAAAAAGATAGCGCAGGAGCTACAAAAGTTAGGACATGACGTACTTGTTACAAGAGAACCGGGTGGTACGGCAATTAGCGATAAAATCCGCAGCATTATTCTCGATCCTGTGAATGAGGAGATGGTGGATCAAGCAGAGGTATTGCTTTATGCAGCATCGCGGGCGCAACATGTTCACGAGCTTATCCTTCCAGCGCTGAAGGCTGGTCGAATTGTGCTTTGCGATCGATTTATTGATGCTAGTGTAGCCTACCAATCTTATGGGCTTGGTGTTGATATCGAGATGGTGAAGAGTATTTCGAAATATGCAAGCTCAGGGCTACAGGCAACTAGAACTTATATGATGGACGTTCCCGTTGAAGTGAGTTTGGAGCGATTGAATCAGCGAGCAGGTGCTACTGAGTTTACACAGCAGTTGGATCGCATTGAGCAGAAAAATGTCGATTATCACAGCAGAGTACGCGCGGGCTTCCACCAAATTGCAACGGATCAGCCAGAGCGTGTCATCATTATTGATGCTAATCGAGACGTAGAATGCATAGCCGCGGATATATGGCAGGATTGTAAACAGTTGCTTGAGGAACATATTTCCGTCTAAAGCGGAAAATCAATTCTTAGTTTATAATATAAGGAGGCATCACCTATGAAACTAGTCGTAGCCGTTGTTCAGGATAAAGACAGTAACCGTCTCTCTAACGCTTTAATTAAGGAAGGGTTCAGAGCCACGAAGTTGGCAAGTACCGGTGGGTTTCTGCGTGCGGGGAATACTACCTTTATGATTGGTACGGAAGATGATCGAGTGCAAGAGGTGATGCAGGTGATTCGAGCAAATTGTAAAATTCGTGAGCAGTTGGTGACACCTGTTTCTCCAATGGGAGGAACGACGGATTCGTACATTCCATTCCCAGTGGAAGTGCAAGTAGGTGGAGCGGCGGTTTTCGTGTTGCCAGTCGAACGATTCGAGCATTTCTAAACATATTAGGTACACAAGGATGGATGCGTCTTGAAAATTAACCCGGGGCTGCAGCCCATCGGTAAGAATATTAAAGTCGGTGAGAATGTTCCTCCGCCACAGATGGCTCCGAGGAATTTCTCTGACATTATGCAGCAGAACGATGAGAAGTATACGCAAGAACAGCTGACCAAAATGGTACAGCAAATTACACTTCAAGGCGATCGCTTGTCGAGAGGCATGACAGTTAGAGAGCTATTGCAATATAAGCTGCTCATTCGTCAGTTTCTCGAGGAAACAGCTCGTAGAGGTGTTAACTTAAGAGATACGAAGGGCTGGGATCGTCGCGGTCGTTCGAAGCGATATAAGCTTTTGGAAGAAATCGATCAAGAGCTCCTCTTATTAGCTGATGAATTATTGGAGAATGAGCAGGGGCGGATCGAAATACTGCATAGAATCGGAGAAATCCGAGGTATGTTGATCAATTTGTTATTTTAAAAAATATAAGCGTGTAATGGGGCGAAAATAAATGTCCTTCAAAGCTATACCGGGACAAGCAGCAGCCAAACAGCTGCTGCAAAACGGACTACGTCAAGACAGGCTATCGCATGCGTATATTTTTAGTGGTCCTGTTGGGACAGGGCGATCCGAGATGGCAATTGCTCTCGCCAAAGCGATCTATTGTCAGAATGGGACGGAAGATGCATGCGGTGAATGCTTGGAATGCCGTAAGGTCGAGCATGGCAATCATCCAGATCTCCATACGGTCGCTCCTGAAGGCGCTTCAATTAAAATTGAGCAGATTCGGGAGTTGCAGAAAGAGTTCGCCTACAGGGCAACTGCATCTGGAACGAAAATATATGTCCTGTACCATGCAGAGAAGATGACTGTACAGGCTGCGAATAGTTTGTTGAAATTTCTAGAGGAACCGAACTCTCGTGTGGTAGCCATTCTGATCACCGAGAACGGAAACGCGCTGTTACCTACGATTCAATCGCGGGCACAGTGGATCCAATTTACGCCAATGGCACGTGAGCAAATGGTGCTCAAATTGCTGGAAGAAGGACTTCCAGCGGCATTAGTACAACCTGCAGCGCATGTAACAGCAGGTTTGCAAGCGGCAAGAGATTTAATTGCAGCAAATTGGTTTGCAGAAATGAGAACCGTAATGTTACAATTAGCGAAGGAGACGCTCACACGTTTCCCTACTTCCATGATTACCGTACAACAGCGGATTGTGAAAACAGAACTTGCGGATCATGTTTCGGCTTTATTCGACTTATTGATCCTCTGGTTTAAAGATATGGTGCAGTTGCGCCTTGAGCGCAGAGACAAGCTTGTATATAATGACCAGCTAGACTGGATGGGCTCCCTCGCGTTAAGTCGAGATGTTTCGGTCTGGGTGCGTATGATGGAGCAAGCCGTAGATTTACAAAAGCGACTGCGTTCCAATGCCAATTCTCAGCTGGTTATAGAGAAAATGCTCGTGGAGATGCAGGGGGTGTAAGATGTACTCAGTGGTTGGCGTCCGCTTCAAGAAGGCGGGTAAAATATATTATTTTGATCCCATTGATTTACCGATCGAGAAAGAAAGTGCCGTTATTGTTGAGACCGCACGCGGTGTCGAATACGGCAAGGTCGTAGTGGGCAAAAAGATTGTCAAAGAAAACGATGTGGTTCTTCCACTCAAAAAGGTCATTCGCATTGCGGATGATACGGATGCTGATTTGGTTGAAGAGAATAAAAAAGCAGCCAAAGACGCTTTTCAAACCTGTCATGATAAAATTAAAGACCACAGTCTTAAGATGAAGCTAGTGGACGTAGAGTATACCTTCGACCGAAATAAAATTATATTTTATTTTACGGCTGAAGGACGCGTTGATTTCCGTGAGCTTGTGAAAGACTTGGCGAGTATTTTTCGGACAAGGATTGAACTTCGACAAATTGGTGTGCGTGATGAAGCGAAGATGCTCGGTGGCATAGGTCCGTGTGGGCGAATTCTATGTTGTTCTTCCTTCTTAGGTGATTTCGAGCCAGTTTCCATTAAGATGGCGAAAGATCAGAATTTGTCCTTGAATCCGACCAAGATATCAGGGTTATGCGGAAGACTAATGTGCTGCTTGAAATATGAACATGATAACTATGAAAGTGCCAAAGATTCGTTGCCGACGGTTGGCCGATTAGTGATTACTTCTTTTGGCAGTGGAAAAGTATTGGGGCTTAATATTAAAGAACGTACGGCAAAGGTTCAATTGTTTGATCTTGGGAAAGCGTTAGATCTGCCATTCGATGATGTTGTTGAACAAGAGTAGAGATCGAGGATTCAAGGAGGCGCTGGCCAGTAAGCATGCATGGCACTAGAGGTGAAAGCGTGGATAAACAAGATATTTTTGGACAGATAGATGGGATTGAAGAACGAATGGGTACCACGTATGCAGAATTAGGTGCCTTGAAGAAACGGATTATTACCCTCATCGAAGAAAATAAGAGATTAAGCATAGAGAATCAGCAACTCCGTAAGCTCATACGCCAAGAGGAAACAGTGGTCCCGGAGCCTACGAGAGATACTGATGACGAACCGGTGCAGCTACCAGGTGCCGGATATGATAATTTAACCCGCTTATACAATGAAGGATTTCATATTTGCAATGTGTATTATGGACACCTTCGGACCGAGGGAGATTGTTTGTTTTGCTTATCCTTTTTAAATAAATAAGTCGCTTGGCCGTAGGGGTGTATCCCTTACGGTTTTTTTCCATAATAAGCAGCAAAGAGAAAGGAAAGACGTATGAAGCAAGTTCCTTTACAACCGACTGAACGAATAGATGATTTATTGACATATGATTTGAAAATTATCCAGAGTGATGAAGTGTTCAGCTTCTCGATGGATGCGGTTCTTTTAGGGAGGTTCGCTAGTCTGCCATCTAAGGGGAGGATCGTAGATCTATGTACAGGAAATGGTGTTGTTCCCCTGTTGCTGTCGACACGTACCCGCGCTGAGATTTGGGGCGTAGAAATTCAGGAGCGTTTGGCGGATATGGCTGTGCGTAATGCCGAGATTAACGATCTATCCGAACGACTGCATATGGTGCAGGGAGATTTGAAATCGATTCACAAAACCTTGGGACACGGACAATTTGATGCGGTTACTGTAAACCCGCCGTATCTGCCTGTGCTGGGTGGGGAGCAGAATAGGAATGGGCATTTTGCAGCGGCACGTCATGAGATTCACTGCACGCTGGAGGATGTGATTGCGGCTTGTGCGAAGTTAGTCAAAGCAGGCGGTAAAGTGGCCATGGTGCATCGCGCTACACGTGTGGTCGACATCATCTGCCTCATGCGGCAGTATCGCATCGAACCGAAACGAATTCGCTATGTGCATGCGCGTGCAGGAGAAGAAGCAATGATGGTGCTGATTGAGGGGATGAAAGATGGTAAGCCGGAGATTCGTACGTTGCCGCCACTAATTGTATACACGGAGAAGGAAGAATACTGCCAAGAGCTCAAAGAGATCTACTATGGTGGACGGAGCGCTCTGGAGTTCTCGTAAATAGGCTAACTGTACGATTAATATAAAGTGATGAGGGATTTAACTGTGAGTGTAACGATACAGAAAAGCTACCGCGAGGATTCTAGCGGTGTAGGCACGCTCTACCTGGTCGCCACGCCGATCGGCAACCTTGAAGATATGACCTTCCGCGCGATCCGCACGCTGAAGGAAGTAAGCATGATTGCCGCCGAAGACACGCGGCAAACGCGCAAGCTGCTGACCCATTTCGAAGTCGCGACGCGACTGGTCAGCTATCACGAACACAACAAGCAAGCAAGCGGCCCGGAGCTGGTCCGCTTGCTGCTTGAAGGGCAGAGCATCGCGCTAGTCAGCGATGCCGGCCTACCGGCCATTTCCGACCCAGGCTATGACCTGGTGCGGATGGCCGTAGACGAGGGCGTGCCGGTGGTGCCCATCCCCGGCGCGAATGCGGCCTTGTCGGCGCTGATTGCATCAGGCCTGCCGACAGAGCGTTTCGCCTTCGTCGGTTTTCTCCCTAGGGAGAAAAAGGACCAGACGAAGTTGCTGGAAGGGCTGCAGCATGTGCAAGACACACTGCTGTTCTATGAATCGCCGCACCGCGTGGAGAAAACACTTCTGCGCATGGCAGAAGTGTGGGGGGCGGAGCGCAGGGTGTGCCTCGCCCGCGAGTTGACGAAGCGGTACGAGGAGTTCCTGCGGGGCACGATTGCAGAGTGCCTCGCGCACTTAGAGCAGTACCCGCCGCAAGGCGAGTACTGCGTGATCGCAGAAGGCGCATCCGCCGCGGCCGTACAAGAGGCGGCGGATGGTTGGTGGGAGGCGAAGACGCTCGGCGAGCATGTCGCCCACTACGAGGAGCGCGGGATTGATCGCAAGGATGCGCTGAAGCTGGTTGCGACGGATCGCGGATTATCGAAGCGTGATGTATATAATGCGTTATTGGAGCGTTAAGGCGCCCAGCTAAACATTTGAAAAGGAAAAGGCCCCTAAAGGGGCCGATTCATCTACCATATATAGAAAGGTCATATCGTTGCATCCATTCAGATGTCAGTTCTCTATCTTCTAAGGTCGATACAAAAAAAGATCTCTAACCCGTGGCCGAAGCCAACAGAGTTAGAGATGAAAGGAGATATGAAAAAGGTTAGAATTACCAATAGGATAAGTGCTACTTCTATTATATACTACTTTTCTTATTTTGTCACAGGTGTTGGCATTTCTGCTAAACAAATATGACAAACAATTTTTCCTTTGAAGTACGATACATTCTCCGCATTGCCACAGAAGATACAAGCTGGCTCATATTTCTTCAGCATGATGCGCTCACCGTCTACATATATTTCCAAAGCGTCTTTCTCGCCAATACCCAACGTGCGGCGCAGTTCGATTGGAATAACAACGCGTCCTAGTTCGTCCACTTTTCTAACAATTCCGGTAGATTTCATCATATATATAAAACCCCTTTCGATTTTATCAATTTTTTATCAATATCGTCATGTTTCGACATTTACTTAAGACTTATGATACCAACGATTCCCAAAATAGTCAACCATATTTTCACTGAAAACGAGTAGTTTTATCTCTATTCTGATTATTTATGTATCGGGGTAAAAAACGATGGTGGCGCTATCTACAAGGGGTTGTAAGGATTATATTACGTACATTTCAAAGGCCGATGTATGAAGAGGTGCAGGAAAAACAGCAATTGAGCTCTGATAAAATTGGGATATGAAATTCGACATTAATCGACATTGTCGAAGGTTTCATGTCGAAAATGTCGAAAGTATTAATTATATTGAGGGAGGTTCAAGCTGTATGAATGAAGAGAAGGTATTTAAAGATCCCGTTCACAAATACATTTATGTGCAAGACGATACGATTTGGGATTTGATTAATACCCGTGAGTTTCAACGTTTGCGCCGCATTCGTCAATTAGGCACGTCCTATTTAACATTTCATGGTGCTGAGCATAGCCGCTTCTCCCACTCGCTGGGTGTCTATGAAATTACGCGGAAAATTATTTCGCAATTTGAACGCAATCACTATGAGGATTGGCCGAAGGAAGAGCGGCTGCTATGTTTATGCGCAGCATTGCTTCATGATTTGGGACATGGTCCGTTCTCACACTCGATTGAGAAAGCTTTCGGCACAAGGCATGAGGACTGGTCCTGCCGCATTGTGTTAGGGGATACCGAAGTGAACGAAGTGCTGAGCCGTGTCTCGCCTGATTTTCCGAAGAAGGTGGCAGGTGTCATCTGTAAATCCTATAGCGAAGAGATTGTCGTTAGCCTGGTTTCCAGTCAGTTGGATGCGGACCGCATGGATTATTTGTTGCGCGATGCCTACTTTACGGGGGTAAACTATGGCACATTCGATCTAGAACGAATTCTACGGGTGATTAGACCTTACAAAGGGCATATTGTGGTCAAAGAGAGCGGTATGCATGCTGTAGAGGATTATCTCATGTCTCGTTATCAGATGTACTGGCAGGTTTATTTTCATCCAGTTACCAGAAGCGCAGAAATTCTTTTGCATAAAGTGTTTGCACGCGCTAAGCATTTGTATGAAGAAGGCTACACGTTTGGATTCATGGTGGAGCCGATTCTTCATCTCATTCAGAATCAAATCTCCTTAGAAGATTATTTGCTGCTGGATGAGTCTGTCATGCAAACGATGCTGACCTTTTGGAGTCAAGAGAAGGATGGTATGCTGGCGGATATGTGCAAACGATTCTTGGATCGTAAATTGTACAAGTACAGTACCTTCGATGGTGATCAGGAACAACTCATTCAGCGTATGGAAAAAGTGATGAAAGAAGTTGGCTTCGATCCAACGTACTATATGGAGATCGATTTCCCTTCGAATCAATCCTATGACGTGTACAGAGCGGGTGAAAATGATGATACTCAGCCAATCCTTTTGCTGGATCATAAGGAGACGTTAACTGAAATTACGCATCGTTCCGAAATTGTACAGTCGATTAGTGGGTTCCAGATGGGTAAACATCATGTGTATTATCCAGAGGAGTTGCTTGAGCGGTTGAATGCTGAAGATTATCCGGATGTTTGGGCGATGTTGGGAGAGCAAGAATAAGCAGGTATAAGAAGCTATTTAGAAGAAGCTATAAGCAAATGACGGAACATCATTCATATTCAGTTACATAAGGGAGAACGATCATGCTAACGGATTCACACACACATTTAAATGCGGAGCAATTTAAAGAAGATCAAGAGGAAGTCATTCAGCGGGCGTTAGAGGCTGGCGTTACGAGAATTGTCAATGTCGGCTTTAATCGAGAAACGATCCCAAGCTCAATCGAGCTTGCTGAGAAATACGATTGGATTTATTCGACGGTTGGCTGGCATCCTGTAGATGCGATAGATATGATGCCTGGCGATTTGGAATGGATTGAGTCCTTATGCCAGCATGAGAAGGTGGTTGCGATCGGGGAGATTGGTCTGGATTATTATTGGGACAAGTCGCCTAAGGATGTTCAGCAACGCGTTTTTCGGGAGCAAATTCGTCTTGCGCGTAAGCTGGGGATGCCGATTGTGATTCATAATCGGGATGCACATCAGGACATTCTAACGATTCTCAAAGAAGAGAAGGCAGCGGAGGTAGGGGGTATCATGCATTGTTTCTCGGGTAGTTGGGAGACAGCGAAGCGGTGTCTGGATATGAATTTCCATATTTCTTTTGGAGGTCCTGTTACGTTCAAAAATGCGGTGCAGCCGAAAGAGGTACTGGCGCAGGTTCCGCTTGATCGTTTATTGATCGAAACGGATGCGCCATACTTAACGCCCCATCCTTTCCGCGGTAAGCGCAACGAAACCGGTTATGTTCGCTTGGTGGCTGAGACTGCCGCGGAAATTCGGGGAATGACGTTAGAAGAGATCGCTGAGATTACAACAAACAATGCGATTCGGTTACTCGGCCTCAAGTAAGGCATTTTTCTTGAACCTCCGGCGGAGGACGACGCCGCAAGCGAAAGAAATAAAGGCAAGACTGAGTAAAGGGACTACGATGTATAGGATGGGGGTTCCCATCATGAATGGAATCGTTAGGATAACAAGCTCTACTGAGAGGGTTAGCCAGATGATAAAAGCTAGAGAACCTGCTCTAGTTTGAGGCTCTAATGGATACATATGGAGCCAAAACGTATAGCGATGTGCACGTTCCAATGAAGTAAGCTGCACCATCGAGATCACAAGTGCGATGAGTAGGATGACGCAACGTGCAGTTGTGGAGTCTGCAACTGCTAAGGCTAAGATGCCGATCACAGTCAGACGGAGCACAATAGCGAACATTTCGGTGCGCAGCAGTGTCTTCATATATAAGTAGAGAAACGCCGAATCCTGTCGAAATGGAATCATTCGGGTAAGCCCGCTGATCCAACCTCGGCGGGCTATTCGTGTTGGTAATTGAGGTACGTCTACGAACCAATTGAAGAAGGCGTAGAGATTGGCTTGCTTCTGTTTCTCTTTGGCAATCAGATAGTCCCATCCGATCACATATTTACCCGCGTATCGGAATGCAATCAGCCAAACGAATACAAGTAGTAGGGCAGCTAAGCATGCCCATAAGCTGCTATAGTGGAATTGGATCGTAATTAAGGCAAGGGATGCCGCCCATCGAAACCAAACAGAGATGAATCGAGTTCGTTCATCGGCAAATCTTCCTTCCTGCCAACTCGCTAATAGGTTCGCTATTTTTAATAGAAGTAATAGAGCGAGAATGAGGAGAAATGGCCGTGCTTCAGAACCTAGACAGTGCTTATACAGAGGGTTTAAAGCCACCCAACCGAGAAATAACCAAACACCCTGAAGTGAAAAGCTATACAGAAAGCTGCTTCGGAAATAAGCACCCATTTCATGTTCAATCCGCAATAGAAACATTCGATCGGCACTGCGAGTCAGCGTTCGAATAGAGCTTGAAGCGACGAGTGGAACGAGTACGAGCAACACGATCCATAGGTACGGATAATCTGTCGGAAGACGCTGTAATGTTTTTGCATAATAATAGGAAGAAACGATGACAAGAAACAACAGGAAGCCAATAAAGTTACTGCGTGCAGCATATTGCCAATATCCTATGGATTCCTTCATATAATGTTGAAAACGCTGCTTCCATAATGCGTGTGTGTTAAATGCATGTGTACTATCCGTTAAGTGACTCATGCCATGTCTCCTTGAACGAGCTTGTAAAAGATGTCGTCTAATGACGCCTGAGGCAGAGCCGTCTGGGCGCGTAATTCGACTAAATCTCCCTGAGCAACCATGTGGCCTTTATGTAGTACGACATAAGCATCGCAGTATTTTTCAATTGTAGACAAAATGTGTGAGGAAATGAGAAATGATGCACCTTTCTTCTTCATTTGAACCATGAGATCAAGCAAGGAACGAATCGCTAAAGGGTCGAGTCCGAGAAATGGTTCATCGATAATGTATAAAGAGGGTTCAATCAGGAATGCGTTCATGATCATAACCTTCTGTTTCATCCCTTTGGATAAATGACTTGCGAAGCTATTCAGCTTGTCTTTCATTTGAAACTGCTCTAACAAGGATCGAGAACGGGTCTCGTAATCCGCTTTCGAAATACCGTAAGCCATCGCGGTTAGCTCGAGGTGTTCGCGAATCGTGAGCTCTTCATATAGCTCTGGACTTTCGGGCACATAAGCGTATGTCGCTCTGTAGGGTAGCGGGTTTTCGGCTAATGTTAAACCGTTAATGCGAATGGACCCTTTTTGTGGTTGAAGCAGCCCTAGAATATTTTTGATGGTGGTACTTTTCCCTGCACCATTGAGTCCGATAAGCCCCATCATTTCACCTTGGCGGATCGAGAAGGTTAGATTATGAAGAATGGGTTTGTTGGGTAAATATCCACCGAATAAAGCGTTTACTTGCAGGATGGGACCCATCACAATTGCCTCCCTAAATAGCAAATTATTGGAATTTTTCAATCAAATACTTCCAGAATCATTATAAACAAATTTGCATTTTTAGCCTAGTTTTGATCATTATATACTGAAAAATCGAGTATACGTACGTTAAAGTTAGACACATGTAGATATAAGTGGGTTATATATGAAAAATAATCGAAATTTAGTCGATTTAGCCCTTTTTAACGGGTGTTAATCCCTTTACAGGTTGAGATTAACAGCGTAATATACTTTTCATAATAACTTAATATCCAATTTGCCAAATTTCCATTCGCTGAGTTCCAAATGTGGAAACGGGGGAACCACTGCCAGCTTAATGAGCATTCCGATGCGGTTAAGTAAGCAGAGAGTAACAGGGGTGAATCATAGACGTCAAACAAGCAGTTTGCGTCTACGTAGGGCGACTCTCACGTCCGAATCCGTCAGCTAACCTCGTAAGCGTAAGAGAGGTAACGATTGTCGTGCGTGCTATTTGTATTTCACTATGCAAACTAAGCCAGCGAGAAGAGTCCTCTTCTTGCTGGCTTTTTGTCCACATATAGGGTTATACACAGACCAATAGACATAAAACAACCCGGAATTCATAGGATGATGAATAGGTAAAAGGGGGGGACGACCAGATTCGGCAAGGCAACAAAGCTGATGATGGCAAGCGTGTTAAGTTAAACTAAAAACCTTAGTCGCGTCAAATTTAATCATGCTGTAACCTGGCGGCGAGGCTTTGAAGGAGGACCGAAGAAGTGGGCAGTATCTCAATTAGCGAGACCCATGTAAAACGATCATCCAGCATGTCCTTCGCATTGCGATGGAAGCATGAAAACTTGCGTTTGATTTTAAGCCTAGCTATAATCTCAATCGCAATGACTTTCATGTTTTTGGTGTTGTTGTACGGAACGGCTACCAAGAGCGTATCCGTGGTTGTGAATGGACAAGAAACTATTGTGCACACGAAGCAATGGGTCCTGCAACGCCTACTGGATGAACAAGCCATAACGATTGGTGAGCACGATGAAATTTCAGCTTCACTCACGACCAAGCTCAAGGGTGGAGACAAAATTGTTATCGAGCAGGCCTCACCAATTCAATTGACTGCTGATGGAAAGACCACCACTGTTTACACAACTGCAAGAACGGTAGAAAGTGCATTGCAACGTTTAAATATTGCACTTGGGGAGAACGATCGTATTTCTCCCGAACCGACGGCCGCTCTTGGCACAGGCGATGAAATTAAGATCGTCCGTGTGACCAAAGAGACGGAGGAAGTCTCTGAACCGATCGCATTCGAGACAGAGAAAAAGAATGACGCATCTTTACTCAAAGGCAAAGAGCAAGTGGTCCAAGAAGGTAAAGAAGGCGTGTTGGTCAAGAAGAAAGAGAAGACTTTCGAGGACGGTGTTTTAGTCGCGGAAGCAGTTGTGGGTGAGGAAGTACAAACAGAAAGCGTTAAAAAGGTAGTATCCGTAGGTACGAAAAATCCCGTGGTTGTGCTCTCTGCCTCTTCACCGAGCGTGGATGAGGTTTCCAAGAACGGTGTGACCTTCGGCTACAAGCAAATTCTCAAAAACGTGAAACTTACTGCCTATTCAGCGGGCGTTGCGTCGACAGGCAAAACCGAGGGATCCGCAGGTTATGGTAAAACCTACACAGGTACTACCGTAACTGAAGGGCGTACGATTGCTGTTGACCCCAAGGTGATTCCACTGGGTTGGTGGGTATATATTGAAGGTCTTGGTTTCCGTCGTGCTGAAGATATTGGCAGCGGCGTGAAAGGTCAAATGGTCGATGTATATTTCGAAGATCATGGTTACGCGAATAAATTTGGAACCAAACAAGGGTACACGGTGTACGTGGTTGGCCCCACAAAACCGTCCCAAAACTAAGGTGTAAACGTTAGTTAGGCCGGGAACACTAGGCTATACACGTAGCCTGGCATATGCCTGTGCGAAAGAAGAGGAGACCCCTCTTCTTTTTCTGCTTGTACTGGGAAGGAAAACGTAGATGATAAAAGAAATGATCGTTGTGGAAGGTAAGGACGATACAGCTGCCATCAAGCGGGCTGTGCAGGCGGATACGATTGAAACAGGTGGCTCCGCCATCGGACAAGCTGTGCTGGGGCGGATTGCGCTGGCTCAACAGCGCAGAGGCGTCATTATATTCACGGATCCGGATCACGCAGGGGAACGGATTCGCAAAATCGTGGCAGCCAAGGTTCCTGGCTGCAAGCATGCCTTCATTACGCAGGAGCAAGCGGCGTATAAAGGCGACATCGGCGTCGAGAACGCGACGCCGGAGACGATCCGTCAAGCGCTTCAGAGCCTGCGGACGGAGTATGACGCGGCCGTCTCGCAGCTGACGATGGAGGATTTGATCGCTGCCGGTCTCATCGTGCATCCGGATGCGGCAGCTCGCCGATTGGCCGTAGGCAATGCGCTAGGCATTGGTTATTGCAATGGCAAGCAATTTTATAAGCGTTGTGCGATGTTTCAGATTTCGCGAGAGGAATTTGAGGCGGCGCTCGAGCATTTGAATTGAACGCATTCGGAACGCATTGCATTGAATGACGAGAATGAGAACCTAATAGATAATGAGGTCTAACCTATGACGATATCCGGGCAAGAAGTAATTGTGACTGCAGAAGATGTGGCGACACCCAGTAAAACAAAACAAATTATTAAGAAAAATGGTCTCGTGCTGAAAAAGAGCTTGGGCCAGAACTTCTTGATTGATCAAAATATATTGAGCAAAATCGTCCTGGCTGCTGAGCTGGGGCCTACGAAGGCTGCGCTTGAGATCGGCCCCGGTATAGGCGCGCTCACACAGCAGCTAGCCAAGCTCGCTGGCCGCGTGCTGGCCGTTGAGATCGATCAGCGTCTTCTGCCCATCTTGGACGAGACGCTGGCGCCTTACCCCCATGCTACTGTCGTTCATGGGGATATCTTGAAAACCAACCTGCCGGAGCTGTTCCGGCAGCATTTCGAAGGCGTGGATGGCGTCAGTGTTGTCGCCAACCTGCCGTACTACATCACGACACCGATCATCATGAAGCTTCTCGAAGAGAAGCTTCCCCTGGAGAATATCGTCGTGATGATTCAAAAAGAAGTGGCCGACCGCATGGCGGCTCGTCCGGGCACCAAGGATTACGGCAGCCTGAGTATTGCCGTGCAGTTCTACTGCGAGCCGGAGCTCGTCACGATCGTGCCTCGCACCGTCTTCGTGCCGCAGCCGAACGTCGATTCCGCTGTCATCCGGCTGCGAGTGCGTCAAGCGCCGCCTGTTGAAGTGGCGGATGTGGACTTCTTCTTCGCTGTCGTCCAGGCGTCCTTCGTTCAGCGTCGCAAAACCCTCTACAACAACCTCGCGGCGAGGTTCTTTACCAAAGAGAACAAGCCTGAGCTGGAAGCATTGCTGCACGGCATTCAGATC
Organism: Paenibacillus sp. Soil766; assembly: GCF_001428105.1. GTDB lineage: Bacteria > Bacillota > Bacilli > Paenibacillales > NBRC-103111 > Paenibacillus_E. Next base: position 55,195 of record NZ_LMSJ01000030.1, on the reverse strand, counting down.
GAGCCTTCACGCCGGGGTGAGACACTCAGCATGGAGGAGTTCGCACGTTTGTCGACGGCCCTTCGTGCGCACGGCTGCAAATAAACCCGCACCAAATGCCTAGTCTCGCCATAGGATACCCTTAGGAGGGGATTTGTGCGATGAGGCAAGGAGATTTTGTTACCCGTATTTCCTATGGCGGCGACGTCGTGTTTAAAATTGAACGAATTGAGCATCTCAAGGCCATTCTAAGGGGTGTCGATTTTCGGTTACTTGCAGATGCGCCGCTCACGGATCTGACAAAAGCGAATCCTAAGGAGACCTTAGATCATCCACGGTCAAGCTCGCCTGAATTTCGTGAGTCGCTGCGTCGACTGGCGGTGTCCCAAGTGCAATTGCAGGAAAAGAATCAGATAGCTGTCAATCATAAACAAAAGTCACAACCAGCTCATAACAGCTATTTTGAAGTGCCCGGAAGAGTTCTACACTTGGATGGCGATCCGAGCTATCTGCGCAAAAGCATGCAGCTCTACGGCGAATTACGCATTCCGGCAGAAGGTTTCTTTATTCCTGAGGCGCAAATGGCGGAAGCACTGCAAAGATTGCTTCCTCAATATAAACCGGACATTGTCGTCATTACGGGGCATGATGGTATTTTGAAAAATCGGCAAAGTGTGAGCCCAAGTAATCTGTCGAGCTATAAGAATTCCCAGAACTTCGTGAATGCGGTTCGAGTGGCCCGACAATATGAGAGGGATCGGGATTCTTTAATTATTGTGGCAGGTGCTTGTCAGTCGCACTTCGAAGCTTTATTGCGGGCTGGGGCTAATTTCGCCAGTTCCCCTGCACGCATACTCATTCACGCCTTAGATCCGCTATGCATCGCAGCTAAGCTGTCCTATACCCCAACAAGAGAAACGATTTCGATGTTGGATATTATGGATTTGACGGTGACGGGATTAGAGGGGCTAGGTGGGGTGGAGACGCGAGGCAGTTATCGGATGGGTGTTCCTGGTATTCAGCACACAGAAGAGTCTGTATAGCTGAATTAGGCGTCCCTAGAGAACGGGGGATGCTTGTAGTTATTTGATGCGAGTGAAAGCTATCCTGAATCTTGCGATTCTAAGTAACACTTTCTGTTATGAACTCCGTATTGGAGGGCGACAGAGAGTGTTCTTTTTTTTGTCCACGGCAGGCTGTTGTTCCCAGTGTTTATTCAATGTGCGTAAGCTCAGGGGAGAGAAGTTTCTCCGTAACTGGAAAAGTGTGAATAATTTGCGAACATTGGTGACAACCTGAAGGGAGGAGAAATCGGAAAACCTATAAAAATGCCGTTGACAACGGGATTGGGGTGCTGATATAATATTTGACCTCATTTGACATGATGGGGTGAATGAGTTATAATTGACAAGGAAAGAGGTGGTAGTTGACAATGGCAAAAAATGCGCTATTGGAAATCAAACGCAGTTTGGAGCCCCATGTTGGGCAGAAGATCATGTTGAGAGCGAATGGTGGCCGTCGTAAGACTGTCGAGCGTTCCGGTGTTTTAGAAGAAACCTACCCTTCTGTGTTTATTGTGAAATTAGATCAAGAATCTCACGCCTTCAAACGAGTGTCATACAGCTACGCCGATATCCTCACCGAGTCCGTCGAAGTTACCGTATGCAACGATGATGGTCAGGTTCGCATCACTTACATACAGCATTAGCTTAATAGCGTTCCGATAATGAACAGGCCCTTGCGGTCTGTTTTTGCTTTGTATAGATAGGCTGATCAGGCTGGAGTTCGTGTAGTGCATGTACTTACAGTGATAGGGCATACTAATCGAAATCGTCATCAATCACTGCTTATGATGGTTGCAGCGTTCATGGTGCGCAAATGATAAGGAGGATTTGGTATGAGTCGAAGAAGAAGTGTGATGTCAGAGAGCTTTAAATATGAGTTAGCGAAGGATCTTGGTTTCTACGATGTCGTACAGCGAGAAGGCTGGTCGGGGATTCGAACGAAGGATGCAGGGAATATGGTGAAGCGGGCGATTCAAATTGCACAAGAGCATTTGGCCAAGCAATACGTTTCGGCTCCGATCAACGTGCAAACCACCTCGTCTAACTATCATCAGTCGACTGCTAGTCAGCCGGCATTTAATGGACAGGGTTATACAAACTATTCACCGTCATATAACAGTCATCATCAGCAACAAGCGGGCTCTACGAATTATCCGCCGCCAGCGGGCTACCAGCAGTCTTACCAACAGTCTGGACAAGGAGTGCAACGTCCGTTTTACAGCTAAAGCAAATGCTTTAGCTTTTTTTTTATGCTTTTGTTATAATATCGGGGTGGCTAACGAGCAAAAGAAGGTGATCGGATGAAGATTTTTGAGAAAGCACCGGCTAAAATTAATTTGTCTCTTGATGTTTTACATAAAAGGCCAGACGGCTACCATGAAGTTGAGATGGTGATGACGATGGTGGATCTGGCTGATCGGATCGAAATGCAGGAGATGGCGCGTGACACGATTATCATATCGAGTCAGGCGGGGTATATTCCGCTCGATGAGAAGAATCTAGCCTTTCAGGCTGCGCGTCTTATTAAAGACCGCTACGACGTCAAGCAGGGCGTCTACATTCACTTGGACAAGCGGATACCCGTGGCTGCAGGTTTGGCGGGCGGGAGCAGCGACGCAGCGGCAACATTGCGAGGGCTCAACCGTCTCTGGAATCTGAATATCCCAAATGAGGAACTTCAAGTGCTTGGCGCAGAGCTTGGTTCGGATGTGCCTTTCTGTGTGACTGGAGGGACTGCTCTTGCAACAGGGCGTGGCGAGAAGCTGGAACATATCTCAGCTCCTCCTCAGTGTTGGGTTGTCTTAGCGAAGCCGCCCATTAATGTATCGACCTCAGAGATCTACGGAAAGCTGAACGCGCGTGAAATCAAGCAGCATCCTTCCACGGCGGGTGTACTAAGTGCGATACGGGACAAGCAGTTCGATCGTTTGTGCGATAATCTAGGCAATGTGCTGGAGGAAGTGACGCTGGATCTGTATCCAGAGGTCAGACATCTGAAGGAGTGCATGCAGCGCTTAGGTGCAGACGGTGTATTGATGTCGGGCAGCGGGCCAACCGTCTTTGGTCTTGTTTCCAAGGAAGCGAAAGTGCCGCGTATCTATAACGGGTTGCGAGGCTTTTGTAAGGATGTTTATGCTGTGCGCATGCTGACCTAAAGAAGCTTATTTGAGCCCCTCATTGGGGCTCTTTTTCATCTAAAGGGGCATAATGGTAAAAGTCGAGCATGAAACATAATTGATGTAAGATGTGTGTTAAGTTTATGTTAACATATTTTTCATGGTTTGCTTGAACAAATACGTATATAAGTGGTATATTTTCATTATAATATTCGGATTTTGGGGGGTAGTGCGATGAAAAAGTTGAAAAGGAGCGCTAGGCTGGTAGAAATGACACAATATTTGTTATTTCGCCCCCACTCGTTAATCCCTTTAACGACTTTTGCCGAGCGTTACAACTCCGCGAAATCTTCCATAAGCGAAGATCTTGCCATCATTAAGGAAGTTTTTGAAGAAGAAGGTTTGGGTGAACTGAATACGCTGGCCGGAGCAGCCGGAGGCGTGAAGTTCTCACCGAAAGTACCCAAAGAAATATCACTGAAGTTTATCCAGAACCTATGTTTGCAACTTCAACAACCAGAACGGATTCTTCCGGGTGGATATTTGTATATGTCAGATATTATGGGACAACCCCAGTATTTGAACGAAATTGGCAAAACCTTTGCATCCGCTTTCGCTGGTCGCGAGGTGGACGTGATTATGACCGTTGAAACCAAAGGGATACCGCTCGCTTATGCGACGGCCACCTATATGAATTTGCCTGTTGTTATTGTGCGTAGAGACAGCCGAGTGACGGAAGGTTCAGCCGTTAGTATTAACTATGTATCGGGCTCCAACAAACGGATTCAGACCATGTCACTTGCAAGACGCGCACTGAAGGAAGAATCCAAGGTGCTGATTATCGATGATTTCATGCATGTTGGCGGAACGATTCATGGCATGATGGACCTGTTAGCCGAATTTAAAGCAACTGTACAAGGTGTTGGTGTATTCATGGAATCCTGCGAGGCCGAGGAGCAGTTGGTGGATAATTACGTGTCACTAGCTCGATTGTATGGCGTAGACTCCAAGACGAAACAAATTACGGTAGAGCCTGGCAACTATTTTGATTCGAAATAAAGGAGATTTCTAAGATGGAACTTATTTCAACATCAGCAGCACCTGCTGCTATTGGACCTTATTCACAAGCAGTTAAACTGGGTAACCTGTTGTTTACTTCCGGACAAATTCCGTTAGGCTTAGATGGTCAAATCGTAGAAGGCGGTATCAAAGAACAGGCTGTTCAAGTTTTCGAAAATTTGAAAGGCGTGCTTGAAGCAGCGGGCTCATCTTTTGGGCAAGTTGTGAAAGCGACGGTCTTCTTGAAGGATATGAACCAATTCGGCGAGCTGAATGAGATCTACGCTGCCTACTTCGGAGATCACAAACCTGCTAGATCTACCGTTGAAGTTGCGAGATTGCCTCGTGATGTTTTTGTCGAAATTGAACTAATTGCTGTGATTCCTGTCGAAATTTAACAGAAACATTAAGAACACATTAAATTATCAAAAATTTCAAAAAAATAAGAAGGAATTTGCATGGAGATGTTGAATATATCACCCAAGTCTCAGAGATGGAAAAAGGTGGTGAACACAAGTGCAAATTACAGATGTAAGACTCCGCCGGGTAAACTCCGAGGGGAGGATGAAGGCGATTGCTTCTATTACCATTGATAACGAGTTCGTCGTACACGACATTCGTGTCATCGATGGCAATAACGGAATGTTCGTTGCTATGCCGAGCAAGCGAACACCAGACGGTGAATTCCGCGATATCGCTCATCCGATTTCGTCCACGACTCGTGAAAAAATTCAAGCAGCAGTACTCGCTGAATATGATCGCGCAGCTGTAGAAGAGGAAGTTATTGAAGAAGGCGCATAATTCAGATTATTGAGAGAGCCCTTAGGGCTCTCTTTTCTTTTCGCAGGTAATGATGCTATATTGGGGGAAGAACTCATTTTATAGACATAGGCTCTAGAGATATAAAGAGAAATCATGAATTTATAATAGAGGAGTTGGATATTCGTTGAAGCTCATGGCAATTGTGTTGGCTGCAGGACAAGGGAAACGAATGAAATCAAAGCTTTACAAGGTGCTTCACCCGGTTGTTGGTAAACCGATGGTGGGTCACGTTGTGGACACGCTGCAACATATAGAAGTAACGCAGACAGTGGTAGTGGTTGGATTTGGTGCGGAAGCTGTAAAAGGCTATTTAGGCGATCGTGCCCAGTATGCGCTGCAAGAGCAACAACTAGGAACGGGGCATGCCGTGCTTCAGGCCAAGGATCTGCTAGGTGAGGAAGAGGGAATGACGGTTGTCATTTGCGGCGATACGCCTCTTATTACGGCAGCTACGCTGCAAGAGACGATTGAATTGCACCGACAATCAGGCGCAGCGGCGACGATTCTGACTGCAAAGCTAGGTGAACCACATGGTTACGGACGTATTATTCGTGGAGAAGACGGACGCGTTGCGCGAATCGTCGAGCAGAAGGATTGCACACCAGAGGAAGCGGCTGTTCAGGAGATTAATACAGGTACGTACATTTTTGATAATCGCAAAATGTTCAAAGCGCTGGCGTCGGTTACGAACAAGAATGTACAGAATGAGTACTATTTAACCGATGTTATCGGGATTATGACAAGCGCTGGCGAAGTTGTTCAAGGGTATTGCATGGCAGATCCTGCTGAATCGATTGGTGTAAATGATCGTGTGGCGTTGTCCGAAGCGGAGCAACTTTTCAAGGCGCGGATTAATCGCGAGCATATGTTGAACGGTGTTACGATTATTGATCCGCTGAATACGTATATCGAGAAGGATGTTACGATTGGCGCCGATACCGTTCTACTGCCGGGTACAATTTTGCGCGGAAACACACAGATTGGTGAGCTTTGTACGATTGGACCGCAAACTGAAATCATCGATTCCACAATTCAAGATGAAGTGACGATTAAACAATCCGTTCTTCAAGGGGCATTTGTAGATAGCGAAACATCGGTTGGCCCGTTTGCTTATTTGAGACCTGGCGCTAAGCTTGGCAAGCAAGTGAAGGTTGGCGATTTTGTAGAGATTAAGAATGCTACACTGGGTGAAGGAACGAAGGTTTCTCATCTGAGCTATGTTGGTGACGCGGTAGTCGGGACGAATGTGAACATCGGTTGCGGTGCTATTACGGTGAATTATGATGGGTTTAATAAAAACGTAACCGAAATCGGGAACGATGCGTTTATTGGCAGCAATGTCAATTTGATTGCTCCTGTGAAAATTGGGGACGGTGCGTTTGTCGTTGCTGGGGCTACAATTACAAATGATGTGAATGAAGGCGATTTGGCTATCGCTCGTGTGCGACAAGAGAATAAGGCGGGTTACGCTGAAAAAATTAAAGCGCGGATGAAGGCGAAGAAAGAAAATAAAGGTCGTTGATGGACGGTGTGTTGCCATTTGCGACGGAGTAATTGAGCAATAGGAATGGAACCTCTTGAGGCGGGGTACGCTAGAAATGAAGTGCTGCCCACTCAGCCTGGTTTACGTGGAAGCGTCCAGGCGGAGCGAGACCGATAGAGGTTCTTTTTCTCGTGCTAGTGCGCCTGCAGCAATCGTGGGACGGTCGAAGAGTTGGAAAGTCACAGCTGCTCCCCCAATGAAAGCGCTTAATATCCAGGGCGCGAAACAAAAGTATGCTTCTTTCTGCTATAAAAGATACGATTAATCTTAACGAAATGACGGTTGTACATTTCAACGAAGCCTATATCCTTGTGCAGATTTTGATAGTATACTTGGACGGGTACGTCCGCATCGATATGATCTTGGAAATGATCATCTTCTGTAAGCTGTTCTCCATGAAGATACATCGTTCTTTTATCACCTACAGCTTTTATGGGATGGATAACATTAGGTAACAGGTATATTGTAAACAATAACCTTTAGAAGCGGGTTCCGCAAAGGTTTTTTAGTTTATCGCTAGGGGGATTTTGAAAATTATGAAATGTTTTATCGGACTGGGAAATCCGGGAAAGCAGTATGAGCTAAATCGGCACAACGTTGGATTCATGGCGATTGATCGCTTTGCAGCCAAGTGGGGGATTACCTCTTTTCAGAATAAAGGAAAGGGGCTGCTCGCAGAAGGTAATGTGAACGGGACGAAGGTGTATTTATTGAAACCAATGACGTACATGAACCTTTCAGGTGAATCCATGCGAGCCTTCCTTGATTTCTATAAAGCGAAATTGGAAGACGTCGTGATTGTTTACGATGATATGGACACATCCTTCGGTCAAATTCGTCTTCGTTATCAAGGGAGCCCAGGCGGACATAACGGTATTAAGTCCATTATTCAGCATGGGGGCACACAGATCTTCAATCGGATTCGAATTGGTGTGAATCGCCCTGCGCCAGGCTATAACATTGCAGATTATGTGCTGTCCAATTTTTCCAAAGATGAGATGAAGTCCATAAATGACGTACTGGATCTAACCTGCGATGCAATGGAGTTTAGCTTAGGCGAGTCCTTCGAGAAAACGATGGCGAAGTTTAATAAATAATCACAACGCATTAACCTGCTGTATATATGATGATATGTAAGCTCCCTATTCGAAAATGACAATGGCAGATTCGGCTAATTATTCCGAAGAATGGTCATACTAGGATGTAATCGAATTGTCGAAGGAGGCATACATATGATCAAGTATATTTGCAGGCACTGTCATACCTTTGTCGGGGAAATTAATCAGCGTGCGATTACCGAGCAGCAGTTAGGCTTCCATTTCTTGACCCCTGATGAGCGTAGAGATATAATATCGTATAATACGAATGGAGATGTTACGGTTAGGGTCGTTTGCGACTACTGTCATGAGGCACTAGAAGCGAACCCAGAATTATCCCTGCTAGCCAGTCCGTTGCAATAATTTATGATGAAGATAAAGAGTTAATAGCCGAGGCAAGTGTGCCGAGGCTTCTTTTTGTGAGGGGAGTGTACTTGTTTGCAAGCTTTAATTCAAGCTTTTTCTGCGGATACCGACTTTCAAACGATCGTGACTGGCCTTAAGTCCGAAATGAAAGAGCAGCTCATTGCCGGTTTAACGGGCTCCTCCAGGCAAATCATGCTGGCCTCACTTGCGCGTGAGCTTGAGCGTCCGCTTTTCGTTGTTACGCATAATATGTTCGCTGCGCAAAAAATAGCGGAAGACCTCTTGGAGTGTCTTTCCCCAGATGAAGTGCTGCTCTACCCATCTCAAGAGCTTCTGACTACGGAAGAAGCGGCTTCAAGCCCAGAGATGTTAGCGCAGCGTATTGACGTTCTCACCAAACTTGCCGGCGGATTCCGCGGCGTAGTTATTGCACCATTTGCTGGCGTGCGAAGATTGCTGCCGCTCAAACAGGTGTTCGAAGAATCCCGAGTAACGATTAACGTCGGTGATACGGTTCAATTAGACGAACTGCTGGCTTCCTTATCCAGCCTAGGATATGAACGGGTTGAACGGGTTGAAACCAAAGGCGAAATGAGTGTGCGAGGCGGTATTCTCGATTTATTTCCGTTAACGTCGGAGAATGCGATTCGGATTGAGCTCTTTGATATCGAAGTCGACTCTATTCGGACTTTCGATGTAAGTGACCAGCGGTCAATAGATAAACTAACAACGGTGACGATCCCTCCATGCCGTGAGATTCAAGCGGATAGAAAGCGGTTACAATCAGCGGCGCAACACGCGTATGAGTTGCTGCAGGCACAGTTGGCGAAGATGACTGAGCGCTCAGCCAAGGACAAATTGTTAGAGGTCGTAGGCCGCGATATCGAGCTTATGCGCGAAGGTCAGACGTTCCCAGGCATTTATAAATATATTTCTCTCCTATACACGGAAAGACAGACGCTCATGGACTACATGCCCAAAGATTCGATACTCATTATCGACGAGCCTGCCCGCCTCCTGGAAACAGCGAAGCAGCTCGAGCGTGATGAAGCCGAGTGGATGATGCATGCGTTGACTGAGGGGAAGAGCTTGCCGGCTTTTGTGCTGTCCAAATCTTATGAAACCCTGCTGCACCGCAGACCCTTCCCAACGTTGTATGTGTCCTTGTTCCTACGTCAGGTAGCGGGTATTCAGCCGCAGAATATCGTTAACTTCGTTTGTCGTGTCATGCAGAACTTCCATGGACAGATGAATCTCCTCAAGGCGGAGATGGAACGATGGAAGAAGAATGGCAGTAAGGTCATTCTTCTAGCGAATGGTGACGACCGTGCAGAACGTGTACGTCGTGTTCTTGGCGACTACCAGATTGAAGTTCCTGAGATTGTCGATGGCAATCTGCAAACCGGATTTGAAATGCCTTCGATTCATCTCGTCGTGATTACAGAGGGTGAGATTTTCACTCAGAAGCAGCGTAAAGCACGTAAAGTGGAGAAGAAGCTGGAGAACGCAGAGCGGATCAAAAGCTATCAAGAGCTGAAGGTCGGCGATTACGTTGTTCACGTCAACCACGGGATCGGGAAATACGTAGGCATAGGTACGTTAGAAGTTGGCGGGATTCATAAGGATTATTTGCATATTATGTACGCTGGCGGCGATAAGCTGTCTGTTCCGATTGATCAGATTGATTTGATTCAGAAATATGTTGGTTCCGAAGAGAAGGAGCCGAAAGTATATAAACTTGGCGGCACGGATTGGGCGCGGGTGAAAAGCAAAGCACGCGCATCTGTCAAAGATATTGCAGATGAGCTGATTAAGCTGTACGCCGAACGCCAAGCGGCGAAGGGGTATGGCTTTGGTAAGGATAGCTCGTACCAGAACGAGTTCGAAGCGATGTTTCCTTATGATGAGACGCGAGATCAGTTGCGCGCGATAGAAGAAATCAAAACGGACATGGAGAAAGAACGTCCGATGGACCGTCTATTGTGCGGTGATGTTGGGTACGGCAAAACCGAGGTTGCGGTCCGTGCAGCCTTCAAAGCTGCGATTGACGGGAAGCAAGTGGCCGTGCTCGTGCCAACGACAATTCTGGCGCAGCAACATTATGAAACGTTCCGTGAACGCTTCTCTGGCTACCCGTTCAATGTAAAGGTATTAAGTCGGTTCAGATCCAAGAAGGAACAAACTGAAGTAATGAAAGGCGTCAAGAAAGGTACCGTAGATGTTGTCATCGGGACCCATCGCCTTTTGTCACAAGATGTCCAGTTTAAGGACCTTGGCTTGCTCATCGTCGATGAAGAGCAGCGTTTCGGCGTGTCCCACAAAGAGAAGCTTAAGCGTCTGAAGACGAACGTGGACGTGCTTACGCTAACGGCGACGCCAATTCCAAGAACTTTGCATATGTCCATGCTGGGTGTTCGTGACTTATCGGTCATTGAAACTCCGCCAGAGAACCGCTTCCCGGTTCAGACCTATGTGGTGGAATACGGGCCAACGCTGGTTAGAGAAGCGATCGAGCGTGAGTTGGCGCGTGAGGGGCAAGTTTACTATCTATACAATCGCGTGCAAGGCATTACACAAATCGCTGATCAAATCTCGATGATGATTCCGGATGCGCGAGTTACTGTAGCACATGGTCAAATGGGTGAGCAGGAGCTCGAGAAAACGATTCTCGATTTCTTGGACGGGGAGTACGATGTTCTCGTCAGCACGAGCATTATCGAAACCGGCGTAGACATCCCGAATGTGAATACACTTATTGTCCATGATGCGGATAAAATGGGCCTCTCTCAACTCTATCAGCTGCGCGGACGAGTAGGTAGGTCGAATCGCGTCGCTTATGCGTATTTCACGTATCAGCGTGACAAAGTGCTGACAGAAGTAGCCGAGAAACGACTTCAAGCGATTAAAGAGTTTACAGAACTTGGTTCAGGCTTTAAAATTGCGATGAGGGACTTATCCATTCGTGGCGCAGGAAACTTATTGGGTGCTGAACAGCACGGCTTTATAGCATCTGTCGGTTTTGATTTGTACTCCCAAATGTTAGCCGAAGAAATTGCAAAGCTGAAGCTTGCGATAGATGGAGAAGAGGTCATTCCAGAGCCGGAATGGCATACGTCAATCGACATTCAATTGGATGCGTATCTGCCATCTGATTACATCTATGACAGCATGCAAAAAATCGAAATTTACAAAAAAGTGGCCGCCATTCGTACGCTGGAAGAAGCCGCGGATCTGCATGATGAGCTCGTTGATCGCTTCGGCGATCTGCCGCAGGCCGTGTTCAACCTACTGACAGTGGCTCGTTTGAAAGCATACGGTTCGGAATACCGGATTGAAACGATTAGCCAAAAAGGGGAGGATTACCTAATCAAGGTGCATATCGACCAGAATGGCAGGCTGGATGGTCAGAAGCTGCTTGCTTTGTCCAAAGGCTTTGATGGTCGTATCAAATTGAACGCAGATCCGCAGCTACTTATTGTTATCCGCTTTAAAGGCATGAAGCCGGAGGCCTCCATCGAATTGTTGGAGAAATTCTTGGTACAATATAAGAGTGTTCTGAAAACGAAAGGGGAATTACAGGATGTTGCCAAATGAAACTAGCAGACAACGACGTACTTCAAAAAAATGGATATTAAGTTTGGTGACAGTAGTCCTTGCATTCTCTGTCCTCAGCGCGTGTGGAGACAAAAAGGAAGGCGCTGCAACAGCTTCGCCTTCCGCAACGGCGGCTGCTACAGGTAATCCAAGCGATATTATTGCTACGTACAAAGAAGGCGGGAAAATTACACGCGGTGAATTCGATTCCTTCATCAACGTAAATAAAATGTTCTCCCCGCAATTAGCTCAATACTTGGCTGATCCAGCTTTCCAACAAGATATGTTGAAGCAAATGGTTACTTTCCGTGTTCTTTCCGCCAAAGCAGACGACAAAGTGAAAGCAGATGCTGACAAACAAGTTACGGAGCAAATGAAAGCCATTACTGACTACTTCGGTAAGCAAGAAGGCGGAATGGACAAGCAGTTGAAAGACAACGGTATCGAGTTGAAGGATATCGAATCTTTGATGAAGTTAAGCTTCTACACAATGGGCAGCATGGAAAGCAAAGTTACAGACCAAGCAGTTCAAGACGCATATAAAGAACAGGCAGCAGCACATGCGTTTGATGTTGCAACCGTTAGCCACATTCTGATCTCCTTGAAAGATTCTGCAACACAAGCAGATCTTCGTACGAAGGAAGATGCGCTCAAAAGAGCGAAAGAAGTGAAAGCGAAACTGGATGCTGGCGGCGACTTCGCAGCGCTTGCGAAAGAGTATTCCGATGACCCAGGTTCCAAAGATAATGGCGGTACGTACAAAGATGCTAACATTAATGAGTGGGTAACAGAGTTCAAGGATGCAGCAAGTACACTTCCATTGAACAAAATTAGTGATCCAGTTGAATCCACATTCGGTTACCACGTGATGAAGGTAGAATCCAGAAGCACGAAGCAACTGGATGATACACTTAAAACACAAATCAAATCTCAGCTTGCAGAGAAATCCTTGTCTGAATTTGCAGAAACAGAGTATCCGAAATTGATCGAAACGAATAACCTTCCTAAAGTTGAAGCAAGCCCAGCACCAGCGGCTAGCCCAGCAGCTAGTCCTGCGGCAAGCCCAGCTGCAAAGTAAGAACTTACCAGGATGTCCGATTATGGACATCCTGTTTTTATTTCTCATTTTTGGACATCATAAGCGCAGCAGGGTGCAGAGCTAAATAAAGTAAATTGCTTAGTCGAGGCGTCTGCATAGAAGAATGGGAAGTGAAGAATACTATGGATAGATTTCAAGTTCCCACCAAATCCCGATCTAGCATACAAGGTTTCATGCTCGTGTCGTATCTAATTCGAAAGCGGAAAGTGAGGCATCTAGAGATATGAAAGCAACTGGAATTGTCCGTCGGATAGATGATTTAGGGAGAGTTGTAATCCCCAAGGAAATACGGCGCACCCTACGCATTCGTGAAGGTGACCCTTTAGAAATTTTCGTTGATCGTGATGGAGAAGTTATTCTGAAGAAATATTCACCGATTGGTGAGCTTGGTGATTTTGCGAAAGAATATGCGGAGTCACTGTTTGAAAGCACCAATCACGTTGCCTTGATTTCGGATCGAGATCATATCATTGCTATGGCTGGCGGATCTAAGAAGGATTACTTAGAGAAATCCGTTGGGGCGATCATAGAGTCTTGCATGGAAAATCGTAAGGCTGTTATTGAAAGCAGTTCAGGTCAATTCGAGATTATTAAAGATACCACTGAAACGTTCACTTCCTTCGTAGCGGCGCCGATTGTAGCAGGGGGAGATCCCATTGGTTCGGTCATCCTGATTTCGAAGGACGAGAATGTGAAAATGGGCAATATGGAAGTTAAAATGGTCGAGACTGCCGCTGGATTTCTAGCGAAGCAGATGGAGCAATGAACACATAATTCCAAACGAAGGCTTCCTTACGGAGATGATGGATCTGTAAGCGAAGCTTTTTTTTGTCTGAAGGGGTAGATTTCGCTATAATACGTACATAGGAAGCATGTTTGTGTAGAGGAGTAAATCGGGATGAAGGCTACCTTCAAGGAGCAAGATTGCCAGAAAGAAGGGCTCCATGGGCATGGTAACGGTAAGCAGGGGAACAAGCTGTTAAAGGGCGCTGCCTTGCTTGGCGGTGCGGCTGTGCTCTCTAAGTTACTTGGGACGCTGCAGAAGATTCCTTTGCAAAACGTAGCCGGAGATGTAGCTTTTGGCATTTATAATGCGGTTTATCCGCTCTATATTCTGATCTTATTTGCAGCTACGGCTGGGTTTCCAGTCGCTGTGTCGAAGTTTGTAGCCGAACGCGTCATGGCAGGGGATCATCCTGGTGCAAAACGGATTGTGGTTGTTTCATCTGCACTATTGATGAGTGCGGGGTTTTTCTTATTTCTCCTGCTGTATTTCGGTGCGGAGACGATTGCTGGTTGGATTGGTATTTCGCAGACTGTGACGGCGATCCGCAGCGTATCCTTTGCTCTGCTCTTATCTCCGGTCCTTGCTGTCCTGCGGGGATATTTCCAAGGGTATCAAAACATGGTGCCTACTGCGGTCTCGCAAGTCATTGAACAGCTCATTCGTGTGATTACGATGGTCGCGTTATTGCTGTATCTGGTTGCACTTGCCTACGATGAGGCATGGATCGCTGCGGGGGCCACATTTGGCTCTGTGACAGGCGCTGGAGCAGGTCTAGCCGTAATGGCCGTGTATTGGCGGCGAGAGCGGCGTGCGGAGCGTATAAAGCATCTGAAGGCAGACTTACCCGCGGATGTTGAGCTAGAGGGTGAAAGCGGCCAAGATGTGAGGAAAGTAGTAGCCGCTGGCTTAGAAGTCGAGCAAGTAAGTTCATCTTGGCAATGGGCGAAACGGATCACGGTGTATGCGATCCCGGTCTGCTTAGGTGCTATTGTTGTGCCGTTACTCACGCTTGTGGATACATTCACCATGCCTCGACTGCTGGATGCTTTATTTGGGAGCGAGCTGGAGGCTATGCGTCAGTTCGGCCTTTATAACCGTGGGCTTCCACTAGTTCAGTTGGTCGTGATGGTGGCCTCCTCAATGTCGGCTGTTTTGGTACCGGCTATCGCAGAAGCGAAAATAAGGGGGCAAGTTGATCTGATCCGCTTTCGCGCAGAGATGTCCATAAGGCTTGCGTGGTTGATCGGGCTCGGCGCCTCGTTTGGCCTCGCCTTCTTAGCGATGCCGATCAATCTGATGCTCTATACGAGCACCGAGGCGAGCTGGACGATGGCCGTGTTGGCCTTCACGGCCTTGTTTAGTACGCTGAACGCTGTCAGTGCCAGCGTTCTCCAGGGCACCGGCGCGATCCGCACGCCGGTTCTTGCGCTGCTCGTTGCCATCGTGCTGAAAGCACTCGGCAACGTCGTGTTGATGCCCCGCTGGGGCATCGACGGCGCCGCGCTCAGCGCGGTGATCGCCTACGCCGCTGCGGCGGGGCTGAACCTGGTGCAGCTGCGCCGCAGCACCAGAGTGCGCTTCGCGCTGCGGCCGTACGCCGTCAGTCCCACGCTTGCCGTGGGGCTGATGGGCGGCGGCCTCGCAGCGCTGCAAGGGCTGGCCATGCTCGCTAGTGCGGCATGGCACGTGCCTGAGCGATGGAGCGCGAGCGCCATCGCTCTCATAGGCGTAGCCGGCGGCGCGGCCGTCTACGCGCTTGTGCTGCTGCGCAGCGGCAGCATCAGCCGCGAGGAGCTGCGGCTGATGCCGGAGCTGGAGCGGAAGCTGGCGAGGCTCCAGGCGAAGCTGAGGCCGCCGAATCGTGATGAGTAGCGGCGTGGGAGCTATTGTTCAAACTAGTAAGTCGAACTGGTGCATATCTCGCTTTATAATGTATACTGTGCAACAGTGTAGCCCGGAGTCAACGGATTGTGTTCCAATCGACTGGCGAATTTCGCCGCATAACTCCCTATAACCATTACTCAGGAGGTGTCATTCTATGTCAACAAGCAACCCGCGAATTACTGTCCTTGGACTCGGGACAGGAGACGAAGATCAATTAACCTTAGGCGTATGGAAGAAGCTTCAACTAGTGGCAAAGTCGCAAGCGAAGCTATTCCTGCGCACGAAAGATCATCCGATGGTTCACCTGCTGGATGCGAACGCCATCCCATACGAAACGTTCGACGCGAATTATATGTCGAATGAGTCGTTCGAGGGCGTCTACGAGTCCATTGCGGAAGCATTAATCCATGCAGCGAAAAGCCAGGCGGCAGAAGTGTTGTACGCGGTCCCAGGTCATCCCATGGTGGCGGAGTACACGGTGCAACTTCTGAAACAACGTTGCCCTTCTGAAGGCATCGAACTCCAAATTACAGGTGGAGAGAGCTTCTTAGACCAAGCCTTCTTACGCTTTGGCTTCGATCCGATCGATGGCTTCCAGTTGCTGGATGCGACGAGCATCAGCCGTTATGCGTTGAATCCACAGCTTCATACGGTGATTGGGCAGGTGTACGATACCTATACGGCCTCTGATCTAAAAATCAGCCTGATGGATGCCTATCCAGATGAGTACAGGGTAGTTGTTGGTCACTCTTTAGGAGTTGCAGGTCAAGAACAAATCATCGAAGTGCCGCTCCATGAGTTGGATCATGTCAAAGGCTACGGTAATTTGTCACTTGTATGGGTGCCTCGCAGCGAACAGCAAGAAACATATTACCGAACGTTTGGTAAGCTCCATGAGATTGTACAAACCCTGCGCAGCCCAGAGGGCTGTCCTTGGGATCGTGAACAGACACATGAGAGTCTGCGCAAGAATCTGATTGAGGAAGCCTACGAAGTGCTGGAAACCATTGATGAAGATGATCCAGATCACATGTGCGAGGAGCTTGGCGATTTGCTTTTACAAGTCATGCTGCATGCCCAAATGGAAGAAGAAATCGGCACCTTCTCCGTGTATGATGTGATCGCGACATTGAATGAGAAGCTGATCCGCCGTCATCCGCATGTATTTGGAGAGTCGACGGCAGAGGATGCCGATGAGGCGTTGGTTAATTGGAATGCAATCAAGGTTGAAGAGAAGCGGAAGAAAGGCATTGATGTGACGAAACAATCGGTGCTAGACGGGGTTCCACGTGAGTTGCCGGGCTTGATGAAGGCGATGAAGCTGCAGAAGAAAGCGGCGGCGGTAGGTTTTGACTGGACAGAACTGGATGATGTGTTGGCTAAAGTGGAAGAGGAGCTTTCCGAGCTGCGCGAAGCGATTGCGTTAGGAGCAGAAGACGGGGCTCAGGAGCGCCGTGACGAGCTGGGAGATGTTCTCTTCTCTATCGTTAATGTTGCTAGATTCCTCAAAGTGGACCCTGAGGAAGCGCTAGCCCAAACAAATCGTAAATTCATGCAAAGATTTTCGTATATCGAGGAACAGCTACGTTTAAAGGGCTTATCTTTTGAACAAACTGGGTTATCAGAGATGGAAGTTTACTGGCAGGAAGCAAAAAAAGTTGTAAAACTTGATCAGCGATAGAAGGATTTTGACGAAAAAAGCAGAATACTAGACTTGTTGCAAGGTATAGTTATGAAATGTAACCACACTTGGTACATAGAAGATGGGATCTTCAAACATTTTGGGAGGTAAAGAAAACACATGAACAAAACAGACTTGATCAACAACATCGCTGAAAAAAGCGGACTTACTAAGAAAGACGTAGAAGTTGTCCTTAACGGATTCCTTGGTGAAGTGACAGACGCTCTTTCATCCGGAGATAAAGTACAATTGATTGGTTTCGGTACATTTGAAACTCGTAAGCGTTCTGGCCGTACAGGTCGCAACCCGCAAACGGGCAACCCAATCGAAATCGCAGAATCCAATGTTCCTGCTTTCAAAGCGGGCAACAAGCTTAAAGACGCTGTAAAATAATGCGTATCGATAAATTTCTCAAAGTATCTCGTCTGATCAAACGCCGTACGGTTGCAAAGGATGTGTCCGACCAAGGGCGCGTGTGGATTAACGGTAGGGATGCGAAAGCGAGTACGCATGTGAAAGTTGGAGATGAGCTATCCATTCAGTTCGGTCAAAAGAAAGTGACGATTCGCGTTGAGCTTTTGAC
Organism: Paenibacillus sp. Soil766; assembly: GCF_001428105.1. Taxonomy (GTDB): domain Bacteria; phylum Bacillota; class Bacilli; order Paenibacillales; family NBRC-103111; genus Paenibacillus_E. The sequence continues at coordinate 37,520 of NZ_LMSJ01000030.1, read as the reverse complement.
AGAGTCGACCCGTAAGGAAGACGCTGCGCAGATGTACACGCTGCTGAAGGAAGAAGCCTTCCAATCCGAATAGCGCATAACGATGAAATAGCCTGGGATTCCTGCAGAGGGAGTCTCGGGCTATTTTTTTGACCACATAAGAATTTATAAGTTTCCGAGGCTCGGAAGAACAAATTCTTATTGGCGATAAAAACCACCATATATAGGGATCTTTGGTTGGAGACCAAAGTCTCTCCACTTAATAACGCGGTCGCTCATCCTCGAAGGACTTCGATAGAAGTTTTTCTCATGGAAAAGCAAATAGAGGGCTTTCGCCCTCTACTGCAATGTCAATTCGCTACTCTACTGCCACGTTCGATCCATTTGAACCACTACCGTGTCCTTGCGCCGGACAGACTCGCAGGTACGAATTGATCAGTTTTTCTTGTAACGCTCGTAGGCGGCATTGTATATTTTCAAATACTCATCAAGACCCATTTTTTTGAACTGTTCCACGTACTTATCCCAGTCCGTCACGCCGCCGACAATGAACTTCGCTTGCATCTCCTTCACATAGACATCAATGTCCGCGTGGAGTTGATTCATCCTTGCGTTCTCTTCCAGTGTGTAAATGAAGGCTGGCCACACTTCCTTCGGAAGGTACGGTTTTACCGTTTCCGTCGCTTCTATCATTGAAGGCACTGCGGCTTTGAACGTCTTTTGTTTCACGATGCCCGGATAAGACCCGCCTGGCCATGTTAAATACTGCGAGATAACCTGCTCCAACGTTTTTCCGTCAGGGCTATTCGTTACGTTTTTCGTATACTGCAAATCGCCGTTTTGTAATTCCTCATACGTCTCGCCCTTCCAGCCCATGAAAAACTGCTTGTTCCCTTCTTCGCTGTAGAAATAATCGATCCATCGCACCGTTTCCGCCGGATATTTGTTTTTATCTGTAATAACAAACGCACCAGGCGATGCTAGAGAGGAACCGATAAAGGAGAATATTTGATCTCCGTGAGGCCCCTTCAGTGCAGGAGCTCCGATATAATTCGTTTGCTTCATCAGCGTTTCCATGCTCGTGACGATGGATGATCCATAAATGCCTTCTGTGCCCTTCGCATAAAACTCATTTGCCGGTACAGTGAAAATGTCCTTACTAATCAAGCCTTCTTTATAAAGCTTATGAATGAACTCCATCATTTCTTTATAGTTCGGATCGGTCGGAACAAAGCGAAGCTTCCCAGATTGCGGCTCCACATCGACATAAGCATGCGTACGTCCGCGGTTCGTCAAGCCCCATGCGCCCTTCAAGTGATTGATCAAATTATCAGCTTTAATCCCTGCGTACGGAACCTCGTCATTTTTGCCGTTACCGTTCAAATCCGTTGTTTTCACGGCCTTTAAATACTGATAAAACTTTTCGGTCGTATCCGGAGGAGCCATGCCCAGTTTATCCAGCCATGTTTTGTTAAGCCATAACGGCGAGCTCACGAGCAAATAGGTGAAGTTCGGGTCGTAGTAGGTTGGGAATGAGTAAATGTTGCCATCCGGCATCGTAATCCCTTTTTTCAATGCGGGGTTCTGGTCGAGCAGCTTCTTAAAGTTCGGAGCATATTTGTCGATCAAATCATTGAGTTTAATAAACGATCCTTCTGAACCGTGTTTGATCAGATCTGATGCTGTCAATTTGGCCGTATGGAATGCGTCGGGGTAATCCCTGCTGGCCATAACCAGATTGAACTTCTCCACTAGTCCCGCAGTCGGAACCATCTGCCATTCGATGTCCATGTTCGTTGTCTTCTCATATTCGTTAAAAATCCTCACAGTATTCCAGTTCGGATTGGTTGTCGGAGCCTGACCTGCCATCATTGTCAGCTTGATGGGCTCCTTCACGATCGGGAATCCGGTTGCATTCATATTGGCCGTTTTCTCCTCTTTCCCCATGTTATCCGTACTTGTACCTGTATCCTTACTGCAGCCCGCGACCAGTATCATTGCACACATCGCGACACTCATCGATACTCCCCACTTTTTGCGCATGGATGTAAGCCCCCCTTAGTTTTTGTTCATCTATCACTTCAAGAGTTACCCCTTCAAAGCCCCTACCATAACGCCTTTGACAAAATACTTTTGTAAAAAAGGGTACAACATCAGCACGGGGAGATTGGCAACAACAACAACCGCGTATTTCAACCCTTCTACCTGCATCATATGCTTCACGAGCGACTCGTCCTGAACCTGGATCATGTCGTTCATCTCGTTCTGAATTAAAATTTCCCGCAAAAATAGCTGCAGAGGGAATTTGTCCCGGTCGTTTAGATAAATGAGCGCATTGAAAAAGGCATTCCAATGATGGACGCTATAGAATAACGTCATGACCGCCATAATCGGCATGGACAACGGCAGTACGATCCGAAGTAAAATCTGGATATTAGAGCAGCCATCAATCGAGGCTGATTCCTGGATTTCATGGGGAATGCTGCTTTGGAAAAACGTCCGCATAATGACAACATTCCATACGGATACCGCACCAGGAATAACTAGTGCCCAAATCGAATTGAGCATGCCAAGGTCGCGGATCAACAAGTAGGTTGGGATAATCCCGCCGCTGAAAAACATAGTAAACACCATAAATCCGGTAATCAGATTGCGTCCGGCAAAATCCCTGCGAGATAACGGGTATGCGATCATCGTTGTAAGCAGCAGGTTAATTGCGGTCCCTAAAAGGGTGTATACCATCGTATTGGCATATCCATTCAAGATGTTCTTATTCTGGAATACCTTCACGTACGATCCGAAATTAAAATCGACAGGCCATAGCCACACATTGCCCTTCATAATTTGTGATGGGTCGCTTAAGGAAGCACTAATCACAAAGATGAGCGGGTAGATAACGATCAATGTCGTAAGCGCCAACCCCATATAAATAAGGACTTCAAAAACTCGATCGCCTCTCGTTTGCCCCAATTGCGATCCCCCCTTTACCATAAACTTGTTTCATTTACTTTGCGGGCCAAATAGTTCACTACGATCAACATGATGAAAGTGATCACCGCATTGAACAAGCCGACAGCCGTCGAATAGCTGTACTGTGCACCCGCAATACCCATTCGATATACATGTGTGGCAATGATGTCCGATGTTTCCATATTCAATTGATTTTGCATGAGAAATACTTTCTCGAACCCGACGCTCAAGATGCGACCGACGTTCAGGATGAGCAGAGTGACGATCGTCGGCATAATGCCAGGGAGATTAATGTGCCATATTCGCCGTATCCGACTGGCTCCGTCAACTCTCGCCGCTTCATGCAATTGCTGATCCACACCGGCCAAGGCGGCCAGATAAATAATCGAACTCCACCCCATGTGCTGCCATGCACCTGAAAGCACATAAATCGTTTTAAACCACCCCGCGCTCATCATGAAAGAGACAGGATCTCCGCCGAACAGCTTAATGAGCTGGTTGACAATACCCGTTTGCGGGGATAAAAAGATGAATATCAGCCCAACAAGAACTACCGTAGATAAGAAGTGCGGTGCGTATGTAACCGTTTGCACAAATCGTCTGTATATTCCATTTTTTACTTCGTTGATCATTAATGCCAACAAAATCGGTAGCGGAAACCCGACAACAAGCTCATATATGCCGATGCCAAGCGTATTCTCGATTAATCTCCAAAAATAGTAGCTGTCAAAAAAACGTTCAAAATGGACAAGGCCCACCCAAGGGCTGCCCCAAATTCCTTTCGAGGCAACAAAGTTTTTAAAAGCGATTTGTAGACCGTACATAGGGAAATACTCGAAAATGATGAAATAGATGAGCACTGGGATGGCTAACAAATAAAGATCCCAATTTTTGCGAAACGGCCTCCATCTTCCAGGCCGAACCGGCTTCCTCACGGAAGGAAGTTCCGGTTTATCCTTATCCGTCGCTGTGATAGCAGCCATACAATTTCTACTTCCCTTCCGGATCAATTTGTTCAAGACACCGTGCGGCTCCACGGGGTAAGTGTAAATTCGGTGAATTTACAGGGGAGAATAATAGTAATAATGGTTCAGCGGATACGAGGCTTCAGAGCCATTGACGGGCGACAAGTGCCTGAGATGTGGTGCCGAGTACTTGTGCCTGTATTGGGAGGCAGTCATTCCTTTCATGTTCATGAACGTCCGATAAAAGTAATGCACGTTCTGAAAGCCGACGGTATAGGCGATCTCGGAAATGGTCCATTTCTCCTGGAGCAAAAGCTGGCAGGCTCTTTCGATTCTACGTGTCATAATCGCCTTCTGGGGCGACATCCCCATATACTGGACAAATTTTCGGGTGAAATACTCATGGCTCCAACCGACCTCCTGGGCCAAGTGGGCGATCGTGATCGGCTCCTTCAAATGAGAATCGATATAATCCAATGCTTTCAGAACGGGCAACGAATGCTTCGTATCCGAGATCGGCGTGGATTTTGACGAAGGCATCCCTTTTAAGCCCTCCAACTCCGCCAGTGCTGAAGCAAGCAGCAGCTTGCAGCGTTCTTCCCACAGATAAACCTTTTTGTTGGACAAATGCAAAATTTGTTTGATTAGCAGCGGTACAAAAGTCTCCTCTACCGATTGTAAGCAGACGGAGTCGCCCGATGACGATAATTTATCGGAGTCTGATTCTTCCGGCCCCCTTTCCCAATGGAACGTAATGAATAAATGCCGGACCGGCTGCGCTTTGTCGAATTCATAGGAATGCGTTAATCCTGGCGGCGTAATGATGACACAAGGCTTATTCAGAACGATCGACTTATTTGAGCATATATAGCGTGTTTCCGTTCCGGTAGGGAAATAAACAATCTGGTAGTTCTGAAAGCAGACCGGACCGTATACCCAGCCTGGCTTCACAATAAAATCACCGGATCTCAATAACCGGATCCGCTCAAATTCGACTGTGGAATGAATCAGATCAAATGACAAGGCAGACACTCCTTTTCTGGAATATTCAAATAGTATAAACGCCCTGATGCGATTATCCATAATCAGATGCCGAAACCCATTGACCCTGTGTACGATTGTGAACATTTTGTAGATCGTATGCGGCGTACACTTGGGCATCCTTAGTTGATCTAACTGGTACTAGTATGCGACATTTCGTGTCTTCCTCTCAATGCATGGGAACAGCGAATTTGTGCACGGATTTGATGTTAAATATTAAAAACTAGTAAATGCCAAGTCCGTACACAAAGTAGCGTTTTTGGTGCATATTTAATTTTTCAGAATCAAGGTAAGCTGTTTATGCGGTCGTCAAGACACAACTTGACCCTATTCACTTGACCCTATTCAGATATAAAAAGAGGAGGACTTGCGCAATGACAGTTCAAGCTAAAGAGGAATATGCAACAATCGGGTATACCGTGCTCCCTCAATTGTTTTCGGGGGAAGAAGTGCTCATGTACAAGGAAGCGGCTCGTACAATATTGGAACAAAACGGAGTTGGCAAGGAAGGCGTTTATTTGGGAATGGCGGTGGCCAGCTCCTTATTCAAGAAAGCTGCTGCACATCCAGTATTGGTGGCGGCATTGAGGGACATTATTGGAGACGATGTCATCTTCTTGAGTGACAAGCTCGTTTTCAAAAACTCGTCCACTGATTTCGGTTCACCTTGGCACCAGGATTATCCCTATTGGAATGGAAGCCATAAGGTGTCGGTGTGGATCGCTTTGGATGATGCCACCCCCGAAAATGGATGTCTGAGGGTCGTCCCCGGTTCTCATTTGCTAGGATCCGCTACTCATGGAGGCGATGCATCGGACGGACTTGGCTTTAAAAATCGCTTGGATGACAGCGATCTCGAAGGTCAGAACGTGGTCGATTTAGTCGCTTCGCGGGGGGATGCCATTATTTTTCACGATCTACTATACCATGCCTCCTACCCGAATACGTCCGGGCAAGACAGATGGGCATTGATTTCAACTTATAAAGACGGGACTCAGGAAGACCCCGAATATAGTTGGGCCAAGGCAGCGTTCAAAGTAAGCTGAAGGAAGGAGAGCCGAGGCTTAAGAGGCATCCAGATTATTGAATAAGTGGTACACGTCGCTTTACAACTTAACATAGTCGTGTAAAAACAGTCCCAGCTCTATAGAAGCTTGGGCTGTTTTGCTTTCGCAGTTCTAAAAAAGGACATCCCCCCATATCGTAAGAATAGGTGAAGGAGGGGTACAGGCCATGATTGAACCTGTAAAAAACAGTAACAAAAGGCAAGAAATTAAGATGCTGAATCGCAAGCTCTTGGAAATATCGGGAGTTTTGAACGTAGAAAGCTTTGATAGCGAAGAATTCCTCCTAGAAACGGAAATGGGCTACTTGATGATTAAGGGGCAAAATTTGCACATCAAAAACCTGAGCTTGGAGCAAGGATTAGTCGCCATTGAAGGTATTATTCATGAATTAGCCTATGTGGACGGGAACACCCAGGAGAAATCCAAAGGGTTTCTTGGTAAGTTATTTAAGTGACGCTTCACGTTCAATTTCAGACGATTTTCATGATGTTCCTGAGTGGAATTTGCATAGGGGCTCTGTTCGATATTTTTCATGTACTCTCGGGCAAGCTGCGATTGCCACGATGGACCATCCCAATTGTAGATAGTATCTATTGGATTGTGGCGATAATCCTAGTGTTCAAGATGCTCATTTACAGTAATGAAGGACAAGTTCGCATTTTTATTTTTCTTGGAATGGGGATCGGACTTTGCTTCTATTTCGGTCTTCTTAGTCCGCTTGTCATTCGTCTAATACTCATTCTCATACGAATTATTGTGGCGATTTACCGCTTCCTTACGAGGACTGTCGAAATTTTAATCATTAAACCGATTATTGGGTTATATCGTCTAACGGTGATAATTTTAGGCTTTTTGCTAGCCGTAGCTATATTCCTTTACAGAATTGTGCTACAATTGCTCTATCCTTTGTGGAGATTATTCCTCTGGATGACTAAGCCTGTGCATAAGTACTTGGTGATCCCTGATTGGTTGAAGAAACTAAAGGGACGTATCATTGCGCTTTATCACAGGATATTCTCGAAGTAGGAGGATTTCCTATTCATGCATGCTCAAGCAACCGTTTCAACCAAGCGCATCAGTCGGGAAGGCTCGAAGCGAAGACTGCGTATCCTTTTGATCATCGTCTTATGTTTTCTGAGCTGGGCTGCTGTTAACATCTGGGGGCAGTTCGCCAAGCTGCACGAGAAGAAAGCCGTCGTAGCGAATATGGAGCAACAACTCGCCGAAGCGCAGAAGATAAATGCCCTCACGACGAAGGAAATCGCACGACTGCATAACGACGAATATTTGAATCAGATCATTCGCCGGGACTTTCATTACAGTAAAACGGGAGAGACGCCACTAAGCGCCTCGAGGCCGCAATGAGAAAACCTTTATCGAGGTAATTCGAAGGTGAGCGACCGTGTTTAGATGTCGGTTTTATCGCCAATAACAAAGCAATTTTCGGATACCGAAAACTTATACTTTTTTATGTGGTAAAAAACGTTACGAAGAAGTGGCGAATGCCGTGTTGACCGTGGTTTCTGCATCGGTTATAATCGGCGTAGCCAGTGTTTTCAACATTTTAAGGGAGGAACATTTTACTTTATGGCAATTGAAGTTGGCACCAAGTTAGAGGGAAGAGTGACGGGGATTACTCACTTTGGAGCATTCGTCGAGCTTGCTGAAGGAGTTACCGGTCTTGTTCACATTTCGGAGATCGCGGACAATTATGTGAAGGACGTTAATGACCACTTGAAGTTGGAAGACAAGGTAACGGTCAAAGTAATTAACGTGGACAAGGATGGCAAGATCGGACTGTCGATCAAGCAAACGATTGACAAGCCAGTTGAGGAAAGACCAGCTCGTCCTGAACGAACAGGTGGCAGCAGCTATCAAGGTCGCCCTAGTGGAGATCGTCCAAGTGGCGGTTACCAAGGTGGTCGTCCAAGCAGCGGCGGAGACCGTAGTGGTCCTCCAAGCGGTGGTCAAGGTGGTAGTGGCGGTCGTCCGGGTGGCGGCGGTGGCTTCAATCGTGGCGGCGGCGGTGGTGGTCGCGGCGGCTTTAACAAGCAGCAAGGCGGAGCTAGACCGTTTTCGTTCGAAGATAAAGTATCTCGTTTCCTCAAAGATAGTGAAGAGCGGATTTCGTCCTTGAAGAAGAACACCGAGTCCAAACGCGGTGGCCGAGGCGGAAGAAGAGACTAATAGATGCAGATGATGAACCACATTCGCTCCGGCGGATGTGGTTTTTTCTTTGCCGTGTAAGACAGATGTGCGACAAGTCCGGCAAAAACAGCCGAAATCAATCGACATGGAGTTACGGGTATCTCCCTCATATGCGGGTCGAAGTTTCGAGGTAATCAGACTTCTGGAAACGTTTTCACTATGAGGAACCTAGAGTAGGCAAGGGCTGGGACCTGTTGACAAAGACATCGGGACATGTCGGAAACTTTTTTGAATCTATCAACTCATTCTGACAAACTTTCTGCTAGATTGTATCTATACTAGAGTAACAAATAAGGGAAGAAATGGATGGTGTTCGAGAATATGCAAAGACGAAGCTTAGGCGCGGTGATGGGAAGCGGATGGTCGGGAATTTGGCAGAAAGCAAAAGTAGGCGTTCACGGTGCAGCTGTGGAGAATCGGTGGGTTCAAGCTTTTGTTGCTAAGAAATGGTCGTTGCTGCTTATCGTCATGGGCTTCTTGCTCGGTCGGGCGATGATTCTGGAACAGTTGTCACCATTTGCTTTAGCGTTTGTCGCAGTCATTTATTTTACAAGAAAGGATATCTTACATTGGGTGGGTATTGCAGCGTTTGCCGGAAGCTTGCTCGCAGTGAATGGGAACACCGGTTATCTGGTGACAGAAATCATTATCTTCTTAGGGATCCAGAAGGCACTTGAGAAATATGAACGCTCAGACGTTTCGTTAGCGCCGCTGCTCGTGTTCAGCTCAACGTTTCTCGTGCAGCTCTTTGCGGAGTTGGTTGTGTCTAACTTGACGTGGTACTCGTTGATGATGCTTACCGTTGAAGCGTTGCTGAGTTTGGTGCTGACGCTCATTTTCATTCAAGCGATCCCTGTATTCACGCTTACCCGCAAAAACTATCATCTGAAACATGAGGAGATCATTTGTTTAATTATTTTGCTGGCTTCGGTCATGACAGGTACTGTGGGTTGGCTTGTGGGTCCTGTCACGGTAGAGCATGTGCTATCTCGTTACTTGATACTACTGTTTGCATTGGTAGGAGGAGCGCCGTTCGGAGCATCCGTTGGTGTTGTTACAGGGCTGATCCTGAGTCTTGCGAATAGCAATGCGATCTATCAGATGAGTTTACTTGCTTTCTCTGGTATGCTCGCAGGTCTACTTAAAGAGGGGAATCGATTAATGGTTGCCTTCGGGATGCTGATCGGCTCGTCTATTCTATCTTTCTATATGGGTTCTAGTGTGGATATGATTAATTCAGCCTGGGAATCTCTTGCGGCCGTTGCATTGTTCCTCCTGACACCGCGCAGTGTGATTCTCATGCTTGCTAAGTATGTGCCTGGTACCCAAGAGAATCTGAAGTCGCAGCAGGATTATGCGAAGCGTGTGCGGGATGTGACAGCTGGCCGCGTGGAGCAATTCTCTGAGGTGTTCCGCCAGCTGGCGCGCAGCTTCAAACAGCTGACGACCGAAGATGAGGTGAGTCGTAAGGAGGAAGATGTCGGACATTTCATGAATGCTGTCGCTCAGAAGACGTGCGAGTCGTGTTGGAAGAAGAGCCAGTGCTGGGATCAGAAATTCTATCAAACTTACACGTATATGACGGATATGATGAGCCAAATTGAGACGAAGGAGAGTATGACGAAGAAGCAGATTCCGCCTGAATGGAAGAAAGTGTGCATTCGTTCGGAACAAGTGCTAGATGTGATGAAAGGGCAATATAGCTTATATAAGAATGACAGGCATTGGAAAAAACAGATCATCGATAGCCGGCATCTTGTAGCCGACCAACTGTCAGGTGTTTCGCAGGTCATGGAAGACTTAGCGAAGGAAATCAAGAGAGAAGGACAGGAGTTGTTCCTTCAAGAAGAACAAATTCGTAATGCCCTGGAGGAGCTGGGCTTATCTATCCATACCATCGATGTGATTTCCTTAGACGAAGGAAACATCGAAATCGAAATTATCCATCAATATACGAAAGGATTTGATGAATGTCGGAAGATCATCGCGCCGCTTCTGAGCGAAATCATCGGCGAGAACGTCGCCGTGATGCGTGAGGAGATGCACACGCGCGGCGAGGGCTACAGCACGGTCGTATTCGGCTCCGCCAAGGAATACGAGGTGGAAACCGGAGTCGCCGGCGCTGCCAAGGGAGGCGACCTCTTCTCGGGCGACAGCTACTCCACGGTGGAGCTGGGCAATGGCAAGTATGCCGTTGCGCTGAGCGACGGCATGGGCAATGGCGAGCGCGCGCGCGCGGAGAGCGAGACAGCGCTTAGCATCCTGCAGCAGCTGCTGCAGTCGGGGATGGACGAGAAGCTCGCGATCAAGTCGCTGAACTCGGTGTTGATGCTGCGTTCATCCGATGAGATGTACGCCACGGTGGATATGGCATTGATTGATATGTACAGTGCCCACACGACATTTATGAAGATTGGCTCTACGCCAAGCTTTATCAAGCGTGGTACGGAGGTTATCCCGATCTCGGCAAACAATCTGCCGGTGGGCATCTTGAGCGAAATTGATGTCGATCTGGTCTCCATACCCTTGCAATCAGGGGATATCCTTGTCATGATGACAGATGGCATCTATGATGCCCCAGGCCATGCTGTGAACAAGGAGATGTGGATGAAGCGGATGATTCAGGAGATCGATACCACTTTGCCGCAGGACTTCGCGGATTGCTTGTTGGAGCGTATTTTCCGTCACCATCACGGGGAGATTCAGGATGATATGACTGTTGTTGTAGCACGTATTGAGAAGAGGCAGCCGGATTGGGCAACGTTCCGTTGGCCGGGCATTACACGCATGGAGCGTCCGAAAACAGTTAGTTAAAGGTTCTAATAAGCCGTGCCGGCTCATTTGCCGGCGCGGTTTTTGAAGTAGAAGAAAGGCGGTTAGTTGAATGATCAGAAGGATGTTAGCCATATTGCTCATACTTCTGGGTGCATGCCTGTTTCTGTATCCCACGATAAATGATCGATATGAAAGTTATCAACAACATCAGATTTTGCAACAATGGCAAGAGAATATGCAGGCCATGGATCAGTTGATTGGGGAGGAAACCGAGCAACTGCGTGCCGTAGGTGTTTGGAATACGACGTCTGTCGGGGGTGATGTGATTTCCTCATCAGATGTAAATGTAATGGTTAGTGAGCCGTTGGTATCTGAATCAGCGAAACCCCCAAGCGTGAGCGACACGGCTGTGAAGGTCATGGCGACAGCGAAGCCTCCCTCCGCAAAACCTAAGAATATGGAAGGGGTTCTGAGTATTGATAAAATTGATTTGAAACTCCCCATTCTATCAGGTGCGACCATGGATAATATGAAAGTCGCAGTTGCCAGTATTGCAAATACAGGAAAAGCTGGTGCAATAGGCAATTATGCCATTGCTGGGCATCGGAATTTGACGTACGGTAAGAATTTTAATCGGTTAGATGAAGTTGTTCCTGGTGATTTGATTGAAGTAGATACAGGAAGCCAGAAATTCGTCTACAGCGTAGCAGAAAAGTTATATGTTCTACCAACGGATGTGTGGGTACTGCAGAGCAAGGGTAGTAATCGGGAAATTACGTTAATTACCTGCGATCCCATGGTAGACCCGACGCATCGTTTAATTGTGAAAGGGAAATTAGTTGAATAGTTAGAAGTTCACGTATAGAAAGGATGGAAATGACATATTTTCAAAACATGCTGTATTTTACTCTGGTTTTTATGATACAATTTGTATCATAACTCTTTAAAGCACTTTTTCGCCTAAGGAAAGGCGCATATCTGAAATGGAGGTCTAAACAAAGATGGTGAAGAAACAAACGAAGGCCATGCTGATTGCGCTCTTGATGTTTATGCAATGCCTATACGGAATTACCTTATCTAGCCAAGTGAATGCAACTGAAATATCGGGCAACATCCTAGATAGTGTCACATTAGCGGTATACGATAGTAACGGTCAAGTTGTTACGGGGAATGTGTATGATCAGAATGCCCAGGCGAAGCTGGATTACACATGGTCTTTGCCAAATGGTCATGGCTATCATAACGGAGATACATTTACTTTTACACTGCCGCAGGAGTTTGTGTTATTCAATCATGTAAGTGGTGACCTTGTCCTAGATAACAGTTCAACGGTAGGGGAATTCCATGCCGATAAGGATAGCCATCATGTGGTGATTACGTTTAACGAATTCATTGAAAGCCATGATAATTTGAAGGGAACGTTGAGTTTCCTTACGCAATTTAACAAGAGCCAAATTACAGGGACTACTGAACAAACAATCGTCATTCCTATTCGCAGCGGAGATCAAATATTTACCATAAAGTTCAGGCCTATCGTTGGTTCAACGATTAATAAATCTGGTGCTCCTGCAAGCTATAATGCGAAATCGATTAATTGGACGGTAGATGTGAACAAGAAGCTGGATACTGTACCAGATGCCGTTGTTACGGATTCGATTCCTGAGGGATTATCGGTTCCTGTGACGGTTGCCGTGTATCAATTAAACGTACAACTCAATGGGTCGGTCATTCAGGGGGCGGAATTGGATAGTGGCAGCTATTCGGTGAGTACAGTAGGTGGAGCTCTTCGCGTTCAGTTTACGAATAGTCCAATTACGTCGGCCTACCGTATTCAATATACAACACCTATTACGGATAAGCTCAAGACTTCTTTTAAGAATGAAGCCAGTTTCTTTGGGACTAATATGGATCAACCTGTTCGAGCTTCTTCAACAGTTAGTGTATCACGTGGGCAAATGCTGGTGAAGGACATGACAACGTATACGCCAATAACTCAGACCATGCAATGGGCTGTCTTGTATAACGGCGGAGAAGAGGAAATCCCGCAATCAGAGGCTGTCCTGACGGATTTATTTGATGATATTCATCGGCTGGTAGGAGATTCCTTACATGTGTATAAGGTGACATTCAATAGCGACGGTGTTGCTGCACTCGCTGGCGAAGTGCCAGCTGATAAATATACGGTTTCCTTACAAACAGAAGGGGGAAGCGCAGGCTTTAAATTGCAATTTCTTGAAGACATCTCTTCTGCGTATAAAATTATTTATGAAACGAAAGCAATAGGTCCCATATATGTGGATGGAGTTCTCACAAATACGGTTAGGACGGGAGGAAATAGCAGCGTTACGGTCCCCGAGCCCTACACGCAAGTTTGGATTGTTAAGTCGGGAGGTGATGTCAATTATCAATCGAAGAAGGTCGGGTGGAAAATCGTCATTAATGGTGACAGCCAGGCCATGGATCACGTCGTTGTGACGGATATTTTCTCTAATAAAGGGCTGCGACTGCTGCCTAACTCATTAGTAGTAAAGAAAGGTAATGTAATCCTCACAAATCCAGAAGACTACACACTAGATAGCAGTATTGATGCAGATTTTGGATTCACCCTATCCTTTACCAAGGCGATTTCTCAGCCTGTAGAAATTACTTATGATACTGCGTTCAACCTGGATGCAGCAACGCCATTAGGTCGTGCAACTGTATTTACTAATCAGGCTGCAATCGATTGGATTAGCCAAAATGAAACGCATGCGGCAAAAGTCACAGCGGAGTTCAGTCCTTCCAGCAATGTGATGAATAATGGTTTCAAAAGTGGTACATATAACGCAGAGAATAAACAACTCTCTTGGTATGTGGGGATTAACTACAATGGCAAACGTATTTCCGAAGCCAAAATTGAAGATAATTTGGAGAAGGGTCAGACCCTGATTGATAACACGTTAGTTATTCATAAAATGGTTATCGCTCCTAACGGGGCCCATTCGCGGGGTGATTTGGTGGACTCTGCACGGTACCGCTATGAGGTTACGCCTCAGAATAAACTTATCATTACATTCCTTGACCCCATTTCAGAGGCATATACGATTGATTTTAAAACAAGTTTTGAAAACCAGTTACTAACTAAACAGGTGGTGAATATAGCAAAACTATTTGATGGCATTACCCAAGTTTCTGGCAATCTTACAGCCACTGTTCCAATCCCTCATGGCGAAGAATACGTGAGCAAGAACGGATCACAGAACGGTGATAAGATCAACTGGCAGATTACCATCAACCCAGGGCAGTCCAAGATAACAGATGCGGAAATATTCGATACGCCATCTAGGAATCAAGTATTGCTTTCGGATTCTTTTCATTTGTTCAGTATGAAGGCGGCCAGTAATGGTGATTTGTCTAAGGATGTGGAATTAGTAAAGGGTACTGGCTACACCGTTGACATTCAGACCGATGCAGTAGGGAATCAGACGTTCCGTTTAAAATTCAAGAGCCTGATCTCGACAGCCTTTGTGCTGGAGTATCAGTCTGTGATTGCAGCCCGGGATCAGGAATCGGTCTCCAATGCCGTGAACTTCAGCGGGAAGCATGAGTCAACGTTCAAGGAAATAATCGTTAAAGACATTGTAGTCGGTGTATCCTCGGGTTCAGGCACAGGCAATGGCGTCCGCGGTTCCATAGAAGTAAAGAAGGTTGATGTCTCCAATAGAGAATTATTTCTACGTGGAGCAATTTATGAGCTTTATCGGAAGTCAGGCGAAACGAAGAATTTAATTCAGACGCAAACGACAAATGAAATTGGTGTAGCCATTTTCCAGGGGTTGCTAGCTGGGGACTATGTGATTAAGGAGATTACGGCTCCTACTGGGTATGCGCTAGACGGAAGTGAGCATCCAATCACACTACAATCGGCAGAGAATAAGAAGGTGACGTATACGAACGCGAGGACGTCAACACCGCCGCCATCATCGACGTCAACGCCGCCACCATCATCGACATCAACACCGCCGCCATCATCGACATCAACACCGCCGCCATCATCGACATCAACGCCGCCACCATCGACGACACCAACACCACCGCCATCGACGACACCAACACCAACACCAAGTATTACTCCGAGTCCGTCAATCACACCGACTCCTAAGCCTACACCACCGGTTGGGACGGTTCCGTCACCTAAACCTTCTGATCATGGTGCAGTGACTCCTCCCGCTGCTGAGCCTGCAACATTGCCGGTAACGGGTGAGTCTAGTCATCTCTATGTCAAGCTTGCTGGACTTACGTTCATACTAGTTGGCTTGATGGTAGGAAGGAAAGTTCGGAGGAGACGCTAGCTAACTTAAAGCGATTAAACAGCGCTGCGAATAAGCGGGGGGATGCCTCCTGCTTATTTGGTTTCTTAACGGACGCAATTTAGAATAAAGTCGAGTAAATACCTCCCTCAATCCCTGCCTGCAAGATGATTAGACACTCTCATAAATGGAAAAACTAGGAGATGAAACTGCTAGAGAGCGAATCTTATCGGCCAGGGAGGCAGAAGATCATGATGAAACAAATTTTATTAATTACAGATGGTTGTTCCAATGTTGGCGTAAGCCCCGTGATAGCAGCGGCACAAGCGCAAGCAGAGGGTGTTGCTGTGAATGTCATTGGTGTGATTGATCATGGGGAGTTAGGCGTGCTTGGCTCAGAAGAGATTCGAGAGATTGCAGCAGCAGGCGGTGGCATGAGTCGGATTGTTAATTCCGAACAGCTGTCGCATACGGTGCAAATGATGACCCGGAAAACGGTGAATGCAACCATCCAGCATGCTGTGGGCAAAGAACTGCAAAGTATATTGGGGATTTCACAATTAGAGCAATTGCCACCGGAGAAGCGAGCTGAAGTCGTGCAAGTTATTGATAATATGAGTGAAACCACGTCTCTACGTGTTGCCCTTTTAATAGATGCAAGCGCTAGTATGAAGCCGAAGCTTGCCGCTGTGCGTGAAGCGATTCATGATCTTTTGCTTAGTTTAAGAGCTCGGAGCGGCGTGAGTGAACTTGCTGTTTTTCATTTCCCATCTACCAAATCAAGTGATCAGGAACTAGAAATGGATCATGGTTGGACGAATCAGCTTGCAAATGTCGACAAGATGTTCTATAAAATAAACATGAAGGGTACGACACCAACCGGTCCAGCGCTGCTGCAAACGTTGCAGTTCGTGACAGAAAAGCCTTTCTCACCAAAGACGACTGAGGAAGGGATGCTGAGTGACTACGTGGTATGATGAAGCCTTTCGCCCAGGGGCAGCAATTAAGGGGAAGTGGAACGGCCATGTGTATGTGGTCGAACGCTTATTAGGTGCAGGTTCCAATGGTATTGTTGCTCTAGTACGAAGGGGAAACGCTAGATTTGCGCTCAAAGCTGGATATGAAACGGTCGACCATCAATCAGAGATCAATTCCTTGCTTGCTATTTCGTTGAAAGAGAATTCATTTAAGAACTTTTTGATTGATTCGGATGATATGATTATTCAGGGTAAGGGGATTTCCTTCTATGTCATGCGATATATCGAGGGCGTAACCTTATCTGAATTTATACATAAGCGCAGTCAAGATTGGATCTATGTGATAGGGACGAACCTATTGCGGAAGCTCACTGAAATCCACAAGAGTGGGTATGTATTTGGAGACTTGAAGGCCGAAAATATGATTGTATCTAACTATGGTGATGTGGACCTTATCGATTTCGGAGGCGTATCACCCAAGGGCCGAGCGATTAAGCAATTAACAGAAGTCTACGACCGCGGGTTTTGGAATATGGGGGAGCGGGTTGCGGAGGAAAGTTACGATCTATTCTCATTTGCCATTTTACTATTAAAAACATTAGATCACCGCAAACGCTTCGCTGGCTTTATCAAAACACTCCCTCAAAACCGGGAGTTGGATCAACTGACGTCCATTATGCGGGAAAATCCAGTTGCTGCGCAGTTGGCACCTTTTCTGAATAAAGCTTTACGCGGCGAGTTTAGTACGTCGGAAGAAGCAATTGTGGAATGGAAAAAGCTGATTGCAGGTAAGAAGGTTGCGCAGACGAAGTTGAAAATGCCATGGCTTAAACTATGCTTTGCTACATCTATTTTTATTTTTGGTGCAACGATTTATATGTTTTGGTAGAGCGGGGTAAGAAAAGGCCGAAAGGAATGCGAGATGGAAACGGATCTTGTTGCCAGAGTGGAACGACGAATTGCAGAAGAAAAGCTTGCAGATATGGGAGATGTAATTGTCGTCGCGGTTTCAGGGGGACCTGATTCAGTGGCGCTGTTACATGTCCTTTTTGGTCTTGCGGACAATCGTCAGTGGACGATCGTTGTTGCGCATGTGAATCATCAATTCAGGGGTATGGAATCGGATGCGGAGGCAGATTTTGTTGCTGAGCTTGCAGCGGGGATGGGGCTTCCTTGTGAAATTGCTGTCATCGATGTTCCTGCTTATATAGAGGAAGCTTCTTTAAATGGGCAAGCGGCAGCGCGTGAGAAAAGGTATGCATTTCTCCATCAAGTTGCTGACCAGTACGGAGCACAACGGATCGCGTTGGCCCATCATGCCGATGACCAAGCCGAAACGATGTTGATGCGAATCCTACGTGGGACAGGCCCTTCAGGGCTCGTTGGCATGCCGGAACGCAGGCGCGAAAAAAAAGTGGAACTGATTCGTCCTTTTTTACGTATATACAAATCAGATATTGTGAATTATTGCGCTCAGCATGAAATTGCCTATTGTAAGGACAGCAGCAATGAGCTGCGGAAGTATTTCCGCAATCGGATTCGGCTAGATCTTATGCCGATGTTGAAACAGTATAATGAACAACTTCCAGAGTCACTCAATCGATTGACGGATGTGATGCAAGCTGAGAATGATTATTTGGACGGGGAAACCGATAAGGTTTTTCGCCGAATTGTGACATTTCAGCCGGGCATTGGCCGCTTAGATCGGCGTGATTTCGCTGAGCTTCACGTTGCTTTACAAAGGCGTTTGATTAAATTAATATTAAACTGTCTTTGTTTGGAAAGGGAACGGCTGGTATTTACACGAATTGAGCGTGTGCGTGAGTTAATTGTGAAAGATCAGATGTCGAATCAAGTTCTCCAAGTGGATGAACAGATTTATATTGTGAGAGAATATGGATCTATTCAATTTCAGACCTTTGCGCCAGATCCTAAGCCTTATGCTTATGAGATCGGGTTAGCATCGAATGAGCTGGACCTGCCGGACATGAACGCCAAATTGATCTACTCATGGATGCCTTCGAGCTCGTATGAGAAAGCTGCTTCATCACCAGACCATAATGGCGACGTATTTTTGGATGTAGACCAAGTAGAATTGCCTCTTTTTTTGAGAAGCCGCAGATCGGGAGACCGATTGGAACCACTTGGTTTAAACGGGTCCAAAAAAGTAAAGGATATGTTCATTGATGCCAAAATTCCGCCAACTCGGCGTGAGGTCATCCCACTACTGGTCGATGCATCTGGACGGATTCTCTGGATTGCTGGATTTCGTAGGTCCAAACACGCTTTGGTCGGATCAGACACAGAACGTGTGCTTCATATGAAGCTAGTGCTGCAGGAACATACGTAAATTTCGTTCTTCTAGAATGTAAATTTATAAGGATTCATAATATAATCTAGGGGGTTCATCCTTGTACAGCGACATTCAAGAAGTACTTTACAGTGAAGAACAAATTCAAGGCAAGATTAAAGAATTAGGGGAATTGCTTTCCACTGATTACGAAGGTAAGAATCCATTGGTTATTTGTGTGCTGAAGGGCGCTTTTATTTTCATGGCGGATCTTGTAAAGCAAATTAAAGTACCTTTGGAAATTGATTTTATGGCGGTATCCAGCTACGGTCAATCCACGAAATCCTCTGGCGTTGTTAAGATTATCAAAGATCTTGATGTACCCGTGGAAGGACGTCATATCCTGATCGTGGAAGATATTATCGATAGTGGCTTAACGCTAAGTTATCTGATAGATGTGCTAGAACGTCGCAACGCTAAGACAATTTCGGTTGTTGCGCTGTTTAATAAACCGGCACGCAGAACGGTAGAGCTTGAACCTGATTATGCGGGTTATGCACTGCCAGATGAGTTCGTTGTCGGATATGGTCTGGATTATGCAGAGAAGTATCGTAACCTTCCATTTATCGGCATATTGAAACCAGAGATCTATTCGAGCTAGTGTCATGTTCCGCAGGCGCAGTAGGACAGTAATGTTGTAGCGCTTTACCGGAATGTGGTAAAATAATAATTGTGTGCCGTTTGAGAGGAGGCTCGTTATGAATCGAATTATCCGGAATACCGGCTTTTATTTGCTTATATTTTTGGTTACCGTGGGGATCGTTCATTTCATCAGTACCCAGAATGAACAGAAGGAGTTAATCACTTACGATAAATTCCGACAAGCAGTAGTAAACAAAAATGTAGAGTCCGTTGTATTAAAGTTTGATGGGTATACCTATTCGATTAAGGGTAAGTATATTAACCCGCCTAATGGTGCTGATAAGAAGAGCTTCGAAACACATGCTCCTTACGAGCCGTTAGTCGTACAAATGATTGAAGCGAACGGCGTACCTTCGGAAGAGTACGGACCGATGGAACGCGATAGCGTTTGGATTAGCTTTCTTACGTCCATTATTCCATTCGTCATTATCTTCATTTTGTTCTTCTTCTTATTGAATCAAGCGCAAGGCGGCGGCGGTAAAGTGATGAACTTCGGCAAGAGCCGTGCGCGCCTATATAACGAGGAGAAGAAACGTGTCACATTTGAAGATGTGGCAGGTGCGGATGAAGAGAAGCAAGAATTGATCGAGGTTGTCGAGTTCCTTAAGGATCCTCGCAAATTCGCAGCAGTTGGCGCTAGAATTCCTAAAGGGGTTCTATTGAATGGCCCTCCAGGAACAGGTAAGACACTACTGGCTCGTGCAGTTGCCGGTGAAGCAGGCGTTCCTTTCTTCAGTATCTCCGGTTCTGATTTCGTTGAGATGTTCGTCGGTGTCGGCGCATCGCGTGTTCGTGACTTGTTCGAGAATGCGAAGAAGAATTCACCTTGTATTATCTTTATCGATGAAATCGATGCGGTTGGTCGTCAACGTGGCGCTGGTTTAGGCGGCGGACATGATGAGCGTGAGCAAACACTCAACCAATTGCTAGTTGAAATGGACGGATTTGGCGCGAACGAAGGGATTATCATCGTAGCTGCAACGAACCGACCTGATATTCTAGACCCTGCCTTATTGCGTCCAGGCCGTTTCGACCGTCAAATCACGGTAGATCGTCCGGATATCAAAGGCCGTGAAGCTGTATTGAAAGTTCATGCGCGTAACAAACCGCTTGCTAAAGATGTTAAGCTAGATTCACTTTCACGTTATACAACAGGTTTTACAGGTGCTGATCTTGAGAACTTGTTGAATGAAGCAGCTTTGATTGCAGCTCGTCGTAATCGTAAAGATATTTCGATGGCAGAAATTGAAGAAGCATTTGACCGTATTATTGTAGGTACACAGAAGAAAAGCCGTATCATCTCCGAAGCTGAGAAACGTATCGTAGCGTACCATGAAGCGGGTCATGCGATTATCGGTTACCATGCGGAGAATGCGGACATGGTTCATAAGGTTACGATCGTACCTCGTGGACGCGCTGGCGGATATGTGATGATGCTGCCTAAAGAAGGCGAAGATCGCATGATGCAAACGAAGAACGAGCTTCTGGATAAAGTAACTGGACTCCTGGGTGGCCGTGTTTCCGAAGAATTGTTCATCGGAGAAATTGGCACAGGCGCATACAGCGACTTCCAGAAAGCAACGGGAATCGTTCGTCGCATGATTATGGAATACGGAATGAGCGATAAGCTTGGACCGATGCAGTTCGGCAGCTCCCAAGGTCAAGTATTTTTGGGCCGCGACATCGGACACGAGCAGAATTATAGTGATGCGATTGCTTACGAAATCGATCAGGAAATGCAGAGCTTTATTCGTACGTGCTACGAACGTGCACGCACGATTCTTACCGAACATGCAGATCAGATCCACCTCGTTGCCAAAACATTGCTAGAGAAAGAAACGTTGGATAAAGACGAAATCATCGAACTCTTGGAACAAGGCAAGCTTAACGCTAGCACCGATGAGGAAGATGTTAAGGTTACTATTCAAGGTCAAAGCCAAGCTAGCGAAAGCAATAAGCTGGAGTTTGACAAAGACAAAGAAGATAAAGAGATTAAACCGGATCAAACAGAAGAGTAAGTTGCAATGCGAACTCGGAAATCCGTTGTACACATCCAGTGTGCGCGGAATTCCGAGTTTTTTCAATGTATTTGCGCATTGACAGGCGATAGGAGAATGTGTAAATTAGTTGTAAATCTCTAATTTTATTGCTTTTAGATCATACTACTTTTAGATAGACGATTGAGACGATTCTTACGTCCCAGATAGGGGAGGAAGCACCATGGAAGCCTTAGCATTAGAGCGTAAAGCGGAGCAAAACCGCGAGCTCAAAGAACGACTGTTGCAATTGAAGAAAGAACGGAATGCCATTATTCTTGCTCATTATTATCAGCGTGACGAAGTTCAAGAGGTAGCGGATTTTCGAGGAGATTCCTTTTTGCTTGCTCAGAAGGCGGCACAAACCGATGCAGATGTCATCGTATTCTGTGGTGTTCATTTCATGGGGGAAAGTGCGAAGATTCTTGCGCCCAATAAAACCGTAATTATTCCAGATGAACGGGCTGGTTGCCCGATGGCAGATATGGTGAATGTAGAAGGTCTGCGGGCCCTTAAACGCCAGCATCCGAATGCCAAGGTCGTTGCTTATATTAATACTTCGGCTGATGTGAAGTCCGAAACCGATATTTGTTGTACTTCCGCGAATGCGATCAATGTTATCAATTCCGTCGATTCAGATGAGGTTATCTGGGTACCGGATAAAAATTTAGGTGACTATGTATCAAAATTCACAAGCAAAAAAGTGATCATCTGGGAAGGCTACTGCAACACGCATGATATGCTGACTGTTAAAGATGTGGAAGAAATGAGAGCGCAATATCCGAATGCACAATTCGTTGTTCATCCTGAATGTCGCCCAGAAGTGGTGAAGCTTGGGGACTTTGTGGGTAGCACGACTGCGATTATTAAATATTGCAAAGAGTCCGACTGCCAGGAGTTTATCGTAGGGACCGAAGATGGAACTGGTTATCAGTTGCGTCTAGATAGCCCTAATAAGAAATTTCATTTTGCAACGAAGTACTTGGTTTGCCCTAATATGAAAGTGAACAATTTGAAGAAAATCGTGAAATGTCTTGAGACGATGCAACCAGAGATCTATGTACCGGAAGACGTAGCAGATAAAGCAAGATTGTCCTTGGAGCGCATGTTACAAGTTAAGTAGCATGCGCTACTCTCTTGTCTTGAATAGGTGCCCTCGTGAAGCAAGGCTAGTTTCGTCCAATGAGCGAATTTGGGGACAAGCTAACGTTGCTTTACGAGGTATTAATGGTGAAGAACAGGTGAACTGTCATGATTCCTAGATATCTCGTAGATGTTGATTTAGATTCTATTCCTCATATACATACGGATGTAATTGTTATTGGTGCGGGTATAGCAGGGTTATTCGCGGCGCTTCGCGCTAGTGAGAATAAGAAAGTGCTTATGATTACGAAGAAATCTCTCCTGGATAGCAACACCCGCTATGCGCAAGGCGGAATTGCAGCTGTAATCTCAGACGAAGATTCACCGGAATATCATCGTCAGGATACTGTGATTGCAGGTGCAGGGCTTTGTTCGACAGAGGCTGTTGATGTTCTTGTGCATGAAGGGCCTGAAGGCGTTCAGGATTTGATTCGAATGGGAACCCAGTTCGATCTAGAGAACGGGGAATTTGCTTTGACGAAGGAAGGAGCACATAGTCAGCGTCGAATATTGCACTCTAATGGCGATGCAACGGGTGCGGAAATCGTCAGAGCTCTTTCGGAGCGTACGAAGCAAGATCCGAATATTGAACTCTGGGACGACCACTTCGTGATCGACCTGATTACCCAAGACGGCGAATGTTACGGCGCGCTTGTGCAGAAGCCTAACGGACAGCGTGTGTTTGTGCGCGGCAACGCCACAATCCTTTGCTCCGGTGGCGCGGGACAGCTGTTCCGTTACACAACGAATCCAGACATCGCTACAGGTGATGGGATTGCGATTGCCCACCGAGCTGGCGCGCAAATTCAGGATGTGGAATTCATTCAATTCCACCCAACAGCGCTATGCTATCCAGGCGCACCGCGGTTTCTGATCTCTGAAGCGGTGCGGGGAGAAGGCGCCTATTTGCGCAACATCAAGGGAGAGCGCTTCATGGAGCGCTATCATCCACAATTGGAGCTAGCGCCAAGGGATGTTGTTGCACGTGCCATTGTTGACGAGATGGAGAGCTGTAAATCAACGTTTGTCTACATAGACATTACACACGAATCAGAAGAATTGATTAAACATCGCTTCCCAACGATATATGAATATTGCCTGAATTATGGGCTCGATATGAGCACCGATTGGATCCCAGTTGCCCCAGCAGCGCATTATATGATGGGTGGCGTAAAAACTGATCTATACGGAGAAACCCAGGTTCGTCGCCTATTTGCATGTGGCGAAGTTTCATCTACAGGTGTACACGGCGCTAACCGTTTAGCGAGCAACTCGTTATCGGAAGCCATCGTTTTCGGACGTCGAATTATTGAACGAATTCAAGAGTTACCTGCCCTTCAAGGGGATATCCAAATCCGTTCAGCTTCTGAAGCTCCTCGGACGGAGATACCGAATCAAGCCGTTGTAGAGAAGAAGTTGAAGCTTCAGAAGGTCATGCTCCGCTACGCAGGTCTCAAACGCTCGGCCAAAGGCTTGCAAAAGGGTTATGAGGAATTAGCGAGACAATTGTCGATCTTTGATTCTTTGATGACGAAGCGCGAAGAGTATGAGTTTGCTAATTTGCTTAACGTAGCCCTTTTAACAACGACAGCAGCATTAACCCGTGAGGAAAGTCGCGGTGGTCACTATCGAGAAGATTTCCCTGATCGGGATGACTTGGTATGGAGGAAGCATATAGTTTTCCAGCGCGGGGAAGATAGGATTGAGGAGTGGATCTAGTATGTTAGAAATAAATATGGAATTAGTTCGGAAGCAAATTCGCCTTTGGCTTGAAGAAGATATCGGCACTGGCGATGTCACGACTCTGACAACAATCCCTTTGGAACAAGTATCCAAAGGGATTATCCACGTCAAAGAAGATGGAATTGTTTGTGGGCTTCGCATCGCACAGGAGGTTTTTGCTGTGATCGATGCTTCTCTTCGTTTTGAAACAAAAGTGGTTGAAGGATCGTCTGTTAATAAAGGGACCATACTAGCTGAAGTGGAAGGCAATACACGAAGCATCCTTTTGGGCGAGCGGTTAAGTCTGAATTTGATGCAACGATTGTCGGGGATCGCCACGAAGACACATGAATTTGTGGTTGCTTTAGAAGGCTTGCCTACTAGACTGGTTGACACACGCAAAACAACGCCTGGACACAGATTGCTTGAGAAGTATGCGGTACGCGTTGGTGGTGGGTACAATCATCGTTTCGGTCTTTATGATGCGGTTATGATCAAAGATAATCATATCAAAGGCTCTGGTGGCATTACTCAAGCGATTCAAGCAGCTCGTCAGAACATTCCCCATACGATGAAGATCGAGGTGGAAGTTGAGAATTTCGAGCAACTTCATGAAGCGCTCCAAGCGGGTGCGGATATCATCATGTTGGACAATATGGCTCCAGTTCAAATGAAAGAAGCAGTTTCGATAATTAAAAGCAAAGCGCCGCATATTGTAGTAGAAGGGTCAGGTTCGGTCACACCGCAAACGATTAAAGCAATGGCAGAAACGGGTGTAGACGTGATTTCTGTTGGACGACTGACGTACTCGGTTACAGCGCTCGATATTTCACTAGATTTGAATGCGCGGAAGGGGACGGCACTATGATTCTCGTTATCGATGTCGGGAATACAAACATTGTGCTCGGCCTCTACCAAGAACGTACGCTCTTGCATCATTGGCGGGTAAGCACGAATCGGTCGGCTACCGTAGATGAGTATGGCATGCAGCTGCATAGTTTGTTCCAACACTCGGGTATTTCCTTTGCACAAGTAGAGGGTGTCATTATTTCATCAGTCGTGCCCCCGTTGATGAATGCGATGGAAAACCTTTGCTTACACTACTTGAAAAGAGCCCCGTTT
This sequence comes from Paenibacillus sp. Soil766, assembly GCF_001428105.1. Lineage (GTDB taxonomy): Bacteria > Bacillota > Bacilli > Paenibacillales > NBRC-103111 > Paenibacillus_E. Next base: position 12,234 of record NZ_LMSJ01000030.1, on the reverse strand, counting down.
ATCGTAGGCCCAGGGATCAAAACAGGATTGAACGTCCGTGTGGACAATCCGAAGGAAGTTGGCGCTGATCGCATCGTGAATGCGGTAGCGGCATTGGAGCTATATGGAGCTCCGTGTATTATCGTCGATTTCGGCACAGCGACAACTTACGATTACATCGATTCCTCAGGACAGCTAGTGGGATGCGCCATTGCTCCTGGCATTGGGATCTCCACCGAGGCACTGTATCAGAAAGCAGCGAAGTTGCCCCGCATTGAGCTGGTTAAGCCGAAAAGCGTTGTCGGTCGGAATACCGTTGCAGCGATGCAAGCCGGAATTATTTATGGGTATGTCGGCCAGGTTGATGGGATCGTCGGACGGGTCATTCAAGAGTTTAATGTAAATCCTACAGTTATCGCTACGGGTGGATTGGCTGAGCTTATTTCCAGTGAGTCACGGACGATTGGAGTCGTCAACCCCTTGCTTACTTTACAAGGATTACAAATGATTTATGAGAAAAATGTTTAGGCTGCTTAAGGAAGGACATGGACATGACTGATTATTTAATTCGAGGAACAGCGCTAGATGGACGCGTACGCGCGTTCGCTGTTCAGACGACTCTTCTTACGGAAGAGTTAAGTCAAAGGCATCAAACGACACCAACAGCAACAGCTGCTTTAGGAAGAACAGCCGCGGCGGCGCTTCTTATTGCTGCTATGCTCAAGGGAGAGGAACATCTCATTGTGCAAGTCAAAGGGGATGGCCCGATCGGCCAAATCGTGGTTGATGCGAATGCGAAGGGTGAAGTACGGGGATACGTAGATAATCCTTTGGTAGATCCGCCGCTCAAAGAGAATGGCAAATTAGATGTTGCTGCTGCCGTGGGCACAGACGGTTTTTTATACATAACGAAAGATCTAGGCATGAAAGAACCGTACAAAGGAAGCGTTCCTTTAATTTCAGGTGAGTTGGCAGAAGATTTTACGTACTATTTTGCTATGTCTGAACAAACACCTTCGGCTGTCGCACTTGGCGTTTTGGTGAATAAGGACCATACGATCCTTGCTTCTGGGGGATTTGTGATTCAGCTGCTTCCAGGTTTAACGAATAGTGAAATTGATGAGATTGAAGCGATGTTAGCTCAAATCCCAACGTTCACGAACATGTTAGGCGGAGGATTGAATTTAGAAGAAATTTTACAAACCATACTCCCCTCCTTCCGTAAGCTTGACGAGATGGACGTCATGTTCCGCTGCAAATGCAGTCGGGAGAAAGTGGAGTCTACACTGATTTCGCTGGGCAAAAAAGAACTTCAAGAAATGCTGGAAGAAGAGGGAGTTGCCGAAGTCGTTTGTCATTTCTGTAATGAAGCTTACCGGTATGAAGGAGACGATTTACAACGGATGATTGATCGGCAAACATGGTAATCTGCTTGATTTAGCTAGTGAACACAGGTGCAAGCAGCAATATGGAAGTAAAAGAGGGAAATAGGATGCGCAATGTAAAGCGATTGTGGGGAGTCATCATCGCGATGGCGATATGTATTCTCGTGCTTGCATCCTTGCTGATCAGTCATGCCATCAACCAATCAGAACCAAGACAATCACCGCAGCCAGAACAGCAGGGTGAGAAGGAGCATACACGAGTTATCGCCAAAATTGGGAATCGTGAAATTACCATGGATGAGCTAGAATCAGCGCTCGCACGCCATTATGGCCCAGAGCAGCTAAGTCAAATGCTGGATCGCGAAGTAATTCGCCTAGAGGGAAATGAGTCGGGGATTAAGGTAGAGAGTGCGGAAATCAATCGTGAGCTGAAAAGGATGCAGCAAGGGTACGAAAGTGAAGGGCAATTTTATGACTCCATGCAAAGTCAACTGGGAATGTCTGAGCAGGAAATCCGAGAAGATGTATCGAATAAGTTGTTACTTGAGAAACTAGCCACGGCACCCATTCACATCACAGATACTCAGGTTGATACATACATAAAGACCCATGCAGATGAGTTTGAACAAGAAACGGAATACAACATTGGGCAGATCATTGTATCCACGAAGGAACAAGCAACGAAAGTCATTGCGGAACTAGCCAAAGGGGAGAGTTTCGGGATCCTTGCCAGAGATCGATCCATTGATGATGCCACCAATAACAATGGTGGTGATTTGGGTTGGATTGAAGGGGATGATCCTTTTGTGGAGGCTCCGATCTTGGAGACAGCGAAATTACTGAAGGTTGGCGAAGTCAGTAAGCCCATCCCTGTTTTGCAAGGATTTGCCGTCGTATTACTCAAAAGTAGACGGGACAAAAAGAACCCGGATCTAGTGTTCATTCGGGAGAATGTACGCATGGAGCTCGCGTTGCAACAAGCCCCTCCATTGAAAGAGTTTGTCGCGCAGCTACGTGGCAAATGGAAGGTGAGTGTGTTGGATCCATCGCTCCGATAAGGGATTGTGAGAAATTGATTGACAACCTGTGAGTGCATTGTTAAGATTAGTATAATTAATACCGACTAATTAACTCGGAAATCATTCAAACTTAATCTGGAGGGGAAATATTATGGCAAGATTAGTACAGAGCATTACGGATTTGATTGGAGATACACCACTAGTTCGTTTGAACCGTGTTGTACCAGAAGGCAGTGCAGAGGTTTATGTGAAACTAGAGTACCAAAATCCTGGTGCAAGTGTGAAAGACCGTATTGCCATCTCCATGATCGAAGTTGCTGAGCAAGAAGGCAAATTAAAGCCAGGTGACACAATTGTAGAACCGACGAGTGGTAACACTGGAATCGGTATTGCTTTGGTGGCAGCAGCTAAAGGATACAAAGCAATTCTAGTTATGCCAGAAACAATGTCATTGGAGAGACGTAACCTGCTTCGCGCTTACGGTGCACAGCTCGTTCTAACTCCTGGAGCAGAAGGTATGAAGGGTGCCATTAAACGTGCGGAAGAGCTTCAAGCGGAGAATCCTTCCTACTTCATTCCACAACAATTTAAGAACCAAGCGAACGTGAAAGTTCACCGCGAAACAACAGGACCAGAAATCGTGGAAGCGATCAACGCTCATGACGGTAAACTGGATGCTTTCATCTCCGGTATCGGTACAGGTGGAACAATCACAGGTGCGGGTGGCGTTTTGAAAGAAAACTTCCCGAACATCAAAATTTATGCAATTGAACCTTCGGCATCTCCAGTTCTTTCTGGTGGTAAGCCAGGTCCTCATAAAATTCAAGGTATTGGCGCAGGCTTTGTTCCAGATATTTTGAATACGAATGTGTACGATGAAATTATTACGGTTGAGAACGAAGATGCGTTCGAAACGTCACGTCGTGTTGCCAAAGAAGAAGGTATTCTTGGCGGAATTTCCTCCGGTGCAGCGATTTTCGCAGCATTGAAGGTTGCTAAAGAGCTAGGCGCTGGCAAACGTGTAGTTGCTGTAATTCCAAGTAACGGTGAGCGTTACCTTTCCACGCCGTTGTACCAATTCGAAGAGCAATAAGATTGAATCGTATGCCAAAGAGATCAAGCCTTCAGCTATTGCAGCTGGGGCTTTTTTTCTGTATAGGGTTGGAGTATACTAATGGACAACGAATTAACGGATTTTAAGGAGCGCAAGTATGATCTTAACTACAGTGGAACAATGGCAGGAGTGGTCTTCTAGCTACAACATGCTGCCGTATATAATTAAATTAGGCTTAGCCGATGATCGGATGGCCTCGTGGGAAGACGCATGGAAAGAAGCTTCACCAGACTCCTTCGTACTTGAAAGCGGAAAAGGCGGACGATATACGCACTTTGGGTTGCATCCTTTTTCGACAGTGCGGGGGACAGGCTTGGAAGCGGAAATCAAAGGTCACACGAACTCAAAGATATCACACCTGCAGGGTAAGCCACTCGACATCGTCAAGCAGTGGATGTCCGCTTATCGTAGCCCGAAAGTCCAAGGTGCGCCCAAATTTGTCGGCGGCTGCGTAGGCTACTGGAGCTACGATGTGATTCGCACCATTGAGAAACTGCCAGAGCAAGCGCAGAATGATCTGCCGATCCCTGATTATAGCTTCGCTATGTATGATCAGGTATGGACGTTGGATCACACGGAGAAGAGTCTCTTTATCGCTGTGCATATGCCTGTCGCCAAGGGCGCAGACCTCAGCGAGCTCTACGCGCAGGCGCACGCTCGCGCCGAAGCCATGCTCGTCCGCTGGCACGCGATCCGCGCAGGCAACTGGTCCGGCACACCGCTGAGCGGTGCCGACCAACCCGCGATGGCACACGAGCAGCTGCACATCGACGTCGAAAGCATCGCAGGCATCCAGCCTGCCTTCGACAAAGCCGCTTACATGGCTGCGGTGGAGCGCATCCAAGCCTACATCTCCCAAGGTGACGTGTTCCAAGTCAACTTGTCGGTTAGACAGAGCCGGCAGCTGCGCACGACGCCGGAGGAGATTTACGAAGCGCTGCGCATCGTAAATCCTTCGCCGTACATGGGCTTGCTGCGCTTCGCGGGCTTCGCCCTTGTCTCTGGCTCGCCGGAACTGCTCGTGCAGCTCGAGGACGGCATCCTGCGGACGCGCCCGATCGCGGGCACGCGCCCTCGCGGCAAGGACGCACAGGATGATCTGCGCCTAGCCGGCGAGCTCATCCACAACGACAAAGAGCGCGCTGAGCATGTCATGCTGGTCGATCTCGAGCGCAACGACCTGGGCCGCATCTCGCGATATGGCTCCGTCCATGTGAAAGACTTCATGGTCATCGAGTACTATTCCCATGTGATGCATATCGTCTCCGAAGTCGTCGGAGAATTGGCCGAGGGCAAGGATGCCTATGATGTCATTGCGGCGACCTTCCCTGGTGGTACCATTACAGGCGCTCCGAAGATTCGCTGCATGGAAATCATTGAAGAACTAGAGCCCGTACGTCGTGGTCCTTACACAGGATCAATGGGATGGATTGACTATAATGGCAATATGGAATTTAATATTATTATACGCACGTTAGTGGCGGTTGATGGGATGGGGCATATTCAAGCAGGGGCTGGGATCGTCATAGATTCCATACCAGAGCGTGAGTACATCGAATCCTTGAATAAAGCCAAAGCAATGTGGAAAGCAATTGAATATAGTGAGCGGAGCATGAGCCGAGCTTAGGGCCTGAGAGGGCTGAGACGAAAGGGGAGCTTAGAATGATTTTAGTGATTGATAATTATGATTCGTTTACGTACAACCTTGTTCAGTATTTGGGAGAGATTGGCGAGGAAGTCATCGTTCGTCGCAATGACGAAATCGATTTGGCAGGTGTCGAAGCGTTAGCGCCTGACCATATTTTAATATCTCCAGGTCCTTGCACGCCGAATGAAGCTGGAATTAGCTTATCACTGATTGACCATTTTAAAGGGATTATCCCGATTTTCGGCGTTTGCCTCGGACATCAATCCATTGGCCAAGCTTTCGGTGGCGATGTGATTCGCGCAGAGCGCTTGATGCACGGTAAAACCTCGGAGATTTTCCACGACGGGAAAACTTTATTTGAAGGGCTTCCGTCACCTTTCATTGCAACACGTTATCATTCTCTAATCGTTAAAACGGAAACCTTGCCCGATTGCCTAGAAATCAGCGCACAAACGGCTGAAGGAGAAATCATGGCTTTGCGTCATAAAGAGTATCCGATCGAAGGGGTGCAATTCCACCCAGAATCGATCATCACCCAGCATGGTCATCAAATACTGCGTAATTTTCTTCGCCGCACAGCGAAGTCAGGGGTTTAACTAACGTATGATCATCTCTATCAATGGTATCTTAACCGAAGAAACACAAGCCGTGGTCTCTGTATACGATCACGGTTTTCTTTACGGGATTGGCTTGTTCGAGACGTTTCGAACCTACAGTCGCAAGCCATACTTACTTGCTGAACATATCCGTCGCTTAACGGATGGATGCCAAGAGCTTGGCATCGTCTATGAGCCCAACCTAGAGAACCTGACACGCCTCATCCAAGATCTGCTCCAAGCTAACCATCTTGAAGAGGCGTATATCCGCTATACCGTTTCTGCGGGCGTCGAGGCATTAGGTCTTCCTTCCGGCGATTATACGAAGCCATCGGAAATCATCTACATCAAGCCTTTGCCTCCGAGGGATGAAAGAACCTACCTTCATGGCAAAGCATTGCAGCTACTGAAGCTGCCACGTAACACACCGGAAGGCTTATATCGGTTTAAGTCTTTTCATTATATGAACAACATTTTGGCTCGAAGAGAGCTTGGGCAGTATGCATGGGCTGCTGGGGCGGAAGGCCTTATGCTATCGGAAGATGGCTATGTGGCGGAAGGGATCGTCAGCAACCTCTTTTTCGTCAAAAATAACTTCCTCTACACCCCATCGCTCGATACGGGCATCTTGCCGGGCATTACTAGAGCGCATGTGATTAATCTCGCACAGCAGCTTCAGCTTCCTACACAGGACGGTTTGTACCGTTGGGAGGATCTCGTAGATGCAGAAGAAGTATTTCTCGTGAATTCGATCCAAGAAATCGTTCCCGTCACCACGCTTTACACACCGAGTGGACAAGCTTATACCGTAGGCATGGGTTCTCGGGGGCCGATAACGGAACAGTTGAGCCAACACTACGCTTTATCACTGTAATGAACAGGAAGTGAACCTTAAATGAATGTGTTATCCTGTAGAGGACACGAACTGCCCATTGGTGATCGCACGATCATTATGGGCATATTAAACGTAACGCCAGACTCCTTTTCGGATGGCGGCAGCTACCAACATGTCGAAGACGCGGTTCGCAAAGCCCGCCAAATGGTTGCGGAAGGCGCAGACATCATCGATATTGGCGGAGAATCCACACGACCGGGTGCTGCGATTGTAACCGTAGATGAGGAACTACATCGTGTCATCCCTGTCGTTGAGGCGATTCGCCGTGAAATTAGCATCCCGATTTCCATAGATACCTACAAAGCCGAAGTAGCTAGACAAGCCCTGGAGGCAGGGGCCCACATCATCAATGATGTTTGGGGTGGTCAAGCGGATGCCGCCATGGCAGCCGTAGTGGCGCGATATGATTGTCCCTTCATTATCACCCATAATCGGATAAGCTCAGAATATGTCGAATTTCTCCCGGAAGTCATTTGGGATCTCCAGCGCTATACAGACCAGGCACTTCATGCAGGTGTTAAGCCAGAACATATCATTCTCGATCCTGGTATCGGGTTTGCCAAATCCTACGAGCAAAATCTCTATCTCATGAACAACCTGCGCCCGATCGCAGATCTGGGGTATCCGGTTCTTTTGGGCACATCCCGCAAAAGCGTCATCGGGATTACCCTAGGGTTGCCTCCCGAAGAGCGTCTCGAAGGAACGGCAGCAACTGTCGTACTTGGCATCGCGCAAGGGTGCGGAATCGTTAGAGTCCACGATGTTCAAGCTATCAAACGGTTAGCCCTTATGACGGATGCTATGCTGCGCAGTAAACTGTAAAGCTCACTCTTTATTTCAACCCTGGAGGCTTCCCCTATGGATAAAATCATTCTTTCCCGCATGCAATTTTTTGGCAATCACGGTGTGTTCCCTGAAGAAAATACGTTGGGCCAACGCTTCTACGTTGATGTAGAGCTAATGCTTCCTTTAGATAAAGCTGGAAAGACCGATGACTTGACGGAAACGGTTCATTATGGCGAAGCTTTTTTCCTGATCAAAGAGATCGTAGAAGGGCGTACGTACAAATTAATCGAGGCATTAGCAGAAAATATTGCATCCGAGCTCCTGCATACTTATACTAGTATCAATGAAGTGACGGTTCGCGTCATTAAGCCGCATCCGCCCTTCGCCGTTATTTTTGACGGTGTTACCATAGAGATCAACCGAAAGCGGGCATTGGAATGACAGCCGAAGATCGAGAACGCACAATTGCTTATGTTGCATTAGGCTCCAATATTGATAAGCGCGAACATTATTTGCAGGGTGCAATCGCAGCGCTGGATGAGGAATCGGGGATAACGGTGACGGGGCAGTCCAGCATCTATGAAACCGAGCCTGTTGGCTATGTGGATCAATCTGCTTTTCTAAATATGGTAATTCAAATTCATACGGACTTATCGCCTGAAGCGTTACTGACTACCTTGCTAGCCATCGAGAATCGTTTGGGTCGGACGCGTGATTTACGTTGGGGCCCCCGAACAATTGACTTGGATTTACTCTTGTATGGTGAACATCAGCATTCGACCCCCGACTTGATCATTCCGCATCCGCGGATGCATGAGCGGGCTTTTGTATTAGTGCCCCTCTCTGAGGTTCTCTACGCGCGGCAGGACGCTCTGTTTGAATCTATCTCTGCACACTTGGAGAAACTGGAAGGAAAGGAAGGCGTCATCCTATGGAAAAAAGCTCAATAGCACAGCGCATTCGCGCTTTTCGTAAGTTAAAAGGGTATACGCAGAGTGAATTGGCCGATTTGTTAGGCGTATCCATTGCCATTTTAGGGGCAATTGAACGTGGAACGCGCAAGCCAGATAACAAAATGATTCATAATATCTCGCAAGTTCTTAACATAGAACCCGAGGAATTAGTCGCAGTAGTTGTGAAATGAGAGGAGTGGAATCTTCGGTGCTGAAAATAGGAAATGTCGAAGCTCCCAATAAAGTTGTGTTAGCCCCGATGGCGGGTGTATGTAATCCTGCCTTTAGATTAATCGCCAAAGAGTTTGGTACAGGCTTAGTCTGTGCGGAGATGGTTAGTGATAAAGCGATTGTTCATGGTAATGCACGCTCATTGGAAATGTTATATGTGGATGATCGTGAAAAGCCATTGAGTCTTCAGATTTTTGGAGGCGACACGGAGACGTTGGTTCAAGCGGCTAGAATTGTTGACCAACATACGAACGCCGATATTATTGATATCAACATGGGGTGCCCTGTTCCCAAAATCACGAAATGTGATGCAGGCGCTAGATGGTTGCTCCAACCAGATAAAATCGAAGCTATGATTGCGACAGTTGTTGCCGCTGTAAGTAAACCGGTTACGGTGAAGATGCGTATTGGTTGGGATTCGGAACATATTTATGCTGTCGAAAATGCAAAAGCTGTCGAAAGAGGCGGCGGAAGCGCCGTTAGTGTTCATGGACGTACGCGTGAGCAACTGTACACGGGCAAAGCCGATTGGGATATTATCCGCGAGGTGAAGCAAGCTCTTTCCATACCAGTTATTGGTAACGGAGATGTTGTCACACCGGAGGACGCGAAGCGCATGCTGGATCAAACAGGTGTGGATGGTGTTATGATTGGTCGTGGTGCCTTAGGCAACCCTTGGATGTTGTATCGTACTGTGCAATACCTAGCCAATGGTGAACTCCCGCCGGAACCGTCGGCAGAAGAGAAAATCCGCATCGCGATTTTGCATATGGATCGTTTAATTGCCCTTAAAGGCGAGCATGTTGCCGTGAAGGAAATGCGTAAACACATGGCTTGGTACCTCAAGGGGATGACAGGAGCAGCCCGTGTGAAAGACGTCATTATGGAGACCGAGAAGCGGGATGAAATGGTTCGTACATTGGACGCCTATGTCGAACATCTTGCGACGAGTTCCGTGTCTGGGACAGCCGAAGAATCAGCTGTGCTGCATTAAAAAGAAGCAGCAATGGTTGACATTGACATTTTGAAACCGTTGCAATATAATCAGTCAATATTAATGTGTTCCTGCATATATTGAAAGACTAACGAGTAAGCAACTTATTATGAAACGTGAATTCATACTACTTGAATCAGCTCTATAAAGACCTAACTCCTAGCAGGAAGCATCGATTCAACGATATGAAAATCTTTCACATGACGGGAGATCAGTTGGCAATGGCTGAAAAAGAGGTCATTCTTACACCAGTAGGGCTACGGAAATTAGAGGATGAGCTTGAGCATCTGAAATCCGTGAAACGCCGTGAAGTCGCGGAAAGAATTAAGGTTGCCATCGGTTATGGCGATATTAGTGAGAACTCCGAGTACGAAGATGCGAAGAATGAGCAAGCCTTTATTGAAGGAAGAATCATTACTTTAGAAAAAATGCTGCGCAATGCGCGGATTATTAATAACGATGATGTCGATATTAACACAGTTAGTGTTGGATCGATTGTTACGCTGAAAGACTTGGAATATGGTGACTTGGTAGAATACAACATTGTAGGTTCGGCTGAATCCGATCCGTTGCAGAATAAGATTTCTAATGAAAGCCCTGTGGGTAGAGCTATTCTAGGCAAGCAAAAGGGCACCAACGTTGATGTTGTAGTACCTGCTGGCGTCATTCAGTATCAAATTATTGATATTAAAAAGTAGCGTGCAGCCGCAAGCCTTTTGGAAAGCTTCCCTCAGGAAGCTTTTTTCCGTTAACAGCCCTAAACTAATTCGTAGGAGATGAAAAGCATGAGTCAGGAACTAGAATTGAATGAATTGCTCGTTATTAGGCGCAACAAGTTGGACGAGCTTCGCGGTCTTGGTGTCGATCCATTCGGCGGCAAGTTTGTAAGAACGCATGCGGCAGGGGATATTCTTGCGGCTTATCAAGAGATGAGCAAAGAAGAGTTGGATGAAGCGAACGTAGAGGTTCGAATTGCAGGGCGTATCATGCAGAAGAGAAGTATGGGTAAAGCTAGCTTCGCGCATTTGCAAGACATCACAGGGAAAATTCAAATCTATGTGCGTGAAGATGCGCTAGAGGCAAATATATATAAAGCTTTTGATATTCTCGATCTAGGCGATATGGTAGGGGTGGAAGGTGTTGTTTTCAAAACGAAAACAGGCGAAACCTCTATTAAAGTGAAATCACTTGAGGTATTGACGAAATCTTTACTTCCATTACCGGATAAATTCCATGGTCTTAGTGATGTTGAGCTTCGCTACCGTCAACGTTATGTGGATCTTATTATGAATCAGGATGTTCAGAAGACGTTTATTCTTCGTTCCAAAATCATTCAATCCATGCGCCGTTATTTAGATTCTTTGGGCTATTTGGAAGTGGAGACACCTACGCTGCATTCTATCGCTGGCGGCGCGTCTGCACGTCCTTTCAATACGCATCACAATGCGTTGGATATGCAGCTTCATATGCGTATTGCGATCGAGCTACACTTGAAGCGTCTCATTGTAGGCGGATTGGAGAAAGTGTACGAAATTGGTCGTGTATACCGCAATGAGGGGATCTCTACGCGTCATAATCCAGAGTTCACGATGATCGAGTTGTATGAGGCGTATGCCGACTACAAAGATATCATGAAGCTTACAGAGGAGCTTGTTGCTCATATCGCGCAAGAGGTGCTTGGACAGACGACAATTCCTTATGGCGATCATGAGGTTGATTTAGCTGTAGGTTGGAGACGTGTCTCCATGGTTGATGCGATTAAAGAAGTCACGGGTGTAGACTTTAGCGTTCATATGACGAATGAGCAAGCTCACGGATTGGCCAAAGAACATAAGGTTTCTGTTGAGCCGCATATGACGTTTGGTCACATCGTGAACCAATTCTTCGAAACGTTTGTTGAAGAGACGTTGATTCAGCCTACGTTCATCTATGGACATCCATTAGAGATTTCTCCGCTTGCCAAAAAGAACCCCGAGGATCCGCGGTTTACGGATCGCTTTGAGCTCTTTATCGTGGCACGTGAGCACGCGAATGCTTTTACAGAGCTTAATGATCCTATCGATCAAAGAGAGCGATTTGAGGCGCAGCTGCGCGAAAAAGATCTGGGCAACGACGAAGCGCATGAAATGGATGAAGACTTCATTCGTGCACTTGAGTACGGAATGCCGCCAACAGGTGGGTTAGGTATAGGTATTGACCGTTTGGTTATGCTATTGACGAATGCACCATCGATCCGTGATGTCTTATTATTCCCGTTGATGCGTGAACGCCAAGGCGAGTAATTCCTTCGTTTAGAGGCGCCATTCGGTGCCTCTAATTTTTTTGAAATTAGGACTTGCAAAGTATATATGGTCTGTGGTATCTTATAAAAGTTGCCGCTGAGGACAACACGAGAAACACAGAAACACAACAAAAAACAACTCGAAATTAAGAGTTGCAAATAAAAACTCAGTGTGGTATATTGGTCTTCCGGCTTTCGAAAGAGAGCGGGTAGGACAAGAGTCGTTTGATCTTTGAAAACTGAACAACGAGTGAGTAAGCACAGTCGAGTAATCGACTATAAAAGAGATTGCAAAATCTCGCTAGCTTCAAATGAGCATTTCAGCTTTTCTATTATGGAGAGTTTGATCCTGG
>NZ_LMSJ01000029.1 GCF_001428105.1 Paenibacillus sp. Soil766 | reverse complement strand
GCTTTTTAACTATGTTAGTTTAAAACTTTGTGAATTTTTGCACGAAGATGTACCAAGTTGATGATGTGTAAGGTCTAATGCAACGCTAGTGCATAATTTCCATTTATAATTATTTTTTAGTTATATTTATCCTAAATAGATGTAGGTTTTCCAGTTATTCGATTTACTTATCTGCCCAACCCAACCATCTAACTCATCATCTAGCAATCCCGCCCTAACTGCACCAAATCAAAAAAAATGTAGTTGTAAAATTATCACTTTGAACTTTAATGAAAATCACGGGTATTATGGTGCTATGAAAGATCTTTCATCTCGCTCACCTAACTATGGCGATTTAGCGACTAAGACGTGCTGCGAGGGCGCAGGGCTATGCATACTGACGATTTTACGCTATGATAATGGCTAAACCGCACATAGGGGTGCTTGACATGAATTTTACGAAAATGCACGGTCTTGGCAATGATTTTATTGTCGTAGCCGGAGAGAAAGAGCTGCCTGCCGGGGCGGACCAGTTGGCCATTCAGTTGTGTAATCGATTTTTTAGCATCGGTGCTGATGGTGTTGTCTTTATTCTTCCTTCAGAGAAAGCTGATTTTCAAATGCGCATTATCAACTCAGATGGATCTGAGGCCGAGCAATGCGGCAATGCGATCCGCTGTGTTTCCAAATATGTTTACGACCATAAGCTGATTGATGCAACTGAAATTACCATTGAGACCATCGGTGCTGGTGTGCAGAGGGTTCAAGTACATGTGCAAGATGGCCGAGTTGTGACCGCTCGTGTAGACATGGGAGAGCCCATTCTACAAGGACTTCAGGTGCCTACGACAGTTGATGCCGACGAGGTGATCGATTATCCAATCGAGGTCGATGGCACATCGTTTCGTTTCACAGCGGTGTCCATGGGGAATCCGCATTGTGTCATTTATGTAGAGGATGCGGTGAATTTTGACCTGGCAACTTGGGGGCCTAAGCTTGAGGCTCATCCAATGTTTCCGCGTAAAATAAATGTCGAATTCGCAACGGTTCGGGATCGCGCTTATACGGATATGCGCGTTTGGGAACGTGGTGCTGGGCCAACACTTGCTTGCGGAACAGGCGCGTGTGCTACGCTTGTCTCTTCCGTGCTGAATGGTCTATCCGATCGTGAAGCGACGGTTTCACTCAAAGGTGGAGATTTGTTCATTGAGTGGCTGGAAGAGGACAATCACGTTTATATGACGGGGCCTGCAGAAGAAGTGTTTACAGGCAAACTATAGATAGGGGAAATGATGCATGAAATTGGATCTTCGTGCAGCGCTGCAACAGGAGATTTTGACTGGTGACGGCGCTATGGGGACTTACTTATATCAGATGGGATTTCCTGTCGGCATTTCATATGAAGAATTGAATTTGCTTAGACCGGAAACGGTCGCTGACGTGCACCGCCGCTACTTCGAGGCAGGTGCTCGTCTTATTGAAACGAATACGTTCTCGGCGAATCGGGAGAAGCTCTCGAAGTACGGGCTGGAAGGTGACGTTGAAGCCATTAACCGTGCGGGTGTTGAGCTGGCTAGGAATGCTGTTGGCGAAGACGCTTATGTCGTTGGAGCCATCGGATCGATTCGCGCGGGCAAGCGGAAGAATGTGAGAACCTCCGAGGTTGAGCAATCCTTACACGAACAGATCAGCATTCTGCTTGACTCTCCGGTGGACGGACTGCTATTAGAGACCTTCTATGATTTGGAGGAGTTGCAGCTTGCTTTGCGAATTATTCGCAGCATGAGTGGACTTCCTGTGATCTGCCAGTTTGCCAATGAGGGCACAGGCAGCACGCAGGACGGTGTTCCGCTGCAAGAAGCTTTCCTACGGCTACGTGATGAAGGCGCTGATGTGATCGGCTTTAACTGCCGAGTCGGCCCGAACGGGATTCTACGTTCGATGGAGAAGATCACACCGATTCCTGGTATTCCTTTCTCGGCATTTCCGAACGCAGGTTTGCCCGACTACGTAGACGGGCACTATACGTATGCGGCGACGCCGAAGTACTTCGCCGAAAGCGCATTGCGCTTTGCCGATCTTGGCGCGCGCATCATCGGCGGCTGCTGCGGCACGACGCCCGAGCACATCGCCGCTGTGGCGAAGGCGCTGCAGGGCTACGTGCCTGCTGCGCCAGGCACAGCTCCAGCGGGAGCCGCTGCGATCGTGATCGAGCCGGCACCGGCGAAGCCTGCACCGCCGGTGGGCATACCTTCGCTGCTAGACATCGTCAAGCAGCGCAAAACTGTCATTGTCGAGCTGGATCCTCCGAAGGATCTCGACATCGAGAAGTTCATGCAGGGGTCGAAGGCCCTGCAGGAGGCACATGTCGACGCCATTACGATGGCCGACAATTCCCTTGCTGTGACGCGCATGAGCAACTTGGCACTCGGCTACCTCGTGCAGGAGCGCTTAGGCGCGCGTCCGCTTATCCACATCGCGTGTCGTGACCGCAACATGATTGGGACACAGTCCCATCTCATGGGCTTGCACGCGCTGGGAATAGACCACGTGCTGGCCGTGACCGGCGATCCCGCCAAATTTGGCGATCTCCCCGGGTCCAGCTCTGTGTATGATCTGACCTCATTCGAAATTATTCGGATGATCAAACAGCTCAACGAAGGCATCGCCTTCTCTGGTAAGCCTTTGAAGCAGAAGGCTAATTTCGTTGTTGGTGCGGCATTCAATCCGAATGTGAAGCATTTAGATAAAGCCGTTCAGCGCTTGGAGCGCAAAATCGAAGCAGGCGCAGACTATATCATGACGCAGCCCGTTTACGATGCGAAGCTTATTGAAGATATTTATGAAGCGACTAAACATTTGCAAATACCTATTTTCATCGGTATTGCCCCGCTGGCTAGTGGTGGAAATGCCGAATACCTGCACAATGAGGTTCCAGGTATTCGTCTATCGGATGAAGTTAGAGCTCGGATGGATGGCTTGAAAGGTCCCGAAGGTCGCGCAATGGGTGTGGAAATTGCCAAAGAATTGTTGGATACCGCGATGCAATACTTCAATGGTATCTATCTGATGACCCCATTTCTGGCGTATGAAATGTGCGTAGATCTGACGAACTATGTATGGGAAAAGTCGAAAAGGCATGATTTCCACTTGTACCCACTTTCAAAATGAATTAAAATAGGGTAATGGATGTGATTAGAATGATTTGCAGTATGACCGGGTTCGGACAAGCGAATCGTTCTTTTGCGGGATACAACGTGTTTATCGATGTGAAATCGGTCAATCATAGGTATAGTGAAGTGTCGATTCGGTTGCCTAAGGAATGGGCGGCTTTTGAAGACGCTTTGAAGAAGACGGTATTGCATGCTGTGAAGCGAGGACGAGTAGATGTCTTTATCACGGCGGAACGTGAAGCAGCTTCCCCGAAGAACGTAACGGTTAATTATGCTTTGGCAGATGCTTATCTGGAAGCAGCCCAGCAGTTGAAGCAGCGGTATGGGATTACGGGTCAGGTAGATCTCAACGAATTATTGAAACTTCCTGAGCTGATTCAAATGAAAGATGTACGTCAAGAGCCTGATGACGAGATTGAACAGGAGCTATGCGCCTGCCTGCAGGAGGCTGTCTCACAGTTATCCGCGATGAGGCACCGCGAAGGTGAATTCTTAGAGCAGGATATCCGCGAGCGATTAGCCGAGATGAAGCGAATTCATATCGAGTTAGAAGCACTTGCTCCTCAAGTTGTTCAGGAGTATGCGGCGAAGATGACGATTCGCATTCAGTCCCTTGTTCTCGATGGGATACCTGTAGATGAGCAGCGCCTAGCGACTGAGATTGCTCTATTCGCAGATCGTTCGAATGTGGATGAGGAATTAACTCGTCTGAAGAGTCATTTTGGGCAATGTGAGGCATTGCTTTCAGACAAAGAGCCTGTGGGCCGAAAGTTAGACTTCTTGATTCAAGAGATGAATCGGGAAGTGAACACGATTGGATCGAAGTCGAATCATTCCGAGCCTACGGCTAGAGTGATTGCGATGAAAGCAGAGCTTGAGAAAATGCGGGAACAAATACAGAATATCGAGTGAAGCTTGCATGTGCTTCGCGAGGAGGAAGTCCTAGATGGCTATCAAATTAATCAATATCGGGTTCGGCAACATCGTATCGGCGAACCGCATTATCTCGATCGTGAGTCCAGAATCCGCTCCGATCAAGAGAATCATTCAAGAAGCGCGTGATCGTCACATGCTGATTGACGCTACATATGGTAGAAGAACCCGTGCCGTTATCATCACGGACAGCGATCATGTGATTTTGTCGGCAGTACAACCAGAAACGGTAGCGCATAGACTTTCGAATAAGGACGATGATCATGACGAGTAATACGAACACTCTTGAGCGTGAGAGAGGTATTCTGATTGTTTTATCTGGACCGTCTGGTGTTGGCAAAGGAACAGTTTGTGCAGCGCTACGCAAGGTTTCTCCTGATATTGTCTACTCGGTATCAGCGACAACACGCTCACCTAGACAAGGTGAAGTTGACGGTGTTAATTATTTTTTCAAAACCCGTGAGCAATTTCAGCAGTTGATCGAAACCGATGAAGTGCTGGAATGGGCTGAATATGTGGGCAACTTCTATGGAACACCACGACGCTTCGTAGAGGAGACGCTTCGTTCAGGCCACGATGTGATCTTGGAAATCGAGGTTCAAGGTGCACTGCAGGTCAAGCAGAAGTTTGACGAAGGTGTATTTATTTTCTTGTTGCCGCCGTCTCTAGATGAGCTTGAGAATCGTATTGTTACACGTGGGACGGAAACGGATGAGGTCATCCGCAGTCGTATGTCAGTGGCCATCGATGAAATTCGTCTGATGGAACACTATGATTATGCGATAGTAAATGATCATGTAGATACCGCATGCGCGAAAATACAAGCGATACTAGCCGCTGAGCATTGCAAAAAAGATCGTATGTTTCCAAAAATCGTACAATGGATGGATGAGGTGAATTGAATGTTATACCCTTCAATTGATAAACTGCTCGATATCGTAGACAGCAAGTACTCCCTGGTTGTTGCAGCTTCCAAGAGAGCTAGATCTCTTCGTGATGGTGCGAAATCCGATTTGAAAGGCCAGAAGGCTCATAAACATGTCGGTGTTGCTTTAGAAGAACTATATGGTAATTACATCGGTTATGAGAAAATTAACACAAACGAGAGCGAGAAATACGCGAAGAAATAAACTGCCTTACCCAACAACCCTCGTGGTTGTTATTTTTTTCTCACCACATAAGAAAGTATAAGTTTTCGGTTTCCGAAAACAGCTTTCTTATTGGCGATAAAATTTTCCTCTAAACGCGGTCGCTCATCATTGAATGGCTTCGATAGAGATTTTCTCATTTGGTATTTCGAAAGGGGATTTCCATGGGTGTATTGCAAGGAAAAACGATTGTGCTCGGTGTCTGTGGAGGTATTGCGGCTTATAAGGCTGCAGCCTTAACGAGTAAATTAACACAAGCTGGGGCTGTTGTACGTGTGATTATGACGCGCTCCGCGGTGCAATTCGTTGCTCCGTTAACGTTCCAAACCCTGTCGCGGCATCATGTGTTTGTCGATACTTTCGATGAGAAGGATCCCGCGGTTGTGTCTCATATTAATTTGGCAGACAGCGCTGATCTCGTGCTGATCGCCCCAGCTACGGCGAATACTATTGGCAAGCTGGCATTAGGGCTTGGCGACGATATGCTGAGTACCACGTTGCTTGCAACCAT
Organism: Paenibacillus sp. Soil766; assembly: GCF_001428105.1. GTDB lineage: Bacteria > Bacillota > Bacilli > Paenibacillales > NBRC-103111 > Paenibacillus_E. Next base: position 71,415 of record NZ_LMSJ01000029.1, on the reverse strand, counting down.
GGCACCGATCTGGGTGGCACCTGCGATGAATGTGCACATGTACGCGAATCCTGCGGTACAAACCAACATGGAGACGTTGCGTCGTCGCGGTGTGCGTTTCATTGAACCTGGTGAAGGGCAGTTGGCCTGCGGGTATGTGGGCAAGGGGCGTCTTGCAGAGCCAGAGGAAATTATGGCCGCGGTTGAGCGGCATTTTCAAGGGGAGGCAGGGCGCTTAGCAGGTAAGCGTGTGTTAGTGACGGCCGGAGGTACGGTAGAACGTCTAGATCCCGTTCGTTATTTGACCAATGACTCCTCAGGCAAAATGGGTTATGCCATTGCGGAGGAAGCAGCCCGCATGGGGGCCGACGTGACATTGGTATCGGGGCCCTCTGCTCTAACCGTGCCTGAAGGTGTTCAGCTTGTTCCTGTGCAGTCTGCCCTAGATATGCGTGAAGCGGTGTTAAGCAGACTCGCACAAAGCCAGCTTATCATTAAAGCCGCTGCTGTGGCCGATTATCGTCCTGCTGTTGTGGCTGAGCAGAAAATCAAGAAGAAATCCGACTCGCTAACGCTGGAGTTGATCAAAAATCCTGACATTTTACAGGAAATAGGCACACTGAAAACGGTGAATCAGTTCGTTATCGGGTTTGCTGCGGAGACGGAGCGCTTAGACGAACATGCGATGGACAAGCTGAAGCGTAAAAATTGTGATCTCATCGTAGGGAACGATGTATCACAAGAAGGCGCAGGCTTTGGCGGGGATACGAATGTCGTTCGCTTCTATGATCATAACGGGCTTGTACAAGCGTTGCCTATACAAAGCAAGTGGGACGTTGCGCGCAAGCTGCTTGAGCTTGCCGCAGAGCGAATGACTGTCACGGCGGGGAAATCCTGATGTACGCCAAAGTCATTGTCGATGTCCCAGCCAAGCAAACCAATCGGGCGTTCGACTATGAAGTTCCGTCATCTCTGAGCAAGTGGGTCGAAGTTGGCAGTCGAGTTGGTGTACCTTTTGGACCGCGTGTTCTTCAAGGCTTTGTGGTTGAACTTCAAGAGCAAACGCAAGTAGACGTGAAGCGCATCAAGCCGATTCAAAATGTGTTGGATCTCGTTCCGCCCTTGACGAGTGAACTTGTCAGTCTCGGACGCTGGATCAGTCGCATGTATATGTGCCATGAAGTAACGGCTCTGCAGGCAATGCTTCCCGCGGCACTTAAAGCGAAATATGAGCGTGTCATTATCGTAGGGGATGACTCCGTGGACCAATCCTTACTTGATATGCCAGATATTGAAGCGATTATTAGTTTTGTGAAGAATAAGGAATCGGTATCCATGGACGTCTTATTGGAGCACTTTTCGAAGGAAGGCGCTTTGATCAAAGAGCTGTTGTCATCAGGCAGGCTTGCGGAAGTGCAACTAGTGAAGGATCGGATGAATGCCAAAAAGGCGCTAACCGTATTTCCACCTGCAGGTGGTCATGGTTTGGAAGCAGCGCTTGCCGAGCTTCCGGCCAGAGCGAACAAGCAGAAGGATGTACTGCGATATTTGATCGAGCATCCGCATGCCATTCGTTTGACGGAGCTTATGGAAACCATTGAGGTCGGAGCTAGTACGGTCAAAAGCTTGGCCGATCGCGGCTGGATTGAGCTGCGCGAGGTTGAAGTGATGCGCGACCCGTATATGGGGCGCGCTTTTGAGCGGACGAAGCCGCTTATGCTGACAGAGGAGCAGAGCGGCGTGTTTGCCCCTATTCGCGAGGCAGTCGCAGAAGATCGACATGAGGTGTTTCTGCTTCATGGCGTGACGGGAAGCGGTAAGACAGAGGTATATCTACAATCCATCCAGCAATGCTTGGATATGGATAAGGAAGCTATTGTTCTTGTGCCGGAAATTTCATTGACGCCGCAAATGGTGGAGCGTTTTAAGGGGAGATTCGGCGACCTTGTTGCTGTTCTGCATAGCCGATTGTCGAATGGTGAGCGATATGACGAGTGGCGTAAAATTACACGCAAGCAAGTGAAGGTCGTAATTGGCGCACGTTCGGCGATTTTTGCCCCTTTTACGAAAATTGGCTTGATCATTATAGATGAAGAACATGAATCCTCGTATAAACAAGAAGAGAGTCCGAAATATCATACCCGTGATGTGGCTGTTCAAAGGGCGAAGCAACAAGATGCGGTTGTTGTACTAGGCTCCGCTACGCCATCTCTGGAGAGTATGGAGAAAACGAGACGCAGGAGAGATCGACCTAATCCTCCTTTTACATTGCTGACGATGAAAGAGCGCGTTGCGAGCAGACCTATGCCGCCTGTTACGATTGTAGATATGCGTGAGGAGCTGAAAGCCGGCAATCGGTCGATGTTTAGCAGATCCCTGTATAAAGCGATCGAAGAACGGTTACACAAGAAAGAACAGACGGTATTGCTGCTGAATCGACGTGGATACGCGACATTCGTGATGTGCCGGACGTGCGGTTTCGTTTCACAGTGCCCGCATTGCGATATTTCCTTGACGTATCACCAAAGCTCACGTGCACTGCGTTGTCATTATTGCGGTTATGCGGAGCGTGAGGTGAAGGAGTGTCCGAGCTGTCAGTCCGAGCACATTCGTCATTTTGGGACCGGGACGCAGCGTGTTGAGGAAGAGCTTAGTAAGATTTTCCCTGGTATTAGGGTCATCCGCATGGATGTGGATACAACGACTGAAAAAGGCTCGCATGAGAAATGGTTGACGATGTTTCGTGAGAAACAGGCTGACGTGTTATTAGGTACACAAATGGTGGCCAAAGGGTTGGATTTTCCTGATGTCACCTTAGTCGGGGTCATCGCGGCGGATACGGTGCTGAATATACCGGATTTTCGCTCTGCGGAGAGGACCTTCCAACTTTTAACACAAGTTGCAGGTCGAGCGGGACGGCATGAGAAGCAAGGCGAAGTGTTTGTACAAACGTACACACCTGATCATTACAGCGTGCAATATGCGAGTCATCATGATTATGTGGCTTTTGCGAACCATGAGATGGATATTCGGGCTAATCTAGGCTATCCGCCGTATCAAAGATTGATTTTAATTACGTTCTCACACGAACAAGTACCGCTCTTGGTGCGGATGGCAGAAGCATTTGTTACAAGGTTGAAAGAGATCGCCCTCCCTTACACAAGACAGCAGGTAGATTTGTTCGCGGAAGCCGTATCGATGGATTCATCCTTTCATTTTGACGTGTTAGGACCTGTTGCATCGCCAATTTCACGAATCAAAGATAGATATCGATTCCAATGCGTGGTAAAATATCGTGGGGAAGATAGAGCTGCAGAGATCGTTGGGAAGACAGTAGCTTGGTTTGAGGAACGCTCAGCCAAAGAAAAGCTGCTAATAAGCGTGGATGTTGACCCGCAATATTTGATGTAATAACCCCTAATCGAGAAGACTTAAAGGTAGGTGCACATTCATGGCTATTCGTATTATTGTTAAAGATCCTGATCCTGTGCTGCGCGAGAAAGCGATCACAGTTACGAAATTTAATTCCAATCTGCATAAATTGCTTGATGATATGGCAGATACGATGTATGAGGCGGAAGGCGTGGGCCTTGCTGCTCCACAAATCGGTATTCTGAAGCGTGTAATCGTGATGGATTGCGGCGAGGAGCATGGCGGGCTAATCGAAATGGTGAATCCTGAGATTGTTGTTTCCAGCGGGGAACAAATGGGACCTGAAGGCTGCTTGAGTATTCCTGGGCTTCGTGGTGATGTACTTCGTGCGTTGAACGTAACGGCGAAAGGGCAAGATCGCGATGGGAATCCGATTGAAGTGACAGGCACGGAACTGCTAGCTCGTTGTATTTTCCATGAGATTGATCACTTAAATGGCGTATTGTTTACGGATCTTGCGGTCAAAACGTATACAGCCGATGAAGAAGAGGAAGAAGAAGCGTGAATATCATTTTCATGGGTACGCCAGATTTCGCAGTACCCTCCTTGCAGGCACTCTTGGAGGAAGGCTATAATGTGACAACAGTTGTCACGCAGCCGGATCGGCCGAAGGGACGCAAACGCGTCCTTACACCGACGCCAGTGAAGGTAGAGGCTGAGAAGCATGGCATTCCAGTGCTTCAACCTGTGAAGCTGCGTGAAGCAGATTCTGTAGAGCAGATTCGTCAGCTTGCGCCAGATTTAATTGTAACAGCAGCTTATGGTCAAATTTTACCGAAATCGGTGTTAGATGTGCCTAAGTACGGCTGTATTAATATCCACGCATCGTTGCTTCCGAAATATCGTGGAGGAGCGCCGATTCATCATGCTGTCATGCGAGGTGAGGCTGAAACAGGCGTAACCATCATGTATATGGCGGTTGGATTGGATACGGGAGACATGATCTCACATGTTGCACTTCCGATTGAGGATACGGATACTACGGGGATGTTGTTTGACAAGCTGAGTATAGCTGGAGCAGATTTGCTGAAGCGGACGCTGCCAGATTTACTGGCAGGTCGGATTGAGGCTGTTCCTCAGAATGAGGCGGATGCGATTTATTCCCCTAATATTCGCAGGGAAGATGAGCTTTTGGACTGGTCACGCTCTGCTACGGAACTGTGGAATCACATTCGAGGATTAAACCCATATCCTGGCGCTTACACGTTCTGGAATGGAGATGTGCTGAAGGTGTGGGCGAGTTTGAAGCCGGAGCAGGCAGGTCAGGATCAGTCTGGCGCAGCGCCTGGCACTGTGCTTAGCTGCAGCGAGCAAGGGATTGAAGTCATGACGGGAGCAGGTACTTTGTGGCTAACAGAGATTCAACCTGCTGGCAAAAAAGCGATGCCGGTATCGGAATTTATTCGCGGTGTGCGAATTCCTGCGGGTACGGTATTGGGTAACGTGTAAAGGTAACATTAGAACGAGTGCGTTTATCAAGAAATATAGCCGACTTATCGTGTGAAACATATACATTCTATATTTCAAAAAAATGAGGTATTTGATTTTGTCTACGACTAAACCAACACGTCCGCAACATGGACATACGAATTCGCAGAGATCGGGTAAGCCCTCTGCTTCAAAATCATCCTCGGGCGCTGCGAAGAGCAGCGCTGTTAAGCGTTCTGCCCGTGATGCGGCACTGGATGTACTTATTCGAGTTGAAGAGAATCAGTCCTATAGCAATCTGCTGTTGAACCAAGTACTGCAGAAGCATGCTCTTGAACGTGCAGACGCTGGACTGGCCACGGAGCTTGTGTACGGTACGATTGGACGCCAGAATACGATTGACTTCTTCTTGGAGCGCTTTGTCAGCAAGGGTCTTGCGAAGCTGGAGCCCTGGGTGAGGTGCCTGCTGCGGCTGAGCTTCTATCAGCTGCATTACTTGGACCGCATCCCTGACCATGCAGTCGTGAGCGAAGCGGTCAATATTGCGAAGCGCCGAGGCCATCAAGGCATCTCGGGCATGGTCAACGGCGTGCTGCGCGCGATCATCCGCAGCAAAGACGAGCTCACGCTGCCGGCTGCGCTCGGCGACGTGAAGCGCATCGCACTGAGCCATTCCCATCCGGAATGGCTCGTGCGCCGGTGGATCCGCCAGCTCGGCCCTGAGCTGACGGAACAGATCTGTGCGGCGAACAACGAGCCGCCGCACGTGAGCATTCGCGCGAACGCGAGGCGGCGCAGCCGCTTGGAGCTGCTGGAGCAGCTCCAAGCTAGCGGCCTCAGCGCGGAAGCGTCAGAGCTGGCCCCGGCCGGCATCCTTGTGCAGGGGGCTGGGAACATGGCGTTAGTCCCCGGCTTCCAGCAAGGGGACTTCTCGATTCAAGACGAGAGCTCGATGCTCGTCGCCGAGGCTCTTGGCCCGCGTCCAGGCATGAAGGTGCTGGACTGCTGCGCCGCCCCTGGCGGCAAGACCGCCCACATCGCGGAGAAGATGGACGATGTGGGTCAGATTTGGGCTTGTGATCTGCATGAGCACAAGCAGAAATTAATCGCAGATCAAGCGGAGCGTCTGGGACTATCGTCGATTCAGACGCTCGTAATGGATGCTTCGAAACTGGATGAGCATTTTGCGGCGGAGTCTTTCGACCGCATCCTTCTCGATGCACCATGCTCAGGCCTTGGGGTTATTCGCCGCAAGCCGGATCTCAAATGGGCGAAGCAGGAGGCGGAGATCGAAGCGATCTGTGAAACGCAGTATGCGATTCTGAGTCGTGTACACCGCCTGCTTAAGCCAGGCGGCGTACTGGTGTATAGCACGTGCACAATTGAACAGGCAGAGAATGAGGGCATGGTCGAGCGCTTTCTTGCTGAGCACAACGAGTTCGAGCTGGCTTCGCTGCCAGCGGATGTTTTCAGGGAGATTGACCCGAAGGCAGCTGCGTCTGGCATGGTGCAAATTTTGCCGCAGCAGTTCCATTCGGACGGTTTTTTTATCGCTCGCCTGCGTAAGCGTGACGTGTAACAGACAGGGACGTGTGTTCGTTCCTGCTTTGTGTTAAAATATTTTAAAATAGACGAAATAACAACAGGTTGTGATAAATGTGGGTTTGAAGCCGTATGAGAAAGATAAACCGTTTGTATATGATTTGAATTGGGATGAGTGGCAAAGTTGGGTCAAAGATAACGGGGAGTCCGCGTTCCGTGCTGGTCAAATTTTTGACTGGTTATACATTAAACGCGTTTTCAGCTTCGACGAAATGTCGAATTTGCCGAAAACACTTCGCGACAAGCTGAAGGATCAGTTTGAGTTCGTTACCCTGTCCGAGATTACCAAATATCAATCCCAGGATGGCACGGTCAAGTTCTTGTTTGAGCTTGAAGATAAGAATGCCATCGAAACCGTCGTGATGAAGCATAATTACGGCAACAGTATTTGCGTGACGACCCAAGTCGGCTGTCGAGTCGGTTGTACATTCTGCGCATCCACACTAGGCGGGCTGAAGCGGGATTTACGACCAGGTGAGATTGTCGCCCAGGTTGTGAAAGCGCAGAAATTGCTGGATGAGACAGGAGAGCGTATCTCCTCGATCGTGATCATGGGGATTGGCGAGCCTTTCGAAAATTATGAGGCGACCATGAATTTCCTGCGTGTCATGATTCACCCGAAGGGGCTGAATATCGGACAGCGCCACATCACGGTATCTACGAGTGGGATCGTACCGAACATTTATAAGTTCGCGGATGAGAATTTGCAAGTGAATTTGGCGATTTCGATTCATGCGCCGAATGATGCACTGCGATCGAAGCTAATGCCTGTTAATCGCAGGTTCCCTTTCGTTGATCTCATCGAAGCTTGTAAGTATTACATTGCCAAAACAGGCAGAAGGATTACGTTTGAATATGCCCTGATGGGTGAAGTGAATGACCAGCCTGAGCATGCGGAAGAGCTGGCGCTTGTCTTGAAAGACATGCCGCTTAGCCACGTGAATCTGATTCCTGTCAACTTTGTGGCTGAACGTGATTTCAAGCGTACACCCCGAGATGATATTTTTACCTTCCAACGCATTCTGGAGAAGGGCAAAATTAATGCCACCATACGCCGTGAACAAGGTAGTGATATTGCTGCTGCCTGCGGACAATTGCGAGCTAAGCATATGGAGAGCAGTAAATGAGGTGAGAGCCGGATGAAGATGGTAAGTCGTACCGATATAGGGAAGGTCCGTCAAGTCAATGAGGACCGTGCCGCTATCTACCATCAACTCAATGGTCTATCTTTGGCTATTGTTGCGGATGGGATGGGTGGGCATCAAGCTGGTGATATTGCCAGTCAAATGGCCATTGACACGATTGGCGCACAATTGCAATCCATCCATTGGGGAATGTCGGTGGAGTCCTGTAAGCAAATATTGAGGGAAGCGATTGAGAAGGCGAATGAGGAGATTTATGCTTTTGCGTCGGATCAAGAAAAGTACCATGGCATGGGAACGACTGTCGTTGCCATTATTGCTTCACAGGAGCTTCTTATTATTGGACATATCGGGGATAGCCGTGCGTATAAACTGACTGGGGAATCCATCCAACAACTGACGGAGGATCATTCCTTAGTTTACGAGCTTGTCAAGAATGGACAGCTGACGATGGAAGAGGCTGATCATCACCCAAGACGTAATTGGATTACACGTGCACTGGGCACTGAGCCTAGTGTAGAAGTGGATCTGTACGAGTATACGTGGCGTCCAGACGATGTTATTCTCATTTGTTCGGATGGGTTGAGCGGATTGGTTGATGATGCGGATATTTTGCGAATTGTTCGGGAAAACGAGCAGTTGGAAGCTGCGGCAGATGCGTTAATCCAGAGCGCGCTTCGCGAAGGCGGAGATGATAATGTAACGGTCCTTTTATTTGCACATGATCAGGATTCGGACGAAAAAAGGGGTGATGGGAATTGATCGGTAGAAAGCTTGGAGGCCGCTATGAAATCTTAGAACGTATTGGCGGAGGCGGCATGGCTTTAGTCTACAAAGGGCATGATTTGCTTTTGAATCGCAAAGTGGCTGTCAAAGTGCTGCGTTCACAGTATGTGCACGATGAAGAATTCATTCGTCGTTTCCGCAGAGAAGCACAAGCAGCCGCTTCCCTATCTCATCCTAATGTTGTCAGTATTTATGACGTTGGGCAAGAAGAAGATGTCCATTACATCGTGATGGAATATATCGAAGGTAAGACGCTGAATGATTTGATTAAGGAAAAGGCGCCCCTACAGGTGGAAGATGCGGTTCATTATGCAAGTCAAATTGCAGATGCACTAGATCATGCCCATCATAATGAAATTATTCACCGCGATATCAAGCCGCACAATATTCTAATCGGCAAAAACGGCCGAGTGAAAGTGACGGATTTCGGTATTGCTAGAGCAGCGACGTCATCTACAATTACACAAACCGGATCTGTCGTCGGTTCTGTTCACTATTTCTCGCCTGAGCATGCGAAAGGCACGAATACGGGGGAGAAATCGGATCTGTACTCGCTTGGCATTGTGATGTATCAAATGCTGACCGGTCGACTTCCTTTTCTAGGGGAAAGTCCGATTTCCGTCGCCTTGAAGCATTTACAGGAAGATGTGGAAGAGCCGCGTAAGGTGAATCCGCTGATTCCGCAAAGTGTAGAGAACATTATACTCAAGGCGATGCGCAAAAAGCCGGAAGAACGGTATCAATCTGCGAAGCTGATGATGGCGGATCTCGATACGTGCTTGGCTCCAGATCGTCGGAATGAAGCGAAGGTTGCTTTCTGGGATGCTTATGGCATGGATGAAGAGCGTACGCTGGTTATGCCAGCCATTCGCGCTGATCAGCTAGCTCAATTCGATGACGACGATGATGATGAACCAGACAAGCCAGCTTGGCGAGAAGAACCTGCTCCTTCCAAGGGGAAAGGCTGGATTAAGCCGCTCATTTGGATTGCTGTTTTGCTTATCGTGCTGGGCGGTATGTGGTATATGGTTGGTTATGTAAAAGGAATGTTCGCCATTGAGACCGTTGAGGTCCCGAATGTCGAGAATAAGTTACTGACACAAGCACAAGCTGAACTAACGGTTGCCAGATTAGGCTGGACGGTCGAATATGACGCAGATAGCAAACTGGCTAAAGATACGGTAATTCGTCAAGATCCTAGCGGGTTGAGACTGAATGTTGGCACTAAGGTCATCCTTTACGTGAGTAAAGGCATACCCAAAATCAAAATGGACAATTATGCGGGGCAAAGCCTAAGCGATGTTAAATTAAAGCTGCAGGGATTGGGTATTAAGGATGATCAAATTACGATCAAACCTGAAACATCCGACAATGCGCCGGATCTGATTCTCAAGCAGTCACCTCCTCCTGGTGAGGAGTTTGAACTGGAAAAAGCCGCGATTACCCTTACGGTGAGCAAAGCGAAGGAAACGGTTAAAATGACAGACTTAGTTGGCATGGCGGAAGCAGAGGCGAAGGCACAGATTACGAAGTTGGGTCTGAAGCTCCCTGTCAATGGTATTACACGTGAGAAGAGCTACAAAGTAGCTAAAGGGAAAGTTATCGCACAGTTCCCTTACAAAAAGGATGAGGAAGCCTCCATTGGCGGGGAAGTCTCGCTTGTCATTAGTGATGGTTTGCCCGAGGAAGCTGGACAGCTGTCTGTTAGTGTTGGTGTGAAGCCTACAACTGAAGGTAAGGACTCTGTGTTCAAAATTATTGTGAGCGACGCCCAATATGAGAACTTCGAATATTTGACGGAAAAAGTATCGAAGCCGCAAAACTTGGATGTTAAAGTCATTGTTTCACCGGATAAAAAAGCCGTAATCTTGATCAAAGAGGGAGACAGCTTGGTTAATTCAATTACACGTACCTATCAAGATTATTTAGATCAGAAAAATGGGAAAACCGCATCTCCGAGTCCTTCTCCAACGCCGAAGACGCAAAATACAGGGCCTGCTATTCCTGTGGGCGGCACTGGAAATGGGCAAGGTCAAACCGGTGGAACAGCTTCCAAACCACCTGCTGGAGGCGCTAATTAATGCCGCAAGGACTCATTGTCAAAGCGCTTAGCGGTTATTATTATGTATTGCCTGAAGGAGCTGCTCTTCTGGAGGGGAATACGGTGACCTGTCGTGGAAGAGGCGTGTTCAAAAATAGAAATATAACGCCGCTTGTTGGAGATCGTGTCGTGTACGAAGCCACAGAGAACGGAGAGGGAACCGTTACGGAAATCCTTCCTCGCTCTTCGGAGCTTATTCGTCCGCCGATCGCGAATGTGAACGTGGTTGTGCTCGTTTTTTCGGTGACAGAGCCTGTTCTGAATACGCAGCTATTGGACAAGTTTCTAGTGCATATCGAGAATACGGGGATTGATGTGCTGTTATGCTTCACCAAAAGCGATTTGCTGACGGAGACGGATGACAATGCCTCTCATGCCAAAGAAATGACGTCGACCGAATTTGAGCGGATTACGACCCTTTATGAGGGAATTGGTTATCCCTTCGTTACGACGAGTTCCCGACTAGAAGAGGGCGTAGAGGCGATTTTACAGCATTTGGATGGCAAAGTGAGTGTGTTTGCTGGTCAATCCGGTGTTGGCAAGTCCTCTTTATTGAATAAAATGATTAGCGGTCTTGATCTGGAGACGAATGCGATCTCTCAACGATTAGGAAGAGGAAAGCATACGACTCGTCATGTGGAGCTGTTGCCTCTTGCTAATGGAGGCCTTGTTGCCGATACACCTGGCTTCAGCCAATTGGACTTCATGGAGGTCGATGCAGAAGGTCTAAGCAGCTGTTTCCGAGAGTTCGCGGCTGTTGCTGAGGGCTGTCGCTTCAGAGGTTGCTTGCATTTCCATGAACCGGACTGTAAAGTCCGGGACGGCGTTGCGAGTGGGACGATTGCAGCTTCTCGTTATGATCATTACTTGTTATTTTTAACAGAAATCAAGGATCGGAAGAGGAGGTATTAGGCGTAATGGTATATGTAGCACCTTCTATTTTATCTGCCGATTTTGCCAAGCTTGGCGATGAGATTAAGGCAGTAGAGCACGGCGGAGCGGACTGGATTCATGTCGACGTTATGGATGGACATTTTGTGCCCAATATTACGATTGGTCCATTGGTTGTTGACGCGATTCGTCCAGTCACCAAGCTGCCGCTTGATGTTCATTTGATGATCGAAAAGCCGGACCGATATATTCCTGATTTTGTAAAGGCTGGTGCGGATCTGATTTCTGTGCATGTAGAAGCCTGTACGCATCTGCACCGGACGCTTGACCTTATTAAACAAAGCGGGATTAAAGCTGGCGTTGTGTTGAATCCTGCTACACCCATTTCGCTCATTGAGCAAGTGCTCGATGAGCACTTGGATCTCGTGCTAATCATGACGGTCAATCCAGGCTTTGGTGGGCAGGCGTTCATCCCTGGGATGCTGAGTAAAATTCGCGCGCTGCGTGAGCAGGCGAATGCGAAGGGTCTCACAGGGCTTCACATCGAAGTAGACGGCGGTATCAACGAGATAACAGCTCGTCAGGTCATGGAGGCGGGGGCTGATGTTTTGGTAGCCGGCAATGCCGTATTCGGGCAACAGGACCGTACTGAGGCCATTCGACGAATACGCGGCTAAAAGGGGACAAAGGACAATGAGATTTCTCTGGTTACTGATGTACAGTCTGCTTTGCGCGGTGTTATTGACGTGTTTTTCAACGATAGACGATTTTGTGAAGTACATTTTCTCGCTTGGCGCTCTCTACGTAGGGATGCGGTTCTTCCGTCGATTTGAACAAATAAGCTTCCGCGTATGGTTTATCGTCATCTCGGTATTTTTCTATTTCCTTTTCAGTTTAATTGTTGCATTGTACAATGAGGTGGGCATAACCGCTCCATAGTCGCATACATATAGTTACAAGAGTGATGCGCTCTTGTAGCTTTTTTTGCTTTCTGGAAGCAACTGAATTGTGGGAGGAAGTAAAAATAGAAGGCACTTTTTCTACGCTCTGGGCATACACTGTTGTAATGATGTTTAGGAGCAGTCATGCACGTTGTGAAGCGTTTGCTCAAGAAAGTCAGTGAACTGGCGCTAGAACAAGCAGAAGCTTGTGGATGAGGCGGCTGACGGGCCGCGAAGTGAATGCTTGAACGAGTGTCAGTGCGCTGACGATAATTCTAAGGAGGGGTAGAGAATGAAATTCTACACAATCAAACTGCCGAGATTTTTGGGAGGATTCGTGAAAGCCGTACTTAATACATTTAGTAAAAACTAAGATTTGCCCATACTTACGTCATTCTCCCCAGGAATGCAAAAAAAGCACCGATTAAGGTGCTTTTTGTCATTCACATAAGTAAGTTAAGTATCCATAGCTACGAATTAAACGCGAGCCACTTTTCCGGATTTCAACGCACGAGTACTTACGTAAACCCGTTTCGGTTTACCATCAACGAGGATGCGAACCTTTTGAACGTTAACTCCCCAAGTACGCTTGTTTTTATTGTTAGCGTGGGACACGTGATTTCCTGAACTAGGACTTTTACCTGTAATGAAACATTTGCGGGACATGTTTGACACCTCCTTCGGCAGTATACAAAGAAGCCTGGGTGGCAAGCCTAAGCTTGACATGACAGTATTCCTCAAATTTTTACTTGTGATACGTAAACGTAACCAGCAAAAACACACTTAAACATAATAGCATAGCAAAAGGAGCCTAGTCAACGAATTAGCTGCATTTTTGCCGTTTATTTATGAAGTATGTTATAGTACAATGAAGATTAGTCTTGGTAAAGCGAAACTTGAAGGAGTTGTTACATAATGCCGATTGAACTCACAACCGAGTATGGAAAAGTGTATATTACCAATGAAGTGATTTCAACTCTGGCCGGATCTGCTGCATTAGATTGCTATGGACTTGTAGGCATGGCAACGAGAAAGCAATTGAAGGATGGTATAGCTGAGCTGCTAGGTCGAGACAATTTGAGCCGCGGTGTCGAAGTTCGCAAAGAGAACGGGCGACTTGAAATCGATCTTTATATTATTGTCAGCTATGGAACCAAAATATCCGTAGTAGCAGGGAATGTCCAAACGAAAGTCAAATATATTTTAAATGAAGTTGTAGGACTGCAAGTAGACGACGTGAACATCTTCGTTCAAGGCGTGCGAGTGGCCAAATAAAAGCCCGATAACCAGGAAGGGGAATCACTTTGAGTAAGCGCTTTATTTCAATAAATGGAAATGACTTCACTGCCATGGTCTTGGCGGGTGCGGATAACCTTCGCAGGAATGTAGATAAGGTTAACGGATTGAACGTATTCCCTGTACCCGATGGAGATACTGGCACCAACATGAATTTAACACTCACAGCAGGCTGTGAGGAACTGAAGAAGAAGCCATCTTCTCATATTGGGAAAGCAGCTGATGCATTGTCCAAAGGGTTACTGATGGGCGCAAGAGGCAATTCCGGTGTGATTTTGTCCCAATTGTTCCGCGGATTCGCGAAACATGTGCATGATTTAGAAAGTGTGAATGGTCAGCAGTTCGCTGCTGCCTTGCAGCAAGGTGTAGAAACAGCGTATAAGGCGGTTGTGAAACCGGTTGAAGGCACGATTTTAACGGTATCCAAGGAAGCCGCTAAACATGCCGTTCAATTCCGCCGCAGCAGCGATGTATTGGATTTGATGAACGAGGTTTTGGGCAGAGCGAAGGAAGCACTGGCGAAAACACCAGATCAACTTGCGATTCTTAAACAGGTCGGCGTTGTTGATGCGGGAGGCCAAGGTCTTGTCTGTGTCTACGAAGGCTTCGTTACGTCGTTAAACGGCGGTTTGGTACAAGTCGATGAGGACTTTGCTACGATGGATACGAATCTAGGTGAGGTATCTCTTCTTCCTGGCATGAACCTGGCCAAAGAAGTACATGCTCATATGCCAGCACAAGCCCATCTAGCGACGGAAGATATCGAGTTCGGCTATTGTACGGAATTTATGCTGACGATTGCTCCAGGCAAGGTAAAGGGCTTTACGTTTGACGAAGGTATCTTCCGTGAGCAGCTTAGCAAGCTGGGAGATTCGCTCCTTGTTGTTGCTGATGAAGAGCTCGTGAAGGTGCATATTCATGCGGAATATCCAGGCGAGGTAATGAATCAAGCGATGAATTACGGCGCACTTAGCCGGATCAAAATCGAAAATATGCGTGATCAGCATTCACATATAGTAGAAGACGTGACGCATGGGTATGAGGCTCCTGTCGTGAGTCCTGCTGCAGTTGCAGTAATCACAGTGCCAAATAAGCCGTATGGCTTCGTTGCAGTTGCACTAGGTGACGGAATCACAGACATTTTATCCAGTGTTGGCGTGGATGTCGTACTGTCTGGCGGACAAACGATGAACCCGAGTACAGAGGATATCGTGAACGCTGTGAACAGCATTGATGCGGACACGATTTATGTGCTTCCGAACAACTCGAACATTATTTTGGCCGCGCAGCAAGCGGTGGAACTGGTCGATAATAAAACACTTATCGTCATCCCATCGAAATCCATTCCGCAAGGACTAGCAGCCATTCTGGCTTTCCAGGAGAAGGCGGATGCACAGACGAATACGGATGCGATGAACGAGTCGCTGCGACGTGTGAAGTCCGGTCAAGTGACGTATGCCGTGCGTGATACCAACATGGATGGGATAGATATTAAACAGGGTCATTTCATCGGTATTCAAGATGGCCGGATTGTCTCTTCGCAGCCAAGTCTGATGGACGCGTGCAAGAAGCTGTTGGAGGAAATGATCGATGAAGGCAGCGAAATCGTAACGATTCTAACGGGCGAAGATGCGACTGAGGAAGGCACGGGAGAGCTAGAAGCTTTCATTCAGACGATGTACCCGGATATGGAAATTGAGCTTCATCCTGGTGGACAACCCTTATATGCTTACCTATTCTCTGTTGAATAGGATCGTATAAGCAGGTAGTGTAAATTCGTGATTGGAGTGAGCCCTGTGACAAATATTCGTATTGTAACGGATAGCACGGCCGATATTCCATTGGCTGTCAGAGAAGCGTTGAACATCGAAATGGTGCCGCTCAAAATTAATTTTGGCGAAGATCAGTATCTGGATACAGTGACGCTTCAGTCGGAGGACTTCTACCGCAAGCTGACGTCATCTGCGCATTTCCCAACAACATCAACGCCGTCACCAGGTGAGTTTCTGGACGTATATCAAAGCCTGTTAGAAGAACCCGATACAGAGGTCATCTCTATTCATTTGTCTTCTGTGTTGAGTGGAACGTACAGGACGGCTGAGCTGGCTTCTAGTCTGTTAGAGGGCGATCAGCTCGGCAAGGTTCACGTCGTGGATTCCTGCTCTGCTTCGTATGGCATTGGCGCACTTGTTGTGGCTGCTGCTGAGGCAGTTCAGGCAGGCAAGAGCGTCGATGAAGTTGTAGCGTTGGTTCAGACCATGCGAGCGAACTTTTATATATACTTCCTTGTTGATACGCTGGAGTTTCTTCAAAAGGGTGGTCGAATTGGCAAGGCATCGGCTCTCTTTGGTTCTTTATTGAACATTAAGCCAATTCTTTCGTTGGACAGCGCAGGTGAAGTAAGCGTTGTTGATAAGGTTCGTGGTAACAAAAAGGCGATTGCACGCATTCTTGAACTGTTAGCGGCGGATGTGTCGGACAAGACGATTCGCTCGCTGCATATTGCTCATGCTAATAATTTGGAAGGTGCGGAGCAGCTGCGGGAGGCCATCGTGCAGCGGTTTGCTGTGGAGCACGTGGATTATATTACCCTAGGACCTGTCATTGGCGCACACGCTGGACCAGGTACGATTGCAGCCTTCGTAAGTACGGTGTAAGAGATGGATTTAAATCAATGTCAAGTACGTGAAGTCCATGGAGTTGGCGCTCAAAAAGCACTTGAGCTAAACGCCATGGGCGTTTTTACGGTTATGGATTTGCTGGAGTATATTCCGTTCCGGTATGAGGATTATACGGTTCGGGATCTTGCCAGTGTGAAGGATGGGGACCGTGTCACCGTGAAGGGCTATATCATCGGCGAGCCGGTCTTGCAGCGCTACAGCGGCAAATCTCGCCTATCCTGTAAGGTGATGGTCGATGATTTCTTGTTGACGGCGGTGTGGTTTAACCGCCATTTCCTGAAGGATCGCTTGCGGCCACAGCAGGAGATTATCCTGACTGGCAAATGGGACGCCAAGCGGCGGCAAATGAGTGTGTCCGATTCGGAGTTCCCCGGACAAGGGGAGTCGAATACCGGCACGATTCAGCCGGTGTATTCGGTTGCGGGCTCGATTACGCAGAAATGGATGCGTAAAGTGATTGGACAGGCGCTGACACAGTACAGCGCCATGATTAGTGAAGTGCTGCCGGCGGTCATTACCGGCAGGTACGGGTTTATGCCGCGCAGCAAAGCGCTGGCTGTCATCCACACGCCGAGTGGCGTGGAGGAGGGCAAGCAGGCGCGCAGGCGCATGGTGTATGAGGAGCTGTTCCTCTTCCAGCTCAAGATCCAGGCTTACCGGGCGGTGACGCGCAGCCGCACGGATGGCTTGAAGCAGCAGGTAGATCTACCTGCTGTGCGCGCCTTCGTGCGCGCGCTCCCCTTCCAGCTGACGGAGTCGCAGAAGAAGGTCGTTGGTGAGCTCCTGCATGACATGCAGGAGCCCTACGCGATGAACCGACTGCTGCAGGGCGATGTCGGTGCGGGGAAGACGATCGTCGCGGCTATCGGGTTGTACGCGACGGTGAAGGCGGGCTACCAAGGCGCACTGATGGTGCCGACGGAGATTCTCGCTGAGCAGCATAATCGCTCGCTCAGCACGTTGTTCGAGCCGTATGGGCTGCAGGTCGCTTTGCTGACCGGAAGCTCCACAGACCGCCAGCGACGGGAGCTGCTGGCCTCTTTGCAGATGGGCTTGATCCATGTGTTGGTCGGGACTCATGCGTTGATTCAAGAGGATGTGTATTTCCGCCAGTTAGGCCTAGTTGTTACGGACGAGCAGCATCGCTTTGGGGTGAATCAGCGCAGCATCCTGAGGCGCAAAGGGATGAATCCGGACGTACTGACGATGACGGCGACGCCGATCCCGCGCACACTGGCCATTACGGCCTTCGGCGACATGGACGTGTCGACGCTGCGCGAGCTGCCGAAGGGGCGCAAGCCGATCAAGACGTACGCGGTTCAACACGCGATGCTGGAGCGTGTGCTCGGCTTCATTCAGCGCGAGGTGGCCGCAGGTCGGCAGGCTTATGTGATTTGTCCACTCATCGAGGAGTCGGACAAGCTGGACGTGCAGAATGCGATCGACGTCCACATTCAGTTGCAGCAGCATTTTCCGCAGATGCGGATCGGCTTGCTGCACGGGCGTATGAGTGCGCAGGAGAAGGAAGCGATCATGCGCGCCTTCAAGGAAGGCACCGTGGAGGCGCTTGTATCGACCACGGTGATCGAGGTGGGCGTGGACGTGCCGAACGCTACGCTGATGGTGATCTACGACGCCGACCGCTTCGGGCTGTCGCAGCTGCACCAGCTGCGCGGCCGGGTCGGGCGGGGCGAGCACCAGTCTTTCTGTGTGCTCATCGCCGATCCGAAGACGGAGGTCGGCAAGGAGCGCATGAAGGCGATGACGGAGACCACCGACGGCTTCGAGATTGCCCGGCGCGATCTCGAGTTGCGCGGGCCGGGGGACTTCTTCGGCACCAAGCAGAGCGGGCTGCCGGAGTTTCGCATCGCCGATATGATGGCTGATTTCGAAATCATGGAGCAGGCGCGAGATGATGCAGCCGAGTTAGTCGGCGACTCGTCCTTCTGGACGGGGGCTTCTTTTATGCCGCTGAGGGCGTATTTAGAGCGGGCTCATATTTTTGACAGCGAAGTGCTAGATTAGTAGATAATGGGCGGCGACACAAGTTGACCCCTAGCGCGTTCCCTTTTAAGATAGGAGTAGCTGCACTATTTTAGGAGAACGAAGGTGTACGGTCGTGACTTATTTCCTCATTTATTTATTGTTGATGAATATCATTACGTTTATTGAGATGGGACATGACAAAGGGCAGGCCAAAAAAGGCGGACGCCGCGTACCCGAAAAACGCCTGTTTCTACTTGCTGCTCTCGGCGGTGGGATAGGCGGTTGGCTTGGCATGCGGATGTGGCGTCACAAGACGAAGCATACTTCGTTTGTTGTGGGCTTTCCACTGCTTATTGCGTTAAATTGCATCTGCGTCATTTTCATCGCCATGTATGTGTAAATGAAGGGGACAGCTGCCGGAAACGGTGGCTGTTTTTGTTAGGTGGCAGGGCTACCCCCGAAGCACCTAACATCCGGAGCTCTCGAACCCCATATTTGTTATTTCGATAAATGGCTCGAATTTAACTGTACTTTTCCCATTTATATGACATCACCGCCATGTGTGTGGGCGCCATAACGTTCCCCCCGGATCCGCGCACGTTGCCCGCATAGAGGTGGGGGGAGCCATCCGCGTAGCGCGATCATTTTACTGCAAATTGTCTTGTACCGCTTAATCTATCGTCATAGGTTTTTCTTATATGCATCCACCTCAGTCAAGTTTGCCTATATTCACTCATAAGATAGGAGCATGACGGGTATCGGAGGTGCGGGGATGAGTTATCAGCAATATGGCATCGATCCTGCGCTCGTGGAGCGTATAAAATTCAAGATGAAAAACCCAGAGGTGAAAGAACGTATCAAAATGCTGCTGCAAGGCATCACGAAGGCAGATTTACAAAACACGGCGAAAGTTACACGCCTAATTGGTCTTGCCGCAGGTATTTTCGGTGAGAAACTCAGCGGGAATCAGACACACCAGATTTTAACGTTTATCCTTGCGCAAAAGATTGATCCGAATAACACGTTTCACTTAATTCGATTATGGTCCATATTTCGTTAGGTGCACGCTGAAAACGCCACTTGCAGAGCAGAAATGCCCTGATTGTGGCGTTTTTCTATGCCGATTAGGGACTAAAGGCGTAGAAAGGAGTGACACAAAGTTTGAGCGGCACCTGTTCATCTAAGCGGGACAAGTCAGGTGCGAGTAAACCGCATGTAATCGAATAGCTGCGAAAGGCACTCGTCCGAGGTGATTCGCCCATTTTTCGATAAATAGGTAAAAATAGGTAAAATAATTGAAATTAACTGTAGTTCATCCTTTTATTAGCAGGAAAATCTCCAAAAAACTACTTGCATAACGAATACGTGTTCGGTATATAATATGGAAAAACGAATATATGTTCGCATATGGTGGTGAGAACATGAGTGGTACTTCAAGAGTAGAGACAGAAGAGGATGTTCAAATGATTAAGGAATATACACTGTTGCCGATTTTGCTTGATATGCTGGCAAGAGATATGGAGGAGCTTAAGGTTTATAAAGATAAAATTGTTTATAATCATATTCTTTTCTATCTCAGAGAGGTTGAGATGGGGATTTATCCAGAATTACAGCAGTTGAAAAGCAAGATGAAGCAGCGAGAGATTAAGGTGATTCACACGGAAATGAATGCTTTAGGGATTCAGGTTGAATACAAAGTTCGAGGTTACATTCATCATTTCACGATGCTTCGTAGTTTGGTCAAGGCTGAGCTTATGACTATGCTGATGAATATGCGGGGGGAATTGCGATGAGTAAAGGGAACAAGGGTGGGGAACGAACGATCTTCTTGGCGGATTGTCAGAGCTTCTACGCAAGTGTAGAGAAGGCTGAACATCCAGGTCTAGAGAATAAGCCGGTTGCTGTTGCAGGAGACCCTGCGCTCCGGTCAGGCATTATTTTGGCCGCCTGCCCTGTTGCCAAAGGATATGGTGTATCGACCGCTGAACGATTGGGTGAAGCGCTCAAGAAGTGCCCTGAGCTGATTGTTATGCGGCCTAGGATGCAGCATTACATTGATATTTCGCTGATGATTACGAGCATTTATCAGGAATTTACAGATCTCGTTGAAATTTTCAGCATCGATGAGCAGTTCCTTGATGTCACAGGGAGCCTGCCGCTCTTTGGATGCGGAGCAGGTAGCGAGAAGTCTGCAGTATAAGGTGCTCAAACAAACGGGTGTTAAGCTTCGGGTGGGGATTAGTTCCAATAAAATCCTGGCGAAAATGGCAACAAGACTACCAAAAATTCATGTACAGAATAGAGAAATTTAATAAAATCCTTTATGTATCAGGGATATTTTTAGTAAACACTCATGTACATAATTGCGAAACGCAATTTTGACTATAAAAAGAAAAATGATCGAAAATGAATTTTATTAAGGTAAATAAATACAGAGAATGGCATATAATAATTAACGCGAATGTACGTTCTCTATTGGGGTGGTGTGACTATGAAATCAGAACGAGCTATTATGCTTGTGGACTGTCAAAGCTTTTATGCTAGTGTGGAGAAAGCGGCGCACCCTGAGCTTTGTAATAAACCCATAGCGGTTGGTGACCCTGCCCGTAAGAGCGGTATTGTATTAGCTGCTTGTCCCATTGCGAAATCTTATGGCGTATCAACTGCGATGCGAAATTTTGAAGCTCTTGCTGTTTGCCCAGATCTTACTATAGTCCGACCAAGAATGAAGACGTACATTGATGTCTCTACACTCATTACGGAGATTTATGAAACCTTTACCGACTTGGTTGAGCCATGGAGCATTGATGAGCAATTTGTTGATGTGACAGGTTCAACGTCGCTTTTCGGATCACCAGTAGAAATTGCACGCCAGATGCAAACAAAAGTTATGCTTTCAACGGGCGTTTGGATTCGTGCCGGTATCTCTTCAAACAAAGTGATCGCGAAAATGGCCACTGACCACTTCGCGAAGAAGAGCGAAAGTGGCGTTTTCGAATTGCCAGTAGATCAGGTCGAGTCCATACTATGGCCGTTACCTGTCTCACAAATGTACATGGTTGGGTCTCGGATGACTGCTCACTTTGTAAAAATGGGATTGAATACTATCGGTGATATAGCGCGGTTAGAGCTTGGAGAATTCAAAAGGCGCATGCGGATTAGGATGGGACGACAAAGCGATATCAAAGCCGAATATTATTGGCAAACAGCGCGGGGCATTGATCCCAGCCCAGTCGTTGCAAGAGCTTTTGCGAAGCCGCAATCCATTACTCGAGGCAGAACGGTACAGTCAACGAAATACCAAACAATGGAGGACATCGAGCCGCTAATGATTGAATTAGTGATTGAAGTTTGCCGAACAAGCAGACGGCAAAATAGTATGGGGCGTGTAGTAACAGTTAGCGCCGGGACGATGAAAAGGGGATTTTCGAGGCAAATGACACTACCTTCGCCGACTTGCCTAGAGCATCATGTTGTTTCAGCAGCGCGCGAATTGTTCAAGAAACATTGGAACGGAGATCCCCTCACGCATTTAGCTGTAGACCTATCTCAATTGACAGACGATAGCACTCATCAGCTCGATTTATTCGAGGATATCGAAAGAAATCTTAGGCTCGCCCAAGCTCAGGATAGCATTAAAGACAGATTTGGTGGTGCAGCAATTATTAGAGCTTCTTCACTGATGGAAACTGCACAAGCCAGAGAACGGGCAATCATGATAGGGGGACATTATGCTTGAGCAAACTACTTGATGGAAACGGTAGATGGAGCACGAAGTTCATGTCACCAGAACATAGTGCTGCACTTCAGCAGAGGAATCAACAACAAACCCAAACTACAATGCCTACGAAAGAGGAATTGGAAGCTATTAGGGATTTCGTGTTACTCCCGATGTTGCTTTCAATAGTGGAAAAGAATAAACAGGAAATAGAAAGAACCTCTTACTCCATGAGAACGATCTTTGTTAAGGCGGCGAATATCATTCAAAATCTCATAACAAATGACATTCAAGCAGTGCGGAAGCTGTTGAAAGAACGAAATATTAAGGTGTTTGAAGACGAAATGATGGATTCAAATCTGAGGTACAACTACATCTGCCGCGGCTACGAGGACAAATTTGTTTTGGTCAGAGATGTTGCTCGAGCAGAGCTTATGAGACGTTTAGGGAAGTACTCGGAGTTTTTGAAATAAAGTTATTGGACACATATTAATGAGAAACGAGTGCTCTCTAGGACCTTACAAGTCCTGAGTTACACTCGTTTTTAGTTTCACTGAACTAATTTTTAATTGCTTTTAGATCGAACCTCTGAAATTACAACATCCACTAATTTTTTAATTAAAGCTAGTTCTTTGTCCGAACATTGTTCAATTAAAAGATATGTAGAATCTAATAACTTTGATCTCTCATAATGCGAATTAGCAAGGTCATAACCACTGAATAAATTGCTAGGCTCTACTCTAAGGGTTTCAACAATCCTTTCGAGGGTTTCTAATGAGATATTCTTTTCACCCCGCTCAATGCCACCAATGTAGGATTGAGGGAGTTCAACGAGCTCACCTAGTTGTTCTTGGGTTAACCCTCTATTTTTACGGAAATTTCTCACTTTTACTCCAACATGTTTTGAGAGTTTGGACAAGAGACTCACCTCTTTTTCAGACTAGGGGAGTCTATGTCTAAATTACAGATACCTATAACATATATATATATATATTTGATTTTAGATCTTATAAGAACTATTATGGCTTTATACTAATAGCAAGGAGCCAAAAGGATGAGTAAGCTTCCACAGCAGTATGTTATTGAAAATGTACTCCAGTGCAAAATGCGAGGCAGGGTTGCATATCAAAGCTACTTTCCTGCTTCTGTTGGAATTAATTTAATTTATGTGAAACCGTATGATCACCCTTCTGGGAAGTGATATCAGCGCCCGGTTGATGCCAAAAGATGTGCAGATTTTGCATATTACTTATCTAAAGGGGAAGACGCCCTTTTTACTCCGATTTTATTGAACGCTGCAGCTAATTGGGAATTTGTTAGTTATGATAAACAACGCCCTTCATATGGCAGATTGCTTTGCAGAGGTAGGGCTTCTCTAATGGATGGGCAACACCGCGTAGGTGGAATAGAAAAGTATGTACGTGAAACGAATTCAGATATAAATATTCCGTTTCTAGCCTTCCATAGCTTAGATGAGGACGAGGAAATTAAACTATTCGATACTATAAATACGAAAGCAAAAGGAATAGGTACATCTTTAAGTAAATTTCTCCGCCGTGATTCCGACGATATTAGTTGGATGGCTACAGAAATGATGACTAGAAAAGATAGCCCCTTCAATTTAATTGGAAGTATAATTGGGAAACGAACTAAAGGAAGGCATGTTACCCTTCAGAATTTATATAGAACACTGACATATTTGATGAAAAATGAAAATATTAGTATTTTGCCTAAAGAAGAAAAAATTCAAATGGCTCTTACTTATTACAATGCGCTTCGAGACAAATTTCTTTTCGAATGGAAAGATTATAAGGGTTATCGAATAACTCATATTGTTTCTATAGATGCTTTATCTATTGCCGGGAGCACTGTTTTAAGTGCGTCACTAAAAGAAAACAAAAAGCAAGTCGACTTGTTGGCTATCATGAAATATGTAAATAAATTATCAGTGGAGTGGTCATCGGATGGTCCATTAAAGTATGTAAAAGGCTTAAGTGGATCGAAGAAATTAGCCGAGGAGTTAAAAGATCAAATGATGGCTTAATTTTGGTGATAGTGTTAATAATTTTCATACAGTTCAATTAGCTCGAATAGTCATGAAATAACAAAAGGCCATCCTTTAATCTGGATGGCCTTTCTGTCTTTAGATAATAAAGTAGACTCACATGGCGGCGTTGAACTAATTGGCAAAATAGTTTGGTGGCTTTGGATAGATTTTTCCTGTTCTTTTTTTAATATGTTGCAATCTTTTAGTACAAGAGAAGGATTAGCAAGGATTTGTCATAATATACTGAATTATTTGTTAAAAGGTCGAAGTAGGAGAGAGCATATGACTGTCGATGACTATCTAAAAAAAGTAATCGCTAAACATAAAGGTCAGACAGGTCCAAATTCAGAACCGTATAAAGCAGCTGCGGAGATTGTCCCTTAATCCAAAAATGGGCGCACGAATATTTAGATGATATCTATTTTTCTGGTTCGTATGCCAAAGAAACAAATATCATTGGAAGTGCCGATTTAGATCTATTTATATCCCTAAAGTCCACTGCAGATAAGTATACACTTCAATATTTATACGACTCGCTTCATGATTATTTTTCTGATAGTGGCTTTAAAACCCGTAAGCAAAACGTTTCAATCGGGATGAAGTACAAAGGTTTGGATGTAGATTTGGTTCCAGGACGAATTCAAAAAGGGTATAAAAATTATCACTCGCTTTATAAAAGTAAAGCCGACACTTGGACACAAACCAACATTCATAAGCATATCGACATAGTTAAGAATTCTGATCGACTGGACGAAATCCGGGCGATAAAAATATGGCGCAAACTAAATGATCTAGATTTCCCATCAATTTATTTAGAGCTAACTGTTATTGAGGCATTAAGATTTGGTTTAAAAGGACAAATAGCAAAAAACTTAGTCCAAGTGTTTGAATACTTGTCAAAAGATTTTACTTCTGCTATTGTCTACGATCCAGCCAACTCAGCCAATCGTATTTCAGATGATTTAAACAGAATAGAAAAAGGGCTAATAGCTAAAAACGCAAGTGAAACGTTAAATCAAACCAGTTGGAATTATGTGATATGGTAGGTGTAGGATGAACCAAACAAATTTGAAAAATATTTTTTACCGTCTTCAAAAACAAATGATTGAGAAATTATCGGGCAGCCGCGAAATCATTAAACATTCAGGTGTTAAGCATTTTACTATTCTTTCAGGTTTTCTTTGCTTGGATAGTCCTTGGAAACAACCTTTTGGAACTAGCTTTGACAAAGTCATTTCAAATTTAGATGAGTTTTCAAGAATAGATTTAGGGTGTGTTTTACAAACACGTTCGTTTCAAATAGGTTATGGTGATGAAATTACAGTAGATAAAAGTACTCAAGAGGAAGCATTAATTTATTTCTTCTTTAAACTCTTAATGGAATTGCAAAAGTTAGGTACTGTCCCAGCAATGGACATTGAAAAGTATGCAAAAGCATTAGATTCGATTTAAAGAACATATGTCCAATGACACAGAAGTGCCTAAAAAATAACTAAATGTAATGCGGAGGTAATATTCTCCAAAACGTGGAATTTTATGGTTGTGGAGGTGAGTGAGACTGGATGTTAAATCAATAATAGTTGGCGCATTGATTGGGGCTACAATCACAACAATTTTTAATGTGTTCATTGTTGAACCGCTCAAAATGCGAGTCAACGGGCAATATAAGACCAATAAAAAAGCATCACAAAAATCGAAGAACACGGATTTGGTGGTAAATTTCCTAAGGGAATGGCAGACAGTAGAACTACCTACTACGACACAAATACAACAATCCATTTTAAGTTATTGCTTCTAACTAATTATTAAGCTTTATAAAAAAATAGAGACTATTTGAATTAATGTACATATCCCTTAACCAGTGCATAGGATAATTTAATAAACTGTGAAGGGATTGGGAAAATGTACTTTGTTCCTTATATGAATCAATATAAATATCCTTATTATGTAAATTTTCTAATGTATAACTATGGAAGGCAGCCTGTTTTTTGGGCTTTTCCTGACGAGATAGAGCATGCAAACCGATTTGAATCTATTCGCTCTTCAGACGGTAACGGAAGTATTTTGTTAGCAGATTATGGAACAAAACCATTTGCAGTTAATATCAATGAAGCCACTAAGCAAAACAATACTTATCGTACTGCTCTTTGGACAGGAACACATTTACAAGTTACATTAATGAGTCTCAATGTTGGCGAAGATATCGGTGTGGAAATGCATCCTGACGTTGATCAATTCTTGCGTATTGAGCAAGGACAGGGGATTGTTCAAATGGGCACGAGTAAAGAGATTGTACACTTTGAAAGAAATGTCTATGATGATTCTGCAATAATGATACCTGCAGGAACATGGCATAATCTAATCAATACAGGCAATATTCCGCTAAAACTTTACTCCATATATGCTCCTCCTAATCATTCATTTGGTACTGTTCATGTTACCAAAGGAGATGCATTGTCTGCGGAATCAGGCTAATGTCATGACAATGGAAAAGAAAGGTTTTTTTGGTACTAAGCCGGTAACAAGCCAATACTGGCTTACTTGATGATTTAATTAAATAAAGAAACTTTTGTATAAATTAGGAGCAGCATAAAAATAAATAGGGTCAATAATTGTATTCATTAGCGAAATCTTTATATTTCATGGAACTATATGGTGTTATTAAAAAGCCCTTAGCAAAAAAATGCTAGGGGCCAATAATATTAATTGTTAAATAACTTCTCAAGCGCCTCACGTTGAGGCTGCCTAATACTAACAACTGGGCGAATGCTTTTGGCCAATTTTTCAGCATCTTCGATGTTTTCGCTCTTACCTAAAGCTATCAAAGTCCCAATTGCCACAGCGCCAGTACGCCCTTTTCCACCACCGCAATGGAATCCAACCTTCTTGCCGCTCTTATAAGCCTCTACAACGTGATTTATAGCTTGTTGGAATAGTTGGCCCTGTGGACTATCCGCATTGTCACCAAGCGGGACATGCAGCCATTTTACGCCATCTGTAGGATAGGCACTCTCCTTAGCTTCACCACGCAAATCGACTACAACCTCAACGTTCTCGTTTTTAATCATAGCCTCTACGTCTGCAGCTCCACCAAAAAATATTTTGTCATCAACAAGTGCTTGATAAGTTTTCTCCATAATAATCTCCCTACTTTTTCTTAAAAGGTGTGAATTCAATTGTTACAGGCGAGGACTGTGCTGGGGGAGGTGCACAACATAGTGACATATCCTGCAATTCCCCTGAAGATTCAAATTCGGAATCCTCTTTGGTGAAAAAAATTTCCCACGCATTGCCGTCCGGATCGTAAACCCAGACTTTATCCTGAACTGCATAGCAGCAAGTTGTATTCATTTCATCGATCAGAAGAAGTCCGCTTTGTCTTAATCGTTCGCCCATAGCCAGAACATCTTCCGTGTTATCCACTTGGAATCCCAAATGATTAAGAACGCCTTTTTTCTCAAAAGGACGAACATTAAGGGAAAAGTGAAGGGCAGGATCATCCAATTCAAACTTAGCGTAGTTGTCTTTTACTTTGGTAGGTTCTGCACCAAAAAAAGCACGGTAAAAATCAAGCGACTTCTGAAGCTCAGAACAGTTAACTGCAACGTGCATTCTTTTAATCATCTACTTGCCTTCTTTCAAGAATTGTTCGATCCTGCTTTTAATGGATTCACGAACGTCACGGAATTTAGCCGTAATATCTTCTTCTGTCCCAGTTACTTTTGCAGGGTCTTCAAAGCCCCAGTGCCATCTTTGCGCCTTGTCATTACGCACTACAGGGCAGTGTTCGTCTGCATGACCACACAATGTAATAATGTAATCAGCGCTGCTTAGAATCTCGGTATCAATAACATCAGAGGTATTGTTTGAGATGTCGATTCCAGCTTCTTTCATTATTGCAACTGCACGTGGATTTAATCCGTGGGCTTCCAAACCAGCACTTTTTACTTCGTATTTATCCCCGCCTAGCGCATTCAAATATCCATCAGCGATTTGGCTGCGGCAAGAGTTTCCTGTGCAAAGAAAATAAATTAAAGGTTTTTTGTTATCCATGATTTCATTTCTCCTTTTTTGAAGGAACATTTCAGACTTAAATGCTTTGATGTCCTTTATTCTTTTGTCTTGTTCCCAAAGTAGCTTTTATGATTAGCGCGGCGACCACCAAAATGACTGCAATTGCAACAATTAACAACCAA
Source organism: Paenibacillus sp. Soil766 (assembly GCF_001428105.1). GTDB lineage: Bacteria > Bacillota > Bacilli > Paenibacillales > NBRC-103111 > Paenibacillus_E. The sequence goes on along the minus strand of NZ_LMSJ01000029.1, from coordinate 43,189 downwards.
ATATTCACGCTTGTTGTACTAATAACGTGAAGCCATAAATAAAGCCCAATAAGGGTAATTAAGAGCGTTGGGACAGTAAGTATGATACCTGTCTTAAAATAATTGCCCCATGTAATTTTTACACCTTTCGTAGATAAAACATGAAGCCATAAAAGGGTTGCGAGTGACCCGATCGGTGTTATCTTAGGTCCAAGATCGCTCCCAACAACATTGGCGTAAATCAGTGCTTCTCTTATAATACCGTCTGCATTTGTGCCTTTGATGGCAAGAGCATCAATCATAACCGTCGGCATGTTATTCATGATGGAGGATAAAATAGCCGACAAGAAGCCCATTCCTACTGTTGCGACAAATAATCCTTGTCCTGCTAAGTTCTCAACCACTGTTCCTAGGGCATCGGTGAGACCTACGTTTTTAAGGCCATAAACGACTACATACATGCCGATAGAGAATATGACTACAGCCCACGGAGCATTTTTAATCACTCGTTTTGTTTCGATCACTTTACTGGATCTAGCCATTAAAATGAAGATCAGTGCTACGACTCCTGCGATGATGGAAACAGGAATTTTAATAAATCCGCTACTTACATATGCGACGAGAAGGATTCCAAGGATAACCCATGACATTCGGAATAGCTTATGATCTTTAATGGCATCTGAAGGCGGTTTTAATTGCTTTATATCGTAATTCGTTGGTATGTCCTTTCTGAAGAAAACGAACAAGACAACCAAACTTGCCGCTAAAGAAAATAAGCTTGGGACAATCATGCGGCTCGCATAGGTGACAAAATCTATACCGAAGAAGTCCGCTGATACGATGTTCACTAAGTTGCTGACGACAAGAGGCAATGAAGTTGTATCCGCAATAAAACCACTTGCCATGATGAAAGGCAAAATCATTTTATCTGGCAGCTTCAACGCTCGGACCATCGCTAATACAATTGGCGTTAGAATTAACGCTGCACCATCATTTGCGAAAAATGCAGCAACTGCCGCGCCTAATAAAATGATAAAATGACGTACACAAACATGAGCCGTCCATTTCCTTTTGCAATCCTCGCCATATGCAAGGCAGCCCATTCAAAAAATCCGATATTGTCTAAGATTAATGAAATGAGAATAATTGCGACAAAAGCGAGCGTAGCATTCCAAACGATGGATGTAACCGTCAGTACATCGTGGAAAGAGACGACTTGGAAGATAAGAGCTAGGATAGCACCAGCAGAAGCAGACCATCCGATGTTGAGGTCCTTAGGCTGCCAAATAACAAAAGTTAACGTAATAAGAAAAATAAATACCGCAATGTAAGTCATGGTTCCTCCTAATCACAACAATTTAGATCTTCACAAGATATGGCATCCACTTTTTCTTTTTGGGATGGCAGGTGCTGAAAAAACTCGTTCAGAAAGGGTTTATCCTCAATATGTAAAGAGTAAAAAACCCATTGACCCTTTTTCGCTTCTTTTACTAAACCGCCAGTTTTCAGTTTTCGCATATGCTGACTCACATTGGGCTGACTGGTTTGTAAAAGTTCAACAAGCTCATATACACATAGCTCACGTTCTTTGAGAAGAGAGAGAATCGTTAATCTCATTTTGTCTCCAAGCAGCTTGCACACGTCAGATAATTGTTCAATATCGGGCAAAATTACACGCTCCTTTAAATTGGCACATTTAAGCCTTTTAAGAGTTCAATAACTTTTTTTTGTATTATGTCACGTGCATGTCGAACTGACTGAATGTCATTTGCAAGTAATGGATCTTCAATGTTCCAATCGACACTCGTAATGCCAAAAGGTACAATGGGACAACGTTCCGCAACTTGTTGGCAAAGCTTAACAATGACATTTGACGCAATGAAATACTTCATATTAATTTTCTTGGAAGTATTCCCTGATAACTCAATCCCAACTTCCCTCATGACTTCAATAGTCAAAGGATGAATATCATGCGGCTCAAGCCCTGCACTCTCGACAATAACGTGTTCCCCGCCGTAATGTTTAGCAAATGCTTCTGCTATTTGACTTCGGCAGCGATTTTGAATACATAAAAAGTAAATGCGAACTGTTTTTTTCATCATTATCTCAGCTCCAATATCATTTGTAAATGATTATATAATTATTCAGTTATATATAAAAGTTAAGATTTTGTAAATCGTAATTTAGATCATTAATTAAATCAAAATAATTTGATTTAATCCTTGAATTTCCCAAATACTATGTGTTAAGATTGGTTCATCAAATAAAATTGATTTAAGGAGGCGACTGCGATGTTGAACTCTTACAGTATGGAGAAACTCATGCAGTTTCAACAACATGAAATCCAAGAGCAAGCTTGTCATGCCTGGAAATGGGCCAATATCAAAGAAAGTACGCCAGATAGGCTGCAAATTCCTAGGATTGTTCCACAGACCAATTTGGCCTGCTGTCCAGCTTGTTGCTAAAGGGGGAGTTAAAAGTGATTAAAGTGCTTCCTATTTTTTCGAGTGTTGAGAGTCAAGTTGATTTTTCGAAATACGAACTCCAGTTTAAAGCTTTAGCAGATCAGAAACGGTTGCAAATCATGTATGAGCTTACTCAAAAAGGAAGTGTCTGCGTTTGTGATTTGGTTGATATTGTAAACATGCCGCAGTCAAAATTATCGTACCATTTGAAGATATTGCTTGATGCTAATCTGATCACGAAAGAGACCAAAGGAACTTGGAGTTATTATGAATTAAATCACGAAGAGGTTAACCGCTTGCTTTCACCAGAATTATGCTGTATTTTCCGAAAAAGCGAAAATCAATCAAGCGGATGTTGCTCGTAACCCACACAGGTGGGTTTTTAAATGAATTATTAATCAATATTTCTTGATATAACGAGGAGAGATGATCCATGAGTCAGGTTCAAAATGAAGAGGTACGTCAACATGTTCGGAATCGCTATAAACAGATTGCAATTGAGAGCATACCTAGTGCAAGTTGTTGCTCCTCCACTGAACCAGCAACTAGCTGCTGCAGCACTCCAGATGAGATCTCCTCAAAATTGGGGTACTCAAATGAAGAGCTTAATGTTGTTCCAAGTGGTGCGAATCTCGGGTTAGGGTGCGGAAATCCTCAAGCAATAGCCTCACTAAAATGGGGGGAAGTTGTTCTTGATTTAGGCAGCGGTGCTGGTTTCGATGTGTTTTTGGCATCTAAACAAGTTGGAGAAACGGGTAAAGTTTATGGAGTTGATATGACACCAGAGATGATTAGTCGTGCACGCCAAAATGCTCAGAAACATGGATATGAAAATGTAGAGTTTCGTCTCGGAGAAATTGAGCATCTGCCGATACTGAACGATTCGATTGATGTTATAATTTCAAATTGTGTTATTAATTTGTCACCTGATAAAGAGCAAGTATTCAATGAAGCTTTTCGCGTATTAAAACTAGATGGCCGTTTGGCGATTTCCGATGTAGTAATGACTTCCGAACTTCCTGCAGAGTTAAAAAGTGACCTTAATTCACTCGCTGGGTGCGTTTCAGGTGCATCTACAATTGATGAAGTAATGATATTCCTGCAAAAGAGTGGCTTTAGAAGTATTGTTGTAGAACCTAAAGATGATTCTCGGGAGTTTATTAAGGATTGGGTGCCTGGTGCAAATGTAGATAACTATATTCAATCGGCTGTTATCAAAGCAATTAAATAAAGAAATAAAGTATAATCTGGAACGAACAATAGTGATCCTGGAAATTATATCAACAACAGTCAGGGACGAGAATTTAAAGTCCTAGACTGTTGTTGTTTTATTAAATTTTGTTAAAAGAACACTTCAAATAGAAAGAGTTTAAACAATCTAATTTTCTATTATTGAAACTAGACCCGTGAAATTTACAGAGTAGCAGCAATCGCAGCGATTAAATATGAAATCGAGGTCCATTCAATATTCCGATTATTCCCATAACGCACTTTTTTTATGAAGAAACCAATGTATTCTATCCCAGTTAAACTGATACTACAGAGAAGTAGGCTTAGTATAGGATTAATTTTTTTAAATTCAATCCAATAAATTGCAAAGCAAGCTGCCAAAGGAAAAAGTCCTATGTCAAATGGTAGTGCAGATATTGTTTCATTTTCCTTAATAAGTGGAGATAAATCCCAGAAACCTAGTTGAAATCCCAAAGTATTAATGAGTGAGGAAATGAGTGCGGAAACTGGAAATATACTAATAACAATATTGGGGGCCTTTTTATATAAAAAAATCCCAAAAAACCAAGGGTATGTATCTAAACTCCTTATATTATTTCCCATTATAACTAATAGTAAGCTGCCCGTTTGTTGGGGGCTTTAATGCTTTTGTAATACATATGTAAGATTCATTGCTCGCAGCTGCGGTATAATTAATACCAGATCTGAGGAGGGAAGACTTATGAGTTCGCTTGTTCTCGTAGTGGATGATGAAACAAATATAATAGATGTATGTACCGTTTATTTGGAGCGAGAAGGTTACAAAGTTATTTCAGCAACAAATGGAGAAGATGCAATTCGTTTATGGAAGTTGCATAATCCCGAATTGATCGTACTCGATCTCATGATGCCGGGTAAAAATGGTTGGGTAGTTTGCGAAGAAATTCGCAACGAACAGGAAGTACCCATCATTATGTTGACTGCTAGAGGTGAAGAAAGGGACCGGCTAATGGGATTAACAATGGGCGCAGACGATTATCTGACAAAGCCTTTCTCTCCTCGGGAGCTGGTATTGCGAGTTAAAGCAATCCTCCGAAGGCTGCAACGAGGTCAGGTAGAAAGTACTTCGTATACTTCTGAAGCAAAGCTGCCTCCTCATATGCTGAATTTTCCGGGGATCGAACTTAATGTGCTCCATAGAAGTGTTCGAGTTAATGGTAAAGAGATAGAACTCACCGTTAAGGAATTTGAACTTATGCATCTGTTCGCTGCTCATCCAGAGCAAGTATTCTCACGCAATCAATTACTAAATAAAGTATGGGATATTAATTACTATGGAGATACAACGACAGTAACTGTCCATATTCGTAGGCTAAGGGAGAAAATTGAGCCAAATCCTTCTCAGCCGCGCTACATCAAGACAGTGTGGGGTATTGGATATAAATTTGAAGGGAGAGAGCCGTCTTGAAACTGCGCGTTTACTTGTTAATTGCTAGCGGTGTGAGTACTGGTATAATATTGCTTGTACTTTTTATTTGCTACCAATATATGCTGTTGAAATGGGAAGATGTCATCTTGCTTACGACAGTAACTATTGGCGCGGCTGGAGTTTCAATGTTAATCCATTATTTTATGACAAGGCCCCTGGAAAAAGCAATTAACGCCATTACTCAGGAAACGACCCATATTTCAGATGGATATTTTGAAGGTAAAGTGCCTGAGATTGGGCCTGTAGAATTTCAGAGACTGGCGAACCAGTTCAACCATATGACGAAGAATTTAAATGGAAGTTTTCAAAAATTGATTTCGGCAGAGTTTTCTCGTAAAGAACTAGTGGCGAATGTCTCTCATGATTTGAGAACTCCTATGGCATCCATTCAGGCCTTTGTTGAGGCGCTGCAGGATGATGTCATTCAGGACAAAGCCACTTTTGAGAGGTATCTGCAAACCATTCGCTTGGAAACATCTCGTTTGAATGGATTGATTCAAGAATTATTCACTCTCTCACAGCTCGAAGCAGGTGGAGTCGAAATTGTTTCTGAAAGGTATGATGTTGACCATTTAGTACTAGATGGTTTACAAAGTTTAGCTTTTCAATTGGAAGAAAAACAAGTGCAAGTAAAAGTTGACCTCCCTGATCGATTGCCCGCAGTAGCCATCATGCCTCAAGAAGTGAAGCGCGTCCTTTCTAATATTCTTGAGAATTCGATTCGTCACTCACCTATAGGTGGGACCATTGAAATAAATGCAAATCAGTTATCAGATCAGTTCATACATCTCTCTATTCAGGATGAAGGTCAAGGCATCGAGGAAGAATATAGAAGCAAAATATTCGATCGGTTCTTTCGTGTAGATCCCTCAAGAACACGAGCAAGCGGTGGGGCAGGATTAGGGCTTGCGATTGCAAAGTCCATTGTAGAGCTGCATGGAGGAACTATTGGTGTTAATAGTCCAGTATGTCAAGAAAGACGAGGATCAACATTTTGGTTTACACTGCCAATCTACTAAGAGGTTCATAAGTGGATATACTGAAACAATTTGCAGTCTTATATCTCTGTTGCATAGCCTGAATGATTTGGAGCCCTGCCATCTAATAAAGATGCTGGGCTTTTTTGTTATCTTTACGTAAGTAACTTGTAATGTTTTTGTTAGTGTTTCTTAAGTTAGCTACGTTATCTTAGAAGAGGAAGTCAGGATGAATACTTAGGAGGAATAAACGTGAGAACATGGAGAAAAATGATTGCAGTAAGCTTGGTAGCTTGTACATTAGCACTTCCAACATTAGTAAGTGCTGAAGAAATGATGATGCCGAAATACGACTATAGCAGTGTTCAGACAATGACAAAGGATGGATTAGAGCTTGTTCCACTTCGTCAAATTGCTGAATCCTTGGGATTCAAGGTGATATGGAATGGGGAGAATCGATCTATTACACTGTTGAAATTAGCGATGATGGATGATAAGAGTATGACGAATGATAAAATGATGGAAGACAAAACCATGAGTGATAAGAACATGATGGAGAAAAAAATGGATATGTACCCAGAGTATATCATTCAAATTGATAGCAAAAACATTCGTGTTGGAGGTATGGAGGAGATGCTAATGGTAGCACCTACGATCCTCAATGAAATGACTTATATATCTAAAGAATTCGTAGATACATATTTGGTAAAGGAAATGATGATGAAGTAATTGGTAGATGTTTAAAGGAGTGAATTCCAATTACGGCTTTGGGGGTCAATACTCTGTACATAAACAGCGTTTTAATGGCATATAAGAGCGTTAAAGTGGCAATTTTATGGGATCAAGAATTAAGCCAGAACGGGTGTAGTGGCTATAAGAATGCTTCTGACGCTGTGTGAGTTGCAAAGTATTGGCTGGATAGATTATATATAAGGCCAGACGTAATTAGTTGAGATAATATAATTTAGTGATTAGTAGAAAAGTGGTTACCTTTAAATCGGTAGCCACTTTTTTCATAATGTATGTTGAACTTCTCCATGTAGTTAAAACAGAGGAGTTTGTTGCTGACACATTACATAAAAAGGAAATTGACCAATCTTAACGAATACACTGGAGAACTTACAAATTTCGCCAATATAAAAATGGGGGTGCTATATATTATTAACGGACAGATAGAAATTTCAGATGATATTGTTGCTGCAAAACCACGACTTAAGCAATTAGTGATAAGAAATTTTCGTGCAATAGGTAATAAACCAGTAACAATCGAGTTGGATAAGATTGTTGTTCTTGTTGGACCAAACAATGTTGGAAAGAGTTCTATCCTACGAGCATACGAAGTGGCAATGTCGGAAGGTTCGAACGAAGCTATACTGTTGCAAGATGATTTTCATGGAGGTATTGTAAATAAGGATGCTCTACCCGAGATCGAATTACACACTGTTGTTCATGATCATGCACCAGGATCTAGGTGGATTTCAATAGACTCAATTACGCAAGAAAAAACAGTAATTGAGAAATGGACATGGGCATCGCCAGGTGCTCCTAAAAGACAGGGATATGATGTGGGAAAAGGTATGTGGGCAGAGGATGGTGTTCCTTGGGGAGCTCCGAACGTAGCAAATTCCTATCGGCCAAAGCCGCACAGAGTGGATGCATTTTCAGATCCGAAAGTTCAGGCTGATGCTATTGTTAAACTGTTGTCAGAAATAATTAAAGAAAAAGTGAAGGATGTTCAGGAAAAGTCTGAGGAAGAGTCTCAGTACAAGCAACTTCTCAGAACAATTACAACATTAAGGCAGCAAGTAATTTTTGATTCTAACACTCAAATTGAGAAACTAGAACGTATCACAACTACTGAGTGAGGTGTTTCCTGGTTATATAGTCAAATTTGATCCCAGAACTGAAGTGGATATTGAAAATGACCTTAATTTGTTTAACAAACTCAATAATGCTCAGCTTAAAATGGGTTACGCTAATGGCGGGCATTTAAGTACGCTAGATCGTCAAGGGAGTGGAGCACGACGTACATTATTATGGAGTGCTTTAAGGATGATTGCTGAATCTAATGTAGCCAAACCGACAAAAAAAGGTGCAAAGAAGGAATCGCCTGATAACGGGAATGCGCGGCCACATGTACTTTTACTTGATGAGCCCGAGTTATGCCTTCATCCTAATGCAGTAAGGGAAGCATGTCGTGTACTTTATGATCTGCCTAACACTGGCAATTGGCAAGTAATGGTCACAACGCATTCTCCTGCATTTATTGATGTTTCGAGAGATAACACGACCATAATCAGGGTTGAGCAAATGAATGGAAGTATTCTGGGAACAACTGTTTTTCGGCCGGAAAGGGTAAAATTAGATGACGGAGACAGAGCACGTTTAAAGCTGCTGAATATCTTTGATCCGTATGTTGCAGAGTTCTTCTTTGGAGGGCGTTGTATTATTGTTGAAGGTGATACAGAATATACGGCGTTTAAACATGTAATTGCTTCAAAATTAGGCGAGTATAATGACGTACATATCATCAGAGCAAGAGGAAAGGCAACGATTGTATCTTTAATTAAAATACTGAATCATTTCGGAACGAGTTACTCAATATTACATGATAGTGACACTACAACTACAATGCGAAAAGGGAAGAAAATCAAAAATCCGGCATGGGTTCATAATGAGAAGATATATAATGCTGTAATCGATCGACCAGAAACGTCAAATGTTAGGCTGCCTTTGCAAAAGTTGAGTTGCTTCTAGAAGCCCTGCTTGATCACGGCAAGAATCCTCCACTTGGGGCTCTACAATGGACAAGCATTGCTCAATTAGAGGAGTATGTTTCAGCCTTTAATAGTATGGAGTTAGTTGCAAGTGGAGATGAGATTTCTCAAGATAATATTGCTTCTAACTAGCCTTTAAGTTTAATGAAAATAGAGACTCCAGGAACTAAAAGGGTCTCTATTTTTGTTTTATAAAAATCGATACTTTATCAATGTCATGCTAATTTCAGGTTTTGCGACGTGGAATAATCATTGCGACTATAAACCAAGTAATACCACCAATAAGGCTTGAATAGTTTAATTTTTTATAGAGAAAAAATTGAAGAATTGTCCCTATAGTCGCAAAAGATACGGCACCTGTTAAAGCAAGTGAAATTTTCTTCTTCATAATAGCTCTCCTTAAATTCTTTATTACTTGCGATTCTTTAAATTGATTAAGTTAAAGAGGATTACGGGCTTATATGAACTATTGATTGAATAAAATCACCTGAATTGATCAAAGATGTAAATAAGGGGTGATTACTTGTTTACTTGGAATCTAATTCTATGCCTGTCAATTTCGTTGACTAACCTAATGCCTGCTGCAGAGAACATGGAAATACCTAAACACTCGCAGAGAATATTAGAGAGTATTCGTGCCGAAAGCGAAAACACTTTACAAGTAAAGTGGAATTCAGTAACTCAAACGCCAGAATTACTTACTGGGAATTTAACTAAGCCTTCAGAACATTCACCTGGATGGATTACATTCAGATATCTGGAGAAGATCAAACGACTTTACGACCTGAAGCATTTAGATCATGATTTAAAAATTATCTCGATTGACAAGAGCACCACTTCAACAATTGTTACCATGCAGAGACAACTATATAAGAACCCGGTATGCGGGGATCAAATGATTGTAGAATTAGACAAATCAGGAGTCGTGCAGCGTATAAATGGCACCATTCATGCAGGATTAGAAGAGAAACGCCAACGCAGGCCCATGTATCCAGCGGTATCTGTCGAAGATGCGAAACGAATAGCCTTAAAATACGACGCTTCACTTAAGACAAGTACACCCATAAATGAGGTTTCTTGCTATCATCCCACCAGAGATGGTATTCCCCTTGTTCATGTACTCACTTATGAGAAAGATGGTCGCGCAGTTCCCATTACGATACATTCGATGACTGGGCGAGTAATTGAAAAGTAAGCAGTCAAAGGAACTGCCTATTAAGGAAGTTCCTTTTTCCATTCAACTTTCGTCAATAATTGGTGTTTCATTAGTTGAAGGATGAAATCTCTATAAAAATCTTTGCGGACGATGACACGATATTCGTGGTTGGTGTAGGTGTAAACTAACACATCTGTAATGATATGGTTCGATTCAAAGATTTTCTCAATGCTTCTCATATCTTCAAAGTGTGATGGGGAGAGGATCTTGATCGAAAACTCGATATCGTTCAAAACTTCTGTTTCACTTATGTCAATTACATTTTGATTCCATTCATAATTGAGTTTCACGTTGCATTCCTCCTCATTAAATTAAGTATCGGACATAAATATAAATGTTTGCTAGCACAACGGAAATTAACATTAACGGAAAACCATATTTCATAAACGTAATGAATTTAATCGGGTGTCCTTCTTTCGCAGACATGCCAGCTACGATTAAGTTAGCGCTTGCCCCAATTAATGTGCCGTTACCCCCCAGACATGCTCCTAATGCTAGGCTCCACCAAAGTGGTTCTAGATTCTCTACCCCCATATTACCCATTTCCTGAATCATAGGAATCATCGTAGCCACAAAAGGTATATTGTCTAGAAACGCAGAGGCGATAGCACTGAGCCATAAAATCAGAATTGACGTAGCAACAGGATTCCCTCCTGTGAGTTCAATAGCCCCCGCAGCTAATTTGGAAATGACTCCTGTTTCCACTAGACCTGAAACTAAGACGAACAGTCCAACAAAGAAAAAGATCGTGGTCCATTCCACTTTAGTGAAAGCTTCTTCCATGGAGTGTTCTCCAGTTAGGAGTAGTAACAGGAATGCCCCAGCTAAGGCTACCGTGGCTGATTCAAGGTGTAGTAGTTGGTGGAGGAAGAAACCAATAATCGTAAGTCCTAAAATGGAAAGACTTTTCGTTAGTAGCACTCGATCTGTGATTACTTCTTTTTCATCAATTTGCATAATACTCATCTTTAACTCAGGAGTCGTCTGTATGTGCTTGCGGAATATGAATACGAAAATCGGGATTGTGACAGCCATAATGACAGCGACAATTGGAGCAAGATTGTTGATAAATGCCATAAAGGTCAATTCCTTAACAGCACTTCCGATCATGATGTTAGGTGGATCTCCAATTAACGTTGCAGTGCCACCGATATTTGATGCAAGAATTTGAGTAATTAAAAAAGGGACGGGATTAACGCGCAATTGCCGCGTAATACTGAATGTAACAGGAACCATAAGTAGAACGGTTGTAACGTTATCCAGAAAGGCTGATCCAATTGCCGTGATAAGGACGAGTGATATTAGAATCCTGACGGGATCACCCTTTGCCTTCTTTGCAGCTACTAGTGCAATATACTTAAATAACCCTGTTTCAGCTGTAATACTTACAATGATCATCATACCAATTAAGAGTCCAAGAGTATTGAAATCAATGTGATGTAGAGCTGACTCTTGATCAACTACACCAAGTACAACCATCAGGACACCACCGATCATTGCTACGATGGTACGATGAATTTTTTCGGAAATGATCATGCCATACGTAAGAAGAAAGATCCCAATTGCCAAGATTGCTTGCTGTTCCATAGTTCCTCCTGAATTTTCATGTTTTTTTAGTAATATTCCCTAAATAACAAGCGCTTAGAGAGCGACTACCATAATAATTCATATTTATAAATGGATATCAACTGCAACTGTTCTTTGCATAAAAAAGAGCCCTCTCAAGGACTCCTTATGTCGAAAAAAGAACAAAAGGAGCCCTTGGTGACAGGCTCCTCCATAACGCAACAATATATAGTTAGTTTATAAATATGATCAAGAAAACTTTTGTATTCCGCGGTGCTTTAAATTTATACTGCTTTTTGATTTATGTCAATAAGAGAAATGAATGTCTATGGAGTCAATATAACTGTGTTCTATGGTAGTGAAATACCCTCCAACATAATAACAGAAATGGCAGAGATGTGGTTTTTTTTACTTATTTGACCCACTATACACCTTTCTATATACCTGTACCGTTCTATTTAATGAGGTGATCGAATTGCCGACTGATGAACAGTTAACTGTGGAAATAAATGGTGGAGGCTAAGCAGCACTGGAGGTACTGACTAAACGCTATTACAGGTAGATTTATGCTTATTTTTACCGTAGTACCCAGCCAGTGTATATGATTTGAGACAGGTTTTGGGTTGGTAGCGAAAGACCACCATCATCCTTTTTGCTTTAGGAAGTCGAAGTAACATAACACGGCAGTGCTTATTGAATTATCAGAGATTATTATTGCTTCTCCATGATTCGTATGAGGTAGGCAACTTATAAGCATTTTCCCTTTATCTTTGTTATAAGAGTCCTGGAGGTTTTCCAGCTTCTCATTAATCATTCGGCATTTGGATACGCAGTCATGAACAAGATTGTTATTTAGCTTTTTGGATAGGTATATTTTGAATTCTTCCTCATGGTCCAATTCCTTCCACATACAATCACTCCTTTCTCATCTTATCACGCTGTAATCTTCCTTCTTCATCTGGGATACCATGATGCTGGCAGGCTGACTTACCGAATTAATGATCCGCTCTTGTTTTTTATGAATCCAAACTTAAAAACTTGGAAAACATAAGGAAATCCTCCATACTTGTTATTATGTTTGACCACATATGTCAATTCTAATTACATTACTATGCTTTTGAACGCGTTGGTCAATAAAATAGTTAGATCTCATTCGACAAAGAATGTATGTTATTTGTATACTTAATGAGATGCCAAAAGTATACAACACTTAAAATGGAGTCAAAGTACATATAAGTAGCAGGAGCCGTTATGCCTATTCTTGATATTTTAAAAAAACAATTTACACTCACGTCACCTAGAATATTGATACTTGGATTCATAATTGCGATTTGGGTAGGTACCATACTATTGTGGTTACCAGTATCTTCTACAAACGGAAAGAGGATATCTTTCCTTGATGCTCTCTTTACTTCAACTTCAGCTGTTTGTGTGACCGGGCTTGCTGTTGTGGACACAGGGTCCAACTTTTCAATATTTGGTCAGATTATTCTTTTAATTCTGATCCAATTCGGTGGATTGGGATTTATGACCTTTGGTGTTATTATTGCTATTGTTCTTGGGAAAAAGATTGGTCTTAAAGAACGCTTATTGATTCAACAATCAACCAATTCACTTTCGTTTCAAGGTGTTGTTCGATTAGCAATAAACATCTTCTTGATTGCTTCATTGCTGGAGATCATCGGGTCCATATTGTTGACGATTAGATGGTATGAAGATATGGGAATCAAAAGAGCAATTTATTATAGTGTATTTCATACTATTTCATCATTTAATAATGCTGGGTTCGCTCTTTGGCCGGATAGTCTCTCTCGATATGTAGGGGACCCTTTTGTCAATATAATCATTTCTGTTTTATTTATTTTTGGAGGTCTGGGATTTTCTGTAATCGTAGATATGTATCAAAATAAAAAATGGAACAGTCTTTCCTTACATACAAAAGTTGTGCTTGTTACATCTGGCATATTGTCCTTATCAGGATTTATAGCTGTTTTTGCTATTGAGCTGTTCAATAAAGAAACATTTGGTCTCCTTTCGTGGGGAGATCGTCTATGGGCAGGGTACTTTCAAGGAGTCGTTCCTCGTACAGCTGGATTTAATACCATAGATATTGGATCTATGATGACGGCTTCAGAACTATTTTTCATTTTTTTAATGTTCATAGGTGCTTCCTCTGGATCAACAGGGGGTGGAATAAAGACGAATACGTTTGCCATATTGTGTATGACGGTTTATATGATAATTAGAGGACGCGATGAACTGGATGTCTTTAAAAGGAGAATTGCGATTGACCTTATCCTAAGGGCGCTTGCGGTTATTATCATTTCTCTGGGCGTTGTCATAGTAGCCACATTTATACTTACAATATCAGAACATAGTCTGAAAAAGGATTTTATGGAAGTGCTCTTTGAAGCAACTTCCGCCTTTGGTACGGTTGGATTATCAATGGGTTTAACTCCTGAATTATCCCCAGTGGGGAAAGGAGTTATTATTGTAACCATGTTTATCGGCAGGTTAGGACCATTGACGTTAATGTTTGCATTATCTCAACGAGTTACCAAAAAAAAGTTTCGATATCCAGAAGAGAAGATATTAATTGGCTAAACGAATAGTACTACGTATTTAAACTTAATCAATTCCCTTCGTAAAGGATCGAACCATTATTTTCAATAGCAAAATATGATAGATAAGCCCTATCACAAAAGCCCCAATGGCCATAAACGGCTCATTTGAAATGCCCGTCATATAACACTTCGCCGGCCAAAAGGTAGGTACGATCACTCCTACATATTGCCAAGGTTCTGGTACAAAAGAGACAATTATAGGTCCAACAAATAACAGTCCAGTTACCTTAGATAAAGCTAACCCTTCGACCTTATTATCGGCGAAGGCAGCAAGGAACATGGCGATGCAAGGTGCTTCTAGTGCAAGTAAGATGAGCGTGAATGGATTCTCCATTTGCATGTTCGTTATCCCAGAAAACAGTAAAAATAGCGTAGTTAGTAGGACTGCCAAAAGGCTAGGTAACATCAGTCGATATCGAAAATAACCTTCTCGAGTGAGTGGTGTAATGGCATAATACGATATGATATTCTCGTCACGCTCATCCAGAATGAGCAAACCGGCCATGGTCCCTGGAAGCAAAGGCACGATGAGTAAAAGAAATGTAGCGATAAAATCGTTGTAGTCGGTTAAACGAAATCCGTATGCCTTGGCAATCCACTCGGAAAGCAGTGGGAGAATGAACCTAGCACAGACAATGAGTGCTAGTGGCCCCAATAAACTAGCCATTAGCATAGGATCTTTCGAAATTTGCCTCATATCATTGATAAGTAAAGTATGAGCTTTCATCCTCAAGAACGACCATCTCCAATTCGCCATAGAACCTTTCTCTCAAAGGAACGATAGGTCCATAAGAATACACATGCATTTCCTAAAACCAAAAGGGTTACAGCATAAATAGTTCCACCGAGTGAAACATGTTGATACGTTGTTTTTAAGAGTAAGAGAGAGCCATCCGTAGGGATAATTACATACATAAATGCCTTTCCAATTCCGAAGAAGTGGAGTAATGGAAGCGTAAATGGCAAAGCGTACAACTGTGAGAGCAGAATAAATCCATTAATGGATCGAGTACGGACAGCCACTCCTATAGAGAGAAATGTAAAAAAACTTGAAGTGAGCAGTACAGCTAAAGAAAAGCGGATTGGAGAAATAGGGAGGCCCAATGAAAAGACGTGAATAACCCAAGCTGCAGCCAATGATAGGGCAGATAAGGACAAGGCTTTGGCGAATAAGTATTCCCTTAATCGTAGGGGGGTTACAAACAAGCTATCATGTATACCTTGATCCTTCTCTAAGAGAACGATGCCACCTGCAAGAATTAACCCGAGAGCGCTGGGATCGGAAAAGGTTAACAGTATCGTAACGGTATCTTTGCGACTTTCGGGAACGAAATGAAGCAGTAGTACATAGAGAGAGCATACTAAAACATAAACACCGTAAAACCCATGTCTCCATTGAAACTGAACATCATACTTGGTCGCTGTCATCCATCTCATTCTAAGGATCTCCCCGTAACGTCAATGAAAATCTGTTCAAGCGTAGCTTCAAGTGAATGTATGGTCTCTATAGGGTACTTCTTTAAGAGATGTAAGAGCCGTTCGTTTTCCCCAATGCCTTCGATCGTAAACTCCTCTACCGCTTTTTCTTGGCCATTAAGGTATTCTACACGTAATTTCCGCTGACCTTGCTTCAACTTTAATGCTCTAGGCGAGTCTATTAACTTGATTTGTCCATCAACAATGAAAGCTACACGATCGCAAAGTTCTTCCGCTGCAAGCATATGATGAGTGGTGATGAGGATGGTCGTTCCTGCGGCTTTTTTCTCCAGTATTAAGTCTTTCATGATTTTAGCGTTTACTGGATCAAGTCCAGAGGTAGGCTCATCAAGGAATAAAATATTTGGATTGTGAAGTAGAGTACGGCAGAAATTAAGTCGCATTTTCATACCTTTAGAAAGCTGTGAAACCTTCAAATGGGCTGCTTCACCGAGTCCCACCTTAATGAGTAGATCCATCGGATCCTCCGTACGGCTATCATATAGTGATTGGAACATCCGCAAGTTTTCTAAAGCTGTAAATTTGGTATAAAAATTAGGGAATTCGAATGCAACACCGATGTGTTCATAATAGTCGGGGCCGATATCCCTAATCTCTTTTCCCATTACTTTTACGCTTCCTTCGTATTGCTTTAAGGCACCAATAAGGATTTTTTGTGTAGTACTTTTGCCAGCACCCGAAGGACCTAGAAACCCAAAAACTTCCCCATGACCAATAGCAAAATCAAGGCCATGAAGTGTTCTTTTTGCTGCTCCTGGGTATGTAAATCGCAGGTCATTCACTTGAATCATGGCTGTTCACTCCTTCTTTAAGCTAGTTGCGAACATTCCTTCAGCTAGTACATCAACCAATAATTCAATCGTATCTGTATAAATAGCCTCTCCAATTTCCTTCTTATGCAACGATAGCAGTATGAGAGCCCGAAGCATACTGACGATCAATTCTGGTCGTGCCGCGCGTAGTATTCCCGCATGCTGCCACCTGCGGACCACAGGCATTAAAGCTTCTTGATCATCAGTAAAATTATTTTCTAGTAGATCTGGAGGGAGTTTTCGAACAAGCTGTTCGAATTCACCCTCCAGATACATTTGACGGATCAACGGGCTTTCGCTCATTAGACGATAAGAATCTAATAAAAAAAGTCGGATACCCTGCTGCGATATAATGTTTTCTGAAGCAATCGAGTTTAGAAGCTTCTCACGAATAGATTGTTCTTCTTTCTGGAGCAGGTCGTAGAAAAGCTCTTCCTTTGACTTGAAAAATAAATAAAAAGAACCTTGTGCGATGCCGCAAGCTTTGGTCAAATCTTCAACGTTTGTTTTTTTTAGACCAAATGTTTCAAAACTGCGTTTAGCTACTTCGAGCAATTTCTGGTGTATGTGTGCTTTTTCATGTTCGTTAAATTTTTTAGGCATTTAAGAGCTCCTGTTATACTTTTTGTGATATTGTGAATATATTTATTTTTCATTCATAATAGAACATTATGCCATAAAACAATAATTGTCAATAGATGGATAATGATTTAAATATTATTGATTTCGTTTGACGGATGAATAAGCATTGTGTAAGATAAACCTACGCTTAATTTCCAGCTTTTACGTAAGCTCGGAAAGCGGGGGAACCAATTTTTTGGGGCGAATCTTTGAAGTAGGGAACCATCTTTCCCGAGCCCGGCAGCTAACCTCGTCAGCAGTGGATCAAGTTTTTTTATGATGCAAATAATTGCATTTTTGACCCGTATTGACGGGTTTTTTATATTTTTAAGACCCGTTACAGCAATGGGACTCGTAGATTTCCTGCGATTTCTTTGCTATACGGGTCTTTTTTGTTTGCTTATAGCTACCCATCCATAAGTTCTAGGAAAAGGAGGCATTTAAACGGTCTGAGCATGTGAAATTATTCATTCCTAAAATTAGTATTCAAGGAGGATCATATATGGCGAACCCGAAATATATCACCGATATTGATAAGATTTTGGATATTCCTGAAGCGGAACGGAGAAAGTTGAAAGCAATCACGGAAAAGTTCGTGTTTCGTGTGAATGATTATTACTTGAAATTAATAAACTGGCAGGATGGAAACGATCCGATTCGGAAATTAATTATTCCAAACGAAGGTGAACTATCAGAGTATGGACGTTGGGATGCTTCGGATGAAGATACGAATTATGTAGTACCAGGCTGCCAACATAAATATCGTACCACAGCATTACTTTTGGTATCAGAGGTATGTGGGGCTTATTGCCGTTATTGTTTTCGTAAACGTTTATTCCGAAATGACGTGAATGAAGCGATGTCTAACGTTGGCCCGGGAATCGCTTACATTGCCAGTCATCCTGAAATTAATAACGTACTTCTGACCGGTGGAGACAGTTTAATTCTATCCACGAGTAGATTACGAAAAATTATCGAAGAGTTGCGTAAGATCGAGCATGTGAAAATAAATAACGTACTTCTGACCGGTGGAGACAGTTTAATTCTATCCACGAGTAGATTACGAAAAATTATCGAAGAGTTGCGTAAGATCGAGCATGTGAAAATTATTCGTTTAGGTTCCAAAATACCCGTCTTTAATCCGATGCGGATTTATGAAGATAAAGAATTACTCGAGATGATTCGAAGTCACTCGACTGCTGAGAAACGCATCTATGTCATGGCGCATATTAATCATCCAAGAGAAATAACGAATGAGGCAAAGATGGCTTTTGAAGCCTTGCATGATGCCGGAGCCATCGTTGTTAACCAAACTCCTGTGCTGAAGGGAATCAATGATGATCCATCAATTCTGGCTGAGTTACTGGATCGACTATCTTGGGCAGGAGTAACTCCTTATTATTTCTTTATTAACCGTCCCGTTGCAGGTAATCGTGATTTCGTTTTACCCTTAGAGAAGGTGTACCATATCGTGGAACAAGCTAAATCCCAAACATCTGGTCTTGGCAAGCGAGTAAGATTGTCAATGAGTCATACTTCTGGCAAAATTGAAATTCTAGCGATTGAAAATGGAAAGGCTTACTTCTCCCAAACATCTGGTCTTGGCAAGCGAGTAAGATTGTCAATGAGTCATACTTCTGGCAAAATTGAAATTCTAGCGATTGAAAATGGAAAGGCTTACTTGAAGTATCATCAATCAAGAGATAACCAGTATGGCAAATTTATGGTGCTAGATTGCCCTAATGAAGCAGCTTGGTTTGATGATTTGCCAGGAAGTGAAGAGCTTTGGGAAAAACCGCAGAAAATTGCGCATGACGTAATCTCTGTTAATGAACTTCCGGAATTGCCTCAAGCCACTTAACTTAGAGGGGAGAGCAGTTTCATTATGATAATGAAGACAAGCGATGGTAAGGTTGTTGAAATCCTTTTTAAAGATGAGAATGGCTTTTGTACATGCGATGATGGTTGGAAAAGACCGATAAATGAACTTACAATTCCAACTAGAATGGAAGTCAATATGAAGCGTAAGAATACTAAGAAGCTAGAAAATTAATTATATTATTAATAATGAGCCCGCCGAAACAAACCCTACTGTATTCAGAAGGATTTGTTCAGCGGGCTTTTAGGCATGTAAATTGCGGATGACTGGTTGTGAAGGAAGTGAAATATCAAGCTTACGATATTAATTATTAGTATTCATTGCAAAGTTCAATCATGCTATTGTTCAGAGGCTAGCAGATCTCTATCAGATGCTTGTGGTGGTTGTTCTAACCAACCATTATCAATCATGATATTGGCACCATCTTCGGCAAAGTTTAATATTTCAGATGTTAAACGAACATAGTTTGATGCAAGATCTCTTCTTGGACTAAGTGCTAAGCTTCTTCCGTAGTGAGCAATTCCATCAGCATTTAATGAAGTAGCTTGAAACATCATAAGTTTATCGGAAAATGTTGTCGTCGTGGAGGTTGTTGGCATTGTATCCCAAGAGCTTGCAGAAGGAAGGAACTCCTTACTAAGTAGGGAACCGAAAATTTCGACGTGTTTATCTGCAATATCTCTACCTCTGACCATGTATTCACGGACTTTTTGAGAACTGGCCACTTGGCTGAACCCTATAAGCAATGTACGGCCTAACTGATTTCGTATGAGGTTATAGTAAATATTGGAAATTTCAATTACATTCAATGGTCTGTGATGCCCAAAGAAACCTGCCATATAACTTTGTTTTTGAACATATTCATTTTTCTGGGGAATTGGAATAAATGGAGCTCGAATGAAAGTACCTTTCATTAACATGATTTCTGTGGCTTTATTTAATAAACGTGATGATTCATTTAAACATTCAGTAAAATACTCACACATATCAAGACGAGCCGCATTTGATAAAGCTGTTGTATAGAATTCCATACCGATTTTGCCCATATTCTGAATGTAGAATAAACAAAAATCATCTGTAAATAACCGCGGAGCATCTTTTGAAGCGTCATGTTCTTGTTGAAATCCGTCAGGTATTGGATATCGTTCTTCGTTAAAAAAGGATTTTAATTTTTCAAGATGAGATATAGATAGGTTAAGAGCGAATTCTAGAACTGAGTGAATTTCACGGTCTTCAATGTACTTAATATATGATGCTATTGTACAGACACCTACGGAATCATTCATGTAATTTGACCAAAGAGCAGCAATTTCAGCAGCATTTAAATAGATTTTGTGGTCAGTTATCATTATTTCTCTCCTTGGAAGTTTTTCTCTTATTTTGTTTTAGTTTCTTCTAAATTATTCTTAAGCATTGAAGGTGAAGATCTGCTCGCTTGCAGCCTTTGCAATAAGGGCATGGATCCTTCGAGTGATGGGATGCTTCGGCAAAGAAGATTAACAAAAATTATGGAAGAGCTGCGTAAGATCGAGCGTGGAACAGCTTGGTTTAATGATTTGCCAGGAAGTGAAGAGCTTTGGGAGTAACACTACTTATAATTTAGAGATAAGCGCTTCGAAGAGAGCAGAACATAATTCAAAGTCTTGAAAGGTTCTATCGTCGAACGTAACCTCCCAAGTATCCTCAGAAAAATTCACTGAGAGCTTTCCTCCAGATTGAGATAGGCAAGCCATCATTTGACCGATGGACAGTAAGGGAAGCGACTTATTTTTTTGCACACCATTTAAAAAATATATCATTTCTTCATGGTCACCTGTGGCCATGTATTCGCCTTCTTGCGGCTCCCACAGCTCGCGCAATTTAATTTGTTGTTGCCCATCAAGCTTTTGCAAGTGCGTGTAAGAAATACGTTGCTTCAATAGTAGTCCTCCTAAAATAGTTGGTTAACTTACTGCTGCTCGAAATGCCTCGATATGCTCTGGTGGGCCACTAACTAATAAACGATCTCCTAACCTTATTTCAGTATTCCCATGTGGTATCAGATACGATTGGCCACGGTATATACGCAAAATCAATAAATTTTCTAAATTTGGTAACTGACGAAGGAAAGTGGAACGATAGGGCAGGTGTTGAATAGATACCTCAAATATCGTTCCTTCTTCTTCAGAGAGTAACTTCAGCGCACCTGGGCTATCGATAAGAGCTCTTAACACGGTTCGTGCCGCATAAAGGGTCGAGAAAACTTCAAATCCTTCATTCAAGATTTCACGCTGTGTTTCAGGACTCTCGATTCGAACGAGAACTCTCTTATCAGATTCAGCTTTTAATTTTCTAGCCATGTGGATATTGAACGCATCATCCATCGTAGCAAATACAAGGATATCAGCATCAAAAGCGCCACTCTGCTTTAAGAGTGGTTCCGTCATCTTTTTCAGAACCTGAACGAACTCGCTGATGGGGGGCTCATGACCTCGTGAGCTTTCTTCGAAATCATTTGCGGTAAATACGCGAATTAGGTACATATCTTCCTTCATGAAATCTTGTGCGACAGGGAGGGTGATATGGTTTAATCCAATAATGGCAATGGACTGCTTGTTTTCTGTTACCACGGGAGCCAATTTGTTAAATAGAGTTGGAAAGAGCAGGCAGCTTAATATCGCAACCATGATCAGTGCGCCATGAAAGGATTCCCCAATGATATGCAAATCCAAGGCTAATGTAGCCGCAGCTATAACAAGACTAAGCTTAGATGACAAGAGGATGCCAGAACTGATAACATCGCGCCAACTAAACCATTTTCTCAAAATGAGCATAGGAATCATCTTCGCAAGGAACATCACAAGTAATAATAGTGGAATCGCCATGAGTATCTTCGTATCTTTGAATAAATAAGTGAGATCCAGTTTTGCTCCGACCATAACGAAAAAGATGGGGATAAGGAAACCGTAGCCAAATGACTCGAGTTGATGGATAAATTCTTTTTTGGGACGCATCAGCGATACAATCATTCCTGCTAGGAAAGCGCCTAGAATATTTTCGACACCTAAGCTTTCGGAAAGAAAAACGATAGCCATGATCAGTGTGAAGATAGCTCTAGTCCCGAATTGAATGGAACTTTCCCCAAGTACTTGAAAGACCTTGCCAGACGCAAACCTTTTAACAAACTGATAGATTAGAATGACTAATAAAAAAAACATCAGTAAGAATACCAACTTGGTCATATTTCGGGAAAGAAAGCTTACATAAAACGCGAGTAGAATCATCGTGAAGAAATCAGCTAGTACGGTAATTAATAGCAGGGTTTGTCCCAAATTCGATTGCAGCATCTTACGCTCTTTTAAAACCGGTACAACAACACCAAGCGAGATAGTACCAATAATGAGTGTTGTCAAAAATGCGCGATTAACAAGACCCAATGCTACCAGTCCCCAAGACATCACACCTGAAAGAACGAAGATACCTAAGAAAATGATGACCGCAACAGTCATTGGTCGATACTTTTTGAGCGTGGAATTTTTTTGTTTGGAGAAGGAAGAGAAGTCGATTTCAACACCGCTTAGGAACATGAGATAAATAAAACCAAGTAAAGAGAGCAATTCAACCCAGGGGTCATTGCCAACCAAGTCCAACCCGCTTTTTCCAATAAGGATGCCTGCGAGTATTTCGGCGACGACGACAGGGATTACGCGTAATCGTAAATGATATAGAAGGATTGGAATGACAAATGAAATTGTAACCACAAGGATAAGACTTCCTAATGAACCACTGCCGTGTTCCATGTTCAACATCACCACTTCCTAAACTTTTTCGAAAATAAGCCGTAAATGATCTAATTAACATAATTTTAGCGAAAAATCGCCATTTATACAAACATATATAGAATAATCACGTGATAATGAGCATTATTGCGGTTTTTCTCTTCTTTAACGATATAAATTGAATATTTCGTATAATTGAGCATTTGGAGGGATAAGCGAGTTTTTTCTTGCATATGTCATCTTATTTACGCTTAAGGAGGGACAGAGGGGCTGAGCGACTCTGAGGCAGGATAACCAAGGGTGTGATACATAAAGGATCATGTTACACTTATGTAGGGCCCCAAATTAATGGAAAAAAGGAGTTTTTGAATGAATAAGTTGTTTTCGTACGCGCTATGTTTACTGCTCGTGTTGACAGTGGTGGGTTGTACATCCCAAAGTACAAGTAGCCAAACAAATGCAAACGATGAAAAGTCAACGACCCAGGAGAGTACACTTGAGAAAGCCAAAAAACAAGGGTTCATTACAGTTGGATTTGCGAATGAAAATCCGTATGCTTATGCAACACCAGACGGTAAGTTAACGGGAGAGGCCGTAGAAGTGGCACGCGTTATTTTGAAAAATATGGGGATCAATGAAATGAATGGCGTCTTAACCGAATTCGGGTCTTTAATTCCCGGCTTGAAGGCGAAACGCTTCGATATCATTACGGCAGGTATGTTTGTTAACCCAGCAAGAAGCAAAGAAGTTGCATTTGCAAATCCAGAGTACAGTATTGGCGAAGCGATTGCTGTTAAACAAGGAAATCCTCACAATTTACATAGCTATAAAGATATCGCTGCTAATAAGGATGTCAAGGTAGCTGTCATGGTAGGCGCTATCGAGAATGAATACTTGGTGAAATCTGGCGTGGCAAAAGATCAAATCGTTACGGTACCAGATCAACCTTCGGCTATTTCTGCCTTACAAGCGGGACGTGTACAGACAGTAACGATGACAGGACCTTCCTTACAAGCATCACTAGCATCAGCCAAAGATAATAAGATAGAGCGGGTGATGGATTTTACACAACCAGAAATTGATGGGAAAAGCATCAGAGGCTATGGCGCGGCGGCATTTCGTATGGAGGATACAGCATTTAGAGAAGCCTTCAACGCAGAATTGGATAAGCTGAAAAAGTCAGGACAATTACTAGAAATATTGAAGCCATTCGGATTTACAGATCAGGAATTACCCGGTGATATGACGGCCGAACAGCTGTCCAAAGGTTAATCGCATGTTTAACTTACAGACCTTTTTTTCCTTTTTCCCCTTGTTGGCAAAAGGAGCACTTGTTACGCTTGAAATTACTTTGCTCGCAATTATACTTTCAGCAATTATATCGTTCGCTATTGGTTTTATGCGCTTATCTTGCTTTTGGCTCGTACGTAATTTAGCTACGGTATATGTTGAAGTTTTTCGAGGCACTTCGTTGTTAATTCAATTGTTTTGGTTGTATTTTGCACTTCCAATGCTTCTGGATATCCAGATTCCAGCAATGACAGCCGCAGTTATTGCGCTGGGGTTGAACTATGGGGCTTACGGTTCTGAAGTTGTACGAAGCTCAGTTCTTTCAGTTCCCAAAGGGCAATATGAGGCAGCCATTGCGCTGAACATGAGTCCATATAGAAGAATGCGTCGAATCCTTCTTCCACAAGCATTTGTTCGAATGCTCCCCTCTTTTGGCAATTTGCAAATTGAGTTGTTGAAGGGAACCTCATTGGTCTATTTAATTACACTCACAGACCTTACCTATCAAGGTATGATACTGCGTACATTCGACAGCTCCAAGACGACTGAAATATTCACCAGCATGCTGATCCTGTACTTTATCCTTTCCTATGCCTTAACGTTAATCATTCGTTACATGGAGCGTAGGACAATTAGGGGGCGGTATTAGCATGTGGGATTGGCACTATGCTTGGCATATTTTTCCTCAACTCTTGAAGGTATTACCGATCACGATCGGAGCGACGCTTGTAAGTTTTTTCATTGCCATCGTACTTGGATTGCCGCTAGCACTGGCTCGCAGATCACAAAGTAAGGTACTTGCTGGAACTGCTCTAGCGTGGGTGGAGTTTATACGAAGTACACCGTTGCTCGTCCAATTGTTTGTCCTGTTTTATGCACTTCCCTTGTACGGTATTTCCTTCTCACCATTCACCACGGGTGTTATTGGACTAGGTATTCATTACAGTACCTATATGTCCGAAGTGTTTCGCTCTGGCATTGAAGCTGTTCCAAGGGGACAGTGGGAAGCATCTAGGGCGTTAAACTTCAACGTTAAGCATACGTGGGGGAGTATTATATTACCCCAAGCGCTGCCACCAATCATTCCTGTGATGGGTAATTATTTAATTACCATGTTTAAAGAGACACCCATTCTGTCTGCCATCACACTCGTAGAGCTTTTACAGACAGCGAAAGCGATTGGTTCCGGATCATTTCGATATTTGGAAGCATTTACGCTAGTGGGGCTGTTGTTCTTGCTGCTCAGCTATCCTTCATCACTGCTCGTTGGATGGCTAGAGAGACATTTTCAAAGAAATAAGTAGAGGGGTATTACATGGATACAGTAGAGAAGTCAGTCAGCAACCCTATTGAACGTTTCAATACACCTGCTTTACAAGATGGGAATCCCATTGTCAAATATCGTGGTGTCAGTAAGTCATATGGAGATATTCAAGTTCTTAAAGACATTGATCTGGATATTTTTCCCGGTGAAAAGGTAGCTGTCATTGGACCGAGTGGTTCTGGGAAAACGACATTGGCTAGGATGCTCATGACGTTAGATCGACCAACCGCAGGAACCATAGAGGTGAATGGACAGATGCTCTGGCATCAAGAAGTGAAGGGCAAGTTAATCCCGGCAAATGAAAAACACTTGCATCAAATTCGCAGTCACATTGGTATGGTGTTTCAGCATTTCAATCTATTTCCTCACATGACTGTGCTGGGTAATGTTACAGAAGCCCCTATTCATGTCCTTGGTTTGAAACGGGCTGATGCGGAACAACGTGCTATGGAGATGCTGGAGAAAGTTGGCTTAGCCGATAAAGCGATGGAATATCCTTCTCGTTTGTCAGGGGGACAAAAACAACGAGTTGCGATTGCAAGAGCTGTGGTTATGCGACCGAAAATTATGCTGTTCGATGAAGCAACGTCTGCCCTTGATCCCGAGCTTGTGGGTGAAGTACTTTCCGTCATCAAGGACCTTGCAGCGCAAAGAGATATGGCGATGATGCTGATCACACATGAGATGGATTTCGCCAAGGATATTGCGGACCGCATCCTCTTTACAGATGGCGGATCAATCGTTGAGCAGGGAACGCCGGACCAGATTTTCGGAAATCCACAAAGTTCTAGATTGCAATCCTTTCTAAGTCGCTTTCGACAAACCTGGTTTATGGGCGGTGTAGGGCAGGTATCGACATCCATCGAATAAGAAGGAGGATTCCTCTTGACTCTTTTAGATACGAATAACTGCGTAATTAGAAAAGCAACCGTGCAGGATGGCAAGTATATGTGGCAGCGAGTTAAGGATAGTCAGAAGCTTGATGTGAATTCAGCTTACTGCTACATCATGTTGAGTGAGTATTTTACTGATACTTGTTTAGTAGCGGAAATTGATAAGGAAATTGTTGGATTCGTGACCTCACTGATTCGCCCATCCAATCCTGAAGTACTCTTTGTTTGGCAAATTGCTGTTTCAACGGAACATCAAGGAAAGGGAATCGCGTATACTCTTCTTCATGAGTTAATATCGTCAGCTTCATGTACCGAGGTACGGTATATAGAAACAACCATCTCACCAAGGAACACAGCATCAAACCAGTTATTCCGTAAATGGGCGGAAGAAATGGAAGCACCACTATTAGAAAGTGAAGGATTCTCTTCCTACTTGTTCCCAGGAGATGTACACGAGGATGAACGATTGATACAAATTGGACCTATTAATCAACAATTAGGAGGAACACACTCATGAAAGTATTAGATCCGAGTAAACCATCCCTACATATTTTTGACATGCTGGAGTCTGAGGTTCGCAGCTACTGCCGTTCTTTTCCTACTATTTTTACAAAAGCGAAAGGGTATAAACTATGGGATCGAACAGGTGAAGAATATATTGACTTCTTTGCAGGCGCTGGAGCGTTGAATTACGGACACAACAATGCAGATTTAAAGGAGAAGCTGATTCAATATATTCAGAATGATGGCGTTACGCATAGTCTAGACATGGCAACAGAAGCGAAAGAACAGTTCCTTGAACGTTTTCAACGAATTATTTTGGAGCCTAGGCAGCTTTCGTATAAAATTCAGTTTCCTGGTCCAACGGGTGCTAATTCAGTGGAAAGCGCATTAAAGCTTGCCCGTAAGGTGACGGGGAGATCAACGGTTATTGGTTTCACGAATGCTTTCCATGGGATGACGTTAGGTGCTTTATCTGTAACAGGTAATAAATTCAAGCGAAGAGGTGCAGGTGTTCCCTTACATCATACGGTATCTATGCCATATGACGGGTATATGGGTGATGATGTTGACACAATTGAATACATGAACAATTACATTCAAGATACGGGAAGCGGCGTATCGTTACCAGCTGCGATCATCGTGGAAACGATCCAAGGTGAAGGCGGGATCAATGAAGCTAGCATCGAATGGTTGCGCAGCCTAGAGGCGTTATGTAAAGAACAAGGTATTCTACTCATCGTCGATGATGTACAGATGGGTTGCGGAAGAACGGGAACATTCTTCAGTTTCGAGGAGGCGGGGATTAAGCCCGATATTATCTGTCTGTCGAAGTCCATCGGAGGATATGGATTGCCAATGGCGTTGACACTGATTCGGCCTGAACTGGATATATGGGAGCCAGGAGAACACAATGGCACCTTCAGGGGCAATAATTTAGCTTTCATAACAGCCTCGGAAGCGCTTCGGTATTGGGAAAATGAGCAATTCTCTGTGAGCATTCTGGAGAAAGGCAGGCTGTTAAATATTCGTCTGCAAGAAATGGTAGCCTCATTCCCGCTATTAAGAGGGAAGGTCAGGGGAAGAGGACTTATGCAAGGTATTGTCTTCGAAATTAGTGGCATAGCAGAGAGAATATGCGAACGTGTCTTCTCCAAGGGACTGATCATGGAAACCTCTGGAACCGACAGTGAAGTTGCCAAAATCATGCCGCCGTTAATCATTGATGAAGCAGGCTTAGTCCAAGGATTGAACATTTTACGACAAAGTATGGAAGAAATCGCTGCAGAACTACAGTTGACAAGTAAACAGGCATAGGAGGAGCAGGCCATGATTGTAAGACAATTAGCTGAGAGAGTCGGCACTGAATTCCATGTAGATACAGAAACTTGGTATAGTACACGATTGCTGGTGAAAAGTGACCAGGTAGGCTTCTCTTTGCACGATACGACGATTAAAGCAGGTACTGAAACAGAGATATGGTACAAACATCATGTTGAAGCCGTGTATTGTATTCAAGGAGAAGGGGAGATTGAAGTCCTCGAAAGCAAAGAGATTTATCCCATTTCCGCAGGAACCCTATATGTGTTAAACGGCCATGAGAAACATCTGCTTCGAGGTAGAACAGATATGCGTATGATTTGTGTGTTTAATCCGCCTACAACAGGTCGAGAAGTGCATGATGCTGAGGGGACATACCCGTTAGACCAAATCTAATAAGGGAGAGTGGCAATCCATGTTGACATCCAAGGGGCAAATTACGGTGAATCGATCGAGCATGCAAGACAGCTATCCATCAAGAATCTATCAGGAGCCAAAGTTACTGGAGCGACAGGATCTGGTGGTATATAATCCTACAAATAATCAGAAAGAAATTAGCAAGGAGCAGCTTACATTTTACGATGAAAATGGTTATTTGTTCTTGGAATCCTTTTTCACCGAGGATCAGGTTCAATTCTGGAAGCAAGAGCTTGCAAGACTTTGGGAGCAAAGTAAAGAAGTGCAGAAACCTGAAGTGATCAGAGAACCAGGGAATGATGAAATCAGATCTATATTCGCTGTGCATCGGGATGACGAAGTGTTCAAACAAATGGCTTCGGATCCACGTATACAAGACATCGTTAATCAAATTCTGGGTAGCCAAACCTATATCCATCAATCCAGAATTAATTTTAAACAGGGATTTACAGGTAAAGAATTTTATTGGCATTCGGATTTTGAAACCTGGCATGTGGAAGATGGGATGCCGAGGATGCGAGCGCTTAGCTGTTCCATTGCGTTAGAAGATAATCATGCCAATAACGGTCCGCTTATGGTTATACCTGGCTCACATCGTACGTTTGTTTCCTGTGTTGGGGAAACGCCGGATGAGAATTATAAATCCTCGCTTCGTCGTCAAGAATATGGTGTGCCTGACCAAGAGAGTCTAAAGCAGCTTGCCAAACAAGGCGGTATTGTTGCACCTACAGGTAAAGCTGGCTCTATCCTCCTATTCGACTGTAATTTGATGCACGGTTCAAATAGTAATATTACCCCTGACCCTCGCTGCAATGTTTTCATTGTATACAATAGTGTGCTGAATAAACTCAATGCGCCTTACTCAGGTAAGGGACCTAGACCAGATTTTATCGCTGAACGCTTATCATAACATGATGTTTAAGGACCATCCAAACGGAGGGTCCTCATCGGTAACCAATGAGGTGAAGCGGTGTGTTATCCATATTAGGCAGCATTCTAGCGATTCAAATCGTCTACGTTTCTTGTTTCACACTCCGTATGATCCAAACGTTAAAAGGGGAGAAATATACAGCCGCAGCGATTAGTATGTTAGAAATACTTATCTATGTAATGGGACTTAATTTGGTTCTTAAATACGTTAATCAACCGGCTTGTCTAGTTGTCTATGCCGTCGGCTATGGTCTAGGTGTGTTAGTGGGTTCTTGGATTGAGGAGAAACTTGCTCTGGGATATGTTACGATTAAAGTCATTACAAATGAACTGCAAAGTGATATAGCCTATCACCTCCGTAGAGAGGGATTTGGTGTTACTTCTTGGCTTGGATGGGGACGAGATGGAGAACGATTGGTTTTGGAAGTATTGGCTCGAAGAAAAAATGAAAAGTTTTTGTATGCCTGTATTCGCAACGTAGATTCGAAAGCGTTCATCATTACGCTGGAACCAAAGAGCTTGCATGGTGGCTTTTGGTTGAAAATGATTCGGAAATAATAAGGCCTGGGTAAGCGCTGAGTCTTGCACGAGGCAAGAGCGGGGGAACCAAGGTGTATGGCAGCATGCACAGTTGGGGTGAATCTCAGATGTATTGAGTAGGGCTATTCTCAGGTCCGAATCCGACAGCTAACTTCGTAAGCGTAATTGTGTAGAGGTCACGAAGATTGACTGCAAGGTAGTTTAAAGGATGATTTTCGTTGCCTCTCAAAGGGGGAAAAGTTAATTGGAAAACAAGGAACAGTTCAATTCATCTGAGTATGTACTGGTCAATGCTCCTAACCGAGCGGGTAAAGATTTCATTCATTTATTACGTTCAAAAGGCATTCAATATTATGCTCTCACGAATAATAAGTATGGAAAGAAAAAGCTGGAAGCTATGGGTGTGGATTCAATTATCATGGTTGACACAGAAGATGCTGCGACTTGGGTGCTTCCTGATATCCAAATAAGTAAAGTTTATTTATTTGAAATTAGTTTTAATCTTTGTAGCAGGTATATTCAAATTTGTAAAGAGTGGGGCTCTAAGTCGATACACGTAGTAACAAAAAGGGATAAGTCAAGGAGTGCATATAGAAGCCTGGGTGCTAACCAATTTACGTACATAAACAGGAATAATGAGGTAACAACTCTTTTGCCTTAAAGTAGGCATGATTACTTTTCCTAAATTGCTTATGGAAAGTGGGATCATATGAGATTGTTTTTGAGATAATTTGCTGTTATTATGTATAGATCATAATTGTAACTTTACTTCAGAAAATTAAGAAACAATGTTTGCAAAAAGACTTCATATAAAATTTTAAGCAATATAATAAATCAATATTATCTTTAGTTGGTGGAGCCTGTCATTAGACGGGCTCTTTTTATCTAATTTAAGTGATACATTTCGAACGGTAGGAGTTGAATAAGAAATATTAACTTCACTCATATTTGTAATCATTGGGGCATGGCTTTTTGGAGATATAATGGCAAGATTTATCGTCGAGATTATAATTCGAATGAAAGTGCAGCTTATTTATAGACGCATTATCTTCATTATTGCTCTTCCAGTTTGTTTGGTGGTCTTGTCCACTTATCATCTTGGAGATTGGCAGGACAGGGTATTCTCGGTAATAAGTCTTTCTACAATATGGTACAGGAGTTTATTAAACTTAACATACAATGAGTAATGAAATTAAAGTATTAATATTGTTACTGCTAAGTCATACCGTCCACCAATTGACGGCGTATGCGGTCCTAACTCTGACGGACAAGCTGTCCAGTCGATGGTTTGAAAAAAGGGAGAATCATGAACATTCTCCCTGGATGACGCGTTTTACCATGTGATCATCGATGATGCGATGACCATTCTGAGCACCGTAGATTAAACTGTGTGTACAAACTGTGTTGACGAGTCTAGCAGAACCGCTAGAAAAACGATATATATCCTCAATTGCTCCATCCGAGAAGATCTCATTCTCAGCCCCAGCATACGTCAAATGACGCTTTATATAATCCCCAACCTGTGCCCGATCGTAATGCGGAAGCTTACATTGCAAGTCGATCCGTTGCCTTATCGCTGCGTAAGCTTGAAGCCCGATCCGATCCCAAAGCTCACTTTGCCCGACTAAGATAAGCGCCATCGGACTTTGTGCATCCATTTTGAAATTCAGCAAGAAGCGGACTTCCTCGAGCATTTCTCGATCCAGCAAATGAGCTTCATCGACGACCACGACAGGCTGTACCTGATGGATGCCTCGCATGAGCTCAATTTCCCGATGTAGCTGCCTTTTAGCGTCACCGCGATAAAACTTGGACTCACAACCGAGTTGTTCGAGTAAGCCTTTATAGAAATGCCGAGGCATTAGCTTCGAATCTGACAGATAGAGCACCTTGTACTTGGCTTGATCCAAAACTTCTGTAAAGCGGCGAATGGTCGTTGTTTTGCCCGTTCCGCAGTCACCCGTCACAACGGCAAACCATTGTCTTTGAGCTGCATATTCCAGTCTGCCTAACGTTTCTTCAAGTACGACCGATTGATACAGTTCGCTCGTTGGTATGTCCCTTGAAAACGGGGAATGACGGAGCCCATAGAATGTCTCAAACATGTCCAGGCTCCTTCCGAACAGCACGGTAGGACACAGCAGGCGCTTGCTGTTCTTTACGGTGTTCATTACGCGTTTCGGCGGCATCCAGTAGTCTCGACGATGAAGCAGGCGACGGTCCTAGATGTTCCGGTAATGCAGGACGTTTACCCGCTCTTTCACCGATGACAAGCTCACGCACGTTCCATGGCGGGTGTGCCTCGTACTCAATGGTCAACTCCGTTATATCTGCCGGATCGAAGATAACTTCGACCGTGCAACCGATAAAAGGAAGGCCAACTTCGTACTTTCTATCCATGAAGCTGATGCAACCAGATTTGTCTACTTTTCGCGATTCACAATGCAAGAACGCACTCGTCAGTACATCTGGATCAACGAAACGCAGTGCCTTTTTGTCGCTGCGAAACGTCGTTTCAGGACTTTGCTTGTTCGGAAGAGCCGAATGGGACTTGTGCTGGTAGCATTCGCTGAGCCATACCTGAAACAGCTCATTAAGCCGCTCGAGCGTCTTCGGTTTCTCTAGTGTGACTTCACTTAAAAAGCTGTCTACAACGCGATTAAAACGTTCTACTTTGCCCGTTGCTTCAGGTGAGTAAGGCTTCGCGAATACAAGCCGAATACCCAGTTTGGAGCAAGCGCGCGTCATCCACTTCGTTCGGTATTGCTTTCCATTGTCGAAGTACACCGCCTCGGGTACGCCATATTTCTGAATTGCCCTGCGGAAACAGTCTTCGATGATGGACTTGTCCATCACGGGGTAGAACTCACCGTGCAGTACAAAACGCGTAGCGTCGTCCACAAAAGTAACCAGAAACACTTGCTTCATCGCTCCTCCTGGACCAACGGGCAAGTACGGACCGTACTTGATATCTGAATGCCACAACCGATTGCGATGACGCTGTTGAAAACGCCTTGCAGCAACACCTGACTCTTCGTACATACGCATATGGCGGCTGCTGTAACCGCGCTGCGTGAGTTTTTCTTGCAGCGTACTTCGCTTAATCTCACCTGGTGCAATGCGACCTTCCCATTCCAAAATTTGAATAATTGAGCCACACTGCGGCCGGGCACTTCACGACGTAGTAGAATAGCTTGCTCCATAAGCGGCCCTGCAATAACGGCTTCAGATGGCTGCCTTCCCTTACTCATTGGCTTTAACCCGCTGAAGCCCTCTTGCCGATAGCGTTCTAAATAGCGGCGTAACGTCCGCTCAGAAAGACCTGTTTGCTCGCAAATCTGCGCTTTTAACTCTTTTGCCTTGGCGGGATCAAGACCTTCTGCGAGCAGAGGTGATAACAACTGCACTCGCTGTGCGGCGATCTCTTCCGCTTTCTGCTTATCTTTCATTCATGCTCATCTGCTTTTGCTAGACTACGAACTGAGTCTACCAAAAGCATCTGCGGACAAGAATGCAGAACGGGTATGTAGCCATAAATTCATATTGGC
This sequence comes from Paenibacillus sp. Soil766, assembly GCF_001428105.1. Taxonomy (GTDB): domain Bacteria; phylum Bacillota; class Bacilli; order Paenibacillales; family NBRC-103111; genus Paenibacillus_E. The sequence continues at coordinate 9,557 of NZ_LMSJ01000029.1, read as the reverse complement.
AATGGGACGGACAACTCTCGCCAGCCATCTGGGCGCATCGCCAACGATTTGTCCAATTGTGTGGTGTGCAGACAATGAAGGTGTGGACGAAACCTCCATGGGTTGTTGATGAAAACCGAACTGCGATCGAGAAAAGAGCGCCACACCAATAGGCTGTTAGTTCGTTGTACCAACTTCGCCAGCGATACAAGGTGGAGTCGTCTGCTGCAACAACAGTTCCCGCCTCCTCCTCAGAAACCACTTCCTCTAGACAAGTAGATTCGTAACGCTTGTAAGGAACCAAACAGTCTGGTAGTTCGTGATGGATCTTACGGCAACCGTTACAGCGTAATCTTCGAAGGGATAACACCTTGGCTTCTCCTGTGGCATTCCTACTAATTCGTTTCCGACTACCAATGACCTTGAGTTCTTCCCCACAACAGGGGCAGGGGACCATTTCTACACACCTGACAAAAAACGCCGGTGATCTTCTCAACCAGCTCATAATTTGATACAATGACCATGTTGATTTTTTTGTGTGAGGATGTCTCCAGTGAACCTGCTCGAACAGGTACACGTTTATGGGGGCATCCTTTTCCTTTACTATGATACGGTCATTATATTCGTCAATCCTCGGACAGGCAATTCCGTCAGCTTTTGGGCATTATGATTCAGCGGCAACACTCGGCGACTCACAGTATGCGTCGTAAGATAAAAGGTAAGGAGTCCTTTTAAATTCTTTTGTTATTTCTTTATATTGTAAGATTAATTGAGTTAAATCCTCATTAATTTCAAGGATATCAACAATACCAACTTCATTTTTCTTTTTGGCTGGAACTTTTTTTCTAGGTATTTTCAGAAAAAATTTAGAGGAGTCTGCAATAATACAATCATAATCGATAGAGCAGAATTCAGAGACCCGCATAGGGATTACTAAGGTAATGCGCCACCATAAGACAATCGGGAAAAAAAATTAGCTTTTCAGATGATGACCAATTTTTTTGAAAATCATGGATTATGGAATCAAATATCAAAGTATCTTTTGAAATTGGGGAGACTTCGAATTCCATGCTGAAAAGTACTAAACTGATCGGCTATATCTAGAAGTTCATCGTTAAATGTAAAATTAGAAAAGTAAAGAAACTGCTGTATTGCTGGGCAAAGTTTAGTTAATGTAGGTTTAGGTTTAGACATGAGCCATCTTTCGAAATGAACAAGCACTTCATCCACAGGACATCTAAAGCCTTGACACGATAAAATCCCCTCGATCAAATGTTTGATTCTAAATTGCGTGTATTTATGGTCATGTCCTTCAATTAGGCCAAGCACAGTAAAACACTTAAGTGACAATTTCATTTCGGAGTAAACATCAATATCAAAAGTAATTGCTGTTTGAACATCATTAGCACTTAATATCCATTCATCTTCTTCGAAATCACGGTTTACAATAATTTGAGTTGATTTAAAATCCAAGAATGCCTCTTTGTAGTAACTTATATCTTGGGAATCAAAGATTACGGTATCTGAAGCTTGGGCGAATTGTAAGAATCCGATATCTGAGATATATTCGGATCGCTTAAAACCATGATCATTTGCCAAAGAATATCACTCCTTACGATTTTCTACTTAAGTTTGGTGATATTGAAGAGCTGCAGCGACATTTGATAAAAGATCATCGTAATCAACGAATGTTCTTATATACTCGATCCCGTAAGCCTTAGTAGCTTCTTGTAATAATAGCAATAATTTGTATATCCAAGATTTTTCCCTAGAAGCAATGAAAGAATTATTTGTCGAATTCAGAATAGAGATCCTTTTTGTAATTCGATACCAATGCTGATTAACAAAAAAATTTTAGGGATTATATTAGGACAACCAATACAAGATGTTGCCGTAGGGTGAATACAATTCGGGTAAACAAAACATTGGGTATGTTCTGTATGTCCAGGCATCTTGTCCATATAAATCTTATGTATTACTCTTTCAGGATTGCGATTAAGAATCACCCATTTAACTTTATCACATAACCGATTTGCCAGAAGTAAATGAACAAAACGGTGAGAAACATTGTATTTGTCCATGATTTGGTTGGCAGTATAATATTTAAGTGGTATCTCATCTAAAAAAAATTTAAATTTATGTACATCGCTTTTAAGCAGATAGTAAGTATTTTTGAATTTATACTTAATTCCAGTAAGTTGGTATTCCGAATCAATGTGCGCACTGAACCGGTGCTGCATCCTAAATAATCTGCAACTTCGCCAATTGAGTAGTAATCACTAGAATTCTCTATTTTATAATACTTTTGCTTATATTCTTCAAACGATTCCCTCGGGACATAGTGATAGCCCCCTAAAGTTTGAAACCATCCTTCTATATGGTTCTTTTGAATAGCATCTAAAACAGTGCTTCTATCTATTTTTAGTTCGTCCATGATCTCTTTAGTGCTCATGCAGTTTGTAATATCAATTCGCAGATCCTTGAGAGGGAAAATGTCTTCCTTGTGGACATAATTAGTACCTGCAACTTTTTTAACTCTAATTGTATTCAATCGGTTGCTTACCCAAGTCCGCATGACGGAACGTTCCAATCCAAACAAGTTAGCTGCCTGTTCAGATGTGAAATACGTATTAATGAATTCCTCATATTTTTCCAAAACTATCTCAGGAATCATCCTTCTACCATTAATCCTTTCAAGTTTTATACCAGAAATTTCTTCAAGAGGATTTTTTTTTAACTTTTGCAAATGCGTCGCGAAGGCTTTTCCCCGTAAGAGCTTTGCCATCACGGTTTATAAAAAGAGGTGAGTCCACTTCTGGATATTTACCAAGTTTTCTCTGCATTTCCGTAAGGTGATTTTTGTAAAGTAAGGGAAGTAGGTCTTTTATAGGGTAAACAAACTGTCTTCTATCACGTTTAACTCTTGATGTGTCGGAGATATCTTTAATATCTGTTCTTAAATTTCTTGTCTTAAGGAGAAGCATAAGTCCACCTTTTCCATATTCATCTCCATATGGTGTAATATCACTAATTTTTATGTTGACGATTTCCCCAGCCCTTAACCCTCCAAAAATAGATAAGTAAATAGCAAGTGCAATTGTCGGTGAGATTGAAACTGCAGTTCTAAGAAACATTAAAAGGAGTCTGGGGGTAACGTGTGTTCAATTGCAACTTTCCCTCTTTCAGGATCATAAGCAAACTCCTTTGAATACATAGGATTAAAAGGGGTTACATCTGGATTTGTATCTTCGGAGTTTTGTAAGATTCCTTTTTGTATTAAAAAAGAATAGAAGTGCTTTAAAGTTCGTTCAACATTCTTAACACTTAAATTTGAACTTCCTTTGGATAACAGAAAATTCAAGAAGTCTGTTCCATGAATAATGGTAAGATTAGATAATGAGGATAGTTTGAATTTTTTTCTATTATCAATCAAAAGATAATTTAAAAATTGAGCTAAATGAGTTCCTTGTAATCGTTGAGTATTATATTCCTTGTATTTCCATCTCCATTGAATAAAAGCAGTAAGTGGGTGGACAATGGATGTATTGCTTTTTCTGTTTTTAAGCATCAGGACTGCATGCTTTCTTATCTGTTGTGTTCCTTTCACTTTATATTTTACGAAACTAACGTCTACGCAAAATGAAAAATCTATTTGAACATAATTAACATCGACCAATATAGTAAGGTTACTCAAGAGGGCTAACACCTCCAAAATGTTCCATAATTCGACTATAATATCTAGGAATTATGTGCGCAATAAAAAAATAAAAAACAATTATGTACATAATTGTTTTTTATTGATTAATTGATTAAATGTATTTTTGTTTAACGAAATAAATTCTAGGGGATAGGATTAATAATGTACATAAGAATAATGTACATTTTTAGTTTGTCTAGGCCACAGATATTTGGGCCAAAAAGAATGAGACTGGCATCTTCACACTCCTACCGTCCGCTATCGAGGAACGCCTGTGGGAGCAGCCTGTCAGTAAAATGTTCGGTGTGGGTTCACGGATGACCGCTCATTTTGCCAAGTTGGGCATGTATACGATTGGTGAGGTGGCACGAACGCCGCTGCCTCAGTTGAAGCAGAAATTTCGCGCGCGTTTCGGCAAACAGTCTGACATTCATGCGGAGGTCATGTGGCGAACGGCAAACGGTTTGGATGACAGTCCAGTCACGCCGGGCACGTTCGATACGCCTCCGAAGTCGATCGGCCATATGATGACGCTGCCGAGGGATTATGCAGAATCCTCGGAAGTGAATACAATTCTCATGGAGCTGACGGAGGAGGTGTGCCGGGATTGTCGGCGCAAAGGCTATATGGCCTCTATCGTGACGGTCAGCTGCATGTGCAGTCCCTTTGATGCGCCGACAGGCTTCTCGCGCCAGATGAAGATGCCGGACCCGACGAATCATACCGGTACTGTTTTTCAAGTTGTGAAGCAGCTTTTCTATAAATTCTGGGACACGATGCCGGTTCGCCGTGCTGGTGTGATGCTGAGTCAGTTCGTGGACGATGAAACGTATCAGCTCACCCTATTTGAAGATCAAGTGAAGGCACGTGAATTGGAGAAGGTAACGGATAGCATTAAGGATCGGTTCGGCAATGCGGCGATTGTTCGCGCGTCCTCCTTGACGACAGCTGGTCAAGCGAAGGTTCGCTCGCTCAAAATCGGAGGTCATTATAAATGAGCAAAAAATTGCAGAATAACGGTTTATGGGAGTCAAGCCGCATGATGCTTCCACAGCACCGGGAAGCAGCTCAAAGCCAACGGCATGACAAACCGGTTCCTACGAAGCGCCCGTCAGCGGATGACATTAGCATTATACGAGAATCTGTTTTGCTGCCGCTAATGCATACGATTATTGTGCGAAGGGCGCGTGAAGTGGAGCGTTCCTCCGAGATGTTAAGGACACTCTATTCGAAGGTGGCCCAAGTGCTGGCTAAGAATATGCAGGCCGACTTAGCCAAAGTAAAGCGCCATATGCTCGAGAATGATATGCACGTCGCGGAAGAGGAGAAAGACGATCAGATGATCCGTTATCGGTATCGGTGCCGTGAGCATGAAGATCGATTTACGATGACGAGGGACTATATGCGTGCTGAAATTGGTGTGAGAATCGGCCGATATGCCGACAGTCTGGTCACAACCATGTATGGGACGGATCCGCGTGTGAGTGTGTTAGAGAGGGATACGAAGAAGAAATCGTGAATCTGCGTGAATATAGGGGTTAGCGCTCATTTGTACAGCCTGAAGGAGAAAGGTTCTTCGGGCTGTACGAATTGACGTAAGCCTATCTTTTTTCCATAATGGAGTAAGGGGAATGGGATAATCGTGTGAAGGAGAAGGATGATTAGCTATGTGCGGACGCTACACGATCACCGTAACGTTAGAAGAATTGATGCTGCGCTACGATATGTACGATACTTTTATGCCGAGATATAGCCCTAAATACAATGTTGCTCCAGGACAGCAGGTGATGGCGATCATCCATGATGGGCAGCGAAATAAGCTAGGCGAACTGCGATGGGGACTGATTCCAGAATGGGCCAAAGATGAGAAGGTTGGCTATCAAATGCTCAATGCACGCTCCGAAACCTTGACGGACAAGCCTGCTTTCCGCAAGCCATTCGAACGTAAACGCTGCTTGATTCCAGCAGATTCTTTCTATGACTGGAAGGGAAGCGGCAAGCATAAGCAGCCGATGCGTATTATGCTGCGCAGCAAGGAGCTGTTCAGTATGGCTGGGCTTTACGATACATGGACATCTCCCGAAGGTGTGCGTATCTCAACTTGTACGGTCATTACCACGGAATCGAACGAGATGATGAAGGATATTCATGAACGTATGCCGGTCATTTTGCCACGGGAGAAAGAAGCTATTTGGTTAGATCGCAGTATGAAAAATGTGGAGCAACTTCGCCCACTTCTGCAGCCATATCCCTCTGAGCTTATGATGGCGTACCCGGTGTCTAGCCGAGTGGGAAATGTGCGGAATGATGATGAGCTATGTATAGAGCCGATAAGTCTATTGCTATAAAGGTAGAAGGTAGTAGAGAATAGGAGCGTCAAGAAACATGAGAAATGGTATGTTGCTTAGGGTCACGATTACACTTGCTATTGTAGCGGCGATCAACGGCTATATAGGCTGGCACTTGAAGGTTTTTTTGTCACATCTGTTTGGTGCTTCATTTCATCCTTGGTTGTATTGGCCTGTGTTCTGGATCGTTGCGTTCTCCTATGTTATTGGGCGGTTTGGAACGAAAGTGCTGCCTTCAACGCTAACACGACTGCTGAACATTATGGGTTCCTACTGGCTGGCTCTCATCCAATTCGGTATCCTTCTATTGCCCATCACGGATGTGGCGATTGGTGTGCTTTATATGGCGTCTGTCTCGTCAGCTAGCTATGTGCCTATACTGGGGTGGGTCGTTATAGCCATTGTACTTATTCTTCTTCTAGTAGGCTCTTACCTGGCGCGAACCCCGGTTACCCGTAAGTATGAGATTACGATTCCCAAGCATGCAGGGGACTGGGAAAGGCTTCGGGTTGCTGTTGCTTCGGACATTCATTTGGGCGCCGTCGTCGGCAATCGTCATTTGCGCAAACTTGTCAAGCATGTGAATGGGATGAAACCTGATCTAATTCTGTTGCCTGGTGATATCATAGACGATGATATTAAACCTTTTGTTCGTTATCAAATGGGGCAGACCATGCGAGAGTTGCAGGCTCCATTAGGCGTGTATGCTGTGCTTGGCAACCATGAATACTATGGCGGACATATTCCAGCCTTTGTGGAACAAATGGAACAAATCGGCGTTCGCGTGCTGATGGATGAAGTGGTTCATGTCCAAGAATGCTTGTTTATTGTCGGGCGTAAAGATAAATCAGCGGAGCATACCGCCCAGGGACGTAAATCGCTAGTCTCTTTGATGGAGGGGCTAGACCTTGCTCAGCCGATTATCGTGATGGACCATCAACCGTATCAGTTAGACGTAGCGGCGGCCGCAGGCGTTGATGTGAATTTGTCAGGTCATACGCACCGTGGTCAGATAGCGCCGAACCATCTGTTCACTAGACGGATCTTTGAGTTAGATTGGGGTTACTTACGTAAAGGGAATTTACATGCGCTGGTGTCCTCGGGCTTCGGTACATGGGGGCCACCGATACGATTGGGAAGCCAATCGGAAATTATTGAGTTGACGATTCATTTTACAAGTAATGATAGAAAAGAGGAGTAATGCCTATGCAAGAGTTAGAGAAGAAACCAATTACACCTGTGGAGCTGGCGGCAGCGATGATGCAGTTTACGATGAAAAGCATAGAAAATAGCTGGGACACGTTGAAGCCTGCCATCATTGCCTATCTACCACAACCTGTCTTAACGATGGCCAAAGAAGATGAACTGCTAAGACACATTTACATAGCAGCTTTGGCGCTTGAAATTTACTGTATCCCGCACGCTTTTGAGGAAGAAACAGCACGCCTAGTCAGCCTAGGTATGGGCGAGGTGATGGCTTCAGACAAATTGGCTGAGCATCGTTTATCAGAATCGATCGCGCAAGAGTATCTCCCTAGATTAGAGGCAGTAGCAGAAATGGCACCTGAAGATTTAGCGTTTGAATTGGTCCAAGAAGCCGCGAAAATCCTTTACGAACGCATAGAGCTTCCGTTAAAACCGACGGATCCAAGTACGAGTCTGTTGTGGACAAAGTTATTTCCTTTTTTGGCCGGCATTGTTGGGAAATGGCCTATTTTGGCTACCAAATTTGAAGTGAAGACCGAGTAAGCGTGGGTGTGATTAGCCCGAAGATGGAGGTAAATGACGCGAATGGCAAACAAACGGGTTCATGTATATGTTTTATCTGGATTTCTGGGGAGCGGTAAAACGACATTACTCACTAAGGCAATCGATTATTTCACCGAAGCGGGCCGTAAGCCGGCTGTCATCATGAATGAAATAGGCGAAGTGAATTTGGATGGACAGTTAATCGCCAATGAAGTCCCTATGTCGGAACTGCTTGGTGGATGCATTTGCTGTTCGAGTCGTGGTGATCTTGCCACAGCGTTGAACGAATTAGTGATAGGAGAGCAGCCAGATTTAATTTTCGTTGAATCGACGGGGATAGCGAATCCTATGGAAATTATTGATGAGATAACGGACGCTTCGCTTATACTTCCTATAGAGCTTTCAGCTATCATTACGGTTGTGGATGCCCCACAGCTGCTTGAATTAAATCGAACAAGTCGCGGAAAAACCTACCGGCTTATGCGGGATCAAATTCGTTGTGCGAACTTGCTCTTGCTTAACAAGACGGATCTGTTGCAGGAATCGGCGCTTCAAGAAGTTCAAGATCTCGTAAGGGAATGGAATCCCTATGCGGATTTACATTATACCGTGTTCAGTCAGATCGATATCAGGGTAATTGAAGACATTCACACAGAGATTTCGGACAGGTCACCCATGCAGGTAGAATCGAACGATGAGACGGCTTCACATAGCCACGAGCATCATCATGAGCATGAACATCATCATTCACATAACCATGTAATGGCGTATACCCATTTTTTTGAACGGGCTGTAAATAGTAACGAATTTGAACAATTCGTAAGTCAACTTCCTCAGGAAGTATATCGTGCCAAAGGGATTCTAAGCTTCTCGGATACATCGAGTCGGTTCTTATTCCAATACGCCTATAGAGAAATGGATTTTGTGAAAATAACGCCAAAAGGCGATGTGCCTGATGTTGCAGTCTTCATTGGGGAGAACTTTGCCAAGGATGTCATTCGCGCAAGCTTGCTGAAATTAGAAGAAGAGTCCGATACCTAGAAGATCAACTAGCTGAAAATGGCAAGTCCTGGGTAGTATCTGGGAAATATACAAATTCCGTCATCGTTCTACACTTGACGCAAGTGGCCTATTTGCTGCACTATAATAGGAGAAGATTTCAACACAGAGGGGTAATGCAAGTGAGTACGCATACGGATACGATCGATGAGATGCTAAGAGCGATGTCGCAGAAGGGCTGGCGTATTACAGAGCAACGCAGGAGCTTAGCGACCTTATTCGCAGAATCGGGCAGTTATTTATCGCCGAAGGATGTTTATGAACATATGAAAATGAAATATCCAGGCGTAAGCTTCGATACAGTGTATCGTAATCTCCGATTGTTGAGCGAGATGGGTGTTCTGGAGCAATTTCATTTGGCGGATGGCTTGAAGTTCAAAGCGAGTTGTTTGTCCCATCATCATCATCACATGATTTGCGTCAACTGCGAGAAGACTGTGACGTTTGAGTTCTGTCCGATGAAGCTAGTACAGGATTTGCCGGAAAGCTTTGAGATTCAAAGCCATCGGTTTGAAATATTTGGCTATTGTGCCGATTGTAAATCAACCATGCCTACCGCTCAGGTGGGCGAATAAATATTTATATGTGTATAACAAAAAAGCAGTCTGCTGGGGTGAGCCCGGTTGAAGTGACCCCTTAAAGTTAGACATATATATTAAGCAACCTGTTGGGCATGGGCTCGGTATTGTACTGGGCTCATGCCTTTTAATTTTGACTTTATCATC
>NZ_LMSJ01000028.1 GCF_001428105.1 Paenibacillus sp. Soil766 | reverse complement strand
CGGCTATTTGTCTCCAGATAAGTTTGAATCACAGTTTTACAAACAACAGAAACTGATTTCTTAGCTTTTTTTGTGTCCACTCTATTGACTCAGATACAGTAAGTCGATTTTTTCGACTTACTGGGCTTTCTTTGCTCTGTTTCACGTCAGTAAGTCGATTTTTTCGACTTACTGGGCTTCCTTTGCTCTGCTTCACGTCTGTAAGTCGATTTTTTCGACTTACRCGRCTWCCTTYGCTCTGCTYCACGTCTGTAAGTCGATTTTTTCGACTTACRCGRCTWCCTTYGCTCTGYTTCACGYYWGTAAGTCGATTTTTTCGACTTACACGGCTTCCTTTGCTCTGCTTCACGTCTGTAAGTCGATTTTTTCGACTTACACGGCTTCCTTCGCTCTGCTCCACGCGCATAAGTCGATTTTTTCGACTTACRCGACTCCCGAGTCCTTCAACTTACCCCTCTCACATGCAAGAACTGCAAAAAAGAGCCACCTCTCGGTGGCTCTAATCATTTCTATGCCCTATATGCCAATGACCCTCAGTTTCCCGGCCACCTCTTCGATTTCCAGGAAAAGCGGCCGCTCATTCGGCGTCTGATTCGGCGTGTGAACAGCCAACATCAAGCTTTCGTCGAATGCATGGAACAGCATCCCATGCCCGCCATCACTTTGAAAAAGAGCTTCCTCCTCCTGTACCCATGGACCCAGTACGGTTCCTGAGGCTGATGTAGCAACGCCTAAGGCGTAAGTATTATTAATGAAGCTTGCCCACAGCATGAGTAACGTTCCCTCGGCAGTGCGATACAGGGAAGGTCCGTCGGTCACATAATTGTCTTGCCCTGGGTAACGAGCATGCTGGAAGGCAGTCGGCCATGAGGCTAGAGAAGCGAAAAAAAGGACGATAGGCTCTCCGATTGTGCCCATTAGATCATCGGTCAATCTTACAGCACAAATCTGACCATCACTTACCTGCTGCCACTCACGGCAAAATACGATCCAAGGCAGACCATCCTCATCGATGAATAGTGTACCGTCTAGCGAGCACCAGTCTTTTGGCGTAACAGGACCATCACTATGAGGTGTAAAAGGCCCTAACAGACTATCACTTGCCAGGACAGCTGTACCAAGCAAGTTGTTGTCATTCCTGCGGAAGGTCGCGAACATATAATAGCGATCCTTATACCTGTGCACCTCAGGCGCCCAGAAATTGTTTTCTGCATAGAAGTCCGCATCTGGCCGAAAGACCGCGTATGGGCCTTCCCACTCCTGCAGGTCTCGTCCTACATACACATCAAAACCAGTCCCTTTGCCCCAAATATTCGTGTCCGTACTGCCAAACAGATAATACAGTCCCTCCTCGTTGACAGGAAAAATAAAGGGATCACGAATTTGTAAATCGCTATTTCTTACCATAGCCATATAATGAAACCTCCTTTAGCGATACGTTGGATAAATAACACCTATATCGCGCACACTAGTTAACTGCCCATGCAACAACTCTACTTGTTCATTACCTTTCACAACCAACGAAAACTCTTGGCCCTCATAACGAATTGTCCCCTCAATGGTACGAACGCTCATACCGATGATCACTTTCAGTTGTCCGCTGCGGTCTGTCACGGCCCTAGTCCCGAAAGGGATCTGCAAATAAGCTTCACCATTGCGATAGACCGTTCCACCTTCTCTCGTCGTGACGTATTCGAAGGTGACCCCGTCGACGATCCGACTGTAACCTGTCTCCGCAGCCATAACCTCCCCATGATCCTGCGGATACGGCAGCAGAGCAGTGAACCAAAGGTCCCCATCCGGCCTAGGTACGATTCCACACATCCGCTCAACGAAGTCTAGCAGGCACAAAATGGCCGGCGAATAGGACTCCGTATAGCCCTCTTTCCCTGTCCAAGGGCTTACCGTTTGGGCAAAACGCGTCATCTGCGCCAAAGCTGTAACAATGGGGTTCAACACCCAAGTCAGCTCCACATAGCGATGATGATGCTCAAATGCGTGCGGGGTACGGATCAAGCTCAAGAAATTCGACGTACCAGCCCAAGTGTTGTAGTTGGAGAACGGATCAAAGCGCGGATCGTCCATAGCAACGGATGTAAACGGATATTTCGCGAAAAACTTGCTAGTATTGAGCAAATACTTCCGCAGCGAAGCTGCGAAGAACTCCCCGTCGCCAACCTCACAGGCGAGCACACGCAACAAGACATCAGACTGAACGCGAACCCATTCGTCATTCCGATCTACATCATAGAAGAAGGAATCCGCTTCATCAAAGCAATGAACGAACAAACTGTCCAAGCTCTGTTTCGCCTTTACTCCCCATGATATCGCCGCCTGATCATCCCCGAGCTCCTGCGCCATACGCGATAAGTAGAGACGCTGACAATACACATTCGCCGTCAAATCCGGCGCTAAGAAAGGCAAGGTCGGTGAATCTGGGTTATACTGCCGAGCATCGTCCAGATGAGCCGAGTCCGGTACATGCCAGAATCGCGGAGACAAATCATGCCCTGTATCGAATGTACAAAATGCTTCTACACAGCCTGTTTGCCGTGTATCACGATACGTCGCAAGCCATTCGTCATGACGTACCATGGCCTCATACATTTTCCGCAAGAACGTTGGGTTGCGGTCATTCAACTCATAATGATTCCATACGCTTCTGGCAAGCGGGGTCACCATTTGAATCTGCCGATAGGCGGGGCCGTTCTCCGTCACTTTATAGGGCAGTTGACCGTCTTCTTTCTGGTAATCTGCGAATAGCTCGAAGGTATCCTTCGACACCTGCGGCAGGAAACGCGACAACAATTCATTGTTGATTGTCCCCGTGCTTTCCATCCAGCAGCCCAGATAAATGCCGCCCTCTTGCAGCACAGGTGTATCTCCCATCGTAGGTACGATGCAATCGAACAGCTTGCTCAACCCATTGTAATACGTCTCCTCCAAACGCCCGCCTGTTGAAGCAAACTTCACACCAGCATCCAGCCACTCTTGTAGCACATCATGATCTGTTGCTTTTTTCAGTTCACCTAACTGCGCCTCCACGGAAATCCCACGAAGTCGATTTATCATGTTCTCACTCATACGATTTGCTCCCCTTTTTAAAAGAAATAGACTGCCTTAGGCAGCCCACTCTGTTATCCTTTCACGCTGCCCATGACAAGGCCTTTCATGAAATATTTCTGTAAGAATGGATAAAAGATCAAAATCGGCAATGCCGCTAAGAATACTTGCGCCGCCTTAAAAGTACGATCGGATACCTCTGACATGTATAACTCCGTTGACGAAAGCGTACTAGAGTCAGGATTGACAATAATCGTTTGCAAATAGCTCTGCAGTGGATAGTTCGAAGGTGAATTCATGTAAATTAAACCGTCGAACCACGAATTCCAATGCATAACCACGGTAAATAATGTGATCGTTGCCAAAGCAGGCTTGGACAATGGAATGTACATGCTCCATAGGACCTTCCAATGACCCGCTCCATCAATATAAGCAGCTTCTTCAATTTCCTTGGGCAAATTACGGAAAAAGTTCAATAGTAAAATCATATTGAATACGTGAACAGCTCCAGGAAGGACTAGTGCCCAAATGGTGTCAAGCAAACCGAGTGCTTTCATCGTCATATAACTAGGAATTAATCCGCCATGGAAAAGCATCGTGATGATAAAGAACCATGCGTATACATTTCTTGCACGAAGCGTCGTCGTTTCTTTGGAAAGCGGATAGGCAATTAATATGGTAATTACCATATTAATACCATAACCGAGCACCACTCTTTGAATGGAAACAAGTAAGCCTTCAAGAAATTCCTTTTTCGTTAAAGCATGTTTATATGAAGCAATCGTGAAATCCACGGGCCAAAGCTTGACGAACCCCCCTGCCGCAGCGCTGCTAGAGCTGAAAGAGATAGCAAGCACGTTAATAAGCGGCAATAGACATAGGAATGCGATCAAACCAAGTAATATATAGTTAACTAACAGAAATACTTTTCTGCTCGTTGTCACTTTCTGCATAACCTTTCCCCCTCGCCTTAAAATATCCGATAACCCGTATACCGATTGGCAAGCTTATTCGAAATCACAATTAAAATGAAAGCAATAACGGATTTAAACAATCCTACCGCCGTCGCTACGCCATATTGCGCATCTACTAAGCCGATCCGGTAAACCATCGTATCAATAATATCTCCTGTGCTGTACACCATCGGACTGTACAGATTGAACACCTGATCAAACCCAGCGTTCAATACATTTCCTAAGCTTAATACAGTCATCAGTGTGACAATAGGCAGCATGCCGGGAATTGTAACATGGAGTGTTTGCTTCCAACGATTAGCTCCATCCACAACCGCAGCTTCATATAAAGACTGATCTATTGCCGTCAGGGCGGCTAAGTAAACGATCGTACTATATCCGAATTCCTTCCACGTGTCGGATGCGACAAGGGTAAATGGAAACCAGTTTTCGTTGCCAAGGAAAAAAATAGGTTCGATGCCAATAAGGCCAAGCATCTGATTCACAATGCCGCCTGAAGGCGAGAGAATATCAATTAATATGCCTCCCAGGATGACCCAGGAAAGAAAATAAGGAAAATAAATAATCGTTTGGATCGTACGTTTGAATGCCGTGCTTATGACCTCATTTAATAGAAGAGCAAATATGACAGGCACAATTAAGTGAACAATGATCTTCATGACAGCAATGAAAACCGTATTCCATACTACACCCGAAAAATTGGGCATCTCCAACATATAGCGAAAATTATCAAGTCCGATCCATTTGGAATGGAAAATCCCTTTGGACGGTACAAATTTTTGAAAAGCAATGACAATCCCTGCAATCGGGACATAGCTAAAGATAATCGTAAGAATAACACCGGGTAATAGCATAAGATGCAAAGGGATTTCCTGCCGTTTTTTATTCATATCCGTTTGTACTCCTCTCCGTTTGGATACATGGACAAATAACGAAGAGGAAAGCAGTGTACGACCGCTTCCCCCTAAGCTCCAATCTCGTATAAGCCGTCAACTTCTTATTTACTTTTTGCGTACCATTCGTTGACTTCCTTCGCAATCTGTTCTCCGCCAAGCTTCTTCCAGTCTTCCACGAATTTATCAAATGTATCGATGGATTGGCCCATAATGATCTTCGTAAATACTTCCTCTTCCAGCTTCAGAAGCGATGCATTCTTCTCAACCATCGTAGGTGTCGCTGCACCATAGAAAGCATCCAACATATAGTTATCGTCTTTCACGTACTTGCTGATCACGTCGAAGCTGCTCGGCGTACCGAATACGCGCTCCGTACCCCAATTCGCATTGTTTCCTTTACGGTAGTCGACAATTTTGTCGTAGTAGCCCTTCTCTTCCGTCGTCAGTTTGGACGGATCGTTCGAAGCAATCGCACTGAGCGTATTGTTATGTGCGCTCAAGTTTTTATTCGCAGGCTCTGGATTCATTAGGCTATAGAGATAAACAGGGACATTCGTTGGGCTGAAGCTCATCTCTGGCTTCGGTTTCTTACTCTCGTCATAGCCATCCATCGCGAAGTTGAGAAGCTTGATAATCGCTTCTGGATTCTTGCTCTTCTTGCTCACTGCATAATAACGTTGAATCGGCATTTTACCGATTGGTGTCGCCTTTTTATCGTCAACAGACACTAGCGGGATCGCTTTCCAATCTGCCTTCGGATCGTTATCAATGTTCTTCTGGATGATCGACAATGGTGCAGACATACTGCCGTAGAAGATACCTACTTTGCCGCCTACAACAGATTCAGTCACCTTAGCTCGGTCTTTAACACCGAATTCTTTATCGAGCAAACCTTGTGCATACATATCTTGAAGCTGCTTCAACGCCGTTTTCACTTCCGGTTGAATACTTCCATAGACCAGTTGTTTACCGGCTGCATCCTTCACCCATTTACCCGCATAAGCATGAAAGCCGGAGAAGAAGCCCGTTGTTCCGAAATGTGTATCCGCTAAAAAGGACTTCGTGAATGCCATCCCGAAGGTATCATCTTTGCCGTTGCCGTCTGGATCCTTCTTCGTGAATGCCTCAGCAACCGCGAGAACTTCCTTCATGGACTTCGGCTCAGTGAGACCAAGCTTAGTTAACCAATCCGCCCGTACATACAGTAGCGGTAAACCATCGATGGCCGACGATGTCTGTGGAATCGCCATCAGCTTGCCGCCAATTTTAGCTGTATCGAATGCCTTCTGATCCTGCTGTAGAATACTTTTCGCCATCGGCGAAGCATACTTGTCATACAGCTCTGTCAAGTCATACAGCATATCATTATCAGCCAAATCTGTGAGTTGCTTGTTTTTAAGCCACATGACATCCGGCAGATCCCCTGCTGCAATTGCTACATTCAGCTTTTGATCAAATTGCTCGACAGGCACGGTCCATTGATACTTCAGGTTGATGTTTAGGTCATTTTGATATGCTTTGGTATAAATATTATTCTCGATTGTGTCGCCATTTTCATACTTATAAGTTGCTTCTGTAAAGCGCCATGCCGTAATATCCACTGGTTTCTCATACTTCGCCATCAAGTTCGCGTTAGGCGCAGCAGAACCATTAGGTGTCGCCGTTGCATTGCTATCTTTCGATCCCTCTGAACTGCAAGCTGAGAGCACCAATAGTCCTGCCGCCGAGAGAATAACCGCCGTTTTCGCTTTATCTCTTTGTCTCATGTGAACCTCCCCGAATGATCTAAATATACTAGAGTTGCTACATCTCTAATGGTAATGCGCAATCAATCGGCATTCAATATTCATGTCTTTACATTTGAATCACTTGTTTACTTGTTGAATATCGAGGTCCGATACTCCAGCGGAGTCATATGCGTGATCTTCCGAAAATATCTCGTAAAGTTCGTCGCGGTTCCATAACCGACTTGCTCAGCCACCTCTTGTATTTTTATATTCGGATTCTCCAGAAGACTCTTGGCTCTTATCATACGGGTCGAAGAAATATAATCGGATAAATTGCTTCCTGTTACCTGTTTAAATAGTCGTGACAAATAAGACGGATTGAAATACACTAATTCCGCTAATTTCACCAGCGAAACCTCATCTGGGTTATGAAGGTTATCCTTAATATGCTTTTGAATCAAGGAAATAATCGCATTCGCCCTTCGTTCTTCCTCTTGATTCTGTAGATTGAACAGAATATCTTCCACTCGGGCTAGATACTCAAAAGCCATGCTCCAAGACTCATGCTCCCCTGGTTGCATGAGCTTATGCAGACCGATTTTGGTCGCAACCATCTCCACCAAATTCCAACGATTCATATAGGATAAGAAGACCAAGCCAATGGAATAATAAAGTTCTTGCGCAGGGACATCATGCATGCTGTCGATCACCTTCAGCGAATCGGCACAGGCAAGTAGCGTCTTGCTGAACTCCATCCGTTGCCCATGCTCTAATTGATCAGCGAGCTGCTCCAATTTGGCATGGCGGATCTGCGACTTCTCCCGATGGCTGCCGTCCGACTGTTGAAGCTCTTGCTCCACCATTTGCTTGTCCAGCAGCAGCATACCGCTGCCCTGACCAATGCGATAATTCATCAACATCGTTAGTGTGGCGAACCTTTCTGCTGCACCGGCCCACGGCACCGTGCTGTCATCAAGGACAAACGATAATAACTCACCGACAGACTCCCGACAGGCAGCTTGCACCAACTCCAGATTCCCCTTTACGAATGTCAGCGTTCGTTCCCATCCCTCATTATTCAAGTTATCCCCAAGTGGCTGAATCAGCCAAATCAGATCCATATGCTCATTCACCACATCGACAAAAGACACATGCGAAGACAAGTATTGCTCAGCAATCAGCTTGATCCTGTAAAGCTGACGGGACTTTTCCGAATATGTCGTCCGATTGGATAAGCTGTTAATTCTTCCGAGCATGATGAGAATAGGCCGATCAGCTTGGAGAGGTATGGCCAATTCATCAAATTGTTCTTGATGAATCTCTCTCACGTCAAGCTGTTCATTCAGAATCCGCTTCACATATTCGTTCTGAAGCATCCCGCGCATGTTATCCAATTGCTCTTGGGCTATTTTCAGCAAGGACTGCGCTCTCAGCTCTGTTTCAATCTCAGCCACCGCATGCTCCACCATCTGAATGACTTTCTCGTATCCTTCGGTCTTCAGTAAATAACTTACCTTCTCATACTGAATAGCAGAGTAAATATAGTTAAATTCGTTGTATCCCGTGAGAAAAATGACCCTGCATTGCGGCCATCTCTCGCGAATTTTCTCCAGGAGCTGCAAGCCATCCAGTCCTGGCATACGAATATCAGTGAGCACGATATCGAAGCGTGTTCGATCGAATTGCCGAACGGCTTCCATGCCAGAATAAGCTTTATACACATCCAACTCCAGCTGCGGGATGGTCTGAAGCACTTCATATAAGCCGTCTGCAATAATCATTTCATCGTCTACAACCAGCACTCTGTACATTTAAACGCCTCCGTTCGTGTGATCAATCACAATCGTTGCCTTCATACCGCCCCATTCACTACGCTCCACTAACAATCCACTTGTATCGCCAAATTTCAAGCGAATTCGTTGGTGAATATTCAGAATCCCCGTCATCTCCAACCCTTCTTGATTGGATAATGCCTCCTTAAGCGAAGCAATTCGCTCTCCATCCAGCTCCTCGCCATTATCCTCAACGATCATCTGTATCTCATTCCCCACCTTGAGGATACGAACCCGTAAAATGCCTTTCTCAGGCTTCCGTTCTAGACCGTGTTCGAATGCATTCTCAATGATCGGCTGTAATATTAACCTCGGCACCATGACGTGTCCGATATGTTCAGGCAACTCATCGAATTCAACCCGAAGCCGATTCGAAAACCGCATCGTTTGAATTTCGGCATATACTTTGGCATGATTAACTTCTTTCCAGAGCGGTACCTCATCTGAGCTATTCCGAGTGACGAATTGAAAATATTCACCCAACTGATTCGTAAATTGTTCGAGATTCTCGTAATCACCAAGGCGTGCCATCGTACTTAGAATAAACAGGTTATTATAAAGAAAATGCGGGTTAATCTGCGATTGCAACTGCTTTAATTCCGCTTTCTGAGTTAAAATTTGCTGTTTATACACCTGATCAATTAAGGATTTCAAATTCCCTAACATCACATTGAACCGCTTGTAAATGTACTGGAACTCATCATTAATCGCATGTTCAATTCGAACATCGAAATCGCCATGCTCGATTTTCCGGAACGCTTTGACAAGCTTATCCAGCGGTTTATGAATATATTTATATACATATAAAGAGTAAATAACGATAATAACGAGGGCTACGGCTGCTAATAATAGAAACCAGTTTCTATACTTCTCGAGCGGTTGAAACACTGCGTTTTCGGGTACATATTTGCTCAACACAGCGCCAAAAAAGTCAGATGAGGTGTATACAGCCAAATAATGCTTGTCGTTGATAACAAGCTTCTGTGCATTGCCAATATTCGCATTATTGGACATATGTGCAGAGATTTCCTTATCGAATGCCGCATCATGACTTGTTGTGATAACAAACTGTGAGCTATTGAAAATCAATCCCTCATCAGGGGAGTTAATCATTAATTTCAAATGCTCCTCCAGTTTTTCCTTCGAGAGCTCTATGGCCACAATGAATAGCGGACCTCTTTTACTGCTAGGAGTAGAGAAAGGATACACAGCGCTTAGATACATTCTGCCGTCCACATTCATTACCTGCGAATCCAGCGACAAGGGAATATTCCTCAACCTTTCAAATTCTTGTTGATTAAAAGTGGAAATCGTCAGGGCAGAAACGTTTTTTTGAATAGCTGGTATGTAAGCGTACACATCTTTGATATACGTTGAACTGTTGCGAATCGCATTAAGCCGCTGTTGAAGTCGTAGAATACTTTGCATTTTCTCAATATCATTCAACGAATCTGGAATTGCTCCTAGTGCATTCAAATTATCATCGCTTAACACATCGTACTGTAACGTTTGAATGCGTCTGAACTCCTCCTCCAACCCGCTGAAATACCCCGATACCAGTGAAATCATGGACTTGGATATTTCGTCCTGCAGCGTACGAATCCCCCAATTATAAATAATCATACTGAGGATATAAAGCGGTAACAGAATACAAATAAATGAAAGAATCAACCTTCTGAGGGCATTTTTCTTCCAAGGATGCCTCGTTAGATTTAGATTCATAGTAGCCCCCCTTTTATGGAAAAATTATCCACATACATATTTCATTCGGATCCTATGTAAGATTACCCGAAAGTTAGTTTAGTAGCAATACTAACATGAACCGGTGTCTCCACCAAATTAGTCTTCCATCTATCAAGAAAAGACACCTTCTCTTCCGATGAGAAGGTGTCTTTTTTATTTAATATCCGCAGCTGGCTCGACCAATCGATGACGATACCATTGTTCCCCATTGAAGCGCCAAAGGAATATAAGCCCACGAACGCCCCATTCAATATTCATCGCTAACCATACACCGATGATGCCCATATGAAACATAATGCCAAGCACATAGCCCAGAACGACCCGGAACAACCACATGGACAGCATCGAAGTCACGGATGTGAATTTGGAATCCCCCGCAGCTCGAAGCGCTGCGGGCAAAAGGAAGCTGATCGGCCAGAGTGGGACTTGTGCAATCGCATTGATCAACACGATGATGAAAAGCTCTCGTATAATATCATCCGGCGGATGAAATAAGCTGACAAGCGGCTTGAACAACGGAAGAAGGATCAGTGCCGAGAGGAAGAGCGTTAACGATGCAAGCCAGAGAAACGATTTGGCGAATTTGCGTGCGTCTTTCACATTTTGCGCCCCCATACATTGTCCAATCACAGTTACCGTTGTTAGTGATAACGCGGCAGCCGGAATCTGTAACACACCTGCGAGTGTACCGCCAATCGCATTCGTCGCCATGGCATGCGTGCCAAGACTCACGATAAACACTTGTGTGACAATTTTACCGCCATTAAAGAACATCTGTTCCGCCGCAAACGGAAGCCCGATAAATAAAATTTTCTTCATCATCGCCAAATTAACATGTAATAAATCGTACAATCGTATTTGGAAATTCGTATCTAATTTCACCATATACAGGACGGCTACGAATGCCGCCAGAAATCTGGACACATTCACAGCGATGATCAACCCGTGTACGCCCATATGTAAGAAATGGATACAGATCACATTCAAAAGAACATACGATAGATTCATGATTAACGAGAGTTTCAACGAAGTGCGGGACTTTCCGATCCCTCTCAATGCGCCGCAAACAGCCTCTACAATGGCTATCCCCACATAAGATACGCTGCTCCCTATCAGATAGGTCTTGGCATAAGCGAACACTTCCGGAGAAGCTGTCCCAAACAGCAGCGTTAAAACAGGCGTATGAAACACAATCATTAACAAACTAATACCTAGTGCGAATGCCGACACCAAGGAAATGGAGCTAGTCGCAGCTTTGGCAACCATGCCGTCATTACCGCTGCCCTTATACTGGGCGACCACCACCGTTCCACCTGTCGAGACGGCTACGAATACACTAATCAGAAATATATGGAGTGAATCAATCATACTTACTGCGCTTACTGCGGCAACACCTGACGAACTAATCATGGCAATGTTCACCAAGTTAAGCCCAACAAGGAATGTCTGATCAATGAGAATCGGTATATATAAACCAATAATCTGTTGATAATCCATCACTTTACCAGAGAAATGCTTATGTATCCAAGCTTTTCGCCTCAAGCTAAAGGCCGTTCCCATCACATCATCTTCTTTTTCGTTTTTTTTCATGCTGAATGACTTCAGTGAGCGTTAGCCTGCCTGCTCTTCTATCGGTGATTCACACATGTCAAGGGGGAGACGAAGTGTAATCCGCGTTCCCATTTGATATCCACTCTCAAATAAAAATTGTGATTCATTACCGTAATACATCTTCATTCGCGCGACGACATTTCGCAATCCGAAGAGGTCCTTCTCTTTTTTGATATCTGTAGAAATACCATCAATCGCTAATGTAGATGCCTCTTCTAATTTACCACAAATATAATCCAGCCTGTCCTTGCTGACGCCAACACCATTGTCGCATACTTCCAAGATAAGTTGACCGTTATCCAAATAGGATGAAATGGCAAGTTCCCCACCGCTGCTTTGTTTCTCTA
This sequence comes from Paenibacillus sp. Soil766, assembly GCF_001428105.1. Taxonomy (GTDB): domain Bacteria; phylum Bacillota; class Bacilli; order Paenibacillales; family NBRC-103111; genus Paenibacillus_E. The sequence continues at coordinate 83,974 of NZ_LMSJ01000028.1, read as the reverse complement.
AACCGTGCAGCACGGCATTTTCCACCAATGGCTGCAGGAGGAGCTTGAGCACATGATAATGTGCACTTTCCTCAGCAATGTCGAAACGCACCGTGAAATGATCCAGGAATCGCAGTTGCTGCACTTTAATATAATACTTCAAATGTTCAATCGTTTCCTTAACAGTAAAGGTCTCGTTTCCTTTATTCAAGCTTAAACGGAAAAATTTCGACAGATTCAACACCATTTCACTAATCTCATCGGCCTCATAGTTTTTGGCTGTCCAATAAATGGAATCCAATGTGTTGTAGAGGAAATGCGGATTAATTTGAGATTGCAAAAATTTCAGTTCCATTTTGGACAATAAAAGCTGCTTCTCGTAGTGATCCCGGATCAGTGTTTTCTGATTCTCAGCCATCCGGTTAAAGGATTCAATCACATAGCCTAATTCATCTACCCGGGTATCTTCAAGTTGGATGGTAAAATTACCTGTGCGGAGCTGCTTCATCCCATAAGCTAACTTACGCAGCGGCGCAGATATACCTCGATAAATAATCCAAGAAGTCCAAATCGCCAAGACCAAACTGACGACTAGAATTCCATAAGAAAAAATCTTCAATGAGTCGGTATGACTCCGGATTTCCCATAAAGGCTGCTCCATCATAAGCGACCACCCAGATAACTTCGATTTCACGCTGATCGTTACCATTTCCGTCCCTGTTTGAGGCGATTTGCGAATCGTCCTTACCTTGTCAACCTTCTCCCAAACTTGAGAATTCACACTTCCACCTGTGCCAGTGATCGATCTTCCATCATTGTCGAATAAATAAATATTCGCGTTTTTGGAAGGCAGCAGCGGTTTCGCAAGTTCGATAAGAGCGCTCTTTTTTACAGATAAAACAAGCAAATTCGGATTCATCAACGTGCGGTTATACGGATCCATCGTTCGAATCAGATGCACGCTGTCTGCATCGAAGTAGGATTCACCAACCTGAGGTGTAAAAAAAATCGTTCCCCCATTAGCCTCCATTAAATGCTGATACCATTCTTGATTCTCAGCCCCGGCTGGGAGCTTCCCTCCACCGAATTTGGTAGAAATGACCGTACGCGAAGGCATATGGATAATCGTAATTTGGTCCACAATGAGATTGACCGTTGTCATACTCGTTATCTGATCCATGACTTGAGCAAAGTGAACGAACGACTGCTTTTCCGGCTCTTGACCGACAGACTGCAGCGTCGCGTTGACATTCGTATCGAACGCGATCAAGGAGGACAGTTGTTCAATATTTTGCAAGGTAAGGTCGAGATAATCCGTCATTGTATGCAGTGCACCCTGTGTTCTTTCCCCAGTCTGCACTTCCAGAATCACTTGCGACTTGGCTATGGCAAACAGGCTAAATCCAGCTAGCGGGAGCAGAATGAGTAGAAAATACCAGGTTAGCCGTACTTGGATATAACTGGCTAGTAATTTACGAATTTTGGATAAGAACTCTTTGATCATTTGTTGGTTTCTCGCCACCATTCATTCACTTCCCCAGTAATTTCATCACCGCCGGCTTCCTTCCACTTTTTCACAAACGCGTCGAACTCTTCTATGGGGCTTAAGCCCGCAATAATTCGCGTAAAGGTATCCTCTTGCAGCTTAGACAGCTTAATTTGATGCTTACCCAAAGCTGGTGTTGGAGGCCCATTGAATCGGTCAACCATCAAATTTTGTTCGATCCGTTGGATGTTATCATAGAGGCGGAACTGTGTACCAAGGGCCTCCAGCCGATCTCGTGTAACATTCGGATCTGCCATATCCGCCAACGCACCATAGATACCACGATAGCCGTGCTTCGAATGTTCATCAAAGCGAATGGATAATTTCCCGTTGATTCTCGTCCAGATTTCGTTCTCAAAGCCGAGTTTTAAGCTAGTTTGTCCTGGACCTGCGACGAAATCCAAGAACTTAACGACAGCCTCAGCCTTGTCGCTCTTGTTTGGAATAACATTATAGGAGCGGACGTTAGACGTGCTATAAACGCCATGTTTCCCGTTCGGACCGATTGGGAAATCCAGTGGAATCCATTCTGCTTTCGGATCGATTTTACGGTTTGCTGCAATATGCGAGCGAGTATCTGACCATGCTGCTGAAAATAGACCGACACGCCCGCTCACAATTTTTTCACCTAGAACATCAATTTTATTCAATGGGAATTCGGGGTCTAGTACGCCATCGTCATACAAGCCCCGTAGATACAGAAGCGCATCTTTCATTTCCGGGAGGATCCCCGAGTAAACCAATTTCCCATCCCGTTCATACCACGCTTTCATTTGTACACCAAATGCACCTAGAAATGGCGATGTTCTGCGAAGCCGCTCCAAAATCGATAATCCATAGGTATCTTTTTTCCCATTCCCATCTGGATCTCTCTCAGCAAATGCCTTCATCACCGCCGTATACTCCTCGATTGTCTTAGGCGGCTGCAGCCCAAGCTTATCCAGCCAATCCTTCCTGGCGTAGATGATTTCGGTTCCTTTCACCTCGTTCAAACTCGGGATTGCATAGATTTTGCCATCAACGGTGACATTATCCCAAGCCTCTTTGGGGATTTTGGCTTTTAAATTCGCCCCGTATTTCTCAATATACGCATTCAAAGGCGTCAGCGCCTTTTGATTTACGAAATGGATAAACCAAGATGGATCACTTGTATTCAGCAAATCCGGGGGCTCGCCAGACGCCATAATGACGTTTAGCTTTTCATCGTAGCCATTGAGTGGTGGAAGCGTCACATTGACCTGAACACCAATGTTTTTCTCAATATAGCTCAGATAAGGATTATGATTCTCATCCATTCCCTCCGGGAAATTCATACCTAGGCTGTTCGCGACGATTCGGATAGCAGGTTCGCTTGCTGTACCCACCTTATTCTCTTCCTTCAAGTTCAAATGCGGAATGCCGCAGCCAGCAGTTGAACAACAAGCGAGCATGACTAGAATAGCTGCCCTCATTCTTTTCATCATTCGAGTATTTTCATGAGAACGGGAGTGAGCCCGTCCGCCATGCGCATAAAACCGAGATCAGTCGGATGCACACCATCGACGGTGCATTCGTGCGCATCTTCCCCTAGTAAAGTTGAACCATCGTAAAAGTAAATGTTGGCATCGCCATTTTCTCGCAGTTGCTCGACCGTGCTCAGCTGGACTCGTTTCCGGTCTTCCTTTTCTAACCGCAACGCCTCGTTATACCTTTCCTTCGCATAAGTAATACATGAAATCACGAGGATTGGCGTATGTGGATGTTTATTTCGATAGATACGAATGAATTCAGGCAATGTCGTTTGCAGGCTTTCCGTGGATACGCAATTTGCCTCATAATCCAAGACGAGACAGGCAGGATCCGGTATTTCTGCTAAAATGTGTGCAAGCTCAGGCTCTCCTTTGCCATTACCCGAGAAACCTAAATTCAGAAATTCCCTATTTATTCGCCTTGATAGGATATTGGGATAGGCCATACCTGGCCGAGTCGCACAACCTCCCTGCGTGATTGAAGTACCGTACATGATGATCTTATCGCTGTTATCGTAGGCTGGTGGAGAAGCGATTTGTGCAGATGGATCCAAACCGATCCACACCTCTTGAACGCCTTGATACAGCGGAAAATTCAAAGTAATGCTTCTATTTATACGATCCATATCCGTAAACATAACGCTTTCATATTCGGTTTGTTTCGAGTCATACCGAGTCGTACTGCAATAGAACTGTTCACCAGGTTCTCCGATGTAACAATCGAATCCGCATTGACCTGTTGCTGGCATGTGATACATATTCGCAGCGCTGAATAGCTTCACCTTAATGGATAGGGAAACCGCATTCGTTATAAACCGAATTTGCCCGCCAGCCGTACAGTTTGCCAAGTTATCCACTGCCTCGGGCAGTATCCATGTAGGATTTTCTGGAAGCCTGCGGTACAACTGCTGCTCCCTCTGCCATCCAAAACCTGCTAAATAAAAGGGTTGCTCCAAAGGTGAGTACCATTTAAATAGTTGGTCATCGGGTTGCGGAATTCTCATATTCGAATCCAATTTCAAGACGTCACCTGATTGATGTTGATTATTCATTATGAATATCTCCCCTAATTCCGATTTGGCATCCACACACTGTGATCTTGTTAGGTATTCAATCTTCGCCCTCGCTTGTACAATCCCTTTTTTTTCACGGTTAATGGGTTATTAAAGTACCAAAAGAAGTCATGGTCCTCCGCTGTGGCTATTTACCAGCTGTAATACAATAGGGATAACCTGTGAATGCCTGAAGGCGAATTGGTTAAAGGAGGGACAATCATCGTTGGTGAACACGACAAGCAATCCCCATACGCACAACCATCAGGCTAATATCGTCGTGATCGGCGGTGGAACCGGCGGATGCGCTGCCGCTCTCGCCGCTGCCAAATCAGGAAAAAAAGTAATCATGACCGAGGAAACCGACTGGATCGGCGGACAATTAACAAGCCAAGCCGTTCCGCCAGATGAACACCCATGGATCGAACAATTTGGCTGCACAAGCAGCTATCGACAGTTCCGTGAAGGTGTGCGTGACTATTATCGTCGTCATTTCCCACTCACCTCAGAGGCGCGTTCTCGAATAGGGCTGAATCCTGGTAATGGCGGTGTTTCACGGTTATGCCATGAGCCGCGGGCTGCGTTAGCCGTCCTGCAAGATATGCTCGCTCCTTACATCAACAGCGGGCGCTTGCAGATTCTAATTCGCCATCGCCTAGAATCCGTATCCATGGACGGCGATAATGTCCGTTCCGTCACAGTTCGCAACATGACGAGCGGCAATAGCGTGACGCTGCATGCTTCATATTTCCTTGACGCCACCGAGTGTGGCGATGCTCTGCCACTTGCAGGTGCGGAGTATGTGACAGGTGCTGAGTCTAAAAGTCAGACTGGCGAGCCGAATGCCGTTGATGGCGATGCACTACCGCAAGACATGCAAGGATTCACGTACTGCTTCGCCATGGATTACATGGAAGGTGAAGATCACACCATTGCGCGCCCTGAACGCTATGACTTCTGGAAGGCATACAAAGCGGATTTCTGGCCTGATCGGTTGCTCAGCTGGTCCGGTGTTCGTCCGAGCACGCTGGAGCATGTCTCTTATGAGCTGTTTGAAGGCACAGACAAGTACTCCTTATTCTTCTATCGGCGCATTATTGATAGCCGGAACTTCGAGGAAGGCTTTTATCCTAGCGACATTACGTTGGTCAATTGGCCACAGAATGACTACTGGCTAGGCTCTTTAATTGATGTCAGCGCAGAGGAAAGAGAGCAACACCTATGGGATGCGAAACAGCTCAGCTTGTCCCTGCTCTATTGGCTCCAAACGGAAGCACCTAGGCCTGACGGCGGTCAAGGTTACCCTGGTCTTCGGCTGCGTCCAGATATCGTCGGAACAGATGACGGGTTGGCTATGTATCCGTACATACGAGAGTCGCGCAGGATCAAGGCGGAGTTTACCGTCCTGGAGCAACATGTGAGCACAGCGTGCCGTCCTGACGGGAAAGCTGAGCAGTTCCATGATTCCGTTGGCATCGGCTGTTACCGCATAGACCTCCATCCGAGTACTGGTAATCGTCATTATATAGATATCTCTTCTCTACCCTTCCAGATTCCATTAGGCAGCTTGATTCCGATTCGATTGAACAATTTGCTGCCAGCTTGCAAAAATCTTGGTGTAACCCACATCACCAACGGATGTTACCGACTTCATCCCGTCGAGTGGAACATTGGCGAAGCGGTCGGTTTTCTCGCAAGCCGCTGCATTGATCGCGGCATCTTGCCTAGGGAAGTCCGCAACGAGGCTTCTGAGTTGCGCATTTTCCAGCGTATGCTTGAAAGCTACGGCATTGAGCTGGCTTGGCCTGCGATTCGTCCCGTATAACGTTAATCCATCTAATGAAGAGGAGCATGTACATGAGTAAAATACGTATTGGTGTTATTGGCGCAGGTTCCATATCCGAAATGCATTTGAAATCGTATCATACGAATCCGGATGCTGAACTCTATGCCATCTGTGACTTGAACGAAGAACGCACGAAAGCAAAGGCTGAAAAATACGGCATCCAACATATCTATACGAACTATGAGGATTTGCTAGCCAATGATGCCATAGATGCAATTAGCGTTTGTACATGGAACAATAGCCATGCCCTAATATCCATTGCCGCCTTGGAGGCTGGTAAAAACGTACTCACCGAAAAGCCGCTATGTACATCGGTGAAAGAGGCGTTAGAAGTCGAAGATGCGGTTCGTCGTACTGGCAAAACGCTGCAAGTCGGTTTCGTTCGCCGCTACGCTTCGAATACCCGCATCATCAAATCGTTCCTCGATAACAACGAGCTCGGCGACATTTACTATGCGAAGGCATCGTGCATTCGTCGTTTGGGCAACCCAGGCGGCTGGTTCTCCGATGTGGATCGTTCGGGCGGCGGCCCTCTGATCGACGTAGGCGTACACGTGATTGACCTTTGCTGGTACTTGATGGGACGTCCGAAAGTCAAATCCATTTCTGGTAATACCTACAAAAAACTTGGTAATCGTGCCAATGTGAAGAACCTGGCTTTTTACAAAGCTGCCGATTATGACCCCACGCATAATACGGTCGAAGATTTAGCCAATGCCTTGATTCGATTTGAGAACGGCGCTTCCATTCTTGTTGATGTTAGCTTTACACTGCATGCGAAGGAAGACGAATTGACCGTGAAGCTGTATGGGGAAAAAGGCGGTGCAGAATTAGAGCCTCAGTTATCCATCATTACGGAAAAATACGATACCATTCTGAACCTCACGCCGCAGATTAATAACCTATCCTTCGATTTTGTTGCCGGCTTTCAGGATGAAATCAATTACTTCATCGAAGTCTGTCAAGGTAAAAAGATGACTCTATCACCTGTACAAGACGGAGTTGAGATGATGAAAATACTTTGCGGAGTCTATGAATCTAGCGAAAAAGGTGAAGAAATCCGCTTCTAAGGAAGGAACGTGAATCCAGTTGAAAAAGTTGAAATGGTTAATCATCCCGTTGTTGATTACATTACTCGCTTCCACTTGGTCCATAACCGCATCTGCGGCATCTAGTCCAACCGACTTCATTGAAGTAGAAGCGGCTCCCGTCGATATCACCATCGATATTGAGGGTCCGCGCAAGCAAATTAATGCCGTTGACACGGATATGAGTCGAATCACCGATTATGTCGCTTTATTCACCACGGAATTTGCAACATCCATAACCGTTGGCACCACCTCTGTCGGTGTTGTCGTCGATGCGACAAATCATGTGACTCGCGTTGTCAATCCATCCGTTAACGGCGGTGTACCCGTATGGACAGGACCTACTCAGCTTAACATTCCACAAGGCGGCTTCATTCTTGTCGCGAACGATGACAGCTGGGCGAACAAAACTTTCAAACAGTATCTGGCGAAAAATTTCAAGGTTGGCGACCTCATTAAGCTGCGTAAAAATGGTGAAGTTATCCCTGTCACCGCACTCATGACGGGTCAAGGACTTCAAGCGCGTCTTAAGCTGGACAATGACGATTGGTTTACAGTAACCGCCCCGAAAACGACGGTTTCCGGTAAGCTGGAAAACTTGGAATCTGGCGTCACGTATGCAATTCGCATCAACCAACTCACCGTTGCCTTACAGGCTAACGGTACCTTCCAAAGCGAGGTCAACCTCACAGAGGGTGTGAATTACCTGGATGTCGTTGCCTCTAAGAACGGCGTAGAGAATGATCAGAAAACACTTGTTGTGTTTTATAAAAAACAAACCAGTGCTGCCAAGGAAGTCGTCCTCTGGGTCGACCAAGGCACCAATATTTTCAAACTGCAAACGCCTGATAATATCCGTGATATGCTGACCAAGGCAAAAGATGCTGGCGTGACCGCTGTTGCGCTTGATGTCAAAGGCGTCGAAGGCTTCGCCAACTATAAGAAGAACGATTTGACGAATCGGCCGCACATCTCACAAATGACAGCACCGACGCGCGCGGGTGCCAATCCGAATCTGGATATGTTGGAAGAGTTTATCAAGTACGGGCATCAGCTTGGTATCAAAATCCACGCAGCCTTCAACGTTTTTGCTGAAGGCTCGCCTGCACACAACGAGTATGGACTGCTGAACCAGCATCTGGACTGGGAAGAGCGTGTGTATCGGCCCGAGGATAACGGTCAAATTTTGCGTCTGCGTGAGAGCAAATACTATACATCGGGCAAGTCCCTCGTTGCTTTTGTTAACCCGGCCAACGATGATGTAAGAGCTTTTGAGTTGAAAAACTTGGAAGAAGTGATTAAGAACTACGATGTAGATGGCGTTGTTCTGGATCGTACCCGCTATGACAACGAAACGGCCGACTTCAGCCCGTTGACGCGTGCGAAGTTCGAAGCATTTCTTGCTGCTCGGGGGAAGCAGTTGACGAATTGGCCAGCCGATGTTTTCAGCTATGTGAACAACGTACGCCAAGAGGGTCCGCTTATCAATGACTGGTGGGAGTTCCGCTCGCAAACGATCAAAACATTTACTGATGATGTCCGTTCACTAACCGATCGTTACTCGCTATTGAAAGGTCATAAGGTCTATTCCTCTGCCTATGTGGGTTCATGGTTCGAGTCTTATTACTTGAACGGCGTCCATTGGGGCAGCCCGAATTTCAAGTATGACAGCCGTTTACAATTACCGAATGACAGTCTATACACAGACTCTTATGCGCAAACTGGTTACGCAGGCAACATCGATTTCCTAATGATTGGTACGTATCAAACGACACAAAAGGAAATCGAACATCATATTACCTTAGGTAATATCGTAACTAACGGGGAAGTCCCGATGTACGCTAGTATCGCTTTAGCGAACATCCAAGACCCTCCGTTGCAGCGTTCCGTGTTCCAAGCTGGCTTGTCGCAATCGAATGGACTCATGCTCTTCGATCTATCACAAGTCAACTGGTCTGTCGTGAAGGCATCGCTCCATAACGTGGAATATGTGAAGGATTATCAAATTGGCTCAAGCATACCAGGAAGTCCTGAGTCGTTCCTTGAAGCGGATCTCTTCAATGTGAGCCGGAACGAGAATAATCTCAACATTTATTCCAATGACTTCGGCCAAACAACGGCCACTAGCACATTCGGTGTGGAAGCGATCGTGGACAGCACCGGCAAAGTCACGAAAGTCGTTAACCAGCAGCAGGCGCTTACCTGGAACTGGACTAATATGTCGCCGAATAACAGTCTGATTCCACAAGGCGGCTTCGTGATCTCAGCGCTGGATGCTTCTGGCGTGCGAACGAGAAGACAGTTGGTCGCAAGAACCTTCAAGGTTGGCGATGACGTACGTTCGGCTGTGCTGCGCGGATATTTGGATTATGCGAATATGAGCACAGCACTGCGTAATCTGGAGATCAAGGGCAATGTTGAAGTGCTCGGACCGGGGGCAGCTCGTGTTCTTCTAAATGGTGTACCCGCCGTGGTGTCCACTAACGGAGACTTTATTGGAAATGTGGAGCTCGCAATCGGCGTTAATAATTTGCAGGTTTCCGTCTATGTAGATGATCGAAAGACAAATGAAAAAACGATAAACATCACACGTACAGCCCCAACGCTAACAGGCATTGCACTTGATTCTGCTGCGTATCGTCTTGTAGTAGGTGATACACATGCCACGGTTACGACCGCCGTCTACTCAGATCAATCGAGCGCCGTTGTAGCTGGAGCTACGTTCAGCTCCAGTAATCCATCTGTAGCAACTGTTGCCGCAGATGGTAACGTAACTGCCTTGAAAGCAGGTGCTGCGGAAATTACGGCTACCTACGAGGGACAAACCGCTAAGTCTGTCGTAACTGTCGTGGATGTGGCAAGTCTCAGCTTCGACGAGAACAAGCACAGTCTTGTCCAAGGTGAAACTTACCTAGCACCGCTTAAAGCAACTTACTCCGATGGCGTAGTTGGCTACATCAACCAAGGAGTGACCTACAGCTCTTCACACGATAAAGTAGCGTCTATTGCAGCTGACGGCATCATCACAGCTGTGAAGCCCGGGTCTGCCACAATCCAAGCATTCTACCTTGGCAAGCAGGCTGACATCAAGATTAAAGTGTTCAATAGCCATAAAGACAAAGCTGAAGATCTAGAGTAACACCAAAAAAGCCCCGTCTCCTTCCACATTGGAAGTAGACGAGGCTTTTCTATTTCAACCATTTACGGCAATTGCAACCACTGGTACGGCGTCTTCGCAGCCTCCATGCCGACATCTAGAATCGTAGCAATGACTATCGTTTCCAATTGGGAAACCGGTGGCTGGCCCGACTCGAAAAACCCAACCAAATTCTCGATAAACGCTCCGAAGAAATCGGACTCGATCTTTAGAAATGACGCAGACCCTCCATCATAATAAAGGGCCATACTAAACGGACATTCCCAGCCATATTGATGAAACACGGCTTGTCTACCATCCCCATACCCAATTAACAGCGCTGGGGTTCGGTCTGTCCCTACCCACATCACACGCCTCACATCCGTCCCCATCAAAGAGACGATAGGCTCGACCTGATGAATGGCATAGTTGGCAAACAGTCCGGGCCCTAAGCTGATAACGGACTCAATCCCCGTCTTCTCAATACCGGCATACTCCGCTGCAAACCGCAGCGCAGAAGTCGAGTACATGGGAGTTCGGTGCTTCTCGGCGAGTTCAAACATCCGTAACGCAGCTGCGCGATCTGGAGCAAACGTTTTATCAATATACGTTGGCTTGCCCGACTGCAACGCCAACTGTGCAAGCTCTTCATGATACTCAGGGTGATCAGGCGAAAGAACGACCAAATAATCGCTCTGCTCCACAACTTTCTCAATGGAATCCAGCAGCTGAATCCCTTTCTTCCGGCTCCATTCCGCATTACTAAGCTTCCCATCCAGATTCGTTTTCCCATAAGCATACGAAACCTGCATACGTCCTTTAGAAGCCTTATCGATCCACCCTGGGTACTTCTCCGCATGCCATTCATCTAGAAAATAATCGATAAACCCGATCTTCTTCATGTCCATCTCCACTCCCTCACGTAATTAAAACCCCCACGGCATCACCGCAGGGGATTTCGCTTCTACTTCTTGTTTGCTGCATACCATTCATTAGCAGCTTTGGTCATTTCTTCCCCGCCATCTGCTTTCCATTGCGCTACGAACTTGTCATAGTTTTCAAGTGATTCTGCACCCGTGATGTATTTCAAGAATGTATCTTCCATCAGCTTTTGCAGCTTTAAGTTGTATTTACCAATTGCTTCAAGCGGTGGTGCAAAAGCAAGCGGATCCAGAACAATGTTGCCTTTGGCTGCTTCTTGAATTTTATTGAAGGAATCCGTTAAGATCGGATCTTTGCGAACACGCGCCTGCCAGTACGTCGGATAATTTTTCTCATCCACACCTGTTAAGAACGTGGAAGCATTGTTGTATTCATCATTAAATTTCGGCAGTATAGGGAAGTAATTGCCATTTTCCAACTTATGATGTACCCCTTCTTTACCAATCGCTGCTTCTTTGAAAATATCTTTATCCAACTTCAGATCCAAGTATTTAATAATGTCTTCCTTGTTATCCGCCCACTTCGGTATGCCTACGTAGAAGCTGATTCCTGCGCTGCCCATGACTTGGACTTTGCCATCATCTCCTTTGAAGTAAGGGAAGCTTCCGATTTTGGCATTTGGCGAATTTTTCAATAGGGCATTTTGCACAGTTGGCGCGTTAAAATAAGCATTTGAAATGATCGCTGCTTTACCACTAGTGAAATTCTCGATAACTTTGTTCGCTTGGTTCAGTGACCATTCTTGATCGATCAGTTTCTCTGCATACAGCTTTTTCATGAATTCCAAATATTTCTTCATATTCGGATTCTCAACTGAATTCACCAATTTACCATTGACATCCTGCCAACCGGTCGTAGCAGTACCCTGAACCATCGGAATGCCGAAAGTTGGCAGCACCTCAGGCAACAGTGGACTTTTCCCGCCAGATAAACCGATGACATTTTTCTTTTCTTTTAACGTTTTCAAAACCGTATATAATTCATCACGTGTTGTAGGTGCTTTTAAGCCAAGTTCATCCATCCAATCCTGACGGACGATTAGCTGTGTATTCACAATTGTCCCTGATCCCGTTTGCGGTATGCCGAAAATTTTACCATTCAGCTTCGCACCATTCCAGGAGGTTTGTGAAATCACATTCTTCATATTCGTACCATATTTGTTGACCAGCTCATCGATTGGCTCCAAGGCACCAGAGGCAGCAAGCTTAGAATATTGCGGTCCGCTTAGCAACATGTAGGCATATTTCTCTTTGTTCGCCATCAGTAAATTGAGCTTATCATCCGGATTTTCAACTGGCAGCATATCGTAGGTCACCTTATAGCCTGTTTTTTCATTCAGGAACTTGGCAACGACTTCGGTATTCGGATCAAATCGCGCATATTGCAGCAGCGCTTTGAACTCCGGTTTTGGTTTATTGGCTTCTACGGTTGCAACAGGAGCTGTAGATGCAGCTGGTGTTGTAGAACTGCTAGTGGTCTGACTGGTTCCACCACAAGCTGTAATCGCCGCTGTCATCGCTGTGATGGACATGAGAACTAACATTTTTTTTACCATGTAAGAGCCTCCCTATTTTCCCCTTTGAGTATGGATACTGCCATATACCAACGATCACGGAACCTTTGTAGAGCCGGCCCACCACCACCTTTCATGATTTGCCTGTGACTTCATCCCTTAACAGAGCCTACAAGTACGCCTTTCACAAAATATTTCTGTAAAAATGGATACACACATACGATCGGAAGTGTAGCTAGAATGATCGAGGCAGCCTGAATCGACTGCGGTGATACGTTCAACGAAGCATCGACATTCGTCCGCATGAATGTATCTGTGGAAGAAACGAACAATTCCTTCAAGTATAGTTGCAAAGGCTTCAAATCGGCGGAGTTAATATAGATAAGTGAAGTAAAATAATCGTTCCAAAACGTAACGGCATAAAACAAGGCAATCGTCGCAAGTACAGGCATGGAGAGCGGTAGTATAATTCGCGCAAATATCCGCATGTTGCTAGCTCCATCCATTTTGGCAGATTCTTCAAGGCTGTCAGGCAGGCTTTCGAAGTAGCTTTTGACAATGAGCATATTGTAAACATTAATCATGTATGGCAGGAAGAGAACCGGCAGCTTATCAATGAGATGAAGCTTGTGCATGAGCAGATACGTCGGGATCAAACCACCGCTGAACAGCATCGTAAATAAATACATGAGGATGAACAACTTACGTCCCCTTAGTCTTGGTTTGGAGAGTGGATAGGCGGCAAGTGTGGTCATGAACAACGCAATGAGCGATCCAACAACGGTCACCGTTATGGAGATCATAAATGCACTTAGAAACATGGCGTTGCTAGCCACATATGTATAGGTCCCTACTTGAAAATCAATTGGATATAGACTCACCATTCCCGAAACAACAGCCGCCTCACTACTTAGTGATTTGGCAATGAGGTTAATAAACGGGAAAATAGTAGATAAACCCAAAAGAATAAAGAAGAGGTGATTAGCCACAGTAAAAATTTTCTCGCCGAGCGATAACGGGATAGCTGAGGACTTACTGCCCGACCTAGGTTGTAAACTGCTTTTCATATTCATCTCAGATCCTCCTTATGCTTGATACACCGTTTACCAGATACCTCGTCCAAAAAACTTTCGGGCCAGCCCGTTACCCGCTAAGATCAAAATAAACGCAACAACGGATTCGAATACCCCTACAGCGGTTGAAAAGCTATAATCCTGTTCTCCGAGTCCGATCCGGTACACATACGTACCAATAACGTCTGCGACATTGTAAACACTTGGGTTATACATGACAAGGATTTGTTCAGTTCCAGCCTCCAGCACATAACCAAGACGAAGAATGAACATAAGTAAAATAATCGGTATCAAGCCAGGCAATGTGATATGTACAATTTGCTTCCATTTATTGGCGCCATCGATCTTAGCTGCTTCATACAAACCTGGATCTATACTAGCTAAGGCAGCTAGATAGATAATCGTATTCCACCCCGTTTCTTTCCAGCCTGCCGTCCCAATAAGAACAGAACGAAAAATCTGACTGTCTAAGAAAAATCGAATCGGTTCACCGCCCATGGCGACAATGATTTTGTTCACGATACCACCATTGGTGGAAAGTAGATCAATGAATAATCCACTGACAATGACCCAAGACAAGAAGTGAGGTAAGTAGACCACGGTTTGGATACTTCGTTTGAACGCCATATTTTTCAATTCATTAAGTAGAATGGCAATGACGATCGGAAGGGGGAAGAGGAACAAGATTTTGTAAACAGAAATGAGCAACGTGTTCTGGAATACCTGCAAAAAACTTGCCGATGAAATCAATTTTTCGAAATGCTTCATCCCAACCCATGGGCTTGCTGCCATCCCATCGAAAATATTGAATTCCTTGAACGCAATGATAATCCCGTACATCGGGGTGTACTTGAATAGCAGGAGAAATGCGATGCCAGGCAGGAGTGCGAGATACAAATCCCAATCTTTCCTGACATCGATCCACAATTGACGCATATATCTTTTTTTAACATTTTTATTGATGGATAGGGCCGTTTCTTTCGTTATGTTCGTTTCGCTCAAGGTGCCTCCTCCTTCGTACTTACTTTCTAAACCTAGTGTATCATCCCCCGTTTTATTGCGAATTAGAGGAATATTACTTGTTTTGGTACTTTCATAACTTCTCAAATAGGAAAATGAAAAAACCTTCCCTAGAAATCCGAGAAGGCTGCCGAATGGCTTATTTGGCTATCAATTACGTATTTCCCCAGGCGTTACACCCCAGTATTTACGGAATACTCTTGTAAAATAACTAACATCTCTGTACCCAACGGCAGATGCGGCATCATACACACGTGAACCATCCTGAAGGATCGCTTTGGCCCGCTCCATTTTCCGTTCCATCACATAGGTGGAGAAAGCTTTACCGGTTTCCTGCTTGAATAGACGGCTTAAGTAAGAGGAATTCACATACATCCTGTCTGCAACAGCATGCAAGGTCATTTCCTGATCAATTTCATTTTCCACGAGACTAAGTATCGTCTTGATCATGCCATGACTGGTCGATTTGCGCCTCTGGCCGGCATAGGTTAGATAGGCCTTAATCATTCGCTGCAGCCAAAACAAGATCTGTTCCTTGGATGCCAACTCCGAATGGTTATGAAAATAGACATAATCCTCACCAGCTACTTCCCGTACTGGCCATCCCTGCTTTTGGATCATACTGACAAATAAGCAAGTAAAATACAGGATGTGCTCACGAATTTCATCAACAGTCTCCGCTTTCGCCATCCCGCTGCTCCAAAGTGCGGTTAACATGTCGAATGCCTTCTCCCCATCTCCGGTTTCAAGGGCAATTTCCAGCGCTTTCTCATGGTTGGGCTGAAACGTCAGTTCCGGTTCTCTTCCTTGCTCCGCCCGGTAGGGGATCGCTAGATCATGGCCCAGTACGATGCGATCTTGCAGGGCACGCACAGCTTGCACGTAGAGCTTATTCATATCCGTAATGCCGCTAGTCATTCCGCTGATCCCGGCACTCGCACTAAGCTTGAGACAGCTTTTTACCGTGAATAACAATTTTTCTGTCAAAGCATTGATTTTTTGCAGCGCTACTTTCGGTTCCTCATCACGATCCATTTGAAAAACAATAACCGTACACCCCGCATAGTTAGTAGATACCCAGCACAGCGTAGATGCTAGAGCTTCCCTTACGATACTACTTAGCGAGAATTGAAGCAGTGACATATCCTTCCTGCTGAACCGATTGTCTGTATCTGAGATCGGGTCCATATCCACGATTGTCACGGCATAAGCAGCATCATTCTGCAGATCTAATTGCAGAACCTTACATTTCTGATCAATTTCCCAATTTTCGTATTTCCCATTCAATAAACCTTGGAAAAATTCATTGACCAAGTAAGGAAGATGGAGCTTCCATTTCATTTTCAACTCATCTTCGTTATGACGCTGCTCAAGCTCGCTTTTCAACTTATCTGCAGCTTCGAGCACGGTCTCCAAAATTTCCTCATCGCCTGCTGGCTTTAACAAATACTTCATTATACCAAGCCCCAGTGCCTCCTGTGCGTAAGCAAAATCATCATGTCCGCTTAGTACGATGATCTTAACCAAAGGTTCTATTTGGCGAAGATGTCTTGCCAGCGTTAACCCATCCATTTCTGGCATCTGCAAATCCAGCAATAGGATGTCCGGCTTTTTACGGTCAATGATTCGAAGGGCTTCCGCACCATTACCTGCTTGACCCACAACTTCGATACCGTGCCTATCCCATGGAATATTATTTACTAGCGCATTTCTGAGACGGATTTCATCTTCCACAATTAATAAATTCATCATGAGACCTCCGCTCGGATTTACGATTGTATACGATAATTCATTTCACATGCTTAATTTGTGAGTAGCGTAATAGCTCCTGTATTTCTGTTAAGGTGTTCGTCAGTTGCAACGCGACTGTAGAGCGAATCGTCTCTTCTTCTGTCGCTTTCAACAGACACTTCCTACATGCTGCCAACATGTCATCACTTTGCACGTTATCAAGAAGCAAGTCCACTGTGTTGATAAGCTCCATAGCTGCATTTTCAGTCATCGCATGACGTGGCAGATACACTTGTACTACATCGGTTTTGATAGCTACCAATAAGGCTTGTATCGCCAGCAGCGGAAACATCCCAGTTGAAATCGCGTCATTCCGCCACGGACCGATCCTCAGCGCACGTATCGTTTCAAATGTTGCCTGCCCGAATGCAAAAATGACGGTTCCCTTGTCCATATCACGAGCAGCAAGCACCTGGTTTATAGTTTCTTGCGACTCTAATTTCGCGTACATTGGATAGATTCCACTATAAACCAGATTGCCGGGAGCAAGCACGTTTTGGTGCAGTTGAACGGATTTCCTAACCTCAGCAGCATTGTCATAATAAGCTTGAGGAATAACAACATCCACATACTGCGACCAGTTTCCAATTTTCTCGGACTCTGCTCCCGGTTCTGGCGCAGCCGATACAATTACATTCGGGCTGATACGCTTAATTTCCTTGTACAGCTCCGCTACAAATTCATCTTCAATTCGTTCTATCCACTTCATCCAAGTCGCCCAAAGCTCTCTATGCTTATCTGCATGAATCTCGTAAGGATCCAAGTCATGCTCACGCTTGAACGCCTCGCGTGCATAGGAACTAAAGCAGTAGCAGTCCTCCCAGTTATTATTCGTGTGCGGAAACCGCATAAAATCCAAGTTAATGCCAGCAACACCATAGGTCGTTATAATTTCTTTTACAATATGTAATACATAGTCGCGCACATCAGGATTCGTGATATCGAGCCAAAAGTAGCCCGTCCCCTGCTGAGGCATTGGCTTCTTGGCATCGGCTTGTCTGCGCGAAAGAGCCGACCACGCCGGATAAGCTCGCAACACAGGACCTCCCTTAGCATCGACACCAACCATGAACCCATCCAACCAAGCATGCACAGCGATTCCCCGCTTCTCGCCCTCGTGAATGAAAGCCTCCAACGGGTCCCATCCCCGAAAGGCAGGATGCTGCTCTTGTATTTGTTTCGCCACTGCGGTACGACTTGGGAATATCGTATATCCCCATAGCCAAGTCTCAAGATACAATTCATTAAAACCAGCAGCCTTCATCCGATCCAAGGTGCGACTCACATCTTCACGACTGCGTTCTATCGCGCGATACCAGACGCCACGTGCTTCAGCAGTTCGGCTAGGCAATGAGCATAGATAACCATCTAAAGCCCAGCTGGACGCAAGCTTCAGCTTGCTCAGGCTATCTTCAGGATCGGCGAATTGCAGCCCTCTCGCCTCGATTAACAACTTATCTGCCTTGGCCAAATGCTGTCTAGCCATGTCAAAAGGAGCGTTGACATAGCTCTCCCAATTCACTTTCATCATTCTTTTCGCATCGCTAATCTGCTTCTCCACCTGCTCCAAACACTTGGAGCTCTCCTGTTCAGCCATAGGTGACACCCCTGTTCATGTGTTAGTTATAGACAATATCATGTCCCATCTGCACGGGATAGAGGATAGTGATGACTTTCTTTGGTACAATGATGAACAACATCCATATGAACATTGTTATTTGAAACAGTTTTGGGTGTACCGCCGTCCATCTGAAAAATGCCTAAGCAACTTTTCTCATTCGAATAAACGATATCAGCTTAAATTGATGCAAAAAGGCATCAATTTCTGCATTTTCAGCTCTGTTTAAACATTGCCGAACCCAAAAGATGCCTTTTTTACATTAATTTATAACGTTGAAGTAAATTCCCCTGAAAAGGATGCCTTTTTGCATTTTTGCCACCTGTGAATCGAACATAATAAGGGTAAGCTTCGCTTAACTCAAAACATATAATTTCTGTCAAAAAAAAGAAGCCAAGCAGTAAACACGCCGCTTAGCTCCCTTTCCATGACTTAACTACCTTGAACTCTTATGCCGAGGCGCTGCCTCCACTGTAGCTGGAGCTGTTATACCAGTAGCTTCGAACCGGGGGCAGGCTCATGTTAGTTTCGTTTCAGAATATTATCCTGAAACCTAACCGCAAGACTTGCCAAGTGAGCTCGCTGCAGAGCGGAGTGCGGGGCCATGGTTCCATCACCATTACCTTGAAAGATACCCAGCTTGACAGAGATAGCCAGATCGATACGCTCTGACGCCGTTAGCCCAGGCAGATCGTTGAAGTCTTTCAGCCACAACTCATCCGCCTCCTGAATAGACATCGTCGGGTTCATGTTCAAAGCCCTCAGAGCGTTTACAATCAATGTAGCGGTCTGAATGCGAGTCATGGGGCTATCAAGGTCAATGTTATTTTCGGTTACGTCAATCAGCTTATGAACAGTCGCGGTATTGACATTATCAGCATACCATTTGTTCTGATCTACCCCGTTCACGGCAGAAGTGACTTTATTAACCGGAATGCCAAGTGCCCGTAGGAATATCGTGTTGGCTTCTGCAACAGTAACCGACTCTGTTGGAGCGAAACTGCTATTACCCACGCCAACGACCAGCATCAACTCTGCCGCCCTGTTAATTTCATCCTTGGCGTAATGCCCGATCGTATCGATGAAGTTAGACTTGACGTTCACCGGCACCAACGTGACATCGCCACGGACGATGACGGTTACCGCACCATTACTATTCATCCTGGTGGGTACCGGAGTCAACGTACCGTCGACATTCACGATTGCCATCGTAGTGAATTCCGCTTTGTCCTTGTCAGGTTGAATATTCACGGTTACAGCGTAAGGTTCGTTGATATCCCCTAATGTCTTCACAATCACCGGGGGTGCGACTGCAACAATGGTCACACTTGTGTTTGCGTTGCTCGCCGCAGTTGCCGCAACTGCGTCTTCAGCTGCTTTCGTTTGCTCCGTTGTGCTTTCGATGATGGTGGTTGCATCCGTATCTTCCTCAACGTGGAGGATCCACGCATTTTCGGCTGGTTCCGGAGTGATCGTCGGGGCAGGCTGAGAAGGCTGAGAAGGAATCTCGGAGCTGGTGCCATCAGAACCGCTGCCTTCAGAGCCAGTGCCTTCAGAACCGGTGTCGGTCGGCGGCGCGCTGGCACGTGTCACTGCGATCGAATAGGTTTTGTGTGTACCATCCTCGGCTGTAACAACTACATCAAATGTATTCAGCCCTACATTCAGAGATTTTACGCCTGCTCCGCTGACCGTCGCGGAACTGTGGTTATTTGTCGCAGTAATAGTAATACTGTTGACACTGTTATCCACATTTACTGTGTAGCTCGCAATGTCCGAGCTGAATTCCGGAGACAGTACGCCTGCGCTAACAGTCAGGTTAGAAAGCTTAGCGTCATTGGAGGCGGCTTCCTCAGCACGATTTACAACTACCGTATAGGTTTTCTGCGTACCATCTTCAGCAGTAATAACTACATCAAATGTATTCAGCCCTACATTCAGGGATTTTATGCCTGCTCCGCTGACCGTCGCGGAACTGTGGTTATTTGTCGCAGTAATGGTAATACTGCTGACGCTGTTATCCACATTTACTGCGTAGTTCTTAATGTCCGAGCTGAATTCCGGAGACAGCACACCTGCGCTCACGGTCAGGTTAGCAAGCGTTGCGTCACCTGATTCAACCTCGCCCACTTCCACGATTAGCAGATTGTCGATGATAAACGGGTTGGGGTTATCGCTCGGTGTCGGTGAGTCATTGTTCCGCAAGATACCGAACCAAGTCTGGTCGGATGTGCTCACGAACTCGTACTCATAATACCCTTTCCAGTTCGGAACCGCTTTCTTGATGTCGGTGTTACGGTAGATGCCGTTGGCTTCCCAACCTTCAGGCATCGCGGTTATTGGCACGCTGCCGTCCAACCGGTTCGATATCACATTGTTAAAATACGGGCCCATCGTGCCTTGCAGATAATCATGGTGCTGAAGCCCTGTAAATTCTACAGTTGTCGAAGAAACTTTCTGACTTAGTGTCCCTTTCATACCATTCCCGAGCACAAAGGCGAAGATGCCGTTTAAGCCAGTTTGGTAGTCAAAGCTGATGCGGTATGTCTTGCCCTCTTCAAACCGGAGGCTCTGAGGTGTAGTCTGGTACATGATGCCTGCGCTGCCAGTGATGTTAGAGAATGAGGTTTTGCCGTCCACAACTAGATCAACCGGGATGGTCGTGGTATCCCACCATTGGCCCGTAACTGTATTCCCCTCTTGGTCTTTCGTTGGCTGCTCAAAGTTTTTAACGCTCTCTGGCGCGTTACTACTCCAAACGGGTACAGTATTGTTTTGCGTATAGGGATCATGCCGGCGCTGCATGATCGTTCTCGCTTCGCGAAACCCTCCGCCGTTGCCAAGATTAAAGGGTAAGAAGCCCTCAAAAGTAGGTTTGTTGATGGACGTACCCGCTTCAGTTGTTCCGTCCGGCGCGGATTCGAAATCCTGATACAGGATGATTTTCCCGTCGGTCACCGGAGTATTCGGTGTTGGTGTGGTAGTCCTGTACATGCGAACGTTGTCAAATCGCACCTCGCCTTCGCCTGCCGCTGCTTGCAACCGGATAGTTGCCGTAGGTGCGTCCGCCGTGAATACGACGCGCATTCGGAGCATACCGGTTTTTTCTTTGGAGTCATAGCGGTCATAATTAAGCAAGACCGAGGAATCTGTGTAACTGGAGCGCCTAGCTCCATCTGTATCCACGATGAGTGACGCCTTGCGTGTTTTTCCACGTTGTACTTCGACCATAACCGAAACGGCGTACTCGTCGCCGGGCGTCAGGCCAGTGATGGTCTGGCTGACCGCCGTTTCGTTACCGTCCTTAACCGCAAGCTCCCAATTGCGGCTTCTGCCATGGTTGTCGGCATTCGAGTTAGCCTGCGCTACGAATCCGTCAGAGGTGAAGAGTGGCATCGTTGTGTTGTCGTTACGCACGACTTGGGGATTCCCATTAACAGTTTTCCAACCTTTGAGGTTGTCTCCTGTACTGAAGCCAGGGTTATTCACGTATTGTCCCTCGCCGAAGTCGACATCCACATCCATATCCTGCTGTTCTTTGTACACCACGTACGGGGTTCTTGCATCTGTATGAATAGTAACTTTTCCATTTACTACAGTCAGAACCTGCTCAGAAGATTTGCCCAGGTCGGACAACTTATACACGTAGACGTTCTCAAGGCCCGCCCAACTGTTGGGGAGTTCCCAGGTCGTACTGCCGCCGTCATCGTTCCAATGGTATAGTTTGATCTCCTTTTGTTCTTGCTCATCAAGCTTTTTCATGTCGCCCTCGTTCCACGGTATCAGGTACTTGATGGAACCTTGATCTGTGCCGATTGCGTTAACCTGCTCGTAAATCTTCTTTCCGTCTTTTTCTATGATGCGTTTGCTGTTTCTTGTTTCGTTATTGGGGTTCTCATACCCCTCTGCATAAACCTTCACATCTCCGTTATTCAACTCGATGTAGTCCGCCCAGCCATCCTTATCCTTTTCCATGCGCGTAACAGGGAAGTGCTGCATGTACTTGGTTGGGATGTTGTTGCGATAGATTTTCTCAACAATCGAGTCATATTCGTTGATACCATTGTGCACCCAGCCCTCGTAGGAGGTCGTATCAGCGCCCATAAGCAGGAAAGCGCTGTTCGGCACGCGGGTATCCTCAATGTCGGCCTTCCAGTTGTCGGTCGTGTAGTTGTCCCAGCGGTCTTTGGAGTCGTTGAAAATAAACCGGGCAATATCGCTGGAATATCCCTTTAGCGACGCGGGGCTATAACTCTTTTCCACGGACCAGTGCGCCCATGCGGCGGAGTCCTCTGCGACGTACGGCCACTCCACGAAATACGCAAGGCCGTTATCCTCGTAATCCCGTGCCAAGGCGTTTCCGCGCCAGCCATTGTGAGAGTACACATCGCTGTAAATGAAGCCCAAATCCGGGATATCGGTTTTAAAACGATTCATGCGCTCATAACGGCTTTTTTCTTGGCTTGCCTCATTATCATTATCGCGGGTCAACGCGTCCAACTGGTCGTCGATCACATAGGCTTGGTGCAGGTAGTAACCGAACGCCACATAACCTTTGCTTCGCGGGGTGATTCCATCGGCTTGCATTTCGACGTTTTCATAGCTGAACTGGTCAACCTTCGCGAAATACTCAGTAAAGTTGGTATGGACACCGACAAAGCTGTTGTACTGGTTGGTCGTAATGTCGGTAAACTTCCGGAACTCATCCAAGCCGCCAAGTTGGTCATCGTAGACGCTGAAGTCGCCCCAGTTGCCTGCGTTGTGGTATTTTTGCAGGATGATTTGTCCCAAACCGTCCGTATGCAGCCAGATACGCTTGGTTTCGTCCACAGATGAAAGGTACGGGTAGTTGGATTCGTTGCCCTGTGACATAATCAGCCGTTGTACGACCGCATCGGCAATTTTGTCCGAGCCGACCGCCACTTTAGCAACATTGCGGAACTCATTAGCCGCATCCTGCCAGTTAACGATGCCATCGTTATTATTTTCTTCAGCCAACACGACCCAGATATGCGGCATATCCTTTTCGTAGGGTTCATCTGTATAGGTTCTGGTTATTAAGGCTTCCTCTTCTCCGTATCTACCCTCATTGTCAATAAATTTCTTGGTAGCGTCAGGGAATCGCCATACCCATGATCCGCTAAGAAGACTCGTTGTAACCAGCGAATCGTTTCTCTTGGTGTCAGCGAGAACGCGTCTTGCCACGCTGCCGTCCGTCAATCCGAAGGCGTTGCTCTGAATGCTGGCGGCTACTTTGCCATTTGACACAAAGGCGTAGTTATAAAAATCAGAGCCGGTCATCATATCTTTGATATTGTAAAAGCTATCGCCACTCCTTCCGATGTTGCTTTCCATTTTGGAACCGGCAAATGAGGAACCAGTATTAAAATTGCTGACAGTTACCGGATTATGATTAGGTATTTCGATGATGAAAATACGACTTGCGGGATTTTCCTTAATCTCAATAAAATCAAACTTGAGCACCATCCCCTCCACCGACGCCTTGATCTTTATTTCCGCGTCCAACTCGGTCACTCGCAGGGTATAGATGACATGCTGACTACCGTCTGCGTTCAAGATTGGCTCACTGGAAGTAACGACGGGTTTATAGTCCTTAACTGTTGAACCTGTCAACCCCTGAGATGTATTTAAGCTATAGGTCATCCCAGTGGTCAGCCTGAGTGTGTCCAACTTGCTACGGTTGCCGTCGATCTTCGCACCGGTGTCCTTCATCTCATACTGAATGGCGCGTGGGAAGTCCTTATCCAGATAGACCTTTACTTCATTGCTTTCGATACTGAAAACGCTGCTGTTTTCTGCAACCGTCACCGTACCGGTTGACTTAATCCCCGGATTATATATGGAAGTCGCCGTAACCGTTGTCTCGCCAACATTTTCTCCGACCACTAGGTTGCCGTACACGGACACGATGCCGGTATTGGCGGCTGTCCAGACAAAGGCTGGCGTGGCGTTCGCTGGGACAGTTGAATAATTCAGCGTGGTCTGATCCTGATGATTCACACTAGTGGCAGTGGACAGTGTAACAGATGACGGCGGAATCACCACGTTCTCGGTGACCGTCAAACTGTTAAAGCGTCCAACGGCGTCCTTCGGATTGACGATCGTCCGGATGCCGATTGTATCGCCGGATTGCAAATACACAGTAACAATGTTTGACTGTTCAGTAGTTGTGAGGCTGGCCGTTGTCCTCGTATATAAGGTGCCTGCAAGCTGACCGTTCACAAGCAGCCCCAATTGACCGGCCGCCTGAGAGCTGCCTTTCGCATAGTTTAAGGTGATGTCATACATACCGGGCTTTTTCACTACGGCATCGGGAACGTCGATTTCAATAGACGAACCGACCGGGACGTAGTCCATCGTATCTACAAATCCGTTGCCTACCCTGATTCCGCCGTTAAGACCGGTTAACGCGATCGGGATATTCTCTGGGACTTCACTGGCGTTGCTATTCCGTACCGCCGCCGGTGGGTCGAACACATTGTTTGCTGTATCCCATAGCGAGACTTGGGCGGTTTTCAACCTAATATCGCCTTCGTTATTCTTTATGTACAGATTGTACTTAAACGAACCGCCGGTACCAGTAGACGTAATGACAACGTCCCCAGCCTTGATCGTTTGAATCCTTCCAGTCACAGGATCCACTGTCGCTATCTCCGGGTCACTGCTGGCCCAAGTGAGTGGGAAGGTCACAGGCTCCGGAATAATGATTTCAGTACCCGACAGGAGGTAGAAGTTGCGGTTGAAGGCATCGTATGTGTAAGACTGCTCAACCTCCCAGACGGAGATATAGTCGATATTTACAAGACCCTTGTCTGGATAGTCCACTACGTCTAGACTGGAGGTGTCCAGCACCAGAGATATGGTATCGCCCTCTTTCAGGTCCATTGTCCAAATATCAGATTCAACAAACACAAGCTCGCTGTCCTTGCCAGCAAGGGGAATGCGGTAATTGCCAGGCGTTTTCGGAGAGCCGTTTTCATTTTTCTCAACCTGGTCGTAATTTACATACATGCTGATATAGTCCTCAATTTCGTAATTGACACGGGAGAACTTTAACATGAATCCGTATTTACCATCTTTCTGAATTGTAAAAGGAAACGTAACGCCGGCACCAGGCTTCGCCCTATAGGTTTGGGGATCGCTGCCTGTGTATAGGCCGCCCAAGACAGATCTGTCGTTAGGCTGACCAGCCGGAGGCGACGAGTAGCTGCCATTCGGATAAGTCGCGCCGTTGGACGTGTTGCCAATGCTGGTGCGAACTACAGTGCCGCCGAACTTATCCGCGTACGCCGCCTTGTAGATCCCGTTGGCGCGCGGGATAAGCACAAGAGCTTCATATGTGTTGCTCAGGTTGCTCGTTGCGGTATTGAGTGTTTCCGCCAGTACTGTATGGTCGAGAAGCAGGTTTTTTGCCCCAGTTAGCGCAGTGGCAAACGGCACCCATGTAGCCGAGGTGTAGCGGTCCTCTTTAAGACCACGCCCCTCAATGGTCGTGATAAGATCTTGAAGCGCTTTCCTCGCCCTGCTCTCGTCAGTGCCCAGATCAACCGTCGCGCTACCTCCCCCACTGGTGATCGTGAGCTTTATGTTGGAATTGACGCCATCGACATAAATGTCATATATGCCGTCGTTCAACGTCTCGTTAAAGACAACTTTGTTGCCATTCTTGACACCGGTAGCCTTTACGACGCTGTCTTGCATCAGTACGAACTCCATTTCGCTGATGTCAGGATGCGCTTCTCCATCCAGAAGAACTGTCAGTTCCGGCTTCTTGGAAACGGATATATTCTCAATCCACATTTGCTTTGTAACGCCGTTATTGCCTGAGGTCCTTGTATCAAGAACCCGTAGCTCGGCAATGTTTGCAGGATTTTTTGCCCTGAACGCAAAGTTTGTAGCAATTTTCGTCTCCGAGCCGCCCTCAGGCGTTACCCAAGCGCTATATGTTTTAGCGGTCATATCAATCGCGATACTTACGTGATACACTTTATTTGCCACTAAAGGGGAGATGACGTCGGCCCCCCACCCTGTGCCGTTATATGCGCCAATACCCGTATTGAACCGCACAAGGGCGTTCATTTTGTCGACATCCGCATTCACAGCCGTGCCACTTTGAACCAAGGAAACAGCCGTGTTCGGACTGGTTACCGATGTGACGTAGTCGAACTTAACTGTCATTTGTCCACTAGTCAAAACCTCTGGCAGCGTATAGTATGCTTTAGCAGCATTTGCGCTGTTTCTGCCCGCAGCGTACAACCTCAGACTTCCCTTCACGATGCAGAGCACATCAACCTTTCTGTTCAGATTGTTAATTGTGAGCGTGTCAGTGATTTGATTGTTTGCGCCGTCACCGCTCCATTGGTACGCATATCCGGCTTCGAGCACGTCCGGCGGCGATGACATCGCACCCCGGCCTTCGGCGGTAATCACCAGCGTTTTGCCACCGAGAACCACAGCTCCGCTGGCAATGAAGTTGTCGTTGTATTTAGCGATGATCGCCGAGCCATTGGACGCACCTGCATCCTCTGCGCTGAATTCAACCGTGTAGTAGTTGAGCGTTTTGACAGCAATTCCAGATACAGCAACTGTTTCGCCGGTGTCTTCGCTGCCGTCAAAAATGTTATATGTGCCGTCATAAACGTCAAATGTAACCGTGCCTCCAACGTCGGAACCGTTACCAATTATTTCCCCATTCTGCCGCAGCGTGAACGTTTTACTGTGCCCGTTAAACGGCTGATCATCTTTGTTGATGGTAAACGTTACATTGTGAACGCTTACAGAGAGCGGTTGTGTTACGGTTAAATTCACTGTTATATGATAATGTTTTACATCCGATTCATCTTGCGTGGTGACTTTGATGTAAACATCGTTCTCACCCGCATGGAGAGAAATTGCTTGCAGGTCTATAGTGAAATTAGAGTTATCGTACAACTCGACCATCGCAGTGGAAGAAGCAACGATATCATCCGTTGTAATCTGAGGTTTCACAACGCTGACGTTGCCGGTGATCGGATTGCTTTGGTTTCCGTCTCCTCCGCCTGGTTCGAGCGTCACCCCCGCCACGCTGATTAGTTCAGCCTCGGATCCATGCGGGTCGGCAGCAAATGCTGTCAATGGCGCAAGGTTGTTGCCGATTAACGACAGCATCATGACGAAAACCAATACCATGCTCAGAATCCTGCATTTCATTTTGCTCAAAGTTTTTCCCTCCCAATTAATAGTAAACGCGCTGGATCACGTTCAGCTTTGTACGGTACCAACAATTGTTGCCCGAGTACCTGCTCCAAGTATGCTTCACCGGTTAGAGCTTGAATACTGCTTAGTTCTCAGTTCCATTATATTTAAGTATGAAATATTGGCATGCAGAGAATAAATCAGTCCATCTTAGAAATCGTTAGTAGCTATTTCTGAACACCGAAGCCATTTCCCCTGAAAAGGATGCTCTTTTGCATGTCTGCCACCTGTGCACCGAACATAAATCAGGGGTAAGCTTCGCTTACCCCCAAAGATGCTTCCCTTTAAGGATCTGAGCCAGCGCCAAGTTCCTGTCACCAAACACTACTCCTTGATTAACAAGGAATATTAGAATGGTTAATGATTGGGTCCATTTCACTTTCTTTTTAGCAGAAAACCCTTCTACAAATACGTATAATTTTTATTGATAATCAACGCATTCACTCGCCATTGCAAGCCTTCACAGGTGCGAAATCGAATGTTGACATAACCATCCTTTCTCTGTGTGATAGGCAGAATCTCCGTGGCAAATTGCCCTGCTTTCAGCACCCAATCGGGCTTCCACGTAAATTGCCCCACGATTTCAACCTCTGTGTAGGAGGGCTGTTCGTTATCGCCACTTACGAAGAGCACATCATAGCGCCCCTTCGGAAGCTCCACGATGAAGGCAGCATCACTCGTGCCTCCGATGAAATCCCTGCGCAGCTCGTCAGGCTCTCCTCGATCCATCGCAAAGAGATTCTTGCCTTCCCATCCGAGCCCGGCATAAGGGGTAAACCTCATATCCGGCGATATTTCACGGAACGTTTGCCCGAGAACACCGTCCATGTGCACCTGCCTAGGTAGTACTTGGGTGTAGTCCTTGTACAGCGATTCCCCTCCTATGCCAAAATCGAGTCGATAGGCGGCCAACCTGGATTCCCGATAATTACCGGAGTAATAGTCAAAAGTAAAATGATCAAGCGTTCTGTAGTGATGCGTGTCTTGGTTTTTGCCAAGGAATACTCGCCGATGAGTGTGGGCTTCATGAACCAAGGGATAGTTCAACTCACTCGCAAAAGTATCCGAAACTCCTGCATGCAGCTTAGACTCCAAGACTTCCGTGTGCGGATACATGGTGTACTCCCCATCCGGCTCAGTCGCAAATGAAATGCGCTCATTGTCCTGCACAAATTCCACTGCGTGCCACGATGAACCCACTTTACTGGAGACATTCACTTTTACACCCGCTTCAAAAGGATTGCGTACCACCACCTTGTTCCCTGCCTTGCTGCGGATCGTAACCCACGTCGTGCGACCCTTTTTCCGCTCCGCATTCACTTCAAACGCGCCAACAGCCAACAAGCCCTGAAAGGAGCAGTCGCTCCATTTCTCATAATGCTTTACGCTTGAATCCACCGCATGGTCATACAAACCAATCTTTCGTTCCTGCTCAGGCTCGCCGGAAGGCAGCGCTGGGAACACTTCGATCACGCCATCATAGCTGTGCAGCAGCATTTCGTTCACTGCCGCCACCATTTCCCCCGAAGCCTCCATCATGTGGGGATGGTATAACGGTTCGTTCGTGATGTTGCAGTAATTCATCCAACGTTCGGTTTCTTCCGCAAACAGTCCGTTACATCGAAGTGATAAGTCGATCCCTTGCTCATACAGCAGTCGAAGCGCCGTATTGCCCTTGCCCAATCTAGCAGCAGCAGAGGAAAGCCACCCAAACTGAAACATGCCGTATTCCGTCTGATTTTCCGCATAACGGAGCGTATTCTCTGCTCTCAGCCTCCATGCAGCTTCGCTATATTTGTTGATTTCTCCAATCGGATAAATCGGCATAAGCAGCGAAGGATGCCGTAAATGCAAATCAACAGGTGCCCATTCGGAATCCCGCAGGACATCCCCATACCGTTTGGAATCCGCCGTTGGATACGGTGCTAAATGATCTGCAAGCTGCTCCCACTTCAGCTGATCTGCCTCCGCTTCACCAAGCAACCTGTTCGCTTCGATGGCGATCTTCAAGGCATATTTAACCGCAGACAGGCTGCAGGTTGAGTTACGAGTCAAAGGACCCTGCTCCGGCGAAATATCCGGGAAGATTTCATAGCGTCCTGACTCCGGATTCACCTGCAAGTAACCTTCGAAGAATTTGGCAATCTGCTTAAACAGCGGATACGCCTTCTCGCGCAGGAATTCGTGGTCCATACTATAACGATAGTAGTCCCACAGAAATTGCGCGCACCACGGCCAAATGCTCACATACAGCGCATGTGGATAATCTCCTGCTACGCCTTCCAAACCGTAAAACTGCTTCGCCATCTGTGATGCTAGATCCACGTAGGATAACAGCCCATCATTGAACGCTTCGGCAACTTCAAGGTGATTCGCCGTATAAAGCGGCCAAAATGCCGCTTGAATGTTCACATCCCAGTACCACATGCTGCCCCATTTGGTCGGCTGTTTAATATCCCACAGCCCGTTCAATCCGCAGGCTTGCTCGCGCATCCTGCCGCCCTTTCCACTGGAGCAGGCGATTGCGTATAAATTGATATACCACAATTCCTCAATCATTTTATCCGGCAACGTAATGGAGGAATGCGACCAGAAGCTGCGCCAATGTGCTTCATGATGCGCGACCAGAAGCTCTACTTGGGATGACGCCTGGTTCAGTCTACTCAACGCCGTCGGAAGCAGCTCCTTCGTTTCCTCCTCCGTGACGACCGTTGTCAGCAGCGTGATGTTGGCTTCCGCATCCTGAAGCACAATGTGGTGACATTCGTCGTTGGAACCCGCATGGATGCGTCCTTTGGCCCCGATCATCCTCATCATCACAATGAACGTGAACGGTTCATACTGCTCCTGATCCTCCCCATCTGGATAAAAGCTGCCTAGGTAGTAGAAGGTCTTCTCATCCAGTTCGTGATACGTCACCTGCATATCGACATATCGCCGCTGAGGAACAGACATTGTGACAGAGGACAGCAAGGATGAGGCGGTTTGCCAAATCTCGGTGATGACAAAGTCGCCGTCCTGAGCGATTCTCGTCTTCACATCCAGCTGCTGGTGATCCTTGGTCACATGCAGGTGAACTACAGCCCTTTTAACATCAAGACTTAAGGAATATCCATCAGGTTCTACCAGCTCCTCAGAGGGGAAAAGTCCAATCTCTCCCGTCGGATAATGCGATGTTCCGCCTGAAGATTTGCCATATTTCCTATACATACTGTTCGCAGACAACGCATCGCCATATAGCATAACTGGCTCCTGCTCAGGATCTCGATACCGTTCTGCAGCCAATGCGCGCAGCTCCTCAAACGTCCGTCCATATTGCAGCGTGAAATCCTGCCTTTCCCCATTTCGAGCCTTCTGACTGTACCGATGGAGTTTGTGATAATAAACCTCATAATGATTCAACGCTAATGTCAGCTTATGATCCTCAAAATACGCCATACCGCCAAAATGTCCATTGCCAATCGGTAAAGCCTCATTCCAGCTGCTCGGAGCATTCTCGAATGTTACGCCTCTCACACGTATCTCTCCTTCTGTCTTTAGTAGTGATTTAGCGCTGGCTACTCCTTAATGGCCCCAATCATGACACCTTGAACGAAATATTTCTGAAGAAACGGATACAAACAGATGATGGGAAGCGTCGAGACCATGATCGCCGCATACTTAATCGTTTCCCCGATCGCATATTTGTCATCGCCTCCTCCGGCCATCATTGAATCCGTGTTGTTAGAAATTAAAATTTCACGGAGCACAAGCTGGAGGGGGTAAGCTTCCCTATTCCGCAAATAAACCAGCGCACTAAAGTAAGAATTCCAATGCCCTACCGCATACCACAAAATCATAACGGCGATGACCGGCATCGAAAGCGGAAGGATAATTCGGAAAAGGATTTTCCAATCGCCTGCGCCATCCATTCTAGCGGATTCCTCCAGGCTGACTGGGATGCTCTGAAAAGAAGTCCGCATAATAATCATATTAAACGTATTTATGGCCCCAGGAATGAGAACAGCCCACATCGTATTCATCATGCCAAGATCGTTCACAAGCAGGTAACTCGGAATGAGTCCACCATGGAACACCATCGTTACGACGATAAAAAACATGATGATATTTTTAAAATAAAGATTCGGCCGAGACAAGACATAAGCCCCTATCGCTGTCATGAACAGATTGATCGTTGTGCCGAGTACGACATAGAGCAGCGTATTCTGATACCCTTTCACGATCATTGGATTCTTGAACACAGCTTTGTAAGCGTCCAGATCAAAGCCTGCTGGCCCTAGCATAATCCCGCGATGCTGCAGCAAAGATGTCGCATCGCTAATGGAAGCTAGTGCCACGTACAGGAACGGATATAAAGTGACCGCGCAAAGCACGAGCATTATTAATAGGTTAAAGTAGCCAAATGTGCGCTCTCCACGTGTTAGTTTCATGTGCAAATCTCCTTACCACAGTTTGTTCTCGCTGATCCGCTTAACAAAGCTATTGGCTGCCACGATCAGAGCAAAGCTGATCACCGAGTTGAACAGACCGACAGCCGCTGTAAAGCTATAACTTGCTTCCAATACCCCTTTGCGATAGACATAGGTCGATATCACGTCCGCTGTTCCGTAGGTAAGTGGATTGTACAACAGGAGCACTTTCTCACTGCCAACCGTCAGCATATTCCCCATTTGCAAAATAAATAAGATAACGATCGTCGGCATAATGCCCGGAATCGTAATATGCAGCGTCTGCTTCCAGCGGTTAGCGCCATCCATCCTAGCTGCTTCATACAACGTTGGATCGATGGTAGACATCGCCGCCAAATAAACAATGGAGCCCCAGCCGATGCCTTGCCAAATACCGGAGGATACGAACAGAAAGCGGAACCAACCTTCTTTTTGCAGGAAATCAATAGGTTCAATGCCAAAGGTGCCAATAATTTGATTTATAAGACCATTGCGGCTTAGAAAGTCTATCATCATCCCCGCCACAACAACAATCGAAATAAAATGCGGCAAATAGGAGATCGATTGCACGACTCTTTTGAACACGCTTTGACGGATTTCGTTAAGCAATAACGCAAGAATGATAGCTGCCGGGAAGCCGAACAGCAGATCATAAAGGTTAATTAAGATGGTATTCTTGATCAATCGCCAGAAGTAAATACCGTTAAAGAAGCTGTCAAAATGCTTAAATCCCACCCACGTACTTCCCAAAATCCCTTTCGCCGGGGAGAAGTCTTTAAAAGCAATTTGCAATCCGTACATCGGTCCATAATGAAAAATCAAGTAATAGGCAATCACGGGAAGGGCCATTACATAAATGGACCAATGCCGTCTCAAATCCCCGCGTATGGTTTCCAGAACAGTCGGATTCCGATAGGTTTTCTTGGTAATTACGGCCTGTGCGGCCTCAACAGGTGCATGGCTTTGCCTCATCGTCACCCCTACCCTTTCCTTCAAAGTTTCTATATGAGAAAAGGGGATCAACCATCTGCTCTGTTCATCCCCCGCTCTTCTCTCCCTTAGCGTTTATTAAAACGCTCCAAAGCTCCTTGCTGGATTTTGGTCGCATCATCAATCCCCATGCTCTTAATCTTTTTCACATAGGAATCAAAGTTATCAATCGGCTCAACGCCCATGATGAATTTCAAAAGCATTTCATCTTGATACGTTTGGATATCCGTCACGATGGATGCGAATTTGCTGCTTTCATCCTGCGTTGGAGAAACGAGTGGTATTTTACGCTCAGCCGTTGGCTTCGACCACACTTCCAAGGCTTTCTTCTGCTGCGGCAGCGCCAAATATTGCAATTGGAAATTATCGCTGAGCACGAATGGCGCACTCCACGTCGCACGATTATATTTGGCAATCGATTGCTGAATGCTCGTTCCCGCTGGCGGGTTTAAAATTTCTGGCAAGAACGTTGCTTTGCCGTTTTCCATCTTGTAGCTCGTACCTTCTACACCGTAGTTGAACAGCAGATCGCCCTTTTCCCCGTAAGCGTAATCGAGCCATTTCACCGTTTCGATTGGGTTTTTATTCACTGCCGAAATCGCTGCCCCCACACCGTTATAAGCAAAATCCTTTTGCCCCCAGATCGCTTTGTCACCGGCTTTCAATACCGGATATGGAGCCGCTTCCAAATCGAATTTAGGATCTTTGTCCTTCATAAGACCGGCATACTTCCCAATGCCTCCTCCATTAAAGGAAGCCGTTGCACCCAAGAGGCTTGTCGTCATTTTGTTATCAAATAGTTTGTCGTTCGGAGCTGCGAAATCCTTATCCAGCAAGCCTTCTTTATACCACTTGTTCATGGTTGTCAGGAATTCCTTATATTCCGGCTGAATCGGACCGTATTTGACTGTGCCGCCATCTTGATAGAAGCTGTAGTTAATACCCCATGCCCCAAGGAAAGGAGCGTCTGTTGAGAATAGATTTTTATCCAGATAAATTGGAATTTCATCCGCTTTCCCATTGCCATTGGGATCTTTTTCTTTAAAAGCTTTCAGCACGGTGTACCATTCATCGATGGTCGTCGGCATCTTGAGGCCCAATTTATCCAGCCAATCTTGACGGATCGATGGTCCGAAGAACACTCTGACTTTATCGTCACCGCGTAAGAACGGGAACGCATAGATGCTTCCTTCATCTGTTGAGATCTGCTTTTTCCAATCCGGATGAGCGGCAAGCAACTTCTTCAAGTTCGGAGCATATTTGTCGATGAGATCGTTCAGTTTAATAATTTTCTTATCTAAAATCGCTTTTTCCGGTCCGCCAGGGTAACGAATGACCGCCCCGCTTGTTGCCCCCCAACTCGCTTCAATGACATCTGGCAGCTCGTTCGTAGCGATCATTAAGTTAAATTGTTCTTGCGCTTGCGGCACTTCGAGTGGAGGATGCTGGAACTCAACCTTGACCCCAGTAGCTTTTTCGAGTTCCTTATACATGCCCATTTCAGCGTATGTTTTCATTTGACCTGAGGCTGCAGAGTGATTAGCTACCCAATACGATAGCTTCGTCAACTTTGGCGGCTGCGCCTCGCTACTTGCCTGCGGTGCTGCCGATGAGCTCGTGCTTTCCGTATCATTACCACATGCGGTTACTGAAACTACGAGTGCAGAAAGTAATACGACAGATCCTACTTGTTTTAATCTTCTCTTCATTGTTCAAGCCTCCCTTTATAATGAGTAACGCTTCGTTTGATTGGCACCGATTATTGTTTCGTCCTCGTCAGCACCTGTTCCCAAGTATGCTTCTCCAGCCAGCATATGAATACTGTCTAGTTCTCATTTCCATTGTATTTTCCTAAGAAATACGGGCTTTGTGAGAAATCATCAGTCCGTATTAGAAATCGTCAGTAGCTATTTTTGTCAAAAAGAAAGCAGCCCTACAGGCTGCTCTTTAAGTGTTTGAGCTGGTAGTCTCTACTAAGCTCGTTTCACGATATTTTCCTGGTGTTACACCCTCAACCTTCTTGAAAGCCCGGATGAAAACGACGTCATTATTGTAACCGATCTTCTGAGCGATCTGGACGATGGTCAGTTCTTTGTTCTGCATAAGCAGCTTCGATTGCTGAATCCGTTTCGTCGTGATGTAATCGAGCAGATTCTGTCCTTGGTGTTTTTTGAAAAAGGTGGACAAATACTGCGGTGTCATCTGGATACGTTCCGCAATCTGTGCAACCCCTAGACTCGAGTCACCAAGATTATCGTGCACGATACCGACGATTTCTTGAAGTCTACTCAAGCTGTGATCAGAACGGTCAAGATTAAACGAACGGGTAAGTGTCTCGTAAAGCTCCTTCGTTTTCGTATACATGCCCTGTGCAGTTGGATAACTGAATACCTCTTTGATCGGATCAAAGTCTGCACCAAGCACTTCCTCCTGATTCGTATTCGTGGAGTTCATAATTTTCAAGAGCGTACTCGTCACATTGAAAAACAAGGCTTTACCTAGCTCTGGTGTGATCTGATTGGCGTCGAAATTCATCGCATACATTTTATCGAGCAATTTCCCTACATTATCGGCATCGCCGCTGCGAACAAAATTAATCAATTGAATCTCGATTTCCAATGGGTAATAATAATGCTGCTTTACATCGACAATTTCTTGAAAATATATAATGGCATGTTTACCCTGAATAAGTCGATATTCAAGCGCCGCCAGTGCTTCTGGATACGAATCGCGAATGGCTTTAGGGCCTTCATGAATCCCGCCGACGGCAATGGTTAGGCCGATTTGGAACCGTTGCGACGTGATCGTGAAGAGCGATTCGGCGATTTCCTTTATGTCCGATTCCGCGATTTTCTGCCGACCAGCTGAAAGGTTAATGAGAAGTGCAAGTCGATCACGGTCGAGCTCCAGCGAGAATCCTCGATGATGAGCCGCGATGAGATCCGCACCAATATTCGATACGATGAATCTGGCATGGGCCCACTGCTGTTCATCTTCTCCGAAAAGATGGATATCCTCGATTTTTACGATGAGAACCGCGAATTGATCACTTACGAATTTCAGATCCATAAATTGAAGCGAATCTCCATTTGCTGCCGAGATATCCACATCCATGTGACCATTCAGAAGACGGGACAAGTAATTGGCACGAATGAAAGGCGTTTGTTGTGCCAAGGTACTTCGCAGATGCTTCTCCTCATGGATGGAGCCTTCTACGGTTAACCTGATAAACTCGTATTCATTCGAGAAAGGACGCTTGATCAACTCTTTTCCTGACATAATCGCATTTACCGTTTTTTGAAGAGGTTTATACGTACGATATACACCGACACTAACGGCAATGAGTCCAGCAAACAAACAAAGGATGAATAGACCGACTGACCAACTCTTGATTTGATTCACCTGCTGCATGAACACGTCGTTCGGCATAATCGACACGTACTTCCAACCTGCTTTTTGTGAAGCCGAAACCGACACCACTTGATCTACACTCGCCATGCGGTAATCAAATGGTTCTGTGCTGCCATGGATACGATTCAGCAAGTCTGACGGAAACGGTGTCTCACTGTTACTCATAATCGTTTTGCCTGCATCATCAATGATGTAGACTAAGCTATGGCTTGCCGATTCCATCTGTGCAAACAATTGCTTAACCTGATCGACGTCAATCAATACGATAAAGCTTCCCAGATTTTGAGATTGTGAATGCACAGGAAGTGACTGTATATAAGTAATCACATCCTTTGGTGGTTGATCGGCCCCATTGGATACCGAACTGAGCGGCATGTACGACATCCGATGCTCCTGATCCAAAAGCTGACGCCAACCTTCGTACGACATGTTCTTATATGAGTAATAGAGGGAATAGAAGGTACGAGAATCCGTCACCAAATCCGATTTGACAATCGAATCACTGCTTGCGAAATACACATAGTAATCTAAAATGAAGCTGCTGGTCATGCTCTGATACTTACTCATCTTGTCCCGCATGAATTGGATAAACTCGTATTTGTCCGTATCCGTTGAGTTTGCAGGAATTCTAAGCATATAATCCAGCTTCGGATCAAACACGACTTGGCGCATTAACGTATCCACTTCCGATAATTTGTTATCGAGTGACAGTTTCAACTGCTCAAGCATGGCCACATTGGATCTCGTTGAGCTCTTCTCCAGGCTTTGTTCCACCTTCGCGTACAGAAATAGCCCCATTGCAAGCGGTATCAATAAAATAAATAAATTGGAGGCGATGATCGTTGAAAGTGCACTTTTGCGACTATTGAAAAGACGTATAATGAAAGGCATTTTCAAAACAAGCTCACCATCCAGTCCGAGAATGAATTTACTAAAAATTGTAGCCTCTCTTCATCAAAGTTGCAATATAGCATTTATGTTGTAAACAAGTGGTGAGCCCCTGCTATCGGACATTAGGACATAAATAACATCCTTGTGAACATTGTCTTATGAATCAAATCTCTCTAGAATGAAACTTATTCACACCATTAGGAGGTTCAAAGATGAGTTATTCAGCTAGTACATCCAGATATGATTCCATGACTTATAACCGGAGTGGTCGCAGCGGGCTGTTGCTGCCTGCCATTTCGTTAGGACTGTGGCATAATTTTGGCGGGATTAACACGTTTGAGGATGGGAGAACGATGCTCAAGAGTGCGTTTGATTTGGGAATTACGCACTTCGACTTAGCGAATAATTACGGGCCGCCGCCGGGTTCAGCAGAAGAAATGTTCGGGAAGATGATCAAAGGTGATCTTGCAGCCTATCGAGACGAACTTATAGTTTCGACGAAAGCAGGTTACTACATGTGGCCGGGGCCTTATGGGGAATGGGGTTCCAAGAAGAACTTGATTGCCAGCTTGGATCAAAGCTTGAAGCGACTGCAAATGGATTATGTTGATATCTTTTATCATCACCGTCCAGATCCGAATACACCTCTTGAAGAAACGATGGCTGCCCTGCATCAGATCGTTCAACAAGGCAAAGCGCTCTACGTTGGTATTTCTAATTATAAGCCTGAAGAAACGAAAGAAGCCTCCCGTATCTTGAAACGACTTGGGACGCCTTGTGTGATTCATCAACCGAGTTATTCCATGATGAACCGTTGGATTGAGGATGGCCTTCAAGATGTGTTGGAGGAAGAAGGAATCGGTTCGATTGCCTTTTCACCTTTGTTTAAAGGGATTCTTACAGATCGTTATTTGAACGGTATCGCCCCTGATTCACGAGCTGCAAGCTCCAGCGTATTCCTTAAAGAATCCGATATTAATGAAGAAAGAATTTCGAAAGTTAGGCAATTAAACACACTCGCAGCTGAACGTGGCCAGAAAATGTCACAGATGGCACTTGCGTGGGTGCTGCGCGGTGGTCGTGTCACATCAGCTCTTATCGGTGCGAGTAAAGTCAGTCAAATTGAAGATGCAGTTCATGCATTGAAGGCGCCTGCATTTACCCAAGAAGAATTAGATCAGATCGATGGGATATTGAATTCATAAGTTGACGTAAACTTCGGCGAATCAAGCATTCTGTTACTTCTGACTTCGAAATTGTTTAGGGGATACGCCTTTGACCCGCTTAAACATTTTGGAGAAGATCAATTGATCTTGATACCCGACTGAGTTGGCAATTTCCCCAATGGCATAGTTGCTCTTCTCCAGTAATTCACTTGCTTTATTCATCCGATATTGCAGGAGATATTGCTGGGGGGGCAGCCCTGTCGCCTCTTTGAAAATCGCCGAAAAATATTTACGATCCAGCTTAAGAAGTGCAGCTAGCCCCTCGATCGAAATCGGCTCATTATAATGAGCATGAATAAATTCCATCCCTTGGATCATATAACTATCCCATTTATTAGGAAGTACATCCCCAACTGAAGAGGCTGGAGCCGCTTCAAGGAGTGCCGTCATAAATTCATACATAATAACTTTCAACTGTAAGTCAGCACTATGGGTATGGACACTCGCTTCCGTTAATTGATCGAACATCGTCGGCATGACTTTCCGATCCATCGGAAAAACGGGCTGTTCCGGCGATAATCTTGTTCGAGATAAGATGGATTCCACTTGCGCCCCTTGAAAACCAATCCATGAATACGTCCAAGGCTCTGCCTCATCCGCTTCATAATAGCTAATGACATGCGGATAAATAAGAAATCCCTGCCCCGGATTTAGCTGATGTGTTTCATTAGCGATTCGGACAGTACCCTTGCCTTTATGAATCCAATGAATCTTGTACAAATCACGAACCCCTGGCCCTACGGTATGTCCTGGTTTACACTCCTCTTTGCCCCAATACAACACATGTAGATCCGGATCCTTCCGATATGAACGTTCCTGATTGTAATGAAAGATCGCCATTCGTCATCCCCCCTCCTCCTGCACAGACATTATACCATAAAGTGATCATCCATTAATCTTGGCACCATGAGAAAGCGTAAATAAGACAGCTTGCTCTCGATCCATTCGCATGCCTGTGATGGAGAATGTTTTGAAATCTACACCTGCCATTTGGGCACCTCTGACATCAGCGCTTTGCAGATTGGCTTTGGCGAGGATGGCCATAGTCAGATCACTGTCTCTTAAATCCGCCTTTTCCAAGTTGGTTCCAGAGAAGTCGGCTTCATGGAATTTAATCCCGCGTAAATCCTGTCTAACTAAACGACTATGTCTCAAATTCGTGTAGGACCAATCCCCTCGGTAAATCGTAATGCCATCCAAATTCGCGTTCGAGAAATCCGATCCCATCATTTTACAGTTATCGAATTTGGTCACGAACAGATTGGCACCGCTAAAGCTGCAATTTTCAAATGCTGATTCTTTATGTAGGGAGCCGTTTAACGAAGCTCCGCGAAAGTCACATGCAATGAAGCGGCAATGACTGGTATTAATTTCCTCTAAAGAACCGTTCGCGAACGAGCATCCATCAAATGTGCAGCTGAACAGCTCACCGTATCTTAGATCTTGTGTACTAAAGTTAACGCCGGAATACGTCTGATTCATTTGCTGAAACATGAGTTGCCTCCTAGGTGTAGTTTCTTTAATATAGCACATGGCAGTCAAGTACCTGCACACCACCAAATGAAAGTCAATAACTTTATTTTTTCATGAGAAAAAGCGCCATTCTGGCTTCAACATGAAGCTTCCAATGTCGCTCTATTCATTGTGAATCAGCTGCACTATGCGTTTCTGTAGTCACGTGGGTTCATTCCTGTATCTCTCGAGAAAATGCGTGAGAAGTAGAAGGAGTCCGTAAAACCGCAGTCCTCTGCGATTTGTTTAACTGGCAGTTTCGTACTTTTCAGCAAGAATTTCGCCCGATCCAACCTAATTTTGGTTACATATTCTATCAGACTTAATCCCGTATGCTTTTTAAACGTAATGGATAAATAACCTGGAGATAATGAAACATACTCCGCAATTATTTCCCGGGTGATATTTTCTTGATAGTTGGCTCGTATATAAGCTGAAGCTTTCTCAATCATACTCGCTGTTGAACTCTGTTCTAGTTCCCTGCTAGCAAGCTCATTCACGGCCTGCACGTTATTTAGAAACTCTAGCTTAACCAGCCATTCATAGTTCCTGCTTTTGGACTGCCACAGATGGAATGCCTTGCGAAAAGACTCTTCAATATTAATTTGTCCTATTGGGAAAACATCTCCACAAATCGGCAACTTCGCCATCGTGTCTACGGAAAGCATTCTCCCATTTTCCCATCGTACTAATCGGTACAGAAAATGAAACGAAATAAAACAAGAAGGAGACGTGGGATTCGTAGTGATTCGCATGTTTACGCCGGGGCGTACTTGAAACAAATGCCCAGCCTGAAGTTGGTACTTCTCCCCGTCTAGCTCAATTGTTCCTGCACCTTGGTACACGTAGGATAGGGTATGCAGCTTCGTCTTTTCACGATGCAATAGGTAGTTAAAATCCTCCCAATACGCTGGATTCCGCTCTACTACATCAATAATTCTAGGTGTGAATCCTGTCAAAAATTCATCACTCATAGCTGATCCGCCTTTTCGCGGTATTGACCTGGCGTTATACCCTCATATTTCTTGAATAACCGATTGAAATAGGGAGGCTGGTAGCCAACTTGCATCGCAATATCATTAATTTTTTCATCTGTTTCCACTAACAGCTTTTTGGCCTGATTGAGTCTGAACTGGGTTAAATAATCGATGAACGTCTGCCCGGTTACTTGTTTAAAGCCAATACTTAGTTTCTTGGAATACGTACCATGGAGATCAGCGCATCCCTCAAGCGAAATATCTGTGGCATACTTCGTATGAATCGTTTGAAGCACATTCTCAACGAGCTGTTTCAGCTGCATATCTTGCGTGCTGTGCAACCGCGACACATAAGGTTCAATAA
Source organism: Paenibacillus sp. Soil766 (assembly GCF_001428105.1). Lineage (GTDB taxonomy): Bacteria > Bacillota > Bacilli > Paenibacillales > NBRC-103111 > Paenibacillus_E. The sequence continues at coordinate 42,788 of NZ_LMSJ01000028.1, read as the reverse complement.
TATGCTGCTTCATCCAAGCAAGCACCGCTTCCGGCTCCCGCACTTCGGCGAGCTGTTCCCACATATCCAGCCCTTCATTCAACGCAAGCGGATTATAACCAGAAATCATAATCGTATTCAGCATATTGCTGCACAATTGAAGCAGCCCTTGTCGAACACCAAGTTCAATAACAGATTGATCCTTCAATAGGTGAAGAAACTCATCTAACCGCTGTGTTAACTCGTCTTCATTTCCTGAGCGCAAAGCCTTAAGGAGTAGACTCTCTTCTTCGAAAGGGTACAGGATGGCATCATGGCCACCTGGAATGAGTTCATTCACATCGAGAATCTGCTGTTCCTCTCCGATTTTCCGATAATTCAACGCACTGCGAGCGTCATCGAACAGAACTGGAAGTCTTCGTAACTCCGATGTGCGTGTACCAACACTTACAGTCACTTCCAATTTAAGCAAGCTATTCAAGGTATGTGCAAGCTCATCTGCCAAATGAAATAGACTTGACTGCATGCCTTCTACGGACATATTCGCAGGTTGGCGAATGAGTATCCCGAGCGTCATATCATGAAAATTAACCGTGTTCGCCTCCATACCCTTCCCCTTCGTTAACTCCTGGGTAATGTTTACAGCGGCAAACGTCACGAGTTGTTCATCACCTTGCGAGAACTTGCCTTCCGATCGATAAATTCCATGCATCTGTACGGCTAACACGGCAAATACGCGATCTGCCACCTCCCACCCATACTGCGCCATGCGATCTGCTAATTCGCCTTCGCTCAGAAAGGAAAGATGCCCTTGTAACAGTTGGAGGAGGAAATTCTCCCGCAGGGATGGCAGCTGTTGATCAATCCGCTCCTGCAAAATCTGACTCTCGCGCGAAAGATGCTTCCACTCATCCGCGATGGTTGCGAACTCGTCTGTGGTAACGGCTGCCCTGCCTGGTAAAAGCTGCTGCATCAGTCGTTGAACAGGTTGATACATATGGCGGTACGAATACCAAGAAAGGAACAAAGCCATCAGGATTCCGAGGCCGCCAGTCATAATCATAACACGCGACACCGTCTGGACAGGTTTCGTCAATTGTTCTAAAGGTGTCGCGGCGGCTATGATCCACATATTCTCAATACGCTTCATCTGACCGTAGGAAACCGAATACGCTTCGCCATCCCAAGATTCTACAGAGGAAGCATGCTCTTCCTTATGCCCTTTAACCGATTTCATCAATGTTTGATCTAGTGTGGTTGGATGATGAATATCCGTTGCTCCTAACGAAACAATTCCCCCATCTTGCTGCATGAGTAAGGTCGCCCCAGTCCCTTCTGAGTCTAATTCAGCGATTAACGCATTTAAATGTTTAGCGCTTACATCAATGATTAACGCTGCATCCGTTTCTACAAGCCCCCCCGGAATACGGACAACTAACGTATAGGGGACGTTCTCCTTGCGTGGCGATAACCGATTCGTCCAATAAACATCCCGTTGATAGGAAGCCAATGCACGGTACAACTGCTGCTCTTCCTTGGATTCGATGTCCACAATACCTGTACTTTCTTTGATCAGCACTTGCTGCTTGTCCAGATAAAGAGTTACTTCCTGAATGAGTGGGTCTGACGATTTGATCCAGGATAGCGCTTGATAAATCGAACGTGTACTCCGGTAATCTTTGTACAGATCCAAATCCTTATAACTGCTGCTTAAATTTAAATTAAATGACCACTGAGCCATGATCGATTCCAAATGGTTTAAATTTTCATTAATACGCTCCGTTGCGTAGGCAACTTGATTCCAGTGAGTTTTCTGCCCCTCAGCCTCAATCTGCTGTGTACCCACCACATAAAGAATCATCCCGATAATCGCTGCTGGTAGACAAGCACTTATAATGGCGATCAGAAATCCCTTTCGTTGATAATGCTGTCTCCGCATGCTGATTACCCCTCCTTGTCCACATTCGATGAATGTCTTTCATCCGCTGTTCATCCATCATATAAGAAAAAAAAGCCATCTGCAAAAGAAAAAACATCAAAACTAGGCCAAGAATGAATGTGCAAGCGCAGGAAATGACCTTTACTGAAAAGTGAAACGCTAGGAAATATCCAAGAAAAACTGTCTAATTGTCGGAAATTAGCGGCATCCCTATAGTAAAGCCAAGAGACCGAAACTACTTCTATTGGGAAAGGTGAAAAACGATGAAAACTGAAACAACACACGCAGCTCTTTCTCATGAAAGGCAACCCGCATCTCTCTCACAAAGCAGGCGTGTATGGAAGGGCTTAAAACGAGATCGCATGCTATACCTCATCGCTTCTCCCATGTTGGCCTACTTCCTTATCTTTAAGTATCTGCCAATGTGGGGCGTTCTGATCGCCTTCAAAGATTACTCGCCTTATCTGGGTTTCTGGAACAGTCCATGGGTCGGGTTCCAGCATTTCGAACGTTTTTTCTCGAATGACAGCTTCTTCCTTTTATTACGCAATACGCTCGCTATTAATTTATTGAACTTGATCTTCTTCTTCCCCTTACCGATCGTACTCGCACTTATGCTCAATGAGGTACGCAAAGAATGGGTGAAACGCATCATTCAATCCGTTATTTATTTGCCGCATTTCCTATCGTGGGTGGTCATTGTTGGGATAACGTACTTGATGCTCTCAACTTCAAGCGGTTTCGCGAATAAATTTCTGGAATCTCTTGGGTATGATAAAATCAATTTCTTAACAAGTCAGGGCATGTTCTGGGCCTTACTTACCTTGCAGTCCATCTGGAAAGAAGTCGGCTGGGGTACCGTTATTTTCTTGGCTGCCATTGCATCTGTAGATACCCAGCTCTTCGAAGCAGCTCGCATGGATGGAGCAGGGCGACTTCGCCAAATATGGCACGTCACACTTCCAGCAATTCGCAATGTCATTATTATTCTGCTCATTCTGCGTATCGGCCATATGATGGATGTCGGGTTTGAACAGGTTTATCTTATGATGAACGGCGCTGTTTCAGATGTCGCAGATGTGTTCGATACGTATGTGTACCGCAGCGGCATTCAACAAGCACAGTTCAGCTTCAGCACAGCTGTTGGCTTGTTTAAATCCATTGTCGGTGTTATTTTGGTAGTTTTAACGAACCGGCTTGCCAAGAAATTCGGCGATGACGGCATCTTTTAGGAGGGCTCACCTATGAATCAACGTACAACGTCCGACAAGTGGTTTGAGGGAAGTATTTTAGCTGCATTGATCCTAGTAGCTCTAGTCATGTTATTTCCTTTCTACTATATAACTGCTGTCTCCTTCACATCACCGATTGAATACTTACAGAAAACCATCGTCATTTTCCCGGAAAAATGGACACTGGACTCGTATCGCTATCTGTTTTCCAATAATGTATTTATCCAGGCTGCTGGTGTCAGCACCATTCTGGCAACTGTCGGTACCGCGCTAAGCTTGATCGTTACGTCTGCTGGTGCATATGCCTTGTCTAGAAAACGACTTCAAGGTCGAAGAGTGCTGCTCATCTTAATCTTAATGACAACGTTATTCAACCCAGGGATCATTCCCCCTTATCTTGTTGTGAGAGATGTACATCTGATTAATACCATCTGGGCGCTTATTCTACCCGTTTTGACTAGTGGTTGGTATGTCATTTTAATGAAAGGCTTCTTTGACAGCATCCCCGATGAGCTTGAAGAAGCAGCCAAGATCGATGGCGCATCGGATATGGGCGTATGGTTCCGAATTATTTTACCCTTATCCCTTCCCTCTCTTGCAGCCTTTGGACTCTTCTATGCCGTCGCGTATTGGAACACATTTTTCTCTGCCGTGCTGTATATTACGAAGCCTGATCTTCGTCCCTTGCAAATTGTGCTTCAACAGCTCCTTATCGATTCCTCATCCTCTTCATCTGGAGAGATTGCCAATAGCATGGTCGGGGAAATTGCCATTCCGACAGATACGCTGAAGATGGCTGCAGTTGTCATCGCGACAGTTCCTATTCTACTCGTGTACCCGCTGCTTCAGAAACATTTTGCTAAAGGGGTGATGGTCGGTTCTATTAAGGGGTAGAAGATTGCGGGAACGTATCTCGATTTCAGACCGGTTTATAAGTTCAATGAGAAATTGTATGATAACCATGGGAGGTTGATTCATTTGTACACAAACAAACACGTATTTACGAAGGGCACCGTTATCGGCATGATCGCTGCCTTAACTCTTACAGCTTGCAGCGCTGGACAAGAAGCAACAACAGATAAGAAAGCCGAAGCTACTAGTAACGAGCCTGTCAAGATTTCCATGTTCACGAATCAACAGGGTGCTCAGGCTGTTGACCCGTCGAATCCTATTCTGCAAGAGATCGAGAAGAAAACCAATACGAAGTTGAATATCACATGGGTACCCGTAAATACTTACTCGGAGAAAACGAAGGTCATGCTGGCTTCCGGCGACTTATCCGATCTTAGTCTAGTGATGAATGTCTTTGATTCACAGGTTGTCCAAATGGCGACATCCGGCGCTTTCTGGGACATTACGCCATATATTAAAGATTATAAAACCTTAAGTGCGATGCCCGCTGTTGTTTGGGACAATGCCAAAATTAAAGGGAAAAACTACGGAATCCCTCGTCCTCGTCCCTTAGAAAGTTCTTGGGGCGTACATGTCCGTAAAGATTGGTTAGATAAGCTTGGTATGAAAGCACCTGAAACGATGGATGAGATGTATGCTGTGCTGAAAGCTTTCACCGAAAAAGATCCCGATGGCAACGGCAAAAACGATACAATCGGGATTACAGGACAAGTTGATGCGGAAGGCATGGGCTTGTACGGATGGGTTGAAGATGGGTGGCAAGGCTGGTGTACTCGGTTCTGCCCTCAACCCACAGTGGCTCTACACAGATGCTATGCGCAAAATTGATCCGAAAGCAGATTCATTGCCACTTACTTATTTGATGACGCCAGACGGAAATAAATTTGCGGCGCAAGATGTGGGGAACTTCGGTATGTACGTCATTCCGAAAACAGTGTCTGAGGCCAAAATGAAACAACTCTTAGGCTTTATGGATAAACTGTTATCCGATGATGTAGCCGATCTTGCAGCGTATGGCATTCTGGATAAGCATTATACGATTAAAGACGGATTTAAGCAGGCGACTGAACAAGCCAAAGTGGACAACGTACCTGACGTGACCAATAATCTACTGCAAATTGCCCAGAAATACGATAAATACACACGTGCATACTACAACGGTATTCCCAAAGAGTTCTATGATCGCAGTAAGAAGATTATTGATGATCGGTCAGCTTTCAGTAAACCAAATGCCGCTTACGGCCTCATTTCACAAACCAACTTAACGGCCGGTCCAGAATTGAACAAGAAAATTTTGGATATGAAAATCAAAGTCATCATGGGCAAAGAATCCTTAGCCGCTTGGGATGAATTCGTTGCCAAGACGAAAGCAGATCCAACTTATCTGAAAATTGTGCAAGAAATGACGGAAGCTTACAAAAATAAATAAAAGCGCTGAACGTCAAACAGACCTAACATAGGTGCAGTCGCACCTTGTTAGGTCTGTTTTTTGGTTCTGGCGATATTCCCTGGCATGTGTGCGCGAATGGAGAGCGGGCGGGCCGGCTCAGAAGCCATTCTCCTCCGCGTACCTTCCCCAATGTGGACTGCGCCCATCGATATCGATGAAGCCATAATCGTCGGACAAAGACCAAGAGCTAAGCAGTTGCCCGGATTTCTCCGCCACCTTCGGATCTGCAGCGAGTGCGGCTATCCCCTGCGCAACGAAGTAAGGGGTCTCGGACTGCAGGAAATGGATGTCCTGCTTCGCAGCATCCCGCCAATTCTCCTCCTGCACCCCGAAATGCTCCAACATCGCTTCCGAACGAAGGAAACCCGGCGTTACTGCAAGAGCTGTCACACCGTGAGGTTTCAGATCCGCCGCCATCCCTTGCGCCAAATGGGAAACTCCGATTTTGGCCAAACTATAATACAAGTTACCCCGATAGTGATAGCCGACGCCATCTGTAATTTCTACAATGAGCCCGGCCTTGCGTTCGACCATCAATGGAGCTGCATAATAAGCAGTCATAATATGAGAGTGGACAGCTTGTTTCTGAATCAACAACCCGTTTGCAAGCGGGGTCTCCCAGAAGCCTTTTCCCCATTCTGTATGCGGGTCACCTCCCCAGAGATCATTGACTAGAATGTTCAGACGCCCCTGCTGCTCACGCTTTATTTGACTGAACAGCGCCACAACATCCTCTTCTTTTGTATGATCCATGCAGACTGCGATACCTTTGCCCCCTGCTTGCGTGACAAGTTCAGCAGTTTCTTCAATCGTTTCCGGTCGGTTCATCGGCGAACGCTTCCCCCTCGTGGAACGCCCTGTCACATAAACCGTTGCTCCAGCGCGGCCGAGTTCGACCGCAATCGCACGTCCCGCCCCTCGAGTCGCTCCTGCGACTAATGCGATTTGATTGCGCAATGGTTGATTTTTCGTTGTCATAGAATCAACTCCTTCCGATTCAAAGATAGTAAACTGTATGAACTTAACTTTAGTATCATCATACCTTTAGTATCATGTCACCTGTTGTCATATATGTATGCTAAAATCAAATTACATGAGGAGGGACGCAGATGAGAGCGGATCGTTTATTGCAAATTATGATGCTGTTGCAAACTCGCGGCGGCATGACAACTCGAGAGTTAGCCACGAGACTGGAAGTCTCGGAACGGACAATTCATCGGGATATGGAAGCACTAAGCACCGCGGGTGTTCCCGTCTATGCAGAACGTGGAGCTGCAGGTGGATGGCGGCTTATGGAGGGGTATCGAGCGGATTGGGCCGGGTTGCACAAAGATGAGCTACTCGCATTACTGGCCGCTGAGCCCCATCGACATTTAACTGATCTGGGTTTTGGTGATGCTTATGAAGCAGCGGTTTTGAAAGTGCTGGCTTCGCTTTCTCCTTCGTTGCGACGCGATGCCGATTATATGCGACAACGGGTTTATGTGGATGCGGCAGGCTGGCATCACAATGTCGAGGATTTACCGTGGCTGTCTCTCCTACAGGAAGCTGTATGGGAAGACCGAAAACTGCGATTTCGATACGCCTCAGGCGGCGACTCGGCTGCAAGCGAACGCATTGTGAGCCCACTCGGGCTTGTCCTCAAGGGTTCACTCTGGTATCTCATTGCGGCTGGCGTTGATCAGGAACCCCGTACCTATCGTATTTCAAGAATCCAAGATGCTGCCTTATTGGATGAGCCTACGGTCCGCCCAGATCAGTTCAACCTCGCTGCATATTGGCAGCGTTCGGTCGACCTGTTTCGCAGCGGACTTCCTCACTATGCGGCTCATGCACTTGTGCATCCGAGTGTCGCGACTCGGCTCGAAATGACCCGCTTCGTTCGGGTAACAGCATGGCTCGAGGGGCCCGAAGACGAAACCAGCTCGACCAGCGCCACTGTTCCCGTGGTTTGGCGCAAAGCAGAGCTCGAGTTCAACACCTTGAGCTCTGCTTGCGAAATTATGCTTGGATTCGGGACGATGATCCGAGTCTTGGAACCATTAGAGCTCCGAGAAGCATTGCTAGAGGCAGCGAACAACATTGCTTCTATGTATAGCGGCAAGTGAAGTCTCGATATGAGTATGCTTACCGCCTTATGTTCCTATGCTTTTCGCCTAACGTATCGCACGGCCAAGGAAATTGCTGCATAAATAATGAAAGTAATCACAGCAATAACTGTAAACATGACTGGATCTATATGCATAACGGTGAAGTAAGAATCATGATACTGGAAATCTTCTGGTGGCTCTGGCCAACTAATGAGATCGACACTAGCAACCATTGCGAAATACACCAAAATCGGGACAAACAAGGATACAAGAATCCCGGCAACCATGTTTTTCCTACTCATTCCAATCGTTTCCTTTCCTCTTCTCCCCATCGCAGTGCTTTCTCAACCATGTGAGTGATGTGATTTTCTTTCACTTGTTGATACTGATCATTCGAATATGACGCTAGAATGTCCAGCTTGAGTTGACCGTATTTTTCTGCTTCAGTAGGATGTTGCAGCAAATAAGCTTTATAATCCAAATAGGTTAGTATCCTTGAGTCCCCCTGCTGGTAAATATGAACGTGATGTGTTCGCACGAGATCCCCTTTGGAGAAGTATCTTCTATTTGGAATGCCATTCTCCCCTCTGACTCGGTATCCCGCGCTGATCATTTGTTCGTTACACAAACTCACTCGCTCAATATTTTTCACGATGATCAAAATGTCGATAATAGGCTTGGCATAACCGATTGAGGGCACCGAGGTGCTTCCAACATGTTGTATGTCTACAATTTCCGTTTGAAAAATATCCTGTAAAACTTTTAACTCCATCTCAAATTGCAGGTTCCACTCTTTCGTCCAAGGTGAAATTGTCCAATGTCTCTTCAATTCGTTTACTCCTCCCTCACTTGCGTAGTTTTGGCGCTACTATACCAGGGCACAGTGTAGATGCGCGGCATGGGGAGCACATGGGAGTACCGGTATGCACCCGCGAGCACCAGGAATCACCGAACCTCCTTTTTCACCACATGTGATATAAGAACAAAAAGGAGCCATTGCCATGAGGCAAGCTCCTCCACGATCGCTACTCGATAAAGTCCCGAATCTAAACAGTCTTGACTTCCTTTTGATAAGCGACGGTTCCGAAATCTCCACATACATCTAGAAATAGGCCATTCATATCAAATATTTCTTTGTCTTCCTCTAAATAAGTAAGGACTTTTCTCCTTAACGAAGTGTCGGGTTTAGCATCCTTTACCTCGGTCAATTCATTAAATACAAAATTCCATAAAAAACGTACGGAACCCGCTGTTGGATAGAGATAGAACTGCTCCTGGAACCTGACAATATTGCTAGTTGGCGGTAACATCTCCCGAAGTTGAGGCGTAAAGAGCCAGGTATGGCAGGCCATCCCTTTAGATTGGACTTCCGGAAAATAAGCTGCATAAAATGCCTTGGCTTGTAAGTAGGTTTCTTTTATTTGCTCCATATCAAAAGCTGTATCTCTCGGGATATGAATCTCAAGTAACGTATCATCCTTGTCCAGTACTTTTTCCCATTCATCCCTCATAAGCTTCACGGGTTCTTTCAAGCCCTTGCCATCAGGAGTAATTGGATTTCCGAAGAAATAGTCTTCCGTTTCCTCATATTCCGTCACAAAACCATCGGTTGTTTTCTCTTTATTACAAACGCCTTGCTTATCACCATTTGCCCTTAACTCCATCCCTGCACTGCCTAAGAGCAAGAAACGATCTTCTTTTGCGTTATAAAAGCCTTTCACGATCCCAGAGAAATTCGTTGCGATAAACTGCATGCCACCAATCCGGAACATTCTAGCCTCTAGGTGCCTCCAGATCCAACTAAAATTCCGAATGGCATAATATCCGACTAAATTATAAGCATTTTGAACCCATACACCGATATCCCGTAAAGTTTCTACAAATAACTCTTCACTCAGTCCTCTTTCGGCATATCTCTGCTCGGCAAGAGGCAGTCTTTGCAGTGCTGCATGCAGATACAACAGGGAAGCCGAATTTCCGAGAACCTCTTCCACATAAGCATCTATAGCCAGTGGTTCCCATACGGTTGTCCAATAGCCGCTTTCAATATTATTTTTATAAAATTCCTTATAAATACCCAACAGTTTTGGATCATTATGCAGGTGATCAACGATGTTCATCAAGATCTCAGTAGCACCTTCAGGCATCCGTATTTTCCGACAATACTGCTGTGTAATTTCTTTTGATAATAACAAAAATTCCATTCCTATACTCCTTTCAAAATAACCAAGGCCCCAACACTTTGCCATATTGTCTCCAATTATAACCTATTGCCTTGAAAGAATGTAATAGGAAAAAGGTTCATATCCGCTATGTCATGAGGGCACGTTTTATCACTTCCCCATCACATAGACGGGATCTTAACAACCACCGTAGTCCCGGAACCAATCTCACTTTCGATCCCTACCCCATAACCTTCTCCAAACATCAACTGAATTCTATTATTAATATTGGAAATCCCGATACTATTGCCAACAAAGCTATTTTCCACTCGATCCGAAAACGCCATATTCAGTTTGGCTTTCATCCTTTCTAGCTCATCTTTAGCTATCCCTTTACCCGTATCCGATATTTGAAAACAAACATCTCCATTCGTATCGATATGTCCGCTCACACGAAGATGTCCACCGGCGTCCATACTTTCAAGTCCATGATAGACTGAATTTTCAACAATGGGCTGCAAAATCATTTTAGGTGTTTTCATTTCCAATAGCTTGTCATCCACAAGTATTTCCATATCAAACTTGTTTTCATATCGAATTGAGATAATTTTCAGATAGGCTTGGATACATTGAATTTCTTCACTGATCATCACAAGATCGTCTTTTTTAATACTATATCGAAATATTTTGGACATGGCCGAAGTAATCAGCGCTATTTCCTTGCTGCCGTATTCAAGTCCGATACTGCTTATGCAATTCAGTGTATTATACAGGAAATGCGGATTTATTTGACTTTGTAAGGCAGCGAATTCAGCTTGTTTTTTACTGAGCTCTGACTCATATAATCTAGCCTGTGTATGGAAAATATTACTTGTCATCTCTTCCATTTTGTCAATCATACTATTGATATCGTAGGCCAATACGCCGACTTCATTGGTTGAACGTACCTTAACCCTAAAGCCTACATCTCTTTTACCAATTTTCTTCATATCTGCAATAAGCCCCATAACAGGTCGTGTCAGATTATTCAAGAAAAAATATCCCAGAATAAGCATACTTAAAATGATACCAATTCCAGCTATGATACTAATGTTTTTAATGGCATGCATGTCCGTTGTCAACTCTTGCACCGGGATAATACTTACAATACGCCAGCCTTCTGCCTGCTCCAAATCTTTCTCCTGGACGATAACTTCTTCCTCATTAATGGTCGTTTTCACCCCGTTCGTTAAACGGTTCCGATCTACGGGAAGAATATCCTCGTACAAAATACCGCGGAAATTGGCATGATTGGATACAATAACCTCATTTTGGCTATTTAGAATGTACAACGTAGAGTTAGGCGTTAATTCCGTATTTTCAACAAGCTCCTTCAGCTTTTCCGTATTCACGATAATCGAACAATAACCTGTCTTCTGTGAAAATTGAACCCCGCCGATCGCTTCAATAATGGGTGCTATATAAAAGAAATATTCACTTCCTGTTTTTTCGTCTTTTAATAAGTTTGTAAACTGCCCCTTTTTACCAACATCCAAATTATTTTTATATGAACGGATAAACGCTTCGTATTGATTTGTATAAAAAATATCATTGTTTCCATTACTATGAACGCGTCGTCCATAATTATCAGTAATAACGATGCCATTTACATATGAATTAAAGGACCTCATATATTCCATGAGTTCTATGACATAAGTACCTATGTCAAAACTCCGCTTATAATCATCATCCACAATGGTAAACTCTTGTACCTTTTTATTATCTACAGCTATATTGGTACTGACTTTTATATCGTTAAAAACGGAGTTTATTTTTTGGCTTGTTTGTTCAATGATCTTATTCCCATAATTTGCAGCTCTGTTCTGCGTCAGATTATAGAAACTGGAGTAGGAATAAAATTCCATTATTGTAAAAATAATAACCGAAAATAAAAATATCAGTAATATCTGATGTTTTAGTTTCAGTCTACTAATCTGCAAATTCCCCACCCCAACCTTCAACTCTTTCTGAATTTCGTAGGTGTGATCCCACTTTGTTTCTTAAATACTTTGTTGAAATAATAATAATCCATATAGCCTACTTTTGCTGCAATTTCATCAATGGACAATTCTGTATGTTTCAAAAGCTCACAAGCTTTTTTCATCCTCAAATCCGTGACATATTCCGAAAAGGTTTTGCCCAAATTTTTCTTGAATAGTTGACAACAGTAGACTTGGTTGATTAAAAATTTCACAGATAAATCTTTAAGATACAACTCGCTCTGATAGTTATTATCGATGTATTTCACCATTTGAGTAAAATAGGAGTTTTTATCCCCTTCATTTGCAGATTGATAGTTCAGTTGCTTTATATAGGTCAAAATGTCATATAAAAAACTGCATAACGACTCAAAGGTTTCAAAGCGCTCTTTCAGTTCAGAGTAATTTAGGAAATCAAGTTCCATGTATTTTAGCTCTTCGTAATAGCTGCCAACCAAGCTGCTAACCACTTGATTCCATAAATAAACCACTTCACCCATCCCTAAATTATTTTGATTAAAATACAGCATGAGCCTATCCATGATGTCATCCATGTCTTCAAACTTTTTCTCTTGAATAATCGTAGAAATATCATCTATATACGGCTTAACCAAATTAAGCTTCTGTTCATATTCATAAATACCATTTGCTCCATTTAAAAATACGGTTGACGCTGCGATATCTGCTTCTTTAATAAGCTTTGCCATATGGTCATAATGATTGGAAATGCTGCTGATTCCTACTGCTTTTATATCTAAATCAGTAAAAATGGTTGATTCAAAACTAACATCCAAATCTGTCATGCTTTCACTTTTGATAATATAGAGTGTTTTTCTTGATCCCAAATCAACTTCCAATACAGGATTAAAATTGAGCACATTTAGGTCATGATCATGCTTTTTCTCACCTATAGAATACATGATAACTACACGAAAGTAGTAGTCTGTTGAACGATCAAATATGTGAGTTAATCGATTCATTTCACTTTTATCCGATGAGGTTAGTGCCTCTAAGATAAGGTTATTTCGTATACTTCTCTTATTTGAAAAGTGCAAGGCCAGCTTTTCTATTAATGGATCTGCCAACTCAATATCTAATGGTTTTAGGCAATAATCTAGCGCACCATACCTGAGCGCCTCCTGCGCATAAGCAAACTCGGCGAAACCGCTTACAATTACGAACTCTACATCCAATCCTTTGTCTTTGGTCATTTTTATAAGATCAAGGCCTGAAATCTCAGGCATTCTAATGTCTGTAAATACCAGATCAGGACTTTCCTCACAGATGTACTCAAACGCTTTATGGACACTGGTAAATTGGCCCGTAATTTCGAACCCGTATTGACTCCAGTTAAATGCACTCCGGATTCCTTTTATTGCCCATGGTTCGTCATCTACAATAATAACACGATTCATAAGTACCCCCTGTGTCAGCTTAATTGATAGTTACCAGAATTTTAACTCTTTGCTAGTGAGATGACAAGTTGAATCCTAGAGGCGTTCCATGATAAGAGCCTATGGATATAACGACGTTATGTCCATAGGCTTTGTATACTAGAAAGCTAATTTATTACTTCTTATTGGCCTGCATAGCTTTGTAGATTTTCACATTCTCGTCCATCACAGCTTGCCCGCCTGCTGCCATATATTCGGCAACTAGCTTATCGTACAAACTATCGAACTCTGCCGGCTTACAGACGATGAGCTTATCCGTCATTTGTTTGTTCATATCCCCAAGTGTTTTACCAAACTTAATGTTGGATTCACTTGGCGTATCAAAGAAGTAACCCGTGTATGTGTCTGTCGTATTTATTTTGTAAGATTGTTCTGCAACAGCTTCGAGTCCTGGAGCCGACGCAGCTAATGCTTTAATATTCTTCTGCTGATCGCCAAGCTCAACACCATTTACAACTAATGTAAGATCAAGATTTAGATAGCTGGTTTGCATATTATCACCTGTTTGATTAATAACCTGTGGAATGCCATCGACCATCTTATGATTGACCCCTTCAAGACCGTATTGCAGGAAGAATAATACTTTAGGATCGGACATCCAGTTTAGATATTTAATCGCCAATTCTGCATTTTTAGAGCTCTTAGGGATAAATACATTCACGCCATTTTCATTGTACGCAATTTTCTTGTATTTCCCTTCATAATTCTTGAAAACATCAACAGGTACAAAGTTTGCGGTAGGCACATTTGTTTTTAATGGCACACTGATATTTTGACGTAATGGATAATCCCAGTTTGCACTGAAGAATCCGACTTTACCATTGGTAACATCTGCATCCGCTTGTTTGGCTGTTTTGTCTAATGCAAAGTCAGGGCTGATTAATTTTTCATTGTAGAGCTTGTTGAGAAACTTTAGTGCATCCTTATTTCCAGGTTTTAACCAGTTCGGAGTTGTAACGAATTCTTCCTCTGTCTGTTTCCCCCAATAAGATTCACTTAGATTTCCAGTGTTATAATTAAAGCCTGTTGCTGCCAATCCCCATGGAATAACACCGTTCACGCCGCCTGGATTTTTATCACGGAAAGCAATTAGCGTATTATACAATTCATCCTTAGTCGTAGGAACCGGCATCCCTAATTTATCTAGCCAATCCTTTCTAATAAACATACCACCCCATGCTAGTGATGTTCTTTTAGAAGGGATCGCCATTTGTTTTCCATTAAAGAGTCCATAAGAAAGAACAGTCTTACCTAAATAATTCGTTAACTCCTTACCATGCTTAGCCAACAAATCATCCAGTTGAAGGATACCATTCACTTTCGAATATCTGGAGATTGTCGGGCTGTCATACGTAAATGAAATATCAGGTGCCTCATTGGCTGCCATCAATACATTGAGCTTATCAATTTCCTGTGACCTCGGAACCGGAATAAATTTAACAATGGCATTATTTTGCTTGCCAAAGTTATCATTGATATACCTTGTCCACGTATTATTGTTCAGGTCAGGCTGTCCCTGAATACCTCTGTCAAATATTTCAACAGTTAGCGTAGTTGGTGGTCCTGAAGGCTTCGCAGAGGCAGCTCCTGATGTAGTCGCCGTTGACGTAGCTTGGCTTTCATTGTTATTACTGCTGCTACATCCCGCCAATCCACTAGCTAGGAGTGTCAATACTGGCAATATAACCATCATTTTTTTTATTTTCATAGTTCAACCTCACCTTTATCTCATAGTCATTTCGAATCGTGTTCACATCATGATCTAATCCTAGCCTAACGGTAACAGAATCACCACCTTTCATGTTTTTTAGTAAATAACTCGCTTGTGTAACCTATTTCTCAGCCCTTAATTGCCCCCGTCATGACACCTTCAACAAAATATTTTTGAAGCTTAGGGTAAACAACTAAGATAGGAACTGTGGCAAACATAACACTTGCAGCTTTCAATGATTCCGGAACAATATAAGCACCGACACTACCTTCACCTTGCTGGGTATCTAACTGTTGATTGGCCGTAATGATTTGGTACAGCTTTAATTGCATAGGATACAAATTCTTATCGGTTATATAAAAGAGTGCATCCTGGAATCCATTCCATCTGTCTACCGCGTAGAAGAGGCTTAAAGTTGCGATAGACGGCAAAGAAAGCGGAAGAACAATTCGAAAAAGTATCCCTAATTCGTTACAACCATCTATGGATGCCGATTCTTCCAAACTTTCTGGAAGTGATGAAAAAAACGTTTTTAGTATAATTAAATTGAACACGCTCATTGCACCTGGCAAAAGTAAGCTCCATATGGAATTCATCATGCCTAAATTTTTCACCAACATATAACTTGGAATTAATCCACCGCTAAAATACATGGTAATAACCAACAACGATAGAAAAAAGCTTCTACCCTTCAGTCTCTTCTTTGTAAGCGGATACGCTGCACAAATCGTTAGAAACATACAAATGAGTGTATATACAATAGTAAGTACAATGGAATACCCCAGCGTATAGATCATCTCTACATCACTTAAAATTGTCTTATAGGTTTCAAGTGTGAATTCTACCGGCCAAAGAGTGACCTTCTGCGACGTAATGGCATTATTTGAACTTAGAGAAAGCGCAATCATATATAGAAATGGAACAAGACAAGTAATGGATACGCCTATGATGAATACGATAATTCCAATATCAACGAAATTAAATCTCATTTTCTTGCTCAACAAACTCACACTCCCTACCAAATTCCCTGCTCACCAATTTTTTTGGCAATATAATTTGCTGTTAATAAAAATACCAATCCTACAACCGATTGAAACAATCCAACTGCCGTTGCCTGCGAGAAATCCCCAGAACCAATCCCGATCCGATATACAAATGTACTGATAACATCCGAGTATTCACTTACCAAGGAATTCCCCATAACGAATGGTCGATCAAATCCAATCGAGAGCATCCTTCCAATTTGCAAAATAAGTAAAATAATTATGGTCGGCTTGATGCCAGGCAACGTAATATGCCAAATTTTACGAAGTCTGCTGCATCCATCCATATCTGCTGCCTCATATAACTCCTTATTAATGCCAATGATTGAAGCTAAGTAAATGATTGTACCCCATCCTGCACTTTGCCACACCCCAATTGCTAGATACATGATTAACCAGTTCGTTTTTTGAGATAGAAACTCAATGTTACCGATTCCAATACTAGATAAGACACTATTCGCCATGCCGCCTGAAGAAAACATCAGGTAGACCATACCGCCAATAATGACCCAGGATAAGAAGTGGGGTAAATATAGAATGGTTTGAGTTACTTTTTTAAATCTTACATGCCGAATTTCGTTTAGCAAAATGGCTAGAATAATAGGTGCTGGGAAACCCGCAACCAAATCAAGAAAGTTTAAAACAAGTGTGTTCTTAAGTGCACGGTAGAAACTATTTTGTTCAAATATAAATTTAAAAACATCAAGCCCAACCCACTCGCTCCCGTTAATCCCTTCGAAAATGTTATAATCCTGAAAGGCCATCACGACACCGTATATGGGCGCATATCTAAATATGATTAGATAGGACATTGGTAATAGTAAGAGCACGTATAGCAGGAAATCTCTTTTGATATAATGCACGATACCGTTCTTTCTTCTTAGATTGATGTTGTCTTGATACTTCCCTACAACCGCTTTCAATTCGATCATCCCTCCCACTACAAAGTTGTTTTCGTAAGTTAATCTGCGCTACAAATCAGGATATCTCATGTAAAAAATTATACTCGCCAGAATTTTTTATAAAATGTATTAATTTAAATTAATTTTGTAATTAATTAGCTTTAGAAAACTCGTATTAGATAAAAGTCAAACAACCCCCACCATGCCATCATGTTGGGGGTTGTTATATATCGAAATGTCATATTCACGTTTTATTAAACTTTCGTCTCGCAACGAACTGTCTCGGGCTGCAGCCGAAATGCCTTTTAAACAACTGATAAAACTGTGCGGGGCTTGTAAATCCGACTCTACCGCTTATTTCTGTTACCGACCATGTCTCTGTCAACAGGAGCTGTTCGGCTCGTTTCATTCTACGCATTTGCACATAGGACGTAAACGTCATCCCCATTCCTTTCTTAAACAGTTTGGCAAAGTAACTGCTATTATAGTTCAATTTAGAGCTGATATCTGTGATCTGGCAAGGCTCTTCCAGCTGCTGTTCAATATAAGTTAACGCAGGTCGCAATTTCTGAGCTAGTTGATGATCCATCGGTTCAATCATTTGCTCATCGTCAATTTGAATCAGCGTGTAAAGGAGCCTTTTCAAATTGGCATTCACAGCGAGCTCGTAGCCTCTCTTTTTAACTGTAATATCGTTAAGCATCTGATTAAGGAGCTCATGGATGATTTGATTGCTTGACGGATACTTCCGCAATGCTTCATTCAGCAGCGTTAAATTAGCCGATCTCCCAGTAAAAGCTGCCAGATAGGTCAGTAACGAAGGGTCCATGAAAGCGGTCATATCGACATGGCAAACGTTGTAGATTAGATGAGATTGTCCGTATTTGTGAGTTCTGTGAAGCTCATTTGCCCCTAACATCATCACTTCGCCGGCTTGCAATGTGTAGGTTTGATGTGTTGTCTCAATTGTCATCGTGCCCTGTAGAATAGAGATCCACTCCACTTCTTCATGGTAGTGCCAGGGACCATATTGAATGGACGCTTGGATCGGATGAACGATGGTCCATATTTTAATCCGGAAATTCGGGTCTGCATATTCGACTTGTTCGTTATCATAAGGAGTCAAATTCACTGTCATTTCGTTGATATCCTTTCTTCCATATGCTAGTTCTATATTAACACGAATGTCCGTTTTCAAGATAAATTGATCCGCTATCAAGAAGATTGTAAGCTTCATATGTTCTAAAATAAACAGAAAATGAGCCAGTTAAAGGAGCGATACTTCATGCACGAATGCGAGAACCTCCCCACTAACCATGACCTTAGATTGCCTGCTTGGGGGCCCTACACCAAACAATATATGGGCATCTCTCATATCAGTGATCAAGCGAGAGGTTTGCGGTTTGATCTTAGTCTCATGCCGGGGTTTTATCGAAGAAAAATAGATATTCCCAGTGTCCTGTGGGAATCCGGCTATCACCCTTGGGAAGCTACACCCGATTACAGCTTCTTTTCCCACCGTCATGAGCTCGAGTGGAAGGATCGTGTCTACGCCGATATTTCGTTCAGTCGAATTGATGATCAGAGCCGTCTCATCCGCGTAGCTATGTATAATCAAACGGAGCATCCACAGAATCTTGTGCTGCACTGGATGGCATCACTCCAGCCGCCTCGGCTTCCCGGGCACGGTGAAGTGCATGTGTTCGCTGACGCCCATCTTCCTGAAGGTGTTGCGTGGGTGGATGCGCTAGCTTACAGCGAACTGACATTCGCACAACCGCGCCCTTCCGATGGATTGGTCTACGACGGCTTTGTACGCGGAGAGATTCGTGGTCAGCATTTTACAGGTGGATCGGCAATCGGATGCCAATTCGGCGCAAATGCTGGAGACTTGCTTCAATATGAGGTAAATGTCACAACCCCCTTACAGGACGCTGTGTTTCTGTTACGTTATCAAGCTGTGCATGGCGGGACACTTAAGATTCAGCTAGGACATCAGAGCGATAGTCTTGTCTTGGAGCCGTCCAACACTTTGATCGTTGCAGAGCTTCCAATAGGGCAACTTGCTGCTGGCAAGGTCACGCTTAGCCTGCATACTGCAGGGTCATGTCCCATGATCATTGACGGATTCACACTAATTGAGCGCAGCACAAGCGAAGATGTTGCTTTTGTTGATCGTCCTTGGCATATTGAGCCTGAATTGCTGCCAGGTCCCGTTCCAGAAAGTCTTATTCTTCAATATCCGGACAGTCCCTGTTATTATGGCCTCCTGTGGACGTATTCACATGCCCAGATTCGGCAGATCAGAAATGACGAATTGGATCGCTTTGCCCGCCATACCGTGCATAATCATGTCGATGACATTTTACATGGAAATGGTAAGGGACACTACACGAATGTATTTATGCGCCCTATTCAGTTGAACCCAAATTCGTCTAGGATTCTTCACGGTATGGTTTGCTCTGGGACATACGAAGAAGTGCTTGGCTATATGTCCAACTTATCACTTGACTATGAGAAGTGCGAGTCGATTTATCAAGCTGAACGTACCAAGTTGAATCCGCCTCCTTCCTATCCATCAGGTGATCGCTATGCGTTCAGTCAGCAGCTCATGCGTGCTACTTTGCTAACGAATACCGTCTTTCCTGTCTATACGAAACAGAACTATATTCGGCACAGCACGCCTGGACGATGGTGGGATTCGCTCTACACTTGGGATTCTGGGTTTATCGGGCTCGGCTTCTCTGATATCGATACTCAGCGAGCAATGGATTGCTTGAATGCTTATATGACGGAACCTGGTGACCCCCAAGCCGCCTTCATTCATCACGGCAGTCCCGTACCTGTGCAGCATTATGTATTCCAAGAGCTGTGGAATCGCGGACAATCCCCTAAATTTCTGAACCATTTTTACCCGCGATTACGGCAATATTACTTGTTCTTCACAGGAAAAACCAGCAGTTCAACGACCAACCTACTACGTTCTGGCCTGCTAAAAACATGGGATTATTTCTATAACTCAGGGGGCTGGGACGACTATCCACCTCAGAAATATGTACATGAGCACGCATTGGAAGCCACGGTTACTCCCATTATTACAACGAGTCAAGCGATTCGAATAGCCAAAATTCTTAAGATGGCGGCGACAATGTCTGATGATTGGCAAATGGATATCCAGGAGTATGAGGCGGATATTCGGCTGTGGAGCGATGCGTTGGAAGCCCTTGCCTGGGATGAAGAAGCCGGCTGCTACAGCTATGTTGTACATAATCAGCAGGGTGAAGCTGAGGGCCATCTGCGCCATGCCTCGGGTGCTAATTACAATATGGGGATGGATGGCCTCTACCCGCTGGTTGCTGGTGTCTGCGATAACGATCGTGCCACCCGTCTGATTGATCAACTATTTGATGAAACCCGCTTCTGGACACCAATTGGCTTATCAACCGTTGACCAAAGCGCACCTTATTATCGAGCGGATGGGTATTGGAATGGTGCGGTCTGGATGCCGCATCAGTGGTTTTTCTGGAAAACTATGCTCGACTTAGGTTGTCCTGAATATGCGTTCCGCATAGCAAATACCGCTCTAGAATTATGGAAATGCGAGACCGAGGCTACCTACAACTGTTACGAGCATTTTATCGTACAGACAGGACGTGGTGCAGGATGGCATCATTTCGGTGGTTTATCGGCCCCTGTCATCAACTGGTTCGCATCCTATTATCAACTGGGCAAAGTTTCAACTGGCTTCAATGTGTGGATGCTGCATCAACACTTCAATGAAGCATGTACGGAATTCCGTGCGGAATTTCACTATGCAGGGGAAGCCGATCAGCCATTTAGCGTGTTGGTTAATCTAGCTGAAGGAGTACCGTATACAGTTGTTGGTACGGGGTGTACAGTAGAAACATCGCTTCAAACGAGCAGTGGCGTGGCGTTGATAATAACTGACTGCTTGCCGCGTGCGGCGGTCTCGATTCAACCTGTTGCATGAGGAAACCCGAACAATAAGTTCCGCTCACCTGCGAGCCTATCTTATTGTTCGGGTTTTCTTTCTCTTCCTATGCATAACTCATGTTACATGTATAATTAAAAATCCGTTGAAAAAAGATTGGAGTCAATAAAAGCATTCATTTGCCCAAATTATGCAATGAAAACGATTTCGTCATCCCCCATGATAAAGGAAAGATTATATCGAGGAGTATCGAAGGAGTTCCAAACCCCATGACGAATCCTAAGAAGCTAGGTTTGTTTGCTATTACATGGCCTTTATTTATTGAATCGGCACTTCTCGTGTTTATGCGAACCTCTGATACGTTCATCGTCAGTCATGTATCGGATGAAGCGGTTGCCGCTGTAGGCGTTAGTAATCAACTCATTATTTTTTTGTTTTTACTGCTCCAAGTGGTTTCAACCGGTTCGGCCATCGTAATTTCCCAATATTTGGGTGCGGATAAAATCAGAGATGTTAAGAAATTTGCAGCTGGAGCGATTTCGCTTAATTGTATATTCGGCTTCTTCATAAGTGTATGTATCGTTTGTTTCAGTAAACAGCTGCTGCAGCCTTTCGGCTTGGAACCAGAGACACTGGAGCAGGCGCGTATATTCCTATCGATCGTTGGCTGTTCCT
Source organism: Paenibacillus sp. Soil766 (assembly GCF_001428105.1). Taxonomy (GTDB): domain Bacteria; phylum Bacillota; class Bacilli; order Paenibacillales; family NBRC-103111; genus Paenibacillus_E. The sequence goes on along the minus strand of NZ_LMSJ01000028.1, from coordinate 21,269 downwards.
TATTTATTCAAGCCATCAATCTGACCATATCGGCCATCACACAGGTGCATGGTTATACGAGATATACAATGGCCGTCAGCTTGGGAATCAATCTCGTCAATTTGTCCGGCAGTATTTTATTTATTTTCGGTCCTTTAGGCTTTCCAAAGCTCGGTATCCCAGGTGTCGCCCTATCAGCAGTATTCAGCCAATTGCTCGGATTGGTCGTGTATAGCATTATTTTAACAAAAATCGTTCGATTGAATTTATCCTTCAAGGACTTTTACAAAGCGAGATTCTCAGATCTAAAAAAAATATTGTCAATCGGTATTCCCACTGCCGGGAGCTCGCTCATCTATTCTGTAAGCCAACTTATGACGACATATTTTATCACTCAACTAGGGGCTGAAATGCTTTCTACCCGGATTTATACTCAAAATATCATGACGTTCATCATGGTGCTGGCAATTTCCTTGGGACGCGGAACTCAAATCATCATTGGTCGACTGGTGGGTGCAGGTGAAAAGGAAGAAGCTTACAAACAGTTGTTTCGTAGTTTATTACTTAGTTTAGTACTTTCACTTACCGCGGTAATACTAACCGTTCTGTTCAGGAAACAATTGATTGGTATGTTTACAGACAACGTTGAAATCATAGCATTAGGAGCTTTATTATTGACCTATGGTTTTCTTCTTGAGCCTGTACGCTGTTTGAATATTGTTATTGGGGAAGCTCTTCGAGCTGCTGGTGACGCAAGATTTCTTCTCCTAGTCGGCTCATGCGCCATTTTGGGACTGTGTGTCCCGCTAACGTATTGGATTGGTGTCCATCTGGGGTACGGCTTGGTAGGTATGTGGTGCGTTTTCATCATCGATGAAGGCATAAGAGGACTTCTATTATTACTACGCTGGCGAAGTAGAGCTTGGGAGAAAAAAGTGTTAGTGAGCAGAGAGGAAATGGCTTAGCTTGGGTTGAAAATATAGGGCTGCCCTGTGGCAGCCTTTATTGGTCATGGAGAGATGCAGGCAGTTGGCCGATTGAACTTGGCTTGCTTATTATAGCAGCACACTTTCATTTAAAAACCGACTATCCCTGACGATTTTTCTTACTTTCTTCATCGTATCTGTGTGTTTGGGCACTCCTGCGGTTCGGTCGAGCAGAAGCCACCTCAGGCAGGCAAGCGCTTCAAAGATCTCCAACTCCTTCGTCGCTATCGGCATTTCCTCTTGATATTTGTACAAAAACGTCAGGCTTTTGCTCTCGCTCACATAGATGCGCAGAAGCAGACAAGCCCATGACAGATCATACCTAGGATCCCCCAGTTGCCCGTTCGTCCAGTCGATCACCGTGTATTGTCCATTCTCTTCTAGCAAATTGCCTAAATGGAAATCACCGTGAATAATCCGGTCCATTTGCATATCCGCGGAACCGACGAGACGGATCAGTTCCTCATTCATCGTTGGAAATGCTTCAATCCCCGGGAAAAAATACGCAGCAAAATCATACTTTGCCAGCTCCATACCCTCCAATCTACCCGGAGGCAGCCGGTGAATGTCGGCTAAAATAGCGGCAATTTTCTTAAAAATGCTTGGACTCACCTTCGTTACTGCAGTTCCGTGATAGCGGGTCAGCAGCACAGCGTCCCCAGTTTCAGTTCGCCCATAGCCGATCGGCTCGGATACGCGGATTCCCTGACGATGAAGAGCTTCTAAAAGGTGATATTGACGCAGGACGTCAGGTTTCGAGCGTTTGTTCCACACCTTCAACACAAAATGATTCTCTCCCAGTGTGATCTTAACCACATCCGCCTCAAGCCCCGGCGTAAGCGCGCTAAGCGCCCCTTCAGCCCCTGAATTAAACAGGTTGTTCAAGATCGGGTTTGTTTCATGCCACTCAATACCCGCCAATGTGTCAATCATTGCATTCCTCCATTTCCACCTCTTGTGTAAAAGCAAAAATCACAGTGTTTTACGCACAAATTCCGTAATATGCTTTTCTTTAAAGCCAAGGCCGTCATACAGACCTATGGCGTAATTCCCGACAACACACCAAAGGTCAACTTTTTCATTGCCGCGCTGATAGATTTCATTACATAAATACATAGTAAATTTCCTTCCGATCCCACAACCCTGAAGGTCTCTACGGACGGAAATACTGCTTAATACATGACCAGACAAATGGCTATATGCGACGATTTCGCCATTTAATTCGTAGACAAAGCGGTCTCCGGCATCCTCTTTCCAATCTCTTGTATAGCGACTGAATGGCAAGATAGTCTTCATCCGAGTACAGCCTCACCGGAAGCTCCTCTAGGGGAAATGGATCACCTATTCGCTGCATAAAATCCGATGAAAAATAGTTTTCATAATTATGCTTGCGCGCAAACACTAGAGACCCTGATGACCAGCCCTTAAAGAGCTCCTTACTATTTATCCACCTGTTTATGCTAGCTTTGCATAGCAGTGATTAGGAAACAAATTGCTGAGAGAAAAGATAATGGTGTCATAACAAGCTTTTCCTTTTTACTTTTGGATATAACATTCATAACGGTATTTACTATCAAATAAATTGCAAAAAAGTAACATACTCCTTTTGCAAGGTTTTCTAAAGCATCAATTGAGATTACATTTCCTGCTTGTAGTAAAAAAATGATTGCAATCAGCTGAATTATTACCGAAATTGCACACGCAACTCTCATTTGTTTTGGCATTATTTTATACTTCCCGCCCATTGCAAAATCTCCATAAGGTAAACCCATAACTAAGAATATGTAAAGTATTGCAACTGCAGAAAAAGTAACACTTCCAATTAATGCCGTTATCACTTTCTCACCTCAATTATATGAATTGTTTGCGGCCAAATCTTTAGTAATAGCATAGCATTAATTAGTTATTACAGGAACGATGGATTATTGCCGCCCCGCTCCACGAACACCACTTCCGTGCGTTGCCGAAGCAGTTCCCTAATTCCGTCAGCAATGACCCGGACACCGGGCTCGATGAGACCTTCCTCCACCTGAGAGACGCTTAGCCGGAGGACACCTTCCTGCCTGAACTCCGGGAGGTACATGCGCTGCGCCGGATCGACGAGCACACCTCGCTGCAGCAGGTAGTCAGCCGCCGCTTGCGCTCGTAGCGGGGCTGGCAGCTCAATCGTGGTATAGAAGCCGGAGAAAGAACCGGTGTAAGTGGTTCCCGGTGGCAGATACTTTCGGTACGATTCCTGCAGCAGCACCGCCTTCCGGCGGTAAATCTCCCGCATTCTGCCAATGTGAGCGGAGAACATACCGCTCTCGAGAAACACCTCGAGCGCCCCCTGTGTCAGCAGTGGCGAATGCACGTCGGCCGCAGCTTTCGCACGCAGGAACTCATCCCGCAGCCCGTCCGGTAGTACGGCCAAACCAAGGCGCAGGCCGGGAAGCATGACTTTGGAGAAGCTTTTGACATAGATGACCCGCCCCGATGGATCGTAAGCGAACATGGGATCGTTCCTCGGATCACCGTCAAGGTCGCCCATATAATCATCCTCGATGATGTACACGTCATACCGCTGCGCCAACTCCACCATGCGCTTACGGGCCTCGTTCGTGTGACTGTAACCGGTTGGGTTGTGAAACCTCGAGACGGTGTAGAAGAACTTGATGTCCCCGTCTCGAAACAACGCCTCCAACTGCCCCAGATCCACACCACCTTCCTCATAACGGATTCCGTGCACTTCACCCCCAAATCCCCGCAGAGATTCGATCATGCCGGCATGCACCGGTTGCTCCACGACAATGTTCAACTTCCCGTTAGGATAAGGCAATCCCACCAGCAAATTCAGCGCCTGCTGAGAGCCAGTCACCACATAAATTCGTTCTGGGACCGTGAACACCTGCAAGTCCCGTAGATGCCGTGCCAGCTGGAGCTGCAAAGAAGCGAGGCCTTGTCCCTCCGAATATGTGAACATGTCCTCACGGTACCGCTCGATGGCCTCATTCATGCAGTGTTGAAAATCACGGTACGGCATTGCGCTCCGGTCTGGGCCCGCCCATACGAAATCGATGATGTTCTGCACTTCCTCTGAGCTTCTCCCGTCCTCCCTGCCTTGGCTGCGATGCGCGACATAATAGCCGCTCTGGGGCACAGCATAGATTCGGTGACTTTGCTCGAGCTCCCCGTACGCGCGAATCACCGTATTTCTGCTACATCCGAACGCTTCGGCCCCTTCTCGAATTGACGGCAGCTTATCCCCCGGCCGCCTCTTCCCGTCTTTCATCTCCTGCAAAAGCTGTTCCACAATCCTTTCATATAGCATGTTCCCATTCACTCCTTCATGCCAACTGTACGGGTACAATCGCCGTAAACGGCACTGTAGCCCAGCCGTAAATTCAACTATACTCAGTGTTGTCGACACGAGCTTTTCTGTTATTCCATTATGAATACGCCTAAGGAGGAATGCAATTTGTTTACCTGGAAAAAGAAATACCAGATCGTCCTGGCATCCGCCGCCCTGCTGTTCGCAGGAACAACGGGTAGTGCAGCACTTTCCGTGAATGCCGCCTCGAAAGATACGAAGCTCCCTTGCGAAGAGATGTTCCAACAGGATCAAGGTACACTGATCATCAAAAACCTGAAGACGGACCGTGTATACGTCTGCAATCCCGATAGGAGCCGGCAGCGGTTCACGCCAGAGTCAACGTTCAAGGTACCGAACGCGCTCATCGGACTCGAAGTGGGAGCAGTGCGGGACGAATATGACGTAAAGAGGTGGGATGGCGTCGTCCGGCCATTCGAGGTATGGAACCGAGACCATACGCTGGCTTCAGCAATGCGGGCATCCGCAATTTGGTATTACCAAGCGATGGCACGGGATATTGGTTCCGAGCGGATGAAGAGCAATATGGAGCGTATTCATTACGGTAATAGGGATATTAGCGGGGGCATCGATACCTTTTGGCTGAATAGCTCGCTGAAGATCTCGGCGGAGGAGCAGATCGACTTCATGGAAGAACTGGTGGAGGAGACGCTGCCATTCCAGGAGCAGACTATGAAAACAGTCAAGCGCATTATGATTGATAACGACCAGGACAACTACACGGTGCATGGCAAGACAGGCACACGGTTATCCGACATGGGCCTCGGTTGGTATGTAGGGTATGTGGAGCGCGGTAAAACCGACTGGGTGTTCGCCACTAACGTTGATAGCAGCGGGACGACTGCCAAGACAGTCACACTTGAAGCCTTGAAGTACCTCCACATTCTGTAAGCATCTCGACGTACGAGGTGTAGGTATACATGGAAGGGCCGGTTGCATCACGGTTCAATCCCATCAGCTGGATAGTTGTAATTATTCGCGATCTGCTCTCCTTGAATTCTAATCTTGTCAGCTACAAAAGCTGGTTCAAGTACGCGAACATCCGGTCCATAGCTCAGGATCATTCCGTACATCCAATGATTATTAGGATAGCTAGTTCTGACGAGTATGGAGCCATCTTCCTGAATTTCAGTATTGTCGAGACCGAAGGCTTCCTCCACCCGTACTCTTAATCGTGACCGAAAATGTAGCAATAGCGGAACGGATGGGCCCGTCTCCTGATTTCCCCAACGCGCGTCTAGTTCACTCATTCGAACACCCTTGTTTGTAAAATGTTCCAAATGGATTCGTAAGCTGTTTACTCTAGAGAGTCGGAACGTCCTGTAGTCATTGCGCAGCCTGCAATACGCGTACAAGTACCATGCGTAACCTTTCCAGGCTATACCAATGGGTTCGACCTCTCTCTGTTCCCCAATACCATCCGTATTGGTATACAAAAATGATACAACCTTCCTGTTCTTGGAGGCTTGACGTAGCGAGACTAGCATGGATTTATCTTTCAATCCTCCACCATGCCAAAGGTTCGTATCGAAGATAAGTGTTTCACCTGAATCTTCCATTTGATTTTGCTCAGACCTCACCACAAGCGCCTTGATTTTGGTCAATAAATCTTCCATCTCCTTATCCTCAAGAGATGCTTGAACACCTTTTAGCGCAACCAGAATCGACTGCAAATCGTCAAACGTCACAATTTGCCGATCAATACGGAACTGCTCCATAATCTCATAACCCCCATCGTATCCAGTGTACGATACGATGGGAATACCTGCGGTATTAATCGTCTCCAAATCACGATAAATCGTCCGGAGGGATACCTCAAACTTATCCGCAAATGTTTGGGCGTTAACCCGCCGCTGACTTAGTAGAAGCATTGTAATGCCAAGCAGTCGCTGAATTTTCAAATCAATCCCTCCTAGATGCAATAAGACTAAATCAATTAACAAGTACTAGGATGCCGTATCATAACCGGCATCCTTCTATCACTGCTGGAGGAATTCAAGTACACGTTGCAACAGCAACGCTGTCGCGTCAGCGTCGTACGACGACAAACTACTGTCGGCGAAGTAGTGTTGATTGCCTGGGTACAAATAGAGCTCGGCATGATTAGCCGAGGCCACGAGCTCTCGTGCTGCCTCCAAGTCCCCTTCATCAACGAAATAGGGATCTGCATCCATGCCATGAATCTGCACCGGCAGATCCGCTGGCCAGGGTGACCCGAACATCGAAGTTGGAACGCAGGAGTAAAAGAATAATGCGCCACGGGTACCTTCACGGGTCTGGGCGAGCTTCTGAGCCGCCAATACACCGAGCGAAAACCCCGCATAAATGATTTCAGACGGTAGTTCACTAGCTACGCGTGCACCGCGCTCCATAATCTCTTCGAACCCAGTTTCTTTGATATAGGCCATACCGTCTTCGATCGTGGTAAACACGCGACCTTCGAAAAGGTCAGGAACGTGTACAGTGTGCCCTCCCACTCTAAGCTCGTCGGCGAAGGAGTAAATCCCCTTAGTAAGTCCCAGTGCGTGGTGAAACAGAAGAACCTCAGCCATCTCTCTTTCTCCTCCCATATGAACCTTATAATTCTGCGTCTCCGGCTTGTTATAGATTCAACAACTTACTATCGTTAGTTCGATAGGTTACCGAATCTGCCGCCCCATTAATCTAGAAAGTATACCTTCCATACATCGGTACCGGCCTGCTTTCGCACTCCAATAGCCATAACTCCCGTTCTATCGTCGCCTTCCTCAGAAGTTACATTATACATTGCACCAATAATTAAACTGCTGGAATCCGTGCTGGGTGATGGAGGATACACGCTGTAAAAAAAGATTTTTCGGTCAGATGCCCACATCCAATCATACCCTTTTATGGATTGATCCCCTAGCCACAAAGTAGCGAGAACCTTGCTGTCATGGTTCTGCCAAGCATCTAGAAATTTTTTAATTACGTTAAGCGCTCCTGGATCACCTTCTAGACCAAGGATGGAGGCCGTATCGAACCGATGCCAGCTGACCCCATTGTCCGTGGTTTCGAAGTATTCCGTTACCATTCCCCCGTCAATATAATAATCAATCCGGACTGTCCCCCGTCTCTGACCGCTCATGTCAGGAAGATAACTCACTACCGAATCGAAACCTTTGGTTAGAGGCAAATTCACCGGCTTCCAATTGGCTCCCATATCCTCTGTCCTGTAAAAAGGAACCACATCCGCCTGCTTTAGGGAGGAGGTGATGAATCCCTTCCCGTCCATTTGGATGGACATACGAAGAACCTCCCCTCCAATCATCTCCGTCAAATCCGCAGCCCGAAACCATCCCGCACCTGTTTCGTTAGAACGGTAAAGCGTTTTACGAACCATGCCATTGCTATCTGGATCCGACTGCAACAAGATCCATGAGTTACCCTCCTGATGAAACGAAGCTTGAATATGGTCCGGCGACACTCTTACCTCCCACTCATTCAGGGTGGGTAAAGCGACTGGACGCCAGTATTTGCCTTGATCATCCGTACGATACACCTGAAGTCCCATTGGGATGGTACGGTCAATCGTCCAACCTGTCAGGTCCCCCTCGTGATAGTAAAATATCCGATTACCGTCAGTCAGAGGCATAGGGAAACCTTCCAACACGACTGGGGTAGGAGAAGGATCATCTGCGAAGTTCTTTACAGAGGTATCCAATGGTATATATGAATCGGTGACGGCTATGGGAGCAGCATCTTTGGATCCCGCTAACAACACCATAATTAATAGAGCGATTAGAAAGACAGTCATGCATCTCATTGTGAACATTTTCATGTCTTTTTAAGAGTAATTCTTGAATATACAAAAGTGATTACTATTACTGACAGTAGTGATAGTACACTTCCAACAAATAAATCATCATTGTATTCTTGTATTTTATTACCTAAAGATAAAGGCTGCCCGTCCTCATTTCCCGTTGGGAGATCGTACATAAAATGGTCTACAATTAAGTCAATTAAACTAAGTACCCAATAAAACAAAAATCCAAATAGGGCAGAGCTGCCTAGAATGTAACTAACCCCACGCTGGCGTTTAGAAAACAAATTATAGCGTATAGATAAAGAACTCAAAGAACCAATGATAATAATTAGCTCTGTCCACTCCACATAAAGCGATTTCGTAACAAAAAGTAAAATCATGGTAACCCCAGCAATTAGAACTGTTATTTTTTTCATGAAATCCCCCCTAATCATACATTATTTAACATTAGACGTCTCATGCTTTATTTAAGTTTCGTTAATCAACTATGCTGCCTATTAGCTAGGCATATATCCAACCCAATCTTTGACCATGGGCATATACTGGTGTAAATCTTATTTTAATAGGAGTGAACCTCGAATTATGGGATATATACAACAAGCGTCACCTTATGCCGTGAATCCCTTAGGTCTGCAACATTGTTTATATCATTTCACTTACATGTGGCTTAGAAATGGAGATAATTTCTGGTTCTTTTTGACCACTGTGGCGGAATCAAGAGCATATGGCTATAGGTTTTTCGGCGGAAGATGGAATCATTATTCAATTGCATTAAGAGAAATTACTTCATTTAATTGTTCTCCAGTTCCAACTCTATATTAAATGATAAATTGTTTCGATTATCGGCAGGAACACCTGGAATTTCTCTGGTACATTGCCGTCCAATGATCGGGTTACACCTGACACTCCCCAGTCGAATTAATCGGCTTCGCATATGCCTCCGCCTAGGCGAGGTTGTTTACTGCTCAGAATTTCATTTATTGCTTGTCTAGTGGAAAATATCAAAAATACGTATTTTTTTCTGACATGAATCGGAGTGTGCGTTTAGATTAAAAAGTAAAAAACCAACCCTACTTGTGTGGTTGGTTTAACCTGCTATTTTCCGCCTACACTTCGAATTTCCTAGTCATTTTTATTCCCCGAACCGAAACCTATAATGTATCCATCCAAGTCTCGAATAGAGAACTCTTTCCAAGAACCCCAGTCTTGTTCGATTACTTTTGGTTCTGAAACAATAATTGCTCCATTTATTTTGAGTTCAAGATATAAAGCATCAAGTTCGTCATGGGTTTTTACATAAGCGTAAGTATTCCAAGTTCCTTTATTCGGTTTAACATCTTCAATGTCTTTTGATTGAATTAATTTAAAGCCTAGACCGAAATTATCTCGAATTGCCCAGTGTTCGTTGACTTCACATCCCAAAGCATCTTTATAGTATTTCATTGATTTTTCTAAATTTGAAACTAACAACACAGTAAGTGAATTTTCAACTTTCGCTTTGACGATCTCCGCCATTACTCAACCACCCCCAACATGGAAAATATACCCATACATATTATAGCGAATACACGTTCGTAGGTAAAGAATGATTTCACCAATAATAACTGTAAAAACCTGCCCGATAGTTGAGCGAATCGCATGAACGAAAACAAGCGATGGATCAGTTCTATTGCCTCTCTATAGTGTTCGTTAGCTCAACGATAACCCGAACACCCTAGCCGAAATGCCGAGCGCGCGGTGCAAGTCCTATTTCGGACTTCTTCGATTTCTTGAAAAGACCACAAGTGCGGCGATTACCATCGCACCGAAACCCATAGTTTTGGCTAACTCGGATTCCATTCCCAGCAACATGCAAAGATTGGTAACCAAGCTTTTCGTTAGGAGTGCAACCACAATCAGCATGATCGGACGAATAATATTGTACTTTTTCATATGTGCCACCCTTTCTTATGTACCCGCTATTTTAATGCTTTTCTTCCATTATTTAGCTTGTACATTTCCATTTGACCCTTTATTAAACACACCTGCCCATTTCTATTATATACAAAAGAGGAGTTGCCGCGAAGCAAGCCCCTCAACTATCGTTTCCAGTTAGGTTAATGATCTTTACGTGTAGTAATATGCAAAAAAATCACCTTGGTTTTGCTCCATTAATGATGATTGTCCTTATTATATTTTAGATCTTTAAGTAACGCTTCAATGTTTTGAAGACTTCGAGTACTCTTTCGGGAGTTAACCACAAGAAATATAATTGAAACGACCAACAACAACCATATAACAACAGATAATACCGGCATAACTAAAGCCCATATTGGAACTTGCATACCTTTATTTCACCACCTTTTTATTAACAAACTCCTTTTCCAATTCTATACATCTTTAAAAAAATGTTCAATAATAAGAAAAATGAATAACCTATCTCTTCTTAACACTACTGCCCGTTCACTTCAGAAAAGGTAACCAATCCACCTGGGCTGGTTGCCCTATACATATTGTTATTGAACTCTCGTTAGTTCAGCAAACGAAAAAGGAGCAGCCCCGAAGCAGCTCCTTAACTATGGTTTTCTCGTTAGCGTAAGGGACGTTTATAGAACCTCAATTTAACTCTCCATATTATTAAGATTACTATTGAAAAAACAAATGCAATTATCAGTAATGATTTATTTTTCCACGCGGGTTCTGTTAATTGGTTGAGAGCGTGAATATCTTTGCTTGCCTCAGTAATCAGTTTATTGCCGTTACAAATACTGGTGGATTCTTTACCTTTAAGATTTTCTGTATAAATTAGATACTTATTTCCTACTTCAAATTCTGTCCCACATATACCATAGAACCCACTAAACACATATCCATCTGTGAGATTGCCTTTCCAAATCTTATCCGCACTAAAAATGTTCCCGCCATCTTTATCTTTGCTTATTAACGTACCTGTGAATACGACACTAGATAGTTCAAATCTTTTTTCGATGCCTGGATTGCCGCAACTACATGCATACGCCGTATTAGGGCGTAGAACACTCAAACCGAATATAATACAAATAAATAAAATAACAGCTAAGTTTTTTTTATTCAAACTCCACCTCACTCCAGTTTGTGCAGTCGAAAATATAGACGCAATTTGGAAATTATTGTTGCACTATCCTCCTGTTCGCCAACGGGCAAAGGCAGCCGATCGTGCGGCTGCCTTCATGTCGTGATTGGACTATAGTTCGCCGTTACTTAAACAATCAACCTCTCCATACTAATTTTTCATTCAAAATGAATTTTTGTTATTAGCTTGTTTATTTTCCTGACCTGCTCCTCTGCATAAAACCCAATTAAAATATCCTGTCCTAACACTGCATAATAATATTTCTTCTCAAGATTTTGTTTCGTAACTACTGAATTTAAAATACCCAAAATGGAAAGGTCAAGCCAATCATCCTCAACTCTAAGGTCATGTTTAACTACTTCGCCATTTATATTGAAGGATATCCAAACCTCTTCGTTATCTATATCGATATAGTCATTAATTTCTGTAATCTTAAGTGATCCCTTAGTTAATTGAACAAGTCTTTGAATTATTCTTTGATAATCTCCATGATCCTCTATACACTCTGTATCTAAGTGCCAGATATCGTCGGAGATGAAATCAAATTTATTATCCATCTCTACTTCAGAACCAAGGGAAACCAGTAGCATAGTATAGGGGTCTTTTTCCATTTCTTCTTGGGAGAAATGCTCAAATAAAAGTTCAATATTAAGTGAAGATTTTAATTTAATTCCTATTTCGTTTAGAGTATTTAATTGCATATCAAATGCAACTATAGTAGTTGTTTTCTTTCTAAACCATTTAAGCAAAATGCGTTCCCCCTGATGAATCATGTGTTCCTGTCCATATTTTTAAATTCGCCACCAAAACTTATCTTCCTTTATTTGTAACTAAACTGCCCGCTCAATCGTTGGACTTTCCAGCTTTTCGTTTTGACTTTCTTCTAATTTAACCTGTTGTTGAGAAAGGTTTTCAATTACGCATAACAATACAAGTTCTTGTCATCATTCGGCAAACGATATATGTTCTTGTCATTGGCCTTTGACAAGAACATATATCGTTAAAACAAAAAAAGCCGCAACTACACGACTTTTAAGCTTATATGTTCTTGTCACCCGACATGTCCAGCGACATTAAAATAGTCCCCTTCCTAATTTAATCCGAATCACCAGGATCTCCTTTAGGGTCTGCTTGACCCCGTCGGTCCAGTTGGTCACAGTACAACACCAATAGCATCCCCTATTTTTGCAACAAACGTATCGTAACCATCGTTAACTGTAACAAAAGCATTTCCGGATGCATCCACCGCTTTTGTTGTTACCTTGAAATTGAAGCCTCCCCCGAGATACTTAGAGTAAAGGATAAACCGATCAATCACCAGAGAGTACCTGGGATCAACCTCCTCCCGAGGTCCTTCCTTGCGCGCTCCATCTAATGAGACGACTCTACTACTGCATCGCGTGTAACTAAGCCCGAAGCTCTCTTTTATAGTTGTAAATCACAAAGATGATAAATCCAGCGAATACAAAAAGTGCTAGATAAAAGAGATTAGTTTGATTAAAAACAATGAAAATCCCTGCAATTGAGTTCGCCGCCAGGAACGTCAATGTGAAAATGACTGATATGTCGCTGAGACGTGGGGATCGATAAATTTCAAAAGACGTGAATCCGAGTCTATTTTGATAAAGAAATAGAGCGATAACTAAATGAATGCAAACAAAATACCAGGAATCCAACGAATAATCATTTTCTAACATTTTTAGTGTTTGATTGATATCAAATTTATGGAACAAATAAGTTGTTCCAAACTCCAAAAGACCGCTAACCGTTACACCTACCGCAATCATGATCAAACTAAATCCCCATCGAATCCCTGTAAGAAGGGTAAAAAATAAAATAGCTAAAACAGGAGGAACAAATGTTATGAATATGATCAAATTAAGATATTGTATAATAGTAGAGATACTTGAGCAAAAAATAGAAACCATCAGGATCTCTTTCCAATAACTAGGAGGCTTAAAGCGAAAAATAACTAATCCATTTATTAATATAGCCATCCATGCAAATGAAGAAACTAGAAAGGAATTGGCAACGCTCATTTTTTCAATAAAACCCCCAAATTTAATTGTTTCATAGAAGTTTACACCTCATCTCATCATACTACAGAGTAACAGGCAATGTTAGTGGTTGGGAATAATTGGTTGCTGAAACTTGATCTTCATCTGAAATGGAGACAGTTAAATTCCTATATAAGGGAAATAAATATGGGCCCACTTAGAAATAAAATCGTTTTTTTCTTCAATAGATGAAGTTTCTAACAAAAATTGATCTATATACTCTTTAACTCTTCCTATGTCAGTAGCGTTGTTGGCATACCCCCAATATTCCTTTAGGACATCATCTGGGTGTCCCGCAAGGGTGTCGACCGTGATTGATATTAAGGCTGCTGTTCGTGGCATCTTGACCGTTACCGGAGAAGGCTACGGATCGGTTTCGATCTGTAGCCTTCTTTTTGTCGTTTATTAACCTATAGTTATCAGTTAGTTCAATACTTTTTACTGTCTAAGATGTCACCATTAGTCTAATCTAAATTACTTTGTAAACTCTTGTGCTGGACCTTTGTTATCTTTTCTCCTGATCTCATGATACTGATTGTTTGTATATTCCTTAATAACTTTTCTCCAGAAGATTTGTGCTGGAGTATTCCAATCGAATTCACTCACTCTCCATTTTCCCATATATAATTTAAATGCCTTTATTGCAGCTTGCTTACCAATATTATTCCTGCGATATTTCCTCAAGACAAAAAAGTGATTGAGGTAGTATATTTCTTCTTCTGATAAATACTTAATGATAACAAACCCTGCTAATTCCCCATCAACTCGAATAAAAAATAAATTATAGATCGGATCTTCAAACCATTCTCTGTAATTGAGATTCGAGATATACGATCCCTTTTCGTTAATATTGGATCTATTAAGCTCTGACAGATCATATGCAGCAAATTCAAAGAGATTTTTTAAAATATCTAATCCTTCTTCCATAATTCTCTCCAACACTACATTCAATTTGTCACTTCCTAACACGATAATTAGATGTTCGCAACCGACTTTTTATCATCGATGATTAGAAATTCGCCAAATGACATAATATCCCCTTTGTCCAACTATCCTGCCGGACAGTGTAAGAAGCTAACATTCGATCCCCTGTTTTACGAAGTGCACTTTGCAAAATAACTTTGAGTTTGATGATAAAACTCTAAGCTTTCTTTTTCAGTTACAAACGACCTCTTCGGTATGATATAAGCCATAATTGTATCAACAAATATGAATATATATTCATCATTTTGATTAATACTTCTAACTCCGCTCCATTTATAACTACTCTTGCTTACTGAACTTAATTGATGTATTCCTATTTCGTTTATTTCAACTCTACACTCTCCTAGTATTCCTTCTTTACTATCTGGAATGTTCATCACTCTTTTTTTCATACTCAAATATGAAAATATACATGCTAAACCTCCTCCAAAGAACCCCCAACATAAAGAGAAAACTAAAGGAAGTTTGAATAACAACAATAGAATAATTACGATGAATGGTAACGATATATTAGTGATAATAAATCTGTTTCTTAGTTTAGGTATATTGAATAAAGCATACTTATTGTATTTCCAGTAATCCGATCTTGTAATATTTACTGTAATCTCCATCTGACTTATCCCCCATAAAATAGTTATCTATTAGAATGATTTCATCACTATGCGCACTTCTATATTAACATATAATGGAATCTTACAAAGAGATATTTTCTCTACTAATCTGCCCTATCGTATTATGAGGTCACCAGATATTTCTGGTAGACCTCATTTTTATGTGGTCTTAAGA
This sequence comes from Paenibacillus sp. Soil766, assembly GCF_001428105.1. Lineage (GTDB taxonomy): Bacteria > Bacillota > Bacilli > Paenibacillales > NBRC-103111 > Paenibacillus_E. Next base: position 6,232 of record NZ_LMSJ01000028.1, on the reverse strand, counting down.
TATCGGTAGCCGGGGATCGAGCGTATCTGCCCGTGGGACTTTGATCCCGAGAGCTATTCTGTTCATCCCCCCTACTTGTTCAACCATGGTTAGGCTGGTTGGGACATGAATCCCGTATCACATGCGATAGTGTGGAAGACAAGAAGGTTAGGGGTTACCGGTGAAAATACTACAGGAGTGATGTTATGAATCCAGTCATTGGTTTGGATGTTTCAAAGGGGGAGAGCCATGCACAAGCTTTTTTAGACCGTGGAGTACCTCATGGGAAGATCTTTAGGTTTAGTCATGATCTTGAAGGGTTAGCGTCTTTTTCAAATTATATTAGAGGAGTGGAATCAGCTGCAGAGATGCCTCCTTCCATTGTTATGGAAGCAACAGGTCATTATCACAGTCCCGTTGTTCAATTTCTGGACGAGCAAAAGTATCTGTACATCGTAATTAATCCGTTAATATCACACGAAGCCAAGAAGACCAATTTGCGCCGGGTGAAGACAGATGCCGCTGATGCTTATCAGCTTGGGGTACTGTTTTATAAAGAGGAGTTTGAACCCTACAAAAAGCGGGGTCAGCATCTCATGAATTTACGCTATCTAACACGACAATATGAATCTCTAACGGGTATGTATGTTCAAGCAAAACTACAATTCCAGTCAATTCTGGATCAGGTTTTCCCCGAATATCATGGCGTGTTTGGTGATCTTTATTCAAAAGTTTCCCTTCGATTTCTGGCCTTACACCCGACATCTAGAGAGGTCATAGCAATGTCCGACAATGAAATTACAACTGCAATCGGGCAGCTAACTGGGCGCGGTAAATCCACTTCGTGGTGTTTGGAACGTGCGCAAATCCTGGCAGCTGCGGCAAGGCGAAATCCATTTAAGGAGACGGCTTTTCCAAGCCACTTGATCTCCTTGCAGTTGCTCATCAAATTGCTTCTTCAATACCAGGAGCACCTAGCAACCCTTATTAAATCGGTAGATGCCCTGGCAGAAGAGTTACTAGAATATGAATTAATTCAATCGATACCCGGTATTGGCACTAAAATTGCTGCCAACAATTTTGGCTGAGATTGGGGAAATCGATCGGTTTGATCACGCAAAGAAACTGCTGGCCTTTGCTGGCGTTGATCCAAGCGTTTTTTCTTCAGGTAAGTTCACAGCAACCCAGAATAGAATCACTAAGCATGGCTCCAGGAGACTTCGTACTGCCCTGTATCAAGCTGTACGATGTGGTATCCGTAGCAATAGAAATAAGAAATTAAGGGCTTATTATGATAAGAAACGTGCTGAGGGAAAGCTGTTCAAAGTAGCGATAATTGCTTGTGTAAATAAACTCATCCACTGGATTTTTGCTATTTTAACTACTAAGGAAGCGTTCCGTTTAGAGTAAGTCATGAAAATTAGAAATATATGGAATATACTTCCGTGCTTATGGGACGGTTATTTCCCATGCACTTTTTTAAGTATATCACTTCATGAATCCATTATTAATAATTAAATATTGACAAGCTATTAGCTGGAATAGGTGAGCAAAGGCTGCCCTTCATGCCGGCAGCCTCGTCCTAGGTGTTTATTCAACTAAAGTTATCCGTCAGCTGAATGTATAGCCCTTTCATATTTCGATTTTCAAATATCCTTCATTCTCCTTCCCAGTCTGTATAGAGGATTCACTGATTAAATAACTTGCCTTAACTCTTGCAAACCATTTCTCCGTCTCAGATTTATGTTTAGTGTCAGCGTTCGTTTCCTCAACATATTCAAGACCTTCAACCGCCAAATAATCTACTTCCATTTTACCTATTCGATGTATAATCATAGCCCACTCAGCATCAGTGGCTAGTTGTTTAGAATGTTGCAATATTAGCTCACAACTCCTTCTTGACATTGCACACGAACCTGCAGTAACATCTGCTTCTTTTCCTAGTTCCAGAGAAAAAATTTGATTTGTTATTCTTTCAGTTACAATCCATTCAGTCGGATGAGTATAAAGTGCTCTTTCTGTTCTCCCTAAAATTAAGTAATTACGATTAGGGATTTCATACCAGACGATGTGTTTAAGTTCATTACTATGGTTATTACACCATGTAAGTAGACGGTCAAAATCACAGTAGTGAAAGAACTCAATATTGCTGTCCAAGCCAAATTTAAGTACTTCTCTTCTTGCATGTGCCGAACCTTTCTTAGGGATTACCCTTACATTAAATCCATAAGATAGAAGTTCTTCTAAAAGCTCACCACTTGACTCTTCACTCAAAGTAATAAAAATATTTTCATAAATCCTAGACAGATAACGATGATGTTTATTTATTAAAGCAAGATTATTTCCTTCCGGATCATGACTTGTACAGAGCAATCCAATCTTACTCATAAAGCCCTCCTAAATATATCTGATATCCTTATACTATAGATTCTCGACGTGGTTATAAATGGAAATTTATTATTTTGTCATGGATTTTTGTTACTCAGTATACTGCCCGTTAGCACAAAAGGCTGCACGCGGCAGCCCTTTTGATATTGAACTATATTCTCCCTTTAGCTCAATGATTTGGTATTCAAAACTATAAATCTAACCATGAAACTATTGGTTCTATTCTTTCCTACATTCAGAATTCAAAAAAGGTTTTGTCTTCTGTAAAAAATATTAATTGTGGGTGTTACCTAACACTTTTAATAATTGTTGCTGATCAATACGATCATAAAACGCTCTTATATTTTTCGAATGCACAAAAATTTTACGATCTATGAGAACCGCAGCCAGTTTTCCGGCACAATTTATTGTAGGGAAATTTATGGTTACTGTGTCGCGTCTTGAGGTTATTGGGAATGCGTAAAACGATCCATTATCCAACTCATCAATAAGGAGTACCGGGATAACCTTATGATCATATGAACTTTCTATTATGTTATAAATATCACCTGGTTTAGGGGTGAAAATTTCCACCTGTTCTCTTATACGATCCCGATCTTCCTCGTTGATGGCCTTAATTTCCTCCACAGCTTTTGCAGTCTCTGGAAAATCTTTAATTAGTACTGATGCTTGATCGATGAATTCATTATATGTATATATTTGAACGTATTGACCAGACCTTCTGTAGAATTCATCCAATAACTCAGGATGGGGTCTCTTGAATTCATAGTTTCTTTCCCACCAATCAGGTTTTGCATCATCAGTAATAAATATAATAGGTTTGGCTACTTCTTTTGCCCTTTTAATCAGCTCTTTCCATATAACCAAATCACCATATTTCCTGAAATCTTCTTTATTTACAGCATCTTCAAAGCCAGGAGGAATACTAAGATTGTAACGTTTCTCTCCTTCCTCGTAGATCTCCAAGATTTCTTCTGGATTAAAACCGTCACCAATTTTATCACTATATATTTCAAATAATTCTTTAGAAATTGGATCTTCAGCCTTTAACGCCGGACCGTCGAAGTATTCTTTTCTGTAAATTTTATCAGGACATCGATCTATCATTATAGAAATTCTCTCATTTAAATCAATTAGTTCCTTTTGCAAGTCAGTTGCAAGTTGAGCACGAAATCGAATTGCTGATTTTTCTATCCCTGTTGCCAATGTCTCTAGGTTTTTTTTGAAATATAGTTTTGCATTTTGCAATGACTTTAGTTCAGATTCAATAACGAATCGTCGATTGGAGTAGAATTCCTTGCCTACTTGATAAGGCATCCAGAGACGTTCCTTAAAGGTCTGTAAGACGCTTAAAAACTGATTTCGTGCATCAGGGGTCATTTTATAAATATTTAGTAGAGTATTAGTATCAAATGAAATTATAGCTATTGGCCATAACTTACGAGTTACATCATTATCGTAGCCTGAGTATGCGAAAAATTTTGAAGACACTAAGGTCAACTCCTCATTGAAAACTAGTAATAACTGTCCTAGAATGTTGGGTTTTCCAGCTTATGGTATCATAATTTATTGAATGATAGTAGGCATAGCTGATCAAAACTGCCCGTTAACGTAATGAAGCTGCCGGTCTTGCCAGCAGCCTCCCATTGGTATGGTTTATTGCAAAATAGTTCTCCGTCAGTGACAAATACGCTTTTATGTTAGTTTTAAAGCTTCCTCTTATCCTCGCATATCATTAATACGTTGTTGTCAGGATCTTTGAAAGTGAAGAATGATATATTTTCATGTACTTCAATTTCGGTTATGATCTCAATTCCCTTCTCTTTAGCAAATATATATGAAGCCTCTAGGTTTTTCGTTTCAAAGAATAATTGAGTCTTAGTAAAATTACAATTATCTTCTTTACGATTACTATCTAATAGTAAGGATGAGCCTCCATCCATTTCTAAGCTATAAATGGTACCTTCATGACTAGCAGATTGTGCTGGTAATCCAAGTAAATCACTATACCATTGGATCGCTTTCGGCATGTTACTTACATGAATGAACACTGCACCAATTCGATTTGTTATTGGACTACTGGCTTTAGTCATATAATCGCTCCCTAATAATTTGTATAATTAAAGTAATTTCAGCTATCAACCATAATCTACCGTAATATGAAATGAAAATGAGTTATCAATATTACAAAACCGCCAGTTAACAGATTGAAGGCTGCCACGCGGCAGCACTTCACAGTTTAACTTTAGTTCCCAGTTGTAACGATAACCCACTGATTAGTCATTTTTATTTCCCGAACCGAAACCTATAACGTATCCATCCAAGTCTCGAACAGAGAAATCCTTCCATGAACCCCAGTCTTGTTCGCTTACTTTTGGCTCCGAGGCAATAATTGCTCCATTTGTTTTGAGTTCAAGATATAAAGCTTCAAGTTCAGTATGGGTTTTTACATAAGCATAAGTATTCCAAGACCCTTTGTTCGGTCTAACATCTTCAATATCTTTTGCTTGAATTAATTTAAAGCCTAGACCGAAATTATCTCGAACTGCCCAGTGTTCATTGACTTCGCATCCCAAAGCATCTTCATAATATTTCATTGATTTTTCTAAATCTGAAACTAACAACACAGAAAGGGAATTTTCAACTTTCGCTTTGACCTTATCCTCCACTACTTAACCACTCCTAATATGGAAAATATACCCATATACATTATAACGAATACACGTTCGCATGTAAAGGCTAATTTTACCAAAATTACTATAGAAACCTGCTCGATAGCTTAACGAGGCCACCGAATCATACCGGTTGCCAATAGCTTAACAGTATAGTTTCATCTGACCTTAAATAACCTGGTCCTAGTCAATTCAATATTATTATCAACTTCCCTGGTAATCTCAATATCTAGATTGTCTTTATCAAGAAATCTAAGTAATTTACACGTTTCCACTCTTATCTCTTCCCATATCGAATTACCTTTCAATTGATCAAAATCAGTGAAAAAATCCAACTCTTATCCACCGCATTTCTCATCAAGAAATTTATCATAATTATATAGTTCCTGTAGTTGGTTGTCTGAGAAAAGCCCTAAATCGAGATAATGGTGAGTCATGCCGAGATTATAATGGCTTTCGAATTCAAGAAACATATCGTCCCCTACATGTCCTTAGCCCATAATATATTTTTGCTTTTCAGCGGGAGAAGCCAACGTAACTAATGACTTAATCAGCTCATTGTAATGATACTGAACGATATCTCTATCCATATAAAATCGCTCCAATCAAGTATCGTCTTCCTATTGTTTTCGGAGTAGATCCATCAGACCCTAATTTTAACACAAATTGTAAGTATCCTCCCTCTATGAAGAAACGCTTAGCTCTTAAATACTCTCGTTTTCTCAGTTTTTGACCATCAATACTTTTTAACAGATAACATATCAATGGTATGAAGTTGTAGAGGAAGAAATTTATGGATATGCTGAGGGGCAAAAGGCTCTCCACCTAAACCAACCGATGTAAAAAATGGATGGTGTGGTAATGTATGGTTGCACCTTTGGATCTCCACATATGCTCATGGCGGTCAACCCTCCCACATCTCGCAGAGTCTACGCTCCCACATCCCTTCATTCAACCTGTCCATGAGGTGGAGGTCAGATATGCTGCCCGACAGGATCTATTCGTCCGTAAGGATAGTGCCTTTCCGACTCATCCGTGCTTCTTGTTATCGTTCTCTTGCCTTTGGTGAGATCATCAACACTGAGTATCGTTCGTTATTTAAGCGGCTTGCGGTAACTCTGTAAATCGAGGGATATCCTGCATCATTTTTTCTTCACTGAATTCGTAACCTTTTGTTAATATGCCAAAAAAGA
>NZ_LMSJ01000027.1 GCF_001428105.1 Paenibacillus sp. Soil766 | reverse complement strand
GAAGATGGGGAACTGACGAAGGAAAGCCGTGTGCGGGAAATCCGCATGCACGGTTTGACGGGGAGTCCGAGGGAGTAATCCCTCGTCTTACCCTACTGTAATAATATATAAACATTCATGATGAATAAACCAATGATTAAAAAAAGCTTATTATCTCAAGAGTTTCGGAATTTGGTTAATAACCTGAAATAAGTTTGTTGTGTCTTTTTTTTAAATCCAAGTATAGTGTGGTTACAACAACCTTAAACTGCAAGGGGAAAACAGATGAATAACACGTTGGAAAGATTAAAACAACAATTTGTAGAACCACCTGAAGAATTCAGTCCGATTCCTTTCTGGTTTTGGAACGATGAGTTGTCACAAGAGGAGATTATAAGACAAATTCACGATTTCCATTCAAAGGAAGTGAACGGATTCGTCATTCATCCGCGGATGGGACTTTCACATGAGACACCCTACTTGTCAGATGCTTATATGGAGCTGGTAGAGGTAGCCGTTTCAGAGGCTGCAAAACTGGGGATGTCGATTATTTTATATGATGAAGGGATGTATCCTTCAGGTTCTGCTTGCGGGAAAGTCGTTCAGCAAAATTCCGAATTTGCGAGCCGTGGATTAAGAATGGAAGAGCATCCGTGTGGGAGAGATGGTATAAGGATTTCGTTTGATCTTGCACAGGGCGAAGAGATGGTTTCGGTTCAAGCTGTTCTCAAGTTGTCAGACGATACAATTGCACATGAAAGAACGATAAACCTGGATTTTGATCAAGATGGTGTAAGTTTCAAGGAACCAGAAATAGGGAATTGGTCCATATTGTTTTTCATCGAAACTTATTCGAAGGGAACCATTAGAGGTGTTCATCAAGGTCAAGATGATGGGGGGCCAGATTCACCCTTAGCTGCAGATCTATTAAATCCAAAAGCAGTTCAAGCTTTCATTTCACTTACGCATGAAAAGTATTATGAGTGGCTCAGCAAATATTTCGGAAGTACAATTTTTGCATTTTTCACAGATGAGCCTGATTTACTTGGACGAGAACATAGACATGGCTTGAAGCCGTGGACGCATAGGTTTATAGACGAGTTTCTCGAGTGTGGAAATGATGAACAGAATTTACCCGTGCTTTGGTTTGAGGCTGGAGAGGAAACAAGAAAAATTCGCAGTGCTTACGAAATGACGGTTCGGAATCGGTTGGCACGGACCTATTATAAACAACTCGCCGAATGGTGCGAAGCGCACAACATTGGATTGACCGGTCATCCGGCAGCGAGTGATGACATTGGTCTATTAGAGTATTTTCACATTCCGGGGCAAGACGTGGTATGGCGATACATAGCCCCAGAACAAGATAAAGCGCTGACTGGCGTGCATAGTACGATGGGGAAGTGCTCTGCCGATTCTGCACGCCATCGTAATAAAAGAAGAAATTTAAATGAATGTTTTGGCGTTTGCGGAAAAGAGAGCGGCTGGGCACTAAACGCAGATAATATAAAGTGGTATTTAGATTGGTTGTTCGTTAGAGGCGTTAATTTGATTTCTCCACACGCTTTCTATTATTCGATTCGGGATGAACGACGTGATGAAAGACCTCCAGATGTAGGTCCGAATAATATATGGTGGCCGGAGTACAACAAGTTCTCACGTTATATGAAGAGGATGAGTTGGCTAATGACCGACAGTGTTAACACTGCAGAAGTCGTAGTGCTGGCACATGCAGATTATTTGCCATGGCAAATTGCTAAGCCTCTATACGAAAATCAAATTGAGTTCAATTACTTGGAAGAAGAGCTTCTGGATGGCCTAAGTCAGTTAGAAGATGGCGAAATTCGGATCTCAAAGCAGCGATATAAGGTATTGCTGATTGAAAATGCAGAAAAAGTACAATCATCGAGCTGGACAAAGATTGAAGCATTTGTAAATCAAGGTGGTATTCTGATTGAGATATCTGCTGAGGAAGGCAAGAAAACGAAGGAAATCGGGCAGTTAAGTGTAAACAATGCCAATGAGATACCAGAATTGTTGATGAAATTGTTGGATAGTACACCTTTACTTCAGCCTGCTTCATCATCCATTCGGATCAGTTGCGTTAAAAAAGAGGGTATAAACTTCTATGTCATTGTGAATGAAGGCGAAATACCATTTGAAGGGATGCTCCGTACAGAGATAATGGGTCGAACAGAGTTGTGGCAGCCTTGGACCGGAACAATGGAAAGGGCTGACGTTGAAACCTGTGCTGAAACTTACCAGAACATTAACTTTACAATTGAACGCAGGGAATGTCTTATTATTGCGATTGATCCGAGCCAAGCGGGCTTAGAATTACATTCATCAATTCAACGAAAACTAATGACGGAGATATTGAATATTTCGGATAATTGGCGTGTACAAGACGCAGTAGTAAGTTATGAGTTGCCGGTCCTTCTCTCGTGGACGGAATTAGAAGGTCTGGAGCATTATTCTGGAAAGATAACTTATGAGAAGCTCTTCGAGTTCACTGAATCTCTAGCTTATAAGGGGATAATGCTTGATCTCGGGAATGCACATGAAATGGTTCGTGTATGGATCAATGGAATAGAAATCGGAGTTCGTATGTGGAAACCGTATGTGTTCGATATTACGCAGGTCGTGAGACAAGGCTGGAACGAGATACGTGTAGAAGTGACTAATACGTTAGCCAATCGTTACGACAGTCAGTCGCTACCCTCTGGTCTGATTGGACCTGTAATTGTAAAAGGATTGTTATACATGAATGAACTTCGTTCTTGATAAATACATTGCCGCATTTCGACATTTAATACAAGCAAGGGTTGCTTAATTTAAAATCAAATAGGAGGAGCTTTCAATAATGCCTACATATACATTAGATGCTCGTGATGACCGAAAGCGAATTTACTCAGGACATATTCGGCAAGGGGGCTCCAACCCGCAGGGGGAAGTCATAAGCTTTACAAATTATTATATGGAGCGCGATGGTACGCCTTTTTTTGCCGTCTGTGGAGAGTTCCATTATTCCCGGTATGATGAGCTTCTATGGGAAGATGAGATTGTTAAAATGAAAATGGGTGGTATCAATGTAATTGCTACCTATGTATTTTGGAATATGCATGAGGAAATTCAGGGAGTATTTGAATGGAACGGTAATAAAAATTTAAATAAATTTGTGGAGCTGTGTGGCAAGCACGGACTTTACGTCATTGTAAGAATTGGTCCTTTCTGTCATGGAGAGGTGCGAAATGGTGGTATGCCGGATTGGTTGTTCGGTCGCCCATTCGAAGTAAGATCTAATGATGAGGGCTATTTGGCGTATGTGAAGGTGCTGTATCAAGAGATTAGCCTGCAGTTACAGGGCCTTCTGTACGCTCAAGGCGGGCCGATCATTGGTACACAAATTGAGAACGAACATAACCATTCTGCAGCGCAATGGGCGCTCACGACAGGCATTAGCAACCTATGGCTGAGCCAAGGAACAGGTGGCACGGACCATATGATAAAACTGAAGGAACTTGCCGTTGAGGTGGGTATTGTGACGCCTATCTATACCTGCACAGCCTGGGGAGGAGCAACGACGCCAACGGAGGAGATGTTGCCTTTATGGGGCGGTTATGCGTACTGGCCTTGGATTTATTATGAGCATGATCGATTCGGTGAGATGAAGGATCATCCTCCTACACCCGAGTATCTGTTCCGAGATAAACACAACAATGAGAAACAGAAAAGTTATAATTTTGAACCATTATACACGCCCGAAGATTACCCCTACATGTGCTGCGAAATGGGCGGAGGGATGACACCTTTCTATAAATATCGCTTTCAATTTGATTATGACAGTGTGCCGGCAATGACAGGGATGAAAGTCGCAGAAGGTTGCAATATGATCGGCTACTATATGTATCATGGGGGTTCGAATCCGAAGGGGAAGAGGGACTTATACCTGAATGATTTGGCAACGCCAAAGATCTCCTACGATTTCAATGCGATGATTGGGGAGTTCGGGCAAGTGCGGGAGTCCTATAGACGAGCGAAGCTACAGCATTATTTCTATACGCAATACGAGGAATGGTTGTGTCGCACGAAGACGATTCTTCCAATGGGTGCCTCCGAAATAGAACCAACTGACATCAATACGCTCCGTTATGCGGTACGAGCAAGTGAGGGTTCGGGGCTATTGTTCTTGAACAATTATCAGGATCATGTCGAGAACATCGATTTAGTGGATATTCAGGTAGCAATTGAACTGGAAGTGGAGACCATTCGGTTCCCAGCAGAAGGCGGCCTACGGTTGAACAAAGACAGCTATTGCATGCTACCCTATCAATTTGATCTTAGCGGCATTAAGTTGAAGTATGCAACAGCACAGTTGATTACGCATATCGAGGTAGATGGTGAGATCTACTACTTCTTCGCGATTCCAGATGGCATGCGAGGGGAATTCGCCATTCACTCCGAGTCACTACATGGTGAGATCAAACTTAATCAAGGCTCCGTCCGGCATACAGATGACGTAACCATTGTTACATTGGAAGAAGCGGATATGGTAGTGTTCAGTATGCAAGCTGAGGCATCTAGCGAAATCGTGCATGTAGTTGCCTTTTCGGATCAACAAAGTCTTAATTTCTGGAAGGCCAACATACAGGGGCGTGAACGTGTTTTCTTGACGAGTACTAATTTACTAATTTATGAAGATCAAATTAAGCTAGAGTCGACAGATGAAACGGAAGTAACGCTCTGCATATTCCCTGATGTAGATGCTGTTCACATCATAAGCGGGGCAGAATTGGTAGAGCAAAGCATGCAAGAACTGTTCAAAGTGTATAAGTTTCACATTCCAAAAAAAGAAATTACGTTGGATTGCGCCAAGGTAGGCCCGGATAAAGCAGAGCTTAGATTCGCACCAGATGCCTTTGGACAGGTGAAACAAGTACTGTTACGCATCACTTATACAGGAGATATTGGCTATGCTTTCATCGATGGAGATCTCATCAACGACAACTTCAGTAACGGATTACCATGGGAAATCGGCTTAAAGCAGCTAGAGGAGAGGCTAATTGAACAGGGCATGTATGTTTATATTTCACCGATTCGAAAAGGTTCTTTTGTAAATAGTCTCACTACGATGGCGGGCTGGAGTGAACAGGCGACCGAACGTATAGCTGAAGTTCACTCGATTCGTGCAGTGCCTGTATATGAGATTACAATCGGTACCAATCAGTACTCGTTAGAGGACTAAAATAATACCTCTCGAGACATCTGATCTCAGATTCTCAATGAAGAAATCAACCAATAAGTGTGGTGGCAAATTCAAAATGGATTTGAATTTAACAGCTAGTAATTGCGTAGGTCAAAATGAGGTAGACCTTATCATGTTTATGGGACAGTCGAATATGGCTGGTCGTGGGACGGCCGCGCAAGCACCTGCTGTAGCAGCTGGTACAGCATATGAGTTCCGTGCCATCTCGGATCCGACACAGCTATATCCTCTGTCAGAGCCGTTCGGTGAGAACGAGAATAACGCTTCAGGAATTACAGAGCCAGGCGCAAAAACAGGATCAATGGTGTCGGCTTTTGTTAACGCCTATTTTGGGGTTGTCGGCCGCAAGGTGGTTGCGGTATCCGCAGCAAAAGGTGGGTCATCTATTACGCTATGGCAGCCTGGAGGGGCGTATCTTAACGACGCTATTGCGCGATACAACACCGCTAAGAACTGGTTGACATCTAATGGATACACCATTAAAAACAAGTTCATGGTATGGTGCCAAGGTGAAACTGACGGTGATAACGCGATGTCCGGAGCGAACTACGCCATACATATTAACTGCATGATAGATGCCATGATCACAACAGGCCTCGAAAAGTGTTATATCGTCCGAATCGGTAACCATCGGGATAACGCAACCTTATACGATTCAATTATCACCGTTCAAACTGAACTATGCAGAACACATAGTAATATGGTGCTGGTTTCTACGAAATTTGCGGCAATGGCTACAGCCGGGCTTATGAAAGATCAGTTCCATTATACGCAAGCTGGTTATAACGCCGTTGGAGCTGACGCGGGCATTAATACTGCTTTTCATATCATGACAAAGAAAGAGCCTTGCATGTATGACTTAGTGAGCGCAACAATGTATTTCTCATATAAGTGACATTGTTCCCAAATAGCCCAAGCCCCGAGTAACAGGTACTTTAGTTGACGTAGAAGCAGCCGCAGTCTAATACTTTATTTTCCAAGTCATAGAATGCGGCTGTAATACAGTAAGCAAAAAGATGTAATAGATTCTTGAGACTGCCCACATGTGCGGTCTTTTTATATGTTAACATTTCGCACAGCCCCAGCCTTTGCTGATCGATATGTTAAGATGCATTCCAAGCACAAGTCTTCAGATTTGTTTCGACGAGCAATATGCGAAGCAACGGAGGCCTATTTGTCAGCGAGAAGTGATTGAATTGAACGTAAAATACAGAGAATATAAGGGTTTCGGAAAAAGGTTTATATCCTGAATTTAGTTTGTTGTAAATTCGGATGACGGCTATGTATAGTGTGATTACCACTTAAACCGACGGTTAAGATAAATATTATAGGAGGTGACAGCTGCAATCTCATTTGGGAAATATAAGCATGGCGGGTATACAAGCTCTACCATTTCGGAATGTTGAGGTAAAGTTTTTGATGTTTTCAAGTATTAATAAAATTCAATATATCAATTCGTTATAATTGGAAGCGTTTGCAAATTTTAGGATTACTTAAGTTGCTAAAGGAGATGTATCGATGGTTAAAAAGATACTTTCATGTTTGCTCACAGTATTTATTTTGATTTCAATAGTATCTACGAAACCAGTTGCGACTGCATATGCACAGGAAGTTGATATAGGTGGTGAGAATTTAGGTTTCGAATCTAATTTTAATGGATGGAACGTAAACGGTAATGTTACAGTTCAAGCCACTGATGGCATAAATGGGAACTATGCTCTAATGAAATCCGGTTCAACTTTAAGCAAAACAATCAGAGGGATTCCCCAGGGCAGCTACACAGTAAGCATGTCGGTAAAAGGTGCGACTAGTGGCAATTCCGCCAATTTAACAATTAAAGATACAGGGGGCCCTGATTCTGTACTTAAAATTGACTCATTTCTTGATACAAGTACTTGGAGGGAAATTGCTCATAGAAATGTGCTGGTCTATAACGGACAAATGACCATAAATGTAAATGCGGGAACGTCAAGCGGACTACAGATTGATGAGGTTACAATAACGCTTGACTCCAACGATAACAATCCGGTGCAGAATTGGAATTTTGAAGAAGGCCTTCAAAACTGGGTCACCAAAGGTCAAGTTAGTATTGACACAGCTAAGGCAGACACAGGCGTGAATGCAGTCAAGCTGGCCGATCATTCTGAAGTTAGTCAAAAAGTGTCTGTAAAACCTGACACAGATTATATAGCGACAGTTCGCATGAAAGTAGATAAACAAGACACGTATAAAACAACCAAACAGTACAATCTAAGTGAAACATCTGTGCTGGGTCTTTTTGTTGAAAGGGAAATATTGGGGAACCGTGTTAATCTTGGTGTTAGGGGATTAGATGGGGTTGTACTGCGTCAAGCACCTGCCAGTACAGAAGGGTACGCACTGGTCACTATCGCGTTTCACACCAGTGTGAGTCAAACAGAAGTCGAATTATATGCAAATACGATATTTGACCAAAACTATATCAATTCTGTCACCGTGCATGAGAATAAAGATACTAATAATCCCTATCCCAATGGATGGCAAAGACCCAAATATGAAGAAATAGACAACACTCACCCGGCAGACGAATGGACTTCAAATGGCAGCCAGTTTGCATATGTTGATAATCTAAATGTTTTCGAAATATCTAATGATTACATTAAGGGCGCTGACATGTCATTTCTTCAGGCAACTGAGGATGCTGGAGGAAAATATTTTGCAAATGGTGTGCAGCAGGATGCACTGAGAATCCTATCTAACCATGGTGTGAATTCAATATTGACTATGTTATGGGTTAAGTCCGGAAATCCAATTTATGATTGGTATTCTTTAACGCCTTTATCAACAGCAACATCAGGTTATGATGGAGAAACCGTTACCGGACGACAAACGATCCCTGGATATTTTGATAAAAAACATAGTATCGCGATTGGCAAACGCGCTAATGAGTTAAACATGACATATACACCTAGTTTCCACTATAGCGACACATGGATTAGTGCAGCCAAGGCACATATGCCGTTGGAATGGATTCAAAAAGATTACAATGGTAATCTATCGAATCCCGATATTCAGATGTTGGAAACTGCCGTTTATAATTATGTACATGATACCCTTTCAGAGATGAAATCTGAAGGTGTCAGTGTTATATCTGTAAAGAATGGAAATGAGCAAGATGGCGGACTTGTATTCCCAGTAGCATTAGGTTCGAATTATAATCAGCATGCTGCAATTATAACCGCTTCTTCGCGAGCAGTTAAAGAAATTTATCCTGGTGCAATCAACACCATACACACAAATACTGGATACGATCCTGCACAAATCTCAGGCTTTTTCCAAGCATTTGCAAATCGCGGAGCTGAATTTGACGGGATGGCTTTTTCACTCTATGGGGGACGAGAAACCACGAGTCAATTTGTCATGATGAATGCCGCCATGCAAAATAATGCGACAAAGTATTATGACTATATCAATGTAGAGACAGGATTCACATTTACGACTTCATCTCCAATTGGTGATACTGAGAGTACCTTGACGATGCCGAAATATTATGGTGCTACTCCAAATGGACAGTACAATTTCTTATTGGATTATATGCAGGCTCCCCTTGATATACCGAATCCTTACGGCACAACAAGAGGATTTTACTATTGGAATACAGAGGTGTTAGCCATCTACGGAGCTGGCGCTAAAGCAGGAGAAGGTCCAGGAGCCAGCAAACGTGGGATGTTTAATAATGGAACAGAAGGTATTAAGGAAATGGGTAGCACTCGAATCGGTAAATCGGGTGATATGTTGGATAGTATGTATGCTTACTTAATCAGAGGGCATTCAAAGAAAGCATCGGATACTCTTTATAATCCACTGCGATACAACGGAACAAATTACGATGTAGGCGAAGCTACCAACCTATCATTTCTAAATGACAACATGTCCCTAAATGTGGGTAAGGTCAGTCGTTTGCAGCCTACAATCGCACCAATAAATAAATTACTCACAGAATATAAGATTCGTTACAGTTCTAGTAATCCTGGTGTAGCTGAAGTATCAGATGCTGGTTTTGTTTCAGGCAGATCTGCAGGAATGGCTGTAATCACTGCAAAAATAGGAAATGTTACAACAATCGTAAATGTGACAGTTAGTGATGCAGTTACAACTAGTGGGATGACGATCACCTATGACATCATTAGAGGTGGAAGTAGTGTTGGTACAGGGACAATATCACAAGGAAGTACAATTCAAGCCAAACCCTTTGATAGGATAAAATTTAAAAGTGCTGTTTCGGGTAGCCCTACCAAGAAGTCAGTTGTATATTCGGTATCGGATCCCGCTATTGCATGGTGGTACGGGGATACGTGGCAAACCGATGACAGGACAATGCGTACACTTTCTGATAAACTATCAACTGCCAATTATGAGCCTGTTGTACAGCTAAATCCTGTTAAAGGCGGAACGGCTACGATTACTGCTGCATCAGATGATGGAGTGAGCAGTTTGAACTTCAATATAACCGTAATTCAAACAGATGTTTCCCAAGTATCAATTAGTGGAGGAAATCGTTCTGTTCTTGCCGGTAAAAGCTTACAGCTAACGGCTGCTGTAATACCCAATGATGCATCATTTTACAAAGTGTATTGGAGCAGTGATGACGAAAGTATCGCGAAAGTGGATTCAAAAGGATTCGTTACTGCCATTAAACCTGGCATCACAACCATAAAAATTGTTTCTGATTCAAATCCTGCAATAACGGCTTCTATAACTCTTACTGTAACTGACGTGCTAGTTGAAAAACTGCTGCTCTCCAACAGCAAAATAGGACTTCCTGTGGGAGGCACCAAGCCACTCGTCTATTTAGCGCAGCCAGATAACGCAGTGAATAAAGCTGTTATATGGAGTGTGAAGCCAGGTAGTGAGGGCATTATATCTGTAGATCAGCATGGTGTAGTGACGGGGCTGCAAGCTGGTACCGGAACTGTTATTGTTACTTCGGCTGATGGTAGTCATGTGACTGCAGAATGTATTGTAAAGGTCGTGGAAGGGTCAATAGCTGCAACTAGTATGGAGTTGTCAAAAAATGAGGTGTGGGTTAATTCTAATTATTTCTCTCCCGATTCTGCAGCTAAGGGAGACAGCAAGCCTGTTACTAAGCTAGAAGCCATATTTGCACCAGAGGAAGCCACAAATACAGGTGTAGTCTGGTCTTCAAATAATAATGCAGTCGCATCTGTTGATACAAATGGGATTGTCACAGCAAATAAACCAGGCGTAGCAGTGATTACAGCTACTTCTATAGAAGGTGACTTTACGGGTAGTGCGACAATCTATGTACCCCAAATCAGTGAGGATTGGGAAAACTACAGCATAGTTTCCAAAGGTGGATTTACAGATGGTAACACGTTTACGTATCAAGTTGTCGACGCATCTGGCAATAAAAAACTTCAGGCTGCTGTATTAAGTCAAAAAGGCAGCGCGACTTCTCTAAACCGTAGAACAGTCACTCCTGTTAGTGACGACAAAGTGGTTGTTGATTTTGACTGGAATGTAGGTTCTTTTACAGCAGATAACCGTTACAGAGGCGGACATATTTCAATTGAAGATACAAACGGAAATACGTATTTGGCATTAGCCACATACCCGGCAGCTTTTGGGACCTTTCCTGAAATGACGTATTACTATAATAAAACTTATAATTCAACTGCAATGCCCACAAAGAATGGTACCGTAAATGGAGATTTTAACTACATTCACGGTGGCTTTACTGGGACTAATGGGGCTGTCGGGAGTTATACAGATACTAAAGATGTGGGGATAGGCTTTAAAGGAGCTAACAAAAATTATAATGTAAGAGTAAATCTGGATTTTAAAAACAGAAAGATCAGCTTTACAGTGACAGATAAGAGTATCCCTAGCATCACATCCACAGTTACAGACTTAGCAATGGATTCCAGGATTAGTTATTCAAACAGCTTCGGAGCAATCGCATTTTCACATTATTTCAACTCTCTTGCATCATGGACGACTACGATTGATAATTTGGCAGTGTTTACTACAAAAATTCAACCGGAAAAGATTAATTATGATGTGGATGGCATTAATGTGAACGCGAGTCAAGGGATTAAACTGGTACCAGTCAAGAATGCTCTGAGTGCTACTGCGAAAATTAATGCTCGTGTGCTTCCAGCAGCTGCCGATCAGAATATTGTATTTACACCGTTGGGTGAATTAGCGGGGAATGTCACTGTTGATACAAATGGAAATTTAATAATAAATCCAACTTTAATGGTCAACTATGGTAATTATGAAGCTATTCAGAGTGTTACCGGCTTCATTCGAGTTTCCTCCGTTAGTGCGCCTGACATATACACAGATGTTAAAGTTACAATAGGTAGTCCAAATGCATCTGAAATTCTTCAAGTATATGTTGACGGTGAGGAGTATTCCGATCCATTAACACTGGAATTGGATGCAAATCCCAAGCTAACTTATGTTGCCTCTGGTGGGGATGGGGTTTCAGATATATACGCGTTTAATTGGCAGGTTACTTCAGGTAATGGTCAAATTGATGCCAATGGTGTTTTATCCGCACAAACAGCTGGAAAAGTTACTGTTAAATTCACGATTGATCTATTCCGGAAACAAGAAGAGCGTACATTAGAATTTATCTTTGCACAGGCCGTCTCTGTCCCATCGGCTCCTGCAGACCTAAGTGCAATGGCGAAGGGCATGAATAGCATCGAGATAAGCTGGAGTGAGGCCAATGGAGCTGTGAGTTACAATGTATATCGTTCAGCTACTGCTGATGGGATCTATACCAAGTTGAATAGTGTTCCTCTAACAGGAACGATATATACCGATTCAGGTCTGACCGCAGATTCAATCTATTATTATAAGGTGTCTTCAGTTAACACAGCAGGTGAATCTGATAGGTCGTCAGTAGTGTCTGCGAGGACATTATCGCTGCCGCCAGTGGTTGTTGGTGTAATAGGTGTTAGTGTAGCGCCGACAATGGTCACTCTGCTAGAAGGGGAGACTTCCCAGTTAACAGCTTCACTATCGCCGCAGAATGCAACCAATAAAGCTGTGAACTGGAGTTCTAGCAACACAAACGTAGCGGAGGTAAGCACCAGCGGTGTCATAACTGCGAAGCAAGCGGGTACGACGGTTGTAACAGTTACTACCGTTGACGGATCTTACACCTCAACTGCTCAAGTAACCGTAAATGCAACACCTCCTGTAACGACGACTTCATATCGATTAACAGGGCCGAGTTCCATACAGACAGGAGATTACTTCCAGCTTACTTATGGACTGGCGAATGTCATCGGTAACGTATATGCCAAGTCGGTTACGGTCAACTACAATCCAAATGTACTTGAGTACGTAAATGTGAGTTCCTTACTTAATGGCTTTAATGTGGTGGGAAGCACGACTGGGTTGGGCACTGTAAAAATTATCGAGGCTAGTACAGGTTCGACAAGTGCAGTTACTGGCACGTTGGATTTACTGTCACTTACATTTCGGGCATTGAACCAGTCGGTTACTACCAATGTCTATATGAACGGCATAGTCTTAGGTGATCAGTTTGGTAACGAGATGACGGTGAGTAGTGGTAGCGGACATACGTTTAACATCGTTGCTCCAGCTCCAGTAAACAAAGCAGATTTGATAACCATTATGACGGATGCTGCTTATACCGTAGCAAATGCCAATGTTTTGAATCCAGCGGCACCTCGTTTTGGTTATTATTCACAGACCGTTATTAACGCACTTAACGATGCAATCGAGGCAGCTAAAGTAGTGTTTGATCAAGGTAATGCCACTCAGACTCAGGTTGATCAGGCGGAAAATGCACTATCTCAGGCACTGGCAGAGTTTCGCGCTTTGGCCAGTCAGACTGCTGGAGTAGGTGATGTGGCATTAATTTCAGCGAATTATCACGCAACCAGCAGCTCGGCAAATTGGCAATCACTCCAAAAATATGATTTGAATCAAGATGGAACACTAGATTTATTTGACCTTGTCTCCATGGCACAACGAATACTGAACTAACAACTTGTAACGGATGGGAGAAGATAGATGTATCTCCCATCCGAAGCTTATTTTGGGGGATCCAATATGAAACGTTATCTTCAAGTGATTTGTCTTGTATTTTTGTTGTTGGCATCCATGCTACCAGTCTCGTATGCAGAACAAGTATCCAATACATTTGAATTGCAATCATCCTCGGATAATGTCCAATCCGGAGAAAATATTATAATTACCGTTAGGGGTAAATCACTCGTAGATGTCTATGGTGCCGAGATGGAACTAGCTTATGATAGTACAAAGCTACAGTATACAGGTTATTCTAGCACTTTAAGTGGAGAGGCTTTTGTTAGAGAGCCTGAAACACTGGACAATAAGATTAGTCTTGTATTTACACTTACAGGGCGCAGAGCAGGTCTAAACGGAGATAAGGATATATTTACAATTACGTTCAAAGCCATTGGAAATGGCAATGCATCCGTAGGCTTGTTATCATTGTCCTTACTGAACAGTCAACCTCAACCGCAGACTTTAGTAGGAGTGGCTGGTGGAGAAGTTAAGATAACTGTAACACCTACGAGCTCGAGCCCGAGCCCGAGCCCGAGCCCAAGCCCAAGCCCGAGCCCGAGCCCGAATTCCAATTTGAATGTTATTACGCTTGAAGCGGAACCTACGGACAAGGGGATTGTTTCTGTCGGGGTTAAGGCTAATGAACTCTTTACAGCTTTCGAGCAGTCGAAGAAGGAGTCAGTACTCATTCAAGTCACTTCGAAGCCCGAAACCACCGAAGTGCAGGTTAGCCTACCGGCTGCCGAATGGCTCCAATCAGCCTCTCAATCAGGCCATGCAGACACGATAAAAATTCAAACAGACATGGCGACGATAACCTTGGGTACTAAGGTACTTAAAAATGCTCAGGTTTCCGAAAGTTCCAATCTCCTCTTCACTGTAGCTAGAGTAGACCCTGCAACGCTTCCATTAGAAGTGAGGCAAAAAACGGGCTCACAAACAGTCTATGATTTTAATTTGATGCTGGATGGAAAACGATTGACTCACCTAAATGGAGAGGTTCAGGTTGAAATTCCTTATATACTTAGTCCAAGTGAGAATCCGAATCAAGTCGTAATCTACTTCCTTGGAGACGATGGCAAATTAGAGGTTGTACGGAATGCCAAATATAATGCGTCAACAAACATGGTTACGTTTAAACCGAATCATTTTAGCAAATATGTGGCGTACCATTCCATGGTGTCTTTCAAAGATATGGACGGATATGGATGGGCTAGTGAAGGTGTCCTTGGCCTAGCTGCTCGTGAAATTATTGATGGCAGAAGCGAAGAATACTATGTACCGGAAGGTCAGGTGACAAGAGCGGAGTTTGTAAAACTCCTAGTCCAGCTTTTCGACCTAGAAGATATGACAGCTACTGCTGCTTTTTCGGATGTCGCATCGGATGCTTGGTATTACAGATCCATTGCCTCTGCCCAGAAAGCGGGTTTAGTACAAGGTAAGGATAATGGATCTTTTGGGGTAAACGACGCGATTAGTCGTGAAGATATGGCTGTGCTTATCTTCCGTATTTCCAACATGTCTGGAATAAGTGGCTTACCTTCAATTTCGAACAATACAATAACTAGATTTCATGATTTGGATAGTGTATCCGCCTATGCGCGAGATGCTGTATCCTTATTACAACAATCAGGTCTAATGAACGGAACGACCGAGGGTTATTTTACTCCCAAGAACGCGTCTACTAGAGCACAAGCTGCAACTGTCGTATATAGATTGTTTCAAAGCATTAACTGAATTTAGGAAATATGACTAGCAATTTGGATCTGTTGCTTATCGTTCAATAATTGTTAGCGACCTCAGTCTTAAGCTTCAATAGACTGAGGCTGTTTTTATTACTTTTGCAGCAATTTCGAAGAAGTTAAGTTTGATATTCGAGCCTTTCATGTGAAAACAATTATCAGCATTGTCGTTGATGTGTTAATGAAAGTTGCAATTTGCCGTATCAACACACGGGTCGGTAGGTTGCAAAGCAATCTGGAACTTTAATGCCTATTTCTGAAATTGGTTAATCGAGCAGATATCAGTTTATTGCGTCCAAACGTCTCAGATCGGATAGTGATAATACCATCTTTTGTATTAAAAAAGTTGCAAACAGGGTGAACCAAACATTAAAACCAATACTTATAACGCAACAAAGTTCCGAAAAATTAGAAAGCGAAAGCTGTTGTATCAAGGGTTTCGGAAATCTGTTTAATGATCGGAATTTAGTTTGTTGTGCAATTAAAAGCTTTCCCCGTATAGTGTGGTTAATCACCTGAACTGATAGGCTTAGGGACGGGGCCAAATTGGATAGGTCGCCTAAGTATAAGAAAAGAAAAGAAAAGAAAAGTAGGGATGCACATGGACCAAACTACTACACAGAGTAAGCTGCCATCGTTGCCGGTGGCCGTGAGGCATCGAAAGGCAATGTGGTTTCGGAAGGATTTTCAGTTGTATCTATTACTTGTCCTTCCCATTATTTATTTCATTGTTTTCAAATATGTGCCCATGTATGGCGCGGCGATAGCGTTCCAGGACTACAGTATTTTTCAAGGCGTAACCGGCAGCAAATGGATAGGGTTCGATAACTTCCGCGAGCTGTTCGCCATGAGCCAATTTTATACGGTTGTGAGGAATACACTCGTGCTGAATTTCTTGGATTTGGTATTTTCTTTTCGATAACTTCCGCGAGCTGTTCGCCATGAGCCAATTTTATACGGTTGTGAGGAATACACTCGTGCTGAATTTCTTGGATTTGGTATTTTCTTTTCCAGCTCCGATTATTCTCGCACTTTTGCTTCATGAGCTTAGGGTCATGTGGTATAAAAAATTGGCGCAGACAATTTTGTATCTGCCGCATTTTATCTCGTGGATCATTATTGGTGGTCTCGTCTATCAAATGTTTGCCACCAAAGGCGGACTTGTTAACAATATGCTCAACTTAGTGGGGATACCTGCAATCCCATTTTTAACGGAAAAAATGAATTGGGTACTTGTTTACCTTGGAACAGGCATTTGGCAAAGTGCTGGATGGGGAACGATTATTTATTTGGCGGCATTAACCGGCATTAATAAAGAGCTCTATGAAGCTGCAGATGTGGATGGGGCGGGTCGACTGAAGAAAATGTGGCATATTACCGTGCCAGGTATCCGACCCACCATTGTGGTGATGCTGATTATGCAGCTCGGGCATATTATGACGATTGGCTTCNAGATGTGGATGGGGCAGGTAGACTGAAGAAAATGTGGCATATTACCGTGCCAGGTATCCGACCCACCATTGTGGTGATGCTGATTATGCAGCTCGGGCATATTATGACGATTGGCTTCGAGCGTCCGTTCGTGATGAGCAATCCGCTGGTCATGGACTATGCGGAAGTGATCTCCACCTTCGTGTATAAGGCAGGTCTTCAATCGGCACAATTCTCGCTGGCGACGGCGATGGGCTTGTTCCAAGCTTTGGTCGGACTCATCTTTGTCGTGTTGGGGAATACGATCGCCAAGCGCTTCGGGGAACAAGGATTATGGTAGGGGGAAAGGGTATGACAACCAACGTACAACGAAAAACACCAGGCATTCGTATCACAGACGCCCTGATCATGCTATTTGTCGGACTCGTCTTGCTGATCTGTCTTCTGCCATTCTTACACATCATCTCGATTTCGTTAAGCTCTAAGCATGCGGTACTCTCAGGCGAAGTTACGATATTTCCACGGGGACTGGACTTTCACGCATATGAAATTGTCTTCCAGGATACGAGAATGCTGAAGTCGATGGGGCTGACAATCCTACTCACAGCGACGTATACGGCAGCTAGCATGCTCATGAGCATTTGCGCGGCGTATCCCTTAACGAAGGAACGATTGAAGGGAAGATCCGTGTTTATGCTGCTCATCATCTTTACGATGTTCTTTAGCGGCGGATTAATTCCCGAATATCTACTCGTGAAGCAGTTAGGTATGCTAGACAGTCTTACATCGTTAATTATACCAGGTATGATTAGTGCCTTTAATTTGATTATCTTGCGATCATTTTTTTCATCAGTACCTGCCAGCCTAGAGGAGTCAGCGTATCTGGATGGCAGCTCCCATATCGGCACCTTAATCCGTGTTGTTCTGCCGCTTTCATTGCCAGCAATAGCGACCCTTAGTCTGTTCTATGCCGTTTCTAGATGGAATGGGTTTATGGATGCACTATTCTACATTACACATGCAGACCTATACCCGATACAGCTGAAGCTGTACCAGGTCGTTATGAACAGTATGGTAACGGATTTAACCGCAATGGAAGGTGCGTCGCAAATTGAAGTTATGCCAGAAGGAATTAAAGCGGCAAGTATCATNTCAGGTCGTTATGAACAGTATGGTAACGGATTTAACCGCAATGGAAGGTGCGTCGCAAATTGAAGTTATGCCAGAAGGAATTAAAGCGGCAAGTATCATGTTCGCAACGACGCCGATCTTGATTGTATATCCATGGGTTCAGCGGTATTTCGTCTCAGGCATTATGATAGGGGCGGTAAAGGGTTAATTGATGCAATATTGCATACGGTTTGTATCTCGGATTCATCGAGGTGTAACATATAGGAAAATCACAACACATGTGAAGGGGAGTTTTGAAAATGAACGCAAAGCAACGGAAATGGTTTGGGATTTCAACTTCAGTAATCGTATTAGCAGGTTTGTTATCAGCTTGTTCCAGTGCACCGAAAGAAGCTTCTTCAAGCGCTGCAGCAGGAGCCACCTCTAGCGCAACTCCTGCTGTGAGTAAAGATCCCGTTACACTTAAGGTAGAAGTATTCGACAGGGGGAACGCGCCAGCAGGTGCAGGACCGGTTGACAACAACTTCTGGACACAATGGATTCAGAAAAATTTCGGCGACCCTAACAATATTAAACTACAGTTCATACCGGTCCCGCGGAACCAAGAGGTGGATAAACTCAACATCCTCATGGCTTCCGGTGATGCTCCAGATCTTGTGTTTACGTATGACACAACGACGATTAACAATTATGTGAAAAGCGGTGGCTTGACCGATCTCAGTTCGTTAATCGATGCGAATGGACCAAATCTGAAGAAGTTCCTTGGTACAGATGTTCTCTCCTACGGTATCTTTAGCGGCAAGCAGTATGCGATCCCTGCAAAGAGAACGCTACAATATACCCAGTCCTCCTACATTCGAAAGGATTGGTTAGATAAGCTTGGCATGCCGGTTCCGAAGACAACAGATGAATTTTACAAAACAATCAAAGCGTTTAAAGAGAAAGACCCTGGCCAAACAGGGGGCAAAGTAATCCCATACGATTTCAGTTCTCTCGACGGTACGGCGATTACGACGCCAGGCGTTTTAATCTCTTCGTTCGTTAAGAAATTGTCAGAAGAAGATAACTACGCCTTGTCGACGTCGAATTACATCCCAGAATTGCAGAAACCAGGTTACAAAGATGGCCTGCAGTTCCTGAATAAGATGAATAGTGAGGGCTTAATTAATCCAGACTTTGCCCTTGATAAAGATGGAAAAAGCTTCGAGAAAGATGTTGCGAATGGTCTTGTAGGTGCATTTACTGCACTTGCTGCTCATCCAAACTTAATGGGTACTGGCAATGTATTCGATACGCTCAAAAAGAATGTACCAGGTGCCGAGTATGTCGCGATGGATCCATTTACGAATGAGGAAGGCAAGTCAGTAAAAGGTATTTACGACCCGATTGGCGCGTATATTATGGTTCCAAAAACGAGCAAGCACGCAGCTGAAGCAGTTAAATATTTGGATTGGATGTCAAAATCGGACGTATTGTTTACGCTTACGAATGGTATCGAAGGACAGCATTATACGTTAGAGAATGGGTTTCCGAAAACAATCACAACGGATGAGGCAAAGAAAACCTTCTACAATAACAGCGATATTGCGATTGTAATTAATGGTAAAGATTTTGGCTCCCAAGAAAAGAATATTGAAGCAACTTCGCTTTCGTTCCCGAACTATAAAGAACTGGCGAAGCAAACAATTAACAATGCTCTTAAAGACGGCTATACGATTCCACGTTTCGATCGTCCAATCGATTCCGAAATTAAATACGGAAAAACGCTTAAAGATAAGGCTCTTGAGGCTGTCGTAAAAAGTATCATGGCTAAGCCTGATGATTTTAACAAAACATTCGATGCAGGCGTTCAAGAGTATCTGAAAATTGGGGGTCAGACTGTAATAGATGAACGCAGAGCTGCTTATAAGGATATGAAAAAGAAATAAATGGTTTGAGTAACCCCCATACTTTGTTTATGGGGGTTTTTGATATGTTAAAGAAAGATATGAGCAATAAGTGAAAGGACGTATTTCCAATTAATAATGTGGGAGGGACAACCAATGCGATATATGGAAAATTGAATATTTGCTAAAACAATAAAGACTAATTTACGTTGCTTCGTGTTCACAACCTCAAAGGGTTGCGGACAATAAGTAAAGTATAAATTCTTAAAGCCAAATAACTTTCGTGAATGATAGTGTACAATTATTAGAGAATTTATTGACCTAAAAAAGAGGTTATCCTACAAAAAAGTCGGATAACCTCTTTAATTTCATTCTTATTTACTTCTATAAAACTCAGATAAAATAAATTTTGCCCTCTTTATCTCCTCATTTGATTGACGCATGAGTAAATTAAGGACTTCTTGAAGATCCCTTTGTTTGCTTGTTTGACCTAAGTCAAGGCCAGCATATCTAAACAGTTCCTGAACATCAGTATTTAATGCTTCGGCCATTTTTTCGAGATTAAGTAAAGTGATGTTTTTTTCACCACGTTCAACAGCCCCTACGTAAGTAAAATGGAATCCAGACACCTCAGCTAATTGTTCCTGAGTTAAACCACGATCTTTACGAATATCTCTAACTCTAGCACCAACAATCTTTAAAATGTCGCCCATGTTAATTACACCTCATTAAAAGTGTAGACAATGGGTAGCAATTGAAACACAAACGTATAAATATTAAAAATAAAAATACTATTTATAAGTATAAAAACTATCGAATTTGATAATAACTATTAGTAGATTAATAGTAAAAAATTATTCAGAGAGGTGATTTTATTGAAAAAAATTTTTGCATTTGCCCTTGTTACACCAATGGGTATCTATTCCAATGATTTATTTTACACATGCTCAAAAGCGATTGAAGAACAGTGGTTTTATCGAGCAGCAATTTATGGAACATGGTTAGTCCCAGTTATATATTCAAAGGAGGAAATAGACAGCATCAAACTTGTGTATGAAGGAAAAATATTTATAGCAAATATCGTACCTGATGCTTTAAAGATATCGAGATTTAATATGCGATCTATTGAGAAAGGGAGAACTTCTTTAGGAGGTTCAAATTAATAATGAACTTTTTTCCAAACATTTATCCAGATGAAATACTTTATAGCATTTTAGCAAGATATCATCACTTAAGTGGTAATTTGAAAGTTGAAAAAACGATGTTCGATTTGTATGGTGTCAAATGCACCCAAATACTGGATTTCCCTAAGATCACGGATCGTTTAGTTAAAAACATTCCTGGTAAAAACAACTATAGCGAACAGAACTTTATTCGGAATCATTCATTACTTCCTTATTTTCTCCCCTTTTTAACCCCAAAAAGTAAGCAACAAGTGCTACAAATGATGGCATCAAATACCAGATATCATCTCATACATTCGCAAGTAGGATATATTGCAAAATCAAGTATAAGTAATCATTTGAAGTACTGTACATCCTGTTTAATTGAGGATTTGAATAAGAATGGTGAATCATACTGGCGAAGGACACATCAAGCCCCAGGAAATTTTTATTGTTTAGATCATCAAAGAATACTTTCTACTGGATGTGAAGCATGTGGATTCCATTTCACGACGAAATTAAGAAATAAGCTCTTTATTCTAAAACAATTTTGTCCTAATTGTGGGTCAGATTTAACCTTGCAAAATCAAAGTTGGAGTCCATTACTAAGTGAATATAAAACGGAACTAATTGAGATTAGTAATGAGATTAATTATTTATTTAATCAACAGGATATATGGTTAGATGAGTTATTTCCAAAATTACACAATCTATATGTTATGAAATTAATTGAGGCTAATTTCTATGAATTCAGCAACAAATTAAGGTTGCGCAAACTAATATATTTTTTTGAGAAATTTTATAGCAGATCGTTACTTAAGTTATTAGGATGTGATGCAGAAATAGGAGGTTGGTTGAGAGAATGCATTGATGGCGAATATGCAAGACACCCATTAAAACACATATTATTGATAAAGTTCTTGTTTGGTTCTTTAAACGGATTCAAATTACAACAAACTTCCCTAAATCCTAACACGATACAAAATGGCTCCAGACTTTCAAGCTCAGAAATTAAAATTGCAGCATAGAAAATTTAGAGTAATGAACATTAATAAAATTGAGATCGAATATATCGTAACAATCTACAATGTTGCAGGGAGGAGGCTTTAATGGAGGAATTGCTTAATGTCGTATCCGAAGGTATTAAAAAAATAAACACAAACATTGCTAGAAATAAAAAATACTTCGATTATCCGTTTACCAGTAATTGTGATCATTATTATAAACTTATGCTTCTACATAGTCAGTCTCAGTGTTGGGATCAGTTTTTACAACTACTTGTGAGTTTTAATGAAAAGCGAAATGTAGAGTTTCACAAAAGGAGTAATGATTTCGAACGCATGATGAAAAATGAAAAGGCAGGTATTCCCGGATTTGTAACACAAGCTACTTTAACTCAAATTATAGACTATATGCGAACACTTGAATGGAAAATAGATGAGTTAGTTGGAGTCAAAATTCAAAATAAGGAAGTTTAACGTTTTAAGTGGGAATGAAGAGAATAATTTTTTCTTGCTTGGGGAAAATATGCCAATTGTAATCTCAAAGCGAACGGAGCGTCATAAACATGGCTAAATTCAAGTATGCAATTGATGAGAATACCATTGCTAAGCGATTGAAAGAGGGAAGGGGAAGCGGAATAGGTACAAACTATAAACCATGGATTCTTGTACACGAGGTTCCTTCAATTGGCAAATCAAGTATTCGATACAGCTGGACAGTAGGGCGCGACCATCATTTCTTATCTTTACTAGAAGCAATGTATTTCTATTTGTTGGAATGGGATGACGATGTCCTCGATTTCAGAGAACAGTTTCCGCTGTTACCAAGAGAAGAAACACAATCAATAGCTGCGGAGCTTGGAGTTAAGCATCCGGCGGACCCGAAGACAAAGGTTGATATAGTTATGACGACCGATAATGTTATCACCCTGAAAACTCAATTTGGTCAAGTTATTAAAGCGCGATCCGTAAAATATGAAGATGCGCTTCAAAAGCGAAGGAATGCTGAGAAACAAATGATTGAGAAGATTTATTGGTCGAGAAGAAGAGTAGAGTGGAATGTTGTAACTGAAAACTCTATTCACATCCCCAAGGTTCAAAATGTACAAATGTTTCATAAATTAAGAAGCAAGTTCGGATTATTTCCGAATGTTGAGAAGTCACTTCTGAAGAATATGGAGGAGAAGTTAGTAAAGTTAATGCCAGGAAACAATAAAATCTTGGCTGATATTACGGATGCAATGGATAAACATTTCAATGTTCCAGCAAGTACAAGTATTACACTTTTGATGCATCTGATTGCAAATAAGCGATTGATGATAGATATGGATCAACTATTTAATCCATGTAAACAAGTCAACATTGCATTACCAGCAAAGAGAGGGATTTCTAATGCAAATTGTGACTATTAATCAAGTTGTTCAATGGGCACCATTTGAAGCGGATAATTCAGTTTTCGAGCGCATTCTATATTTAGATCATAAAACTGATCGCATGCATGTGATTGATTTAAATAAGGATGACTTTTCATTCGAACGCTCTATAGAGGATGTAACAACAGCACTAGCAAAAGGTAAAGCACGAATTGTCAAATATATCACAGAAGTAGAAAAGAAATCGTACGATCTCTTACCTGATGAAAGAAAAAAAGAGATAGAAGAATCCTGGAACTACATGAAGGAGTACCTTGAAAATGAACCTTATATCTTCATGAGCGAGTATCGCGGACCAATGGTAACGGAATGCATAGCTAAGTCTTCATATTCAATGCCTAAGGTGCATCGATTGCTTAAAAGGTATTGGAAATCAGGGAAGTTAACAATAGGACTACTTAATCGTTACGACAACTGTGGGGGACTTGGTAGTAATAAATTGGCTACTGAGAACACAAAAAAAAGAGGCCGAAAACGTAAAATTACAAAGACTGAGCCTGAAAAAGTTGGAGTTAATACAGATGCAACTATTCATAAATATATGATGATTGCATATAGACAATTTCATCTAAGAGAAAAGCTGTCTTTAAATAAAGCTTTTAAAAAAATGCTTAGAACTTATTTTATAAGTCATTATGAAGAGGAGAATGGTAAGACCAAACCGATTCTCTTACCTCGAGAAGAACGACCTTTGTTTAAAACGTTTTATTATCACGTTAATAAATTTAAAAATGCAAACTTTATTGGTAATTCACTAGCCCTGATTGGTGAGCGGAGGCACAATCTTGATAAGAGAGCTAAAATTGGGAATCAAACGAAACAAGCATTGATTCCAGGTTCCATATTTCATATTGACTCAACAATAGCAGATACTTATCTGGCAAGTAGCTATCGCTCTTACCTACCCATTGGAAGGCCTGTAATTTATTCTGTGATTGATTTGTTTAGTCACTACATTGCAGGAATTTATATAGGGTTTGAGAGATCCTATATCGGGGCTGCTATGGCTATCTATAATACAGGCTCATCAAAGGTAGATTTATGTGAGCGTAGTGGTATGACAATAAAACCAGATGAATGGACATTGGCTTGCTTGCCTCGTCAATTTACTGCAGATAGAGGGGAGTTGTTAAATACAAAAATTACTGGCCTTCGAAATATTCTGGGTGTTGATATTGAGTACATGGCTCCATATCGCGCAGATTGGAAAGCGCTAGTTGAAAGTTTCTTTAATGTATATAATGTCGAAGCTATTTCTAGATTGCCTGGAGAAGTTTCAATTGAAATGCGGCGTAGAGGGGATCCGGACCCTAGAACAAAGGCAGTGTTAACACTTAAAGAATTTTCGCAGATCATGTATGATTTAGCCATTTGGCATAACAACTTTCATTATATGGAGGGTTATTCTCTAGATGACGATATGATTGCTGATGGTGTGAAGCCTATTCCACGTGAGTTACTAGAGTGGGGGATGAAACGTAAAGGGCACTGTTTCAGAAGTTTCGATGAAGAAACATTAAAAATTAATCTTTTACCAACCGAGACTGGAAGAATTACGAATTTGGGCATTAAATTTAAGGGACTACATTTAAGCTGCGAACAGGCTATACGTGAAGGTTGGTTCGTAGACGGTAATCCACGTATGGGGAAAAAGTTGAATATCGCATATGATCCCAGAGTTAGAGATAAAGTCGTTTTAAAAGGAGATAATGGAGACGGTTACCTTGAGCTCAGAATGATCAATTCGGATCCTAGTGCTCTTGATAAGTCATGGGATGAATACGAGCATATTCTAGAAGTTCTTGGACTTGAAAGAGAACAATATAGGCCAATCGAAGAGCAAGCGGAAGCTGAAAAGGATTACCGCAGAGATAATATTGTTGAGATGGCAAAAGCACTAAAAATAGAAAGTGGGCTAAGCAATGCTAAGCTGATTGACGGTATCGCAGAACGAACAGCTTTAGAAAAGGAAAAAATGCGTTTAACCGAAGACTTTCATTTCTTAGAGGTGAAGATGTTGTGGCTTCTTATAGAAGAGCAGAGATTGCTAAATATCGTGACAACCCTTTAATCGAAGCCCTTCAACCAATACACGATATTCCTGTAGTAATTAAGAAATTGACCAAGAAAGTTTCTTTCCATGAGCGGGATAGATCGAGGAACCCAACACTCAGGCTTCATTGTATTTACGATCTCCCGCGGCTCGTACAACCCCTAGAAAACCATATACGAATAGAGCAGAGCTTGTCTATCTTGATACGTGATGGTTATGTTGACCGAAATCCTCTCACTGTGAATGGTGTTAGATTACGAAATGAGGCTGCTGATAATGTCGCCAAAGCGATGGCGGCATTTGAGCAATCAAAGAAAACGTCTCAAACCGTTACATTTGATAATAAATCCTATAAGACTTCAGGAGGAGGGTTATCAATAATCGGGGTCTCTGGGATGGGGAAGACAACAGCGATAAATAACATCCTAATGACAATGTACCCTGCTCAGGTTATTCGACATAGTCAATATAAAGGACGAAATGTCAACTCAACGCAGATTGTTTGGTTAAAACTGGAATGTCCGCCAAAAGGTTCGATTAAGGCACTATGCCTCAATTTCTTTCAAATTCTAAGAGATCTTGTAGGAGATAAACATTACGATAAATTTATTATTAAGGGTACTGTCGAACAGATGATCCCTGTCATGGCTCAAATGTGTGCGACTTATATGATTGGTGTTTTAATCATTGATGAGATTCAACATCTTAGTGGAAATACGGATGTAGAAGAGCATATGCTTAATTTTTTTGTAACATTAAAAAATATGTTGGGTATTCCAGTAGTGCTGATTGGAACAAATAAAGCATGGGATATGTTATCAAAAGAGTTTCGGCAGCTTCGTAGGGCTTGTGAGCATTTTGGAGTTGTATTTTGGGAGCGAATGGAATTCCGGCCTCTTGATGCACCTTCCGATTCCGCAACTAGTATGGAGTGGAGAATTTTTTTGAATGCATTATGGAAATATCAGTGGACGCGTAACCCAATTGAAATGGATGATTTGTTAAATCATGCTATGTTTGAATGCTCCCAGGGAGTTACGGATATCGCTATCAAATTATTTATGGTTGCTCAGTGGAGGGCTATCAATAATGGAATAGAGTATCTAACTCCTCAAATCATCCGAGAAGTAATTGATAATGAATTGTGTGCTCTAAAGCCAGTACTATTAGCGCTCAAACTCAATGATTATTCAAAGCTTGAGTCTTTAAAAGATATATATATAAGGGATTTGAAGATTGATAAGTTTTTTGATAAGGCTTTATCAGCTTTAGTTAAGAAACAGTTTGCGACTGCAAATGCTGAATCTGACAGCAAATCAAAGGATGAAGTAGATATTGCATATGAAGCAACCAAATGGTTAATGGAAGCTCAGGTACCTGCACATCAGGCAGATTTGATTGTAAAATCATTAATTGAGGGGAACAAAAGCATTCTGCTTCCTGAATTAAAAAACGCAGCATTCCAGGCTTTTACGAAAATAAAATCGCAAGTAGAACGTAAGCACAAGTCAGTTGAAAATAGAAGAAATAAACCTGATGTACAAAAGGTGCATGCCGAAATTAGTGAGAGTACTTTAAAAGTCGGTAGCATATAAAGTACACAAAAAAGGTGATTCCTGTACTTAACTGGAGTCACCTTTTTTGTAAGGAAATTAATAACTATACGAGTATTGGGGTTTGAAGTGTATAAGAAAAGATGGGTTAATCAATTTCCAATGCATTTCTTTTTTTAGCTTAAAAGGATTATCTTAAAAATGAGAAAAGAAAGCAATGAAAGCACGATTTTATTTGAAATCAATTGTAGTGAATAGGGGATTGTCTTGTGGCATCTATAATTACTTGGATTTTGATAAAGGAAAAAGTACCGGACTTTTTGATGTTAAGTAGCACTTTAAATATTACATTAATTCAGTTCACATTATTTAATGTCAGCAATTATTTTCAGAAGAACAGGATTACTGATTACCTCAGCAAATTAGATTGAAACTTTGACCCTTTGGTGACTGCTTAGAATTTCTAACTTTTCTAAAATATTTCAATGATTGTTGATATCATTTTTCAAGTTCTTTAACAAATATGAATAAAATGTTAATTTTCGGGAAATTTATGACTAGCAACAATTTTGAAATTAATGAGGGAACAACAATGTCAGAAACATTAAACTTTTTTATTACTTTATTTCCAGATGAGGATTTTAGAAGCGTTGTGTTT
Organism: Paenibacillus sp. Soil766; assembly: GCF_001428105.1. Classification (GTDB taxonomy): domain Bacteria; phylum Bacillota; class Bacilli; order Paenibacillales; family NBRC-103111; genus Paenibacillus_E. The sequence goes on along the minus strand of NZ_LMSJ01000027.1, from coordinate 83,628 downwards.
AGGTGGCATAGATTGTCAGGAAATAGGAAAATTGTTGACACCAATAATAAACTATTTGGGACAATGAATGGCTTGATTCCTTCAATTACAAAAAATATTGGTTCAGCAATTAGTGGAATTCTTGGTAAAACAAGTGTTAATTTCCAAGATTTTTTGAATAGTTATACTTTCTTTCCTATTTATCGTTTATTCTTTGATAGTCTTGGCTTGGAAAGACTAACAAATTATTTTAATAATGGTGATGGTGGAGTTGAGAAGAATACTGCTATCGATTTTCTATCATCGAATATTCATTATTGTTTTGAATGCTTACAAGAAGATTATAAAAATTTTGGTCAATGTTATGTCCATAGAATTCATCAATTTAAACAAATAAACATATGTAAAAAGCACCAAAAATTACTAAATGATCGTTGCCCTAGATGTTCAACTCTACTTGCTGCGGAAAATGCATGTATTCAACTTTATAAACCATCTTGCCTAAATTGTGACTTTCTATTAGAAGAAACTCAAACTCTAGAAATTAATGAACGAGTAAAAGTAATGCTTAACATTACCGAGGATCTTGAGTTTCTTTTGTCAACTAAAAGTTCTTTAAACTCTGATATTCTCAAGGAACTTTACCATTCATATTCACTAAAAAAGCGCTATTTAAGGTTTAGTGGTACATACCGTCATAAAGAATTCATTAACGATTTTAATAAAAGACCTGAAGCAATCTTGTTTGGACTAAATATCCATAATTCTAATAATACTAATTTGATTTCGGATGTTCTAAAAATAAAAAAAAGATATTCTAATCTTTATCTACATATAGTTATAATTCGGATGTTCTCAGGCAGCATTAGAGAGTTTCTTCAACAAGATCCACCACTGATTTCATGTAATGTTCCTTTTGGGTACGGTCCGTGGGAATGTAAAAATTCCTTTTGCAGTGAGCAAAATCAAAAAGTAATCAGAATGATCAAAAGAATATTTGAAAAAAAGACAGATCAACTGGTAGGTATATTTGAATGCCCAATGTGCAAGATGATATATAAACAATACGAGAATTTGGAAGGTCACACAAAATCAGATGATTTTAATGTAATCCATTTTGGAGATGTTTGGAAAGCTAAAATTATCGAAATGTTTCAGGAAGACAAAGGAATGGTGGAAGAGAAATACGGTGTAAACTACATTGCTTATAAATATTATAGAAAAACTATTGGGAAAGATGAACAATCTACTTATGAATTCGAATGGTTTGAAAATATGATTCAATTGTATTTTAATTTCAAAGACTACAATATAGTTGCAAAACAACTAGGAGTAACTACCCCGAAAATAAAACGATTTGTTGAGTATTATTTCGAGAATAATAGCGACATCGAAGCTTTTAAAAAATTAAAAATATGTGCTGAATATTTACAAACAAAAATCGATGAAATTAAAGAAAACATCTTATCCTTTTTGGAACAACATAGTAATATCGAGAAAGCTAAGCTTAATCGGACTAAAATAATTAATAACATTGGCTATTGGAATTACAAGTTATTAATAACACATGACCCTCATTGGGTTAATCAGATTATACCAGTAACAAGTCAGTTGGATTGGTCACAAAGAGATAATGAATTACATGATATAGTTGTCAAGAGAGCTGAATACTTATACGAATCAAATCCAAATGATAGGATAAAAAAAGAAACCCTTCTGAAAATACTTTCAAAAGTAAATCGAAGACATCTTGAAATGTATCCGGAAAGATTTCCAAAAACATTCATGGTGATTGAAGAAAATCTAGAAACAATAGAAGATTATCAACTCAGGAAGATTAAATTAGTAATTGCAGACTGGGAAAGCAAACCTAGAAATTTGACATTAGGAACAATGCTTAACATGCATGTTTTTCGCAAATGTAGCGATCGTGTAAGATATGAATTAGAAAAGTGTTTATTATTATCAAAATCTGAGTAAATAAAATTAAGGAGCTGCGAATTTAAGCGCGGCTCTTTAATTTTGTTTATTGAAGTTAATATTATTTACAAACTTTATTCTCCTGAATCATCTAGCTGTTTACAATTGTAATATCGCTAACGAACTTTATTATCCACATTTTCCGCATTTCAAAATGAAAAAGTCCTTTGACTAACGAACTTATTTTGAGTGCTAACAATCTTAAAAACCATATAAATACTGGACATTGACTAACGAACTTTATTTTCCGGGATCAACAACACAACCGTCGTCGTCAACCGTGGAACAACCACCCACTTTTTTCTAGTCTAGGGGTTCGTTAATTAATGAGGATATAACTAAGAAGTTGAGCTTGCTCAACGAACGAGCAGGATAATTCAATATTCTATTGGGGATTATATCCATAATCCCCATGTTTTTATTAGGTGGCAGTGATCCTTCAGGAAACTGCATAAGGAGGAATATTAAGTGTCCGAAGAGACAATAGACCGTCTGATTCTCATATCCATTAATCTCATTACTGCATTTCTGCTGATATTCACGGTTCCGAAGGATAAATTTCGTGAAGCATCAGTCGTTTTTTTCTTTAAGCAAACGATGACATGGAGCATGGGGTTGATTATTGTGGAGTTGGGATTAATTGAGTATCCGATTCGGGAATTTGTAAAAGCTAGTGGGACAAGCTTCTCATTTGAATATTTTATCTATCCTTCACTGTGCGTCATCTTTAATTTGCGTTATCCGGTGGGGAAGCTTTGGAAGAAAGTCGGATGGGTCCTTGGATTTCCAACAATTATGACGTTATTGGAGGTTATCTTTGAGCGTAAAACGGAATTAATAAACTATATTCATTGGAACTGGTATATGACTTGGATTTCGTTATGCTTGACTTTCCTGATTTCGAGAACATATTTTCTTTGGATATACAGAAAAAGAGGAAAAGGATACAGTTGGTAAACACCAAGTAGGTTAAGAACGACAGTTCGTGGTAATATTTCTTGATGGAACGTACAACTCTCGTAGTGTAGTTAACCAAGATGAAACGTATATATAAATATACGTTTTGTTTTCAAGGGGGTAAAACATGGATTACATTTCACCGAAAGAAGCGATGTTAAAGGTGAAACGGTGGCCTAAAGATACCATAGCGGCGGGTCGTCGTCATACCGTAGGGCTTTAATCGGACGGCACGGTGACGGCTGTGGGTTTGAATAAACATGACCAATGCGATGTAGGTGGTTGGCGAGGTATTGTGGCGATAGCGGTGGGTAGTAATCATACCATTGGCCTTAAATCGGACGGTACTGTGGCGGCAGTGGGTTGGAATGAGTATGGCCAATGTAATGTAAGTGATTGGCACGATATTGTGGCGATTGCGGCGGGTTGTGCCGATACCGTAGGGCTTTAATCGGACGGCACGGTGGTTGCTGTTGGTGATAATGAGTACGGCCAATGCGATGTAAGCGACTGGCGCGGCATCCACTGCCCGGAAAAGATGAGAGCTTAGTAAACAACACCACGAAGCTGCCGCAGACCGATCGGTGACTTCGTGGTGTTAACGAGGAACGTTTGTTGAATAAGTTACCATGAAGACCTCATGAAGTAAGGGGAAGATGGACAGTTTTCTTAAGTTTTGTTAAACAGATGGTATTACGTTATTGATATAGTAACTTTTGTACTGCATCTGCTACCCTATCTTTATCAAAAGGCTTCACAATAAAATCGTTAGCACCTAAGGAAATGGACTCAATAACAAAAGATTGCTGCCCCATCGCTGAAACCATTACTATCTTTGAGTCACTGTTGTATTTTTTTATTTCCTTTAAAGCAGTAATACCGTCCATCTCAGGCATTGTAATATCCAACGTTACTAGGTCTGGAGAATGTTGAAGAAACAGAGATACTGCCTCAAGTCCATTTGATGCTTCAGCAACAATTTCATGCCCTAATTCTAATAAGATGTTCTTTATCATTAATCGCATAAACATAGAATCATCTACAACCATTAGTCTTGCCATTTAAATTTCACCTCAATGGGTGGGCTTATTACCCGTTATTATCTATAAACGAACATAAAAATATCCCCTTATAAAGAACATAGGGGATTAAATATCTCTCCCTGGGTTCGGTAACTGGCAAGCGTAGCGAAATAATCGCCTTAGCCCCTTTAGTTTTGCGTCACTAATTTTCATTAGTTTTGCCTTTATCGTTACAGAAGAACTAATATCAAGTTTCTAAAAATTATATCACCTCTATTACTAGTAATAAAGTCCTAAATTAAGAGGAAATGATTATAGTTAAGCTCTTTAATAGCAGGTCTTCTACAAGTTCCTCAGGATTATCTGGAAGCAATAGGGCTCAAGCAATCGAATAAGATAAGGTTGGAATTGTACAACAATCAAATTTTCCTGGATCAAGAAGAAGCGCTTGACACCGATTTCCTCACATGCTATAAGAGAGTAAATTCCAGAAGTGATGAGGTGTCCCATGCGCAAAGTTTCAACTGAGCAACAATTTCAAGAGCAAATTTCGCAGTCTGGCGTGACAATAGCTATTTTCAAAACGACATGGTGTAAGGATTGCCATTATATTGATCCTTTTATGCCTGCCGTAGAGCAAGCTTATGAAGGTCGTCTTACGTTCATTGAACTGGATCGCGATGAGTTCCCGGATTTGTGTGAACAATTGAACATCTTAGGCATCCCGAGTTTCATTGCTTTCCGTAACGGCCAAGAGGTCGTTCGATTCGTCAGCAAACTGCGTAAAACTCGTGAAGAAATCGAGCAATTCCTTGATCGTGCAATCGAAGTTGCGAATGCGTTAGCTCCATAAGATGGAGTAAGCAGGCATAAGATAGAACACCAGATGGAGTAAACATACATGGACACCGCAGTCGGATCATATCCGATGGCGGTGTTTTTTGATGTCGTTAACACACCTCACAGTGCTATCCCATCGTCAAAAGACGAAATAAAGTTAGCCAGTCTCGGAATCAAGCCTTTTTTCATATCCAGAATAAATGCTTCCATACTACACACACTATAATGTTATTTCCAAGTGTTGGGTGCAACTCGTCGATAAGCCGGCAAACCGATTCCTTGTTGTTTCGGAGCTTTGTAACAATTGCGAATGGAAATGCCTTCATATTACAGCTATAATTGAAAGCGGAACTACAGTATTCGACATGATCCTCAAAAGATATGACATAAAGTAGGTGCAATCATGCAAAAATGGATCCAAAGATTAGCTAATTTATCAGCCATCGGCATGTTCCTTATTCTTGCTATGGGGGCCTTAGTAACCAAGGCTGACGCTGGTCGGGGCTGTGGCGACGAATGGCCGTTGTGCCATGGTAAATTCATTCCAGCACATACCATTTCTTCGTTTATCGAGTACAGTCATCGCTTAGTTGTAGGTATTGTGACCATGATACTTGTTGCAACGTTTTACTTAGTTTTCCGCTATGTGAAGCGTAAAGATGCTAAATTCTTTATCACTGCAACAGTGGTCATGACCCTGATCCAAGCAGCTATGGGCGCATTGGCCGTCGTATGGCCGCAATCCTCCCTTGTCCTGGCGCTTCATTTCGGATTATCTTTGCTCGCCTTTGCCTTTTCCCTGCTACTTGCACTCGTGTTTACCTCGTGGGGACAATTTGTACGCACAACGCAGATTCATACTAGCTTCAAAGTCATCGTCTGGTTTACCGCTATTTATAGCTACATCGTTGTTTATTTAGGAGCATTCGTGCGTCATACCGTTTCTTCAGGCGGCTGCTCGGGCTGGCCGTTATGTAATGGCGAATTCATTCCAGAACTGAGCGGAGCAACAGGAATTGTTTTTACACATCGGATTGCCGCTTTACTGCTCTTTGTTTGTATTTTATTTCTTTATCTGCAAGCTCGACGCCATTATCAACCGACGGACAAGCTTTGGTTCGGAAGCAAATGGGCGCTTATTACCGTTTCACTTCAAGTGATTAGCGGTGCAGTCGTAACTTGGTCCCTAGGGAATGAAGTCGCTTATTTATTCACAGGTATGATTCATGCCATTATTGTGGCTTGTATGTTTGGATTCTTATGTTATTTGTGTGTACTTACGCTATATGATCGCAAAGCCTAGCAGCATCATGCGGCACAGGCACAACAAGGCCTTCTAACGGAAGGCCATTTCCTTTTTTATCTCGAGAGAATGAGTAACTATTACATAGACAAAGGTGGAAGTTCCCATGGTACCAACAAATCTTCGAGCGTTTATAGAGATGTTACGACGCGAAAATGAATTGATTGAAATCTCGGCTCCCGTGGATCCGAATCTTGAGCTTGCAGAAATTCATCGTCGCGTCATCGACGAGGAAGGGCCGGCTTTACTGTTCACGAATGTAAAAGGCAGCGCATTCCCTGTCGTGACGAACCTCTTTGGCACAACAAGAAGAGTGGATCTGGCTTTCGGTCCGAAGCCGGAGCAATTCATGAAAGCGGTTATCAACGCGACTAGCACATTAATGCCCCCTACACCGAAAGCGCTGTGGGGTGAAAGAGGTCTTATCCTTGACCTGATGAAAGTTGGGACGAAGAAGATCCAGCCGAATCAAGCGCCGATTCTCGGCGGCTTGAAGAAGGACAACCCGCTCGCAGGACTGCCGGTCCTGACGAGCTGGCAAGAAGACGGCGGCCCGTTCGTCACGCTGCCGCTCGTGTACACCGAGCATCCCGATGGCGGTCATCATAACCTGGGCATGTATCGCATGCAGGTATATGATGACTTCACGACCGGGATGCACTGGCAAATCCACAAAGGCGGCGGCTTCCACTACCACGAAGCCGAGAAGCGCAACCAGGCGCTGCCCGTCACCGTGTTCCTGGGCGGCCCGCCAGCGCTCATCGCCTCGGCGATTGCGCCGGTGCCCGAGCACTTGCCCGAGCTGATGCTCGCTTCGCTCATCCTCGGGCAGAAGCTGCCCATGGTGGAGAATCCCCATGGGGGGCACCGCCTCGTAGCCGAGGCGGAGTTCGCGATATGCGGCTCCGTTCCACCGCATCTCAGACGCCCCGAAGGGCCGTTCGGCGACCACTTCGGGTATTACTCACTCATCCATGATTTCCCCGTTTTCAACGTGAATCATGTGTGGCACCGCAAAGACGCGATCTATCCGGCGACGATCGTCGGCAAGCCCCGCCAGGAGGATTACTTCCTTGGCGAATTCTTGCAAAGATTGCTGGAGCCCGCGTTCCCGATGGCGATGCCTGGGGTGAAAGACCTGTGGACGTATGCCGAGACCGGGTTCCACCCGCTCGCAGCCGCTGTCGTCCGCGAAAGCTACAGCCGTGAGGCGCTCGGCACGGCATTCCGGATCCTCGGTGAGGGCCAGTTATCCCTCACGAAGTTCTTGATCGTGACAGATCGTCCGACGACCTTAGCGAACTTCTCACAGCTGTTAGAAACCGTATTAGAACGTTTCGATCCTGCTCGGGATCTGTTTATATTTAATAAAACATCGCATGATACCTTGGATTATACCGGCGGCCAGCTCAACCATGGCTCGAAAGCCGTCCTGCTCGGTACAGGCGACCCTGTACGCGAGCTGCCAAGGGCATACACAGAGGGTGAACTGCCTGAAATCCATGATATCGCTGTGTACTGCGGCGGGTGTCTGCTCGTCTCTGGCGCTTCCTATGCAGCCGAGCCAGAGCTGCCACAGCGTCTACTTGCGAACGCTGCTGACCGATTAAAGCAATGGCCTATGGTTATTCTTGTCGATGATGCTAGTGACATTGCCAATGACCAAACGAAATTCTTATGGACGGTGTTCACACGATTTAACCCTGCAAGTGATATGTACGCACAGTCGAGTGTGAACCGACATCATATTGCCTATGAAGTTCCGATTGTCATTGACGCTCGAATGAAGCCTGGCTACCCAGATGAGCTCTTCCCGCGGGAAGATATTGTAGAACTCGTTGATCGGAGATGGAAGGAATACTTCGCGCGATGAGCTCAGGACGTCTACGAGCCATCTATCCGCATTTAGGTTTTGTACTAGTCTACTTGCTCTGGGGGATCAATTTGGCCTCTCTCAAAATCGGCGGAAGAGAGTGGGACAGTTTCGTCTTTAATGGACTGCGCTTTGCGAGTATGATTCCGATTCTGTGGGTCTATACTTACTTCTATTATCGTTCTCGGTCGCTTCGTTTCCAGATTGCGAGTCGCGATCTTCTGCTCATCTGTGGGTTAGGGATACTTAATGCCGTAGGGATGGAAGCGCTGCTGCAATATGCTTTACAGTTTTCCAATGCTGCGAATGGTGCCGTGCTTGGGCGAGGATTTATGCCCGTTATTACAGTGCTTATCGCCGTCATGGCTAGGCAAGTGAAGATCACATGGCGAATCCTAATCGGAATCCCCTTGGCTCTCGGCAGTGTCATACTCATCGTCTCGGGGGGAGCCGAAGGCTTTCACTTGGGCAGTGAGACATTTCGCGGTGATATTCTGTTGCTTATACGCAGTTTCATGGGAGCTTTTTATCTCATCGGGATGAACCGTTTAGTCGTGAAATATCCGCTTCCGATTTTAATTTCGCTTGAAATGACAGCAGGAGCCCTATCTCTATTGCCGTTCGTGCTATTGCGTGCGGATGGTGCATACTTCGCTGCGATCTCGCAGACGGGTTGGATTAGCTTAATTTATACCTCATTGCTGGCAACAGCGGTAGGTTTCTCGTTACACAATTGGAGTCTAGCCAAACTGGGGCCTTTTAAAGCATCGGCCTATGGGTATTTACTTCCGGTTACAGCTGCACTTGGAGGTTTCATTTTTCTAGGAGAATCGATCTCCTTAAGTCAGTATCTTGGAGGCGTGGGTGTGTTAGCCGCAATGTTTTTCGTGCAGCGTGATCGAACATCAAGCGCCAAACGAGCCCCTATACCTGCACCAACGGCCACTACGTTCACCAAGTAACAGGGCAATTCTAAATCTCTTATTAGTTGGATAAAAAGGGAGGTGATCTTATGCTTCGTGTGTTATTTAATGAGCCGGAACGTATCGACAGCGGACTCCTGCTGGAAGCTTTTGATGCAGTGAGAGCCTATATGAAACAGATCGAAACCAAGCAGAGTCACCTCTCCACGTCGCATTCGATCTTTCATCGGCAAGCGATATGGAGCAAGGGTTTTATTGACGCCTTAGATGAGCTCGAACAGAGCAAATATTGTTGTGAGCGATATGGCGAGCGGATTGTTAAAGGTTTTCTGGAAGAAATGACTCCGCAAGAAACAGATGATTATCAACGCTTTGTCTATTTCTACAAAAATGCGTTCATCCGTCTATTTTCAGTTTTAGATAAATTAGGGACCTTTATGAATGATCTCTTCGCCTTGAAGACCGAAACCGTGAAATCGCGATTTTCATATTTTACGGTACTCCGCCATATGCATGAGAAGCATCTTCATGGCTCGTTAGAGCTGCAACTTTATACCCTCAAAGTGACCTATAAAGTGCCGCTAGAAAGACTCCGCAATCTGCGTAATATGGAAATGCATTACATTAATGCTGAGATGTTAGACGATCTTATGCAGAAAGAGCCGATGCTCGGTGAACGCATTCATATTGAGGATGTGAAGCTGAATTTATCCGATTTGCAGCAGGGATTTGACATGGTATGCCGAACCTTAACAATAGCATTTACTTATATTACGGCATATGTGACAAAGGGGTAAGGGACCATGCCATTAAGAGGTCGAACAGTGCTTGTTACAGGCAGTGCTAAGGGTTTGGGCAAAATGACGGCATTGACTTTAGCCAAGAAGGGCTGCCAGGTTGCTGTGAATTATGTAACCAGCGAGAAGGAAGCTGCAGAACTCGTTCAGCAATTGACTGATCTGGGTGTTCGCAGCGTAGCTGTGCAGGGAGATGTAGCCAAGCGCGAGGATATTATCCGCATGGTTGATGAAACGGTCTCTCAGTTGGGACCGATAGATATACTTGTTAACAATGCAGGGCCTTTTGTTCGTGAACGTCGCTTTTTCGCTGACTATAGCATGGACGAAATTGATTATTTAATGCGAGGGAATCTGATAGGCGTAATGACATTAGATCATCTTGTGCTGCCGATGATGAGAGAGCGAAGATGGGGGCGTATCATCCATTTCGGCTTTGGCAAAGCAGCTGAAGCCAGAGGTTGGACGCACAGAGCTGCTTATGCGGCTGCCAAAGTAGGGTTAGTTTCCTTTACCAAAACATTAGCCGAAGAAGAAGCCGCACATGGGATCACGGTGAATATGATTTGTCCGGGCGATATTCGCGGGAAGAACAAAGAACGCACCATGGAAGAGGCGCGCCTAGAAGTGGATGGCGAAACGCCTGTTGGCCGACCGGGAACGGGTGAGGATGTAGCGCGCGTTATTGATTTCCTCTGCTCACCGAACTCGGATTTCATAACCGGCAATATTATGGATATCTCTGGCGCATTGGATCCTATTCAGCCGATCCCAGTATTTAAACAACGTAAGTCCGAATAGCCAGCGTGATATGGCAAAAAGAGCTTACCATAGAGGTAAGCTCTTTCTTTATGATATAGTCGTAATTAGAATACCTGTACGACTTCAGTTATGCCTTCTACCTCTTCAACCAATGCACGCTCAATACCCGCCTTCAATGTGATTGTTGAGCTTGGGCAGCTGCCGCAGGCACCCATAAGTTTAAGTTTTACGATTCCATCTTCCACATCAACTAGATCGACGTCACCGCCATCACGTTGTAGGAAAGGACGAAGTTTATCTAAAACCTCAAGAACTTCATCGTAAATCGCTTCTTTGGTTTTTTCTGTCATTTGATTCATCTCCTTTCTTTATCTATTATAGTACAATACGCTTTAAATGAAAATGGTTTGGGGCTTGAAACTATCAACATGGGGTGGAATTTTTATATGCGACCAATTATAGAATTTTGTGCCAGCAATATGCACACGGGAACCGATAAAGTAATGAAAGACCTTGAACAAAATCCGGAATTTGATGTTATGGAATACGGCTGTCTAGGCAACTGTGGCCAGTGCTACATGGAGCCTTACGCACTAGTCAACGGAGAAATTATCGCCGCGGAAAGCGCGGAGAGCCTCCATGAACGCATTTTAGAAAAGATCAAAGAGATTGAGGCCATGTATGATTTGCTCAGTGAATAAGCCGATCTAACTAGCTTAACCGAAGTGGCGTTTGGATTTCCAAAGTACGCCGCTTTTCAACATACGAGCAATTTTTCCTGTCATTAACGTACGTCTTCCCATGATGCCGAAGCCGCTCTTTTTGCCTAGTGAACCAAGTGTGCCACGCAGCTTGATTTTGCCAAGCTTAGGTGTATCACCTTTCCAAATCGCTTGAATCGCTTCGGCAATTTGTTTACCTTGCGCTTGCGCGGCTTGGGCACTTGGTGAGAAAGGTAATGATGCACAGTCACCAACAACGTAAACTTCTTCAAAGTTCGGGATTTGGTGGTATTCATTTAACAGAATACGTCCTTGACGATCTTTTGGTACATTCAAAGCTTCGACAATAGGCGTTGGTTGTATACCTGCTGTCCAAATTGTTGCATCTGTTCGGATAATTTCATCTTGATTGTACAAATCGCCGCCATCTAAGCGAACCAGGGATACTTGCGTACGCAATTCGATATGATGCTCGATCATCCATTCACGTACATATTGCTGTAGATTCGTAGGGAAAGCGGAAAGTAGACTTGGACCACGATCGATTAATCGGATATTCAAATCAGGGCGGCTCTCGCGAAGTTCTGAAGCCATCTCCACACCGCTAAGTCCTCCACCAATGATGGACACTTGTCCGTAGGGATTGATGTTGTTTATTTTCTGATAGGTTGCACGCGTTTGAGCAAGTGTTTGGATGCTGGAGGAGAATTCTTGAGCCCCCACAATGCCATGATAGCTATCAACACAACCAAGTCCGATGACTAGCCAGTCATAGGAAATGGGCTCTTTGTCGTGGAAAGTGATTTGTTTCGTTGCCAGATCAACCCCGGAAACCTCTCCGTAAACAAGCTGAAGCCGAGGGTCATCCGGATAAGATACACGAATATGCGTTTCAGCAATGGTACCGGAAGCTAGTGCATAATATTCTGTTTTGAGGCCTTGGAATGGACTTCGATCAATCATAATAAGTTCGGTGTCGTCTGGTAAATCCTTTTCCAGTAAATTCAAAGCTATGGTCAGACCGCCATAGCCTCCTCCTAGAATGACAAACTTTTTCATAGCCAACCAATTTCCCTTCTGAACGATGATCTATTCTATACTATTTATTATCTCTCATACACTTTGATTTCATTATAAAAGGTGTCTCGCTCTACTGCGACGCGTCCTGCACCTTGAATGAGCCATACAATCTCATCCCGTGTTAAACCTTCTGGTGAAAGAGCGCCAGCTGCATGTGAGATTTTCTCTTTCACGATCGTTCCGTGCGCATCTGAAGCACCGAATGTGAAGGAAAGTTGCGTAAGTTTCGTTCCGATATTAATGAAGTATGCCTTGATATGCGGGAAATTGTCCAACATTAAGCGGCTAATCGCCATTGTTTTGAGTTCGTCCCAAGCGGGAACGAAACGTTTAAGACTTGCATTTTTACTTGCTGGCTGGACGGAATTCGGAATGAAGACAAGGAAGCCGCCTGTTTCGTCTTGCAGCTCGCGCAGCAACATCATATGGCGAATCCGTTCTTCTTTCGTTTCAATTGAACCATATAGCATGGTCGCATGAGTTTTCATCCCTAGGAGATGAGCTTGACGATGAACATCCAACCATTCTTCGGTGGAAGCTTTTTCGACCTTCATTTTCGAACGGTAACGTTCTGTAAGAATTTCGGCTCCTCCACCAGGTAGCGTGGAAAGACCAGCATCCATTAACGCCTTAAGTACATCTCGATAGCTGAGGCCGCTGATACGTGAGAAGAATTCGATCTCAGCAGCTGTATGAGCTTTAATTGTGACATCAGGGTAAGCTTGTTTCAACCGACGAATGCAATCGACATAATACTCGAACGGCAGGTGAGGGTTATGTCCCTGACTAATATGGAATTCTTTAATTTCAGGGTTAAAATTCTCGGCAATATAGTCTAACATTTGGTCAGGGGTTAGCGTGTAAGCACCTTCTTGACCTTCGTCGCGGCGGAAATGACAAAATGAACAATGCTCCTCACAGACATTCGTGAAATATAAGCTCATATTTTGTACAAAATAAACCTTATTCCCATTTAACCGTGTATTCACTTTATTTGCTAATTGACCAATGGTTAAAAGGTCGTCAGATTCATATAAAAACAGTCCATCTTCCATGCTCAGCCGTTCGCCGTTCTCAACCTTGTCAGCAATCTCAGCCATCCGTTTGATTGGGTCTATTGTCGTAATACTCATGCTCTATGCCTCCTATGAAATTAAAATAAACCGCATAATGAAACGACGCAGCCAGCCGTTAGAACTAGGTGCGTTAAGGGTTGTGAGTTGCTCGCGTACCTGTCAACCCGTTCGGTTAAGGAATTCACAACCAGATTTTATATCGATACATGCTATCCATCTTATTATAAACCTCCTACTTGGGAGGGGCAACATCAGAACGTTGAAGATAAATCGACAATCTTATCCATGTCCTATATTTTTTCGATGAAATTGGCGAAATGTTATTCCCAATATTAACAAATTCCTGTATACTATTGCAATGTGATTACGTAAGGGCTAAAGGTGATAATAATCGTGCTACCATTATTCGTGACCGAACCGCAGGAACGACTTCATATCAAAATTGAACAGCTTCGTGGTAAAATGGTGAGTCTAGGGACCTCTTATGGGTTTCTTCATCCTGACGTGCAGCAATGCAGTCGAGATCTAGACCAGCTATTATTGCAGTATTATGCAACAAGACGTCCTAAACAGTGAACAGCTGCCCTTGAGCATCAGATGGATTAGGAGTATACTTATAGCAAGCACTTCGTATACCAATGCCGGTTTTCCTGATATATAAGGAAAAGCCAAGGAGGGATTTCCATTATGATTAACATAAGCGAATCAGCTAGTGATAAAATTAAAGAGCTTTTGGCATCTGAAGAATCACCTAACCTGTTCTTGCGACTAGGCGTGAAAGCTGGCGGTTGTAGCGGCTTCTCATACGGAATGGGCTTTGATGATGATCAAAAGTCTGATGATAAAGAATTTACCATTCACGGAGTTAAGGTTGTTGTGGATGAAGAGAGCGCTAAGTATTTATACGGCGTCCAAATCGACTTCGAAGACAAGGGCATGGGCGGTGGTTTCACCATCAACAACCCGAATGCGGTAGCATCGTGTGGTTGTGGGTCATCCTTCAAGCCAGCGGATTATGAGGGAACACCTGAGCCTTGTGATGATAAGGTTGAGGCTTAAGTAAGTAGTAATGAACCTTCTGAACTTTTGTGTAGATCACACTAGTTCAGAAGGTTTTTTTTATCGTGCTAGAGAAGAAAAGGGAACTAGGATGCGCTATTTTCAACAAATTTATCGAAATGAGTATCCTAGGGGAATGATAGGTGCCTTATTTTTCTCGAAAACACCAAATTCCTCATAAATCAGGCAAATAACGTATCTACGTTCCTCTTGGTACAAATTTCAAGTGATTTCGGCGGAATAGCGCATCTACGTTCCCTTCAATGTGAACAAACGTCGGCTACACACTCAACCACCAAATCCCCGCACACTCAGGCAACACAATCAACTGCTCATTAACAACCTTGTCTGCGATCCCATCGCCAAAGAAAAACCGCGTAAGCATATCAGCCTCTTCTACGCTCTCAAACGTATAATCGGTCCGTATCCATGTATGAGAAAACCCATATTGGGTTTCAAGAAGGCTATAGTAATTCATTAAGAAATCAGGCGGATTAGGTGTTTCGGAACCTGTTCCAAAGTTTTCGATAATAATGACCGTACCGCCAGGGCGCAGAATTCTTTTGATTTCGCTTATAATTTGGTGAAGGTTGGCTTCCCACTGATCGACTTCAGCATTCACAAGATAGCAAATGCTCCATCCAGATAGGATTACATCAGCACAATGATCTTCGATTGGTAAATTCCTATGATCTGCAACTTGCGTTCTCCAATTGTGCAGCTCAGCTTGCCTGAGAAAATCTGCAGTAATTCGCAGCATAGATTCGGATTCATCTACAGCTACAATGGACTTGGCTTGTGGGGCGAGAATTCGGGTTAATCTTCCAGAACCAGCTCCCATGTCTATGATATCTAGACTTTCAACGGGGATGATAGATTGGATGGTTTCATATAAGCTTGCTTGTTTGGAAATGAGTCGTTCATACATATCAGCTTGATTGATGTAAATGTCTGCATGGTTGGGCATTCGGTTACTTCCTCCTTAGGGTTATGTTCACATTGACATCATAATGTGTCACGTAAGGAGAAGGTCAAGACATGGTTCATTAGGGTTGAATGGGAACCGCATATACGATATATAGCAGATCGTTGAGTTTCATATGTTTGGTGATATAACCATTGTCGTCAAACCAAGAGAGCAGGGAAGAGCAGATGCCATAATGCTGATCTTGCATGGTTGAGAGGAGATCTGTCCGCCCGTTCGCTCTCAAGTCATTCATGTATTGTTCTTGTGCGGATTCAGTTTCGAACATTAAATCTGCTATGCAGATTCTCCCGTGAGACTTGAGTACGCGGCGCATTTCATCAAGAGCCAGCAACTGCTGCTCGTTAGAAATATGGTGAAAAGCAAACGATGTAACGAGAAAATCGAATTGATTATCCATGTAGGGAATGGCTAGGAGATTCCCGAGTTTAATGTCCATTTGCGGATGTTTACTTTGGCATAGCTTTATCATTTCTTTGGATTGGTCTACGCCAGCCATGTGAATGCCTTTTTGCAGAAATCGTTGTGCTAAATTACCTGTGCCTGTGCCAAGATCGAGCCCTTTCTCCCCAACCCTCGGTTTTACCCATTGCAATGTTAGATCAAGAACTTCGTCATATCCTTTATACTCGTTGTCATTATGTAAAACCCGTTCATCATGAGTCAAGGCTTGTTGATCAAAGTTCCAAGTATCCTTCCAATTTTTGCGCATTTCTCGAAGTCGTTTAGAACCCTCGGCAAGTGTAAAAATATCATCTATCGGAAGCGAGTTGTTCTGTTTCAGAAGTTCAATCATGGTATCCGTTGTTTCAATGATTTGCTTGAACTCCAGCCATTGTGCAAAAACAACAGAACGCTGCATTTCTAAATAGTATTGAAGCTGCTCTTTATCATCGGTATCAACTTCAAATAACGCTTTTTGAATATCGGCAACGGACATGCCTGATTCTCGAAGTGAAATAATCGTCTGCAGCCGCCATATTTCTTTGTCTGTAAACGTTCTATATAAATTATTTTCCTGCTTAGACGGTGAAATGAGACCTTTGTCTTCATAGAAGCGGATAGCTCGTGGAGAAATATTCAATTTGTTTGCAACATCTTTAATTTGCATGATTTCACCCTTTCTCTCCCCTTAAATAAACCTTAACGTAAGGGAAAAGTAAAGTTGCAATTCACAGTGATTAGTAAGATAGGAGTCGTTTCCCATTACCAATTTGTGGAATATACTATAAAGACAGGACTAGTCGTTGTTTGAAAGGAGGGAGCCAAATGGCAACTAGAAAGGACTTCATCGATCTTGTTGCACCGATTGCTTTGAAACTTCGTTTAGAAGGCTCGCCAATTTTCCCATCTGTTCGAATTGCACAGGCTTTACTGGAAACTGGGGGTAAAATAAACGCTTGGAATAACTTGGTAGGATATAAAGTTGGAAATAGTGTACAAACACCTTATTGGCGGGGCGATCGTGTGTCAGTAGGCACATGGGAATTCATACGTGAGGAATATGTGTCGAATGTGCCGGGGGATTTTCGGGCATACAGCTCCATCGAGGATGGATTTCGAGATCAAGATTTGTTATTTCAATCTGTGCGATATTCGGCAGTTCGGTCAGCAAGCACTCCACAAGCTCAAACAGCTGCACTACAGAAGAGTGGATATGCGACTGACCCTGCCTATACAAGTAAATTGAATATGATTATAGTGACGGAAGGATTAACGTTCTTTGATGAGGAGGTCATACGGATGTTAGAGAAATTACAAGCCCAGATGACAGAATTAACAAGTAGAGTTCACTCACTCGAGGAGCAGGCCGCTTTGACGGTCGTTCCAATATGGGCGAAGTCAGCTGTTGATGCGGCAGTTAAGGCCGGCTTGATCGACACGCCTGAGAAAGGAAGCTATGATTTCTATCGCTTACTAACTGTGTTACATCGTAAGGGCATTATTTGAATGTGGAAGAAAACATAGGGGCCGAAAGGGGCATTCATGAGGTTAGTAAACCATTCGGCCTTTAATTCTTACGTTTTCACCATACTTGGCTTGCATCAACTTCGTTTGCTCTTGCATAAAGGCATAAATTTCCTTCAAACGATTCTTGCGAGGTTTAATTGTTTCTTTAATTTCTCCATTTAAAACGATATCGTAAACGATCATACGAGCTCAGCTCCTTTTGATTTGTCTTTCTAATATCATTGTAGACGATGAATATTAAGGGATGATTAAAATTTCTTTTCAATTTTGTGAATAAGATGAAGGTTATGTTAAATGAACGTTAAAAATGACTAAATTAGTGATCACTTTTTTTTATCAGCATTTTACAAGTTTTGGATGTGCATAAGTTTATGCACAGTATCCCCCTACACTTTGTCTGCCTTTATGGTACATATTAACAATTTACCCACAGGATATGCACACTTATCTGTGGATAACGGAACGCTTGTTCTATTAAAAACCCCATGATACTATTAGTTTAAATTATAGAATATGGGTGATTTCAGTGAGACAAATTAGCGATGAGACATTGATCGACTCTTATTACAAGGCACTAGATTTGAGATTAGAATCGGATTTTCTTGAACTATTGCTCGCGGAGATACAGCGACGCAAATTAAAGTTATCCGTGATGGTTAAGGACGAGGCACCACTTAATTAAACATTCACTCCGTACGTATTTGCACGGTATAGCTAGAATGACAGTCGGGGCAATTCAAGAGGTGAAGGCAGAGCTCTTGCTCGTCGCCTTCCTGGTTGGTCAAGGAAATGTTGTTCATCTCATAAGGCGAATAAGGACCGAGCAAGTCACTTAGCTTACCATGGTCACACATACGCTGCGAGCACACAGGACAGTTGGTTTGCAATTCCTGCATGCCATTACAAACTGGACATATAGCTGACAAAGGGGTATTCCTCCTAATCCGTAGATTAGGTTAGAATACCCCTTTTTATTGCTAATCATTACAATTTCAAGTTCGAGCTATGTCCTGGTGAAAGTTTCGCACTTGGATCAATATATACTTTGGCATTATTAATGGCAGTAGGTGCTTCGCCAAAGCCGACAGCAATCAATTTCAATTTACCAGGGTATGTCGTAATATCACCTGCAGCGAAGATACCTGAGATATTCGTTTCCATACGGGAATCAACAACAATGGAGCCGTTTTCGATAGCAAGACCCCATTCAGAAATCGGTCCAAGAGAGGACACGAAGCCGAAGTTGATAATAACTGCATCGACATGGTGGATGCTTTCTTCGCCTGATTTAATATTTTTAAGAGTAATTTGCTCAATTCGATCTGTTCCGTGAAGACGAGTGATTTCAGTTGGTGTAACAACGTTAACCTTCGAATTCATTAAGTTCTCAACGCTGTGTTCATGAGCACGGAATTTATCTCTACGGTGGATCAGGGTAACTTTCTCAGCAATCGGCTCAAGCATCAAAGCCCAGTCAACTGCGGAATCGCCCCCGCCGCTAATGATAACTTTTTGACCGGCAAATGCATGCAAGTCACTTACGAAGTAATGTAAGTTTTTCTTCTCGAATTGCGCAGCTTCCGGTAATTCAAGACGGCGCGGCTCAAATGCCCCGACACCAGCTGTAATAATAACGGCATGGCTCAGATGAACACCTTTGTCTGTCGTAATTTCGAATAGACGCTCTTTTTTCTTAACAACCCCATGAACCTTTTCTTCTAAGCAGATGTTGATAGGGAAGTGCTTCATTTGTTCAGATAAATTATTTACAAGCTCTTGTGCAGTAACTTTCGGGAATCCAGCAACATCATAAATATATTTCTCAGGATATAGAGCTGCGAGTTGGCCACCGAGTTGTGGCATACTTTCAATGATTTTCACAGATGCTTGACGCATTCCTGCATAGAAGGACGCGAACATGCCAGCTGGGCCACCGCCGATGACAATAATATCAACGATGTCTTGTTTAGTTTCTCTCTCGTTCATGATTGAACCTCCGATTTGATTCGATTATGTGAGTGAGTAAGAATCCGAATAAAGCGATAATCATTATCATTATAATCGTCACTTCTAATGAAGGAAACAGAAAAGTTTAATTTTTTCATATAATTCGCTTAGGGATATGATAAGTAAATGCTTACATAGATTGGATGGGCTAAAACGCCTGAAATACAAGATTTTTGTGCAAAATGACACTTGATATTTACTTATGAAAATTATATCATATCATGAGAATCGGTTTACCATGTTGTGACGAATTTCCACCTGTTTTATCATAATTCACTTCGAAAGCGTGCAAACTAGTAGCAGTATACTACTTTTGAAGCTGTTTGTGTAATTTTTCACAAGATAGAGAGACCATGGGACAAAATACGGATATGGAAGTGAGAGAGACATGAGTAGAATACCAAGAATTGTTATATTAGGAGCCGGTTACGGTGGAATCCTTGCTGCAATTCGCTTGCAGAAAGAATTGAACTACAATGAAGCTGATGTTACGCTTGTTAACAAGCATGACTATCACTACATTACAACACATCTCCACATGCCTGCTGCAGGGACAGATAATCCTGAAAATGCACGCGTGAACATTTTGAAATTAATTGATGAATTTAAAGTTGATTTCGTGAAGTCGACAGTTACGCAAATTCGTCCACATGAGAAAAAGGTTATTTTGGAAGACGGAACACTTTCCTACGACTACCTTGTAATCGGACTCGGTGGTGAAGCGGAAACTTTCGGAATTCCTGGTCTGAAAGAAAATGCTCTGAACATTCGCAGCATTAACAGTGTTCGCTTTATTCGTGAGCACATTGAATATCAATTCGCTAAGTTCAAGCGTGAACCAGATCGCAAAGATTACCTAACTTTCGTTGTCGGTGGCGCTGGATTTACCGGTATTGAATTCATTGGTGAGCTTGCGGATCGTATTCCTCTTCTATGCAAAGAGTTCGATGTGGATCCTTCCCTTGTGAAGATTTATAATATTGAAGCTGCGCCGACAGCATTGCCAGGTTTCGATCCTGAGCTTGTTGAGTATGCGATGAAAGTTCTTACGGACAAAGGTATTACTTTTAAAATTGGTACAGCCATTAAAGAATGTACGCCAGAAGGCGTTCTAATTGCTGGCGATGAGTTTATCAAAGCAGCAACAGTTGTATGGACGGGCGGTATCCGCGGTAACCATATGCTCGATGAGGCTGGCTTCGAAACGATGCGCGGCAGAATTAAAGTAAATGAGCATCTTCATGCACCAGGATTCGATAACATCTATGTTGTAGGTGACTGTTCTATAGTTATGAACGATGAAGGCAGACCATACCCACCAACAGCACAAATTGCGATGCAGCAAGGTGAAGCTGTAGCTCATAACTTGATCGCGTCAATCCGCGGATCGCAAATGAAAACTTTCAAATACTCGAATAAAGGTACAGTGGCTTCCCTTGGTAAAGGTCAAGCGATCGGTATCGTAGGTTCCCGTAAATTGAAAGGGAATGTTGCAGCTATGATGAAAAAAGTGGTTGATATGAGATACCTTTACATTATTGGCGGAATTCCACTAGTTATACGTAAAGGTCGTTTCTAGTCAAGGAAATGCTAACGGGGGGATTGCCATGCGACACTGCAGTGTCCAAGTAAGAGGACTTCTTACCCGGGATGAACTGGATCGTTACAATGCCTTGATCGAAGTCGGTCACTTCTTAGAGACTGAGAAACGTTACGATCATGTCGCTGTTGTCCAAAAGGAAATTGATATCCTCATTCTTCCTGCAATTGAACGTCTGAAGGAAAAGAGTCGTCAGCGTGATCGTGATACAGAAGCGTATCTAGAACGCAAAGCTCAGATGGAAGCTGAACTAGCAGCTGCTCTGCGTGACGACGAGGATGAAGAATAGATATCCAAGAAGCATTGCTCCTCAATGAGCAGTGCTTCTTTTTTCTATGTAAATAAGAAAAAGAGCAAAGGATCGAAGTCCTGTGCTCTGGTTTGAACTATAAGAACTAAATTTGAATGAAAGACGCGAATTTCTCAGGAAGCATAACGTTACCGACGTAGAAATCTCCGAACTCGCCAAAACGTGCGCTAACTTCATCAAAACGCATTTCGTAAACAAGCTTTTTGAAATGAAGGGGATCATCCGAGAATAGTGTAACGCCCCATTCCCAATCATCCAATCCAACGGAACCTGTAATGATTTGTTTTACTTTACCAGCGTATGTACGACCGATCATACCGTGGCTGCGCATCATCGTTTTACGATCTTCCGCAGGTACCATGTACCAGTTGTCATTGCCATCACGACGTTTGTTCATCGGATAGAAGCAGATATGCTTGGATTTCGGGAGGATTGGTTTCAAGCGTGCTTGAATCTCAGGATCTTGTGCTGGATCAACACCTGGCTTCGCCAAATAAGCGCTCAATTCTACGATGGAGACGTAGGAATAAACGGGTATAGTAAAAGCAGCAAAGCTAGATTTGTTAAAAGCAGTTTCAAGCTCATTCAGCTCTTCCAAAGTTTCACGCAATTGCATGAAGACGAAATCAGCCTTTTGGCCAACGATGCTATAAACGGCAGTACTGCCTAGTTTATCGTTCTCAACTTGTTGCCACTGGGACAAGAAGGTTTGCAGCTCGTCCGCTGCATGCTTACGTTCTTGTGGGGTTGCGGCATGCCATGCATTCCAATCCATCAGACGGAAATCATGGAGCGCATACCAGCCTTCCAGCGTTTGTACAGCTTCACTCATTGTTTTTCCTCCATTCAAAGGCTAATATCCCCTACATTGTATCCAATTCATGGGGAAAGGGCAAATGTTCAATTGTTCAATTTGTGTACACTTTACCTGTACCTTTTCGTCGATTACAATAATAAGAGCTATAGAAGCCAATGTTAGGAAGAGCTTCTTACATATACAAGGGGGAACTATCGTGCTGCAAATGGTTATCGCCACTGTCTTAATGATGGTGTTATTCTTTGGAATCGGCTTTATTCTGAACATGCTTATGAAAACAACGTGGTTTCCGCTTTACGCGTTCATAGCTTTAGTGATTGGTATTATCATCTATGGATACACGGGTTCTTCATCTTTCCTATCCAGTGACGAGAGCTGGACGATTGTTGATGTGATTCCAGCAATTGGCGGCTTAGTAGGCGCAATTTTGAGCGGTTCAGCGATCAAAGCACTGCGTACTCGCGGCTTCAAAATGTTCTAATATTACCGGGGCGATTGGGTCACGCTAAGAGAAGTTACTTAAACTTCACTTACGGAGGAGACACGATCAGTGCCTTGGGCGAATGTGAATGGAACATCACTGCACTATGAGGTAACGGGACCAGAATGGGGCACACCTATCGTCTTTATTCACCCCCCGTTGCTAACGCTGGAAGCATTCAGGTATCAGAAAGAACAATTAGGCATCCATTTCCGAGTGATTACTTTTGACATTAGAGGACATGGCGGAAGTGCGAGTTCGAAGCAGTCACTCTGTTATCAACTTATTTCGCAAGACATGATAGGGCTTCTTGATTTCTTAGGGATCGAGGAAGCCTTTCTTTGCGGATATTCAACCGGAGGAACGGTAGCTCTAGAGGCATTGCTAACACATCCCCGTCGATTGGTGGGGGGAATTATCGTTAGTGGAATGTCAGAATTGACAGATTCGTACAATAGAATCAGGGTTTGGCTTGCGATACGAATGGCGAATCCTAGTCGAATTATGAATTTTTTGATTAGAGCGATAACGTATGGCAATGCCGATAAAAAGACAACCTATCAGGAGTTGAAAGAACATGCTTGGCAGGATGTGGCGGGCAATGTGAGATCGTATTTCGAACAATCCTTGCGATATAATTGCACAAATAAACTCTCAAGAATTCAACAACCGGTCTTATTGATCTATGGTGAAAAAGACGTTGGCTTCCATCCATATGCTCAAATTCTCCAAACAGGGCTGCCTCATAGCTCTCTTTTTTTCATCAAAGATGCCAAACATCCTGTACCAATTCAAAGCGCTGCACGGATGAATAATATCATTCAGCTATGGATGGAAAGCCTCGAAGAGAAAGATCAAAAGGAACGTTGGAAACTCGATCTGGCTATTGCGCAGAAGCTTCATCCTCACAAGTATGGAAACACAGATGAGTATCCAAGTGATGCTGAACACCCGATGCATAAGCATGAATAACGTGATTCCCAATTGAGATTCCATTGCTAGTGAAAATTGCGATGGAATCTTTTTCTTGCCCAAAAGGTAAAATTATCTTTTCTCTTGTAGATACCAAGATTGTCGATTTTTGTGGTAGACTAATAGAGAGAGACTGAGACATGGGATAGCTAACATAGAGCTATAGCTCAGTCGAGCTGAGGCAGGATGGTGCTGTAACGGAATGAGAATGACGAATATGCTGCATTTCACCGAGAATCACAGGTTTTGCGTTAACCGTGAGTTTTCTTTGAGCAGTTTAGACTATAAAATGCTAGCAATGATGTATCAGCCGATGATAGGCGGTTTGGCTATAAGTTTCTATCAAGCGCTCTATCAGCAAATGAGTGCAGAGAAAGTAGGCTTTTCGCCGATGGAGCAGCAACGCAAGTTGTTTCTCTTGCTAGATCTTGAACAGAATGAGCGTGGCCGTAAGTATATTATCGAACAATCCTCTAAGCTAGAGGCGATTGGTCTCCTTCAGACGACTCGCAAGTTTGTCCCAGAGGAAGAAGATTATATTTTCGTCTATACGCTATTCGCGCCTTTAGGGCCGAATGAGTTTTTCCGAAATCAGCATTTAACCCTTCTGCTGCGCGACAAGGTTGGGAAATTCATGCTGCTTTCACTGCGTGAAGATCTGCTTTCACCTGAGCCGGAGGAGTGTCGTGAGGCGGCCGAGGAGAACTTGTCGGTTCCTTTTTATGAGTTATTCCGCTTGAATACACAGGTTGTAGATTATGAGTTGGAACAAGCGCTCTATGAGGCCTCTGCAAGCAAGCAAGGGGACGCACGAATGGATGTGACGACCAAAGGCTTCAAATATGCGGATATCATCATGAGATTCCCGCGTGGAGCGAGTAACCGCGTGTTCGTTGAAGCGCTGAAGCATAAGCCTGAGCATATGGTTGCTATTAATATTGTGGCGAAGAAATATAATCTCTCCCTGCAAGAAACATGTCGATTGCTTGATGAGGATGGCGTGTTCACTGAAGAAGGAGAGCTTGTTATGGATCTCATGCAATATAATGCGAATTTATTCTATAGACAAAGCAAGAAGCGGGATGAGGAACGGGAACGTACGACTACGAAATCTGAAGATGAAGTCGAAACTTCGGAAGAGCAGTCTGTGGAGATGGCATTTTATTTGGAAGTGCCTCAGCAGCTTCGCGGCGAATGTACCGATCATCAGTACAACTACATCATGCGAAATGAGCCATACACGGCTGTGTTGAAAATGTTTTTCACACAGGGTTCGATACCTGATGGCGTACTTAATATTTTCGAGAAAATCGATTTGAACTATAAATTAAAAGAAGAAGTCATTAATGTGTTGATTCATTTCTTGCATATTGATCGTCGTTCTTGGGCTAAATCCTCGATTGAGGCTGTAGCCTCCGACATGTTAGGCAAGCAAATTAATACGTATGAGCAAGCTGTTGAATATGTACGTGAGAAGATCAATTACAAACAGAGAGCTGCTTCTAAAGTAGAATCCGCCAAAGCGGGCGGAGGCGCTGCTACGCGCGGACGTCAGGGCAAGACACAGAAGCCTCATATCCCTATTGTATTGCCTGACACGGGTACTACAGCGTCTACTAGGTTGTCTGCAGAGGAGCTCGAGGCGGCCAGACGGATGGCGCAGAAGTTGGATGAGCGATTTAACCGGAAGAATTAGGGATCGGCGGATCTTTGGATTGAACGATGGAACTGTTAGGAGGTGCCGAACATGATGGAGTCCATATCGCATTTACTTAAATCATTACCGGATACCGAATGGAGAAGAAAGGCTGAACAGAAAATTCAAGGTGTTCTTGCCGATCCTTTGATTGCTAAATTTCGACAGAAGTATCCTTTTGTGGATGATTATGCGATTAAAATAAATATGAATAAGCTATATCAGCATGTTTCTGAATATAAGAATTGCTCCAATTGCCCTGGTTTGGACAAATGTCCGAATGATATGACGGGTCATTATACGATTATTTCGGCCCAATCGGTAGAAGGCCAAGCTGCTTTTATCCATGAAGAGAAGGTGGCTTGCAAGAAGTTTATCGCCAAGGGACAACAGGATGCTATCTCTAGCCGGATTCGCACTTTTCACGTGGACCCACGGATGATTTCGCGAAGCTTCTCTTTTGGAGATATCTTGGAGACGGATCTCGATCGTGCGAAAGCAGTTATGCAAATCAACGACTACGTGAACTTGACCATTGAAGAAGGTCTTCAGACGCGAGGATTATATTTATCAGGATCGTTCGGTACAGGGAAAACGTTCTTGATGGGCTACATGCTGCATCAACTGGCGAAGGTCGGTATGACGGGAGCTATCGTCTACATGCCAGACTTCGCCGAAGACTTGAAGGGGATGTTTCAAGAGCCTTATAAGCTCAAGGAGACGATTGACCTTCTCAAGGAAACGGATCTGCTCGTATTTGACGATATTGGGGCAGAGAATTTGAACCCTTGGCTGAGAGATCATGTCATCGGTGCTATTGTGAATCATCGGATGAACCGCAAACCAACGTTCTTCACATCTAATTATGCGCTTTCTGGTTTGGAGAAGCACTTCAGCTTCACGAACAAGGATGGTGACGAAGAGTATAAGGGACAACGCATTATGGATCGGATACGCCCCTTCGTTGATGTGGTTGAGGTAACGGGAACGAACAAGCGTGGAAAATAAAGCGTTAAGAAAAACCTAGCCAGTGTGGCTAGGTTTTTGTGTAGTTAGCGTGCCCAGAGGCACGCTAACTAGAAAAAAGCCACTTCGCTTTGTCGGCAAAGTGGCTTTAACTTTTGGGAATTTCGATTAATTCATCACTTGGATGACGGTAGCAATGACTGCAACGACGAACAATGCGCCAAAGAATACGCCAAAACCTATACCTACATCCATGAAATCATTACGCGGTTCTTCATACACGTGATGCTCAGGGTGTTGATTGCTCATGTGGTTACCCCCTAACGTCCGACATTCGTATTTGTAAGCCTAGTATACCCAAATTCGTCGAAAGTTGTAAAGCTAATCAAAGTGACAATTATGCAAACAATCGCAATATAGAGCGGAATGGGTAAAATACTTCTTGACTCTGACATTAGTGTTATGGTTTACAATAAAGACATCCCTCCAAGTATGTGGGAATCAGAAAGAAGTGAAGTCCATGCGGATTAGTGAGTTATCCAAGCTTACCGGAGCAAGTATTCGGTCCTTGCGCTACTACGAAGCCAAAGGGCTGATCGCAACACAACGCGAAGAGAACGGCTATCGCGTTTACAATCAAATGGTTGTTGAGCGCGTGAAGACCATTCAGTTTTACTTAAGCCTCGGCTTTACGACCGAGCAGATTGAAAGCTTTCTGAACTGTGTGATGAAGAATCAAGAATCACAGTGTGATGATTTGCTTCCTCTGTACACCGAGAAGCTGCAAGAAATTGAGAAGCAAATGGAAATGCTTCAGCTGCTCCAATTGAATCTCAAGGATCGTATTTCCTATATTGAGGAACAGCGACGCCAAGGGCTGCCTGTTGGATTACCCTCGATATAGAACCAAAGGATACCCCGTTTGCTAACTTATGGCTTGGTTGAAAAGGCATATGAGTGTGGTATACTTTGTATGTTGACGTGATGCGAAGCAAGTTAAGTGACTAACTTAATCTTACTTTTCACCTTATAAATCAAATTCATTCTTAGAAGGAGGAACTATCATGGCAATCGTGAATGTTTCTGACAACAGTTTTAAAACAGAAGTTGAAGGAGAAGGTACAGTACTTGTAGATTTCTGGGCACCTTGGTGCGGACCTTGTAAAATGATCGCTCCTGTATTGGAAGAGCTAGATAAAGAAGTTGAATCTTTGAAAATCGCAAAAGTAAACGTGGATGACAACCCGGAATCCGCTGCTCGCTTTGGCGTTATGAGTATCCCAACTCTAATCGTATTCAAAGATGGTCAACCGGTTGATAAAGTGGTTGGTTTCCAATCCAAAGACGCGTTGAAAAACGTTGTTTCCCGTCATCAATAAGAATTAACAGTAACAAACTAGAAACAATTGTTCGTGAGAAAAAGCTCTTTTTCTGCTATGCTGAGAAAGAGCTTTTTTTCATTCGCGATGATTTTTTCTGGAAGGAGTTATAGGTATGACTGATTTTGAGCAAGAGGACGCAGACGTCCGCGAACAGAGCCTAGAAACGATTAGGCACAAGTTATCTTTACTCCCGGACAAACCGGGCTGTTATATTATGAAGAATCATCAAGGCACCATTATTTATGTAGGTAAGGCCAAAGTATTGAAAAATCGTGTGCGCTCCTATTTCACGGGGAGTCACAGCGCCAAAACGCAAAAGCTAGTCAGCGAAATTCGCGACTTTGAATATATTATCACCTCCTCTAACATGGAGGCACTCATCCTCGAGTGTAATTTGATTAAGCAGCATCATCCTCGGTATAACGTACTTCTCAAGGATGATAAAACATTTCCATATATCAAAATTACACATGAAGAGCAGCCGCGCCTAGAAGTCACGCGGCGGGTGTATAAGGATAAGGGGAAATATTTCGGCCCTTATCCGAATGCTTTCGCGGCGCAGCAGACGAAGAAGCTGCTGGACCGCTTGTATCCCCTGCGCAAGTGCAAGACCATGCCCGATAAAGTATGCCTATACTATCATATGGGGCAATGTCTGGCGCCCTGCGCACTGGAGGTATCCGCTGAAACGAACGAGCGGATGGTGCAAGAGATCAGTCGTTTCCTGAACGGGGGACACGACGTCATTAAAGAAGAGCTGACGACCAAGATGTTGGCGGCAGCGGAAGAACTGAACTTCGAGCGCGCGAAGGAGCTGCGCGATCACATCATGAGCATCGATGCGCTCATGGAGAAGCAGAAGATCACGACAGCCGACGCGCTGGACCGCGATGTGTTCGGCTACGCTGTAGACAAAGGTTGGATGGCGGTGCATATCCAATACATGCGCCAAGGCAAGCTCATCGAACGGCACGTCTCGCTCTTCCCTTACTACGGCGATGAATACAACGATTTCATGACGTATGTCACACAAGTGTACGCGGATAATCCGGCTTTGCCGAAGGAGATCTTCTTGCCTACGATGCCGGAGCCAGAAACTCAGCAAGAGGCACTGGGAGATGGCGTACGGCGCACCGAAGGCGACGAAAAAGAGATTCGTGAAGCCTTGGAAGGCTGGCTCAAGGTGAAGGTGCATATGCCGCAGCGCGGGCTGAAGAAGCAGATGGTTGATATGGCCAGAGACAACGCGGTGAACGCATTGGATGAGAAGTTCCGACTTGTTGAACGGGACGAGCGTCGTACAACGAAGGCTGTCGAGAACCTTGGTGAGTGGCTTGGTATTGGCACGATTCGGCGCATCGAGGCGTTCGATAACTCGAACATCCAAGGGACGAACCCTGTATCGGCCATGGTTGTATTCGTGGATGGGAAGCCGGATCGCAAGGAATACCGTAAATATAAAGTGAAGACGGTCGTTGGACCGGATGATTATGAAACGATGAGGGAAGTCATCAGACGACGCTATGAGCGTGTTCTGAAGGACAATCTCACGATGCCTGATTTGATTGTCGTCGATGGGGGAAAAGGGCAAATCTCCGCTGCGATCGACATTCTTGAGAATGAACTAGGCTTATATATTCCGATTTGCGGACTTGTGAAGGATGCCAAGCACAAAACAGCGCAGCTGATGATCGGCGATCCTGCCGAAATCGTACCGCTGCCGCGGGACAGCCAGGAGTTCTATTTGCTGCAGAGGATCCAAGACGAAGTCCATCGCTTCGCCATCACGTTTCACCGGGAAACGCGGGCTAAGTCGATGGTTGTCTCCCAACTCGATGCCATTCCGGGCATCGGGGAGAAGCGCCGTAAAGCGCTGCTGAAGCATTTTGGCTCTGTGCGCAAAATAAAAGAGGCTGAAGTCACGGACTTCAAGCCTCTGGGTATTGGTGAGAAATTAGCGAGTGAAATTATCAGAGCACTTCAAGGCGAGGCGGCGGCTCCCCAAGAATAGGGGGCTTTCGCCTTTTTCCATGCAGCCAAGCTAGGCCAAGCCCAACCAGTCCAGGGAGTGCTAGATAGAGAATACCAGCGAGTACATCGCTGACATTTCCTAGGGAGAAGAGGGACAATCCCATCAGAATACTATCCATACAAGCGTGTGCGAATATCGCTGTGATGAATCCGTATTTCAGGAACACGTAGCCTAGAATGATACCGATAATGGTAACCTCGATGAGTCGCGTGTACACCGGATAAATCGGATATTGCGTATGACTAGCTGCCCAGATCACACTCGGGAGTAGGATGGCAATGAAATTGTTGCGGAACAGTTTTTTGAAAA
Organism: Paenibacillus sp. Soil766; assembly: GCF_001428105.1. Taxonomy (GTDB): domain Bacteria; phylum Bacillota; class Bacilli; order Paenibacillales; family NBRC-103111; genus Paenibacillus_E. The sequence continues at coordinate 53,727 of NZ_LMSJ01000027.1, read as the reverse complement.
GAATGATACCAAGGAATCGGAAGGTAGCCTCCTCCGAAATCGCCGCAACCCACGCCATAAGCGGGAATAATTGAGGCTTGAGCATGTTGAGTACCGAATCGGCAGGGTCATTCACCGACCATACATCGAATTTCACTTCACCTGTGTAAAATAATACCTGCTGGATACCTAGGATGAAGAGTGCGAGCAGATAGCCTCGACCCATTCCGGCGTACACATCTTGGCCGAACTTGTCTTCTTTCCAGGCAGGCCATTTATTTTGACCAATAGAGTTCCACAATCCAATACCGGCAACTAAAGAAAGATAGAGCGATATCCCAAGTAGGACAGTAACGACACTCATAAAAATAATTGTAAACCAAATGGCCTCATTGCTGTTCGTATCCCCACTCATGACGCGGAAAGCTGGATACATATTCACATTGTTCATGATATAAATCACGAAGAAGATCGTAGTTAATAATAAGCCTCTGCTGAATTTGATTAGTTTCCTATATATAATGGCAAAAACAATCGCAGCAAGCGTCATTAACAGGGTGAAGCCCATTGAAATCCAAGTCATGCGTGAAGCGGAATCATCTTGCTGGGTAAGCCAATCCAAGTGAGAATCAGGCAGTCCAAAACTCACATTGAAACCGGTGAGATTCGTTTGATCGAAATGTACTTGAACGTTCAGTTTCGCTTCACCGATGGGTTGAGTACGTTTTTCGTAATGAAGCGTCAACTGCTTTTCAGGAGAAGTATTCCCTGTATCGTCGACTTGGCTGAAATCCTCTGGGTCAAAGCCCATCTGACGAAGCTCCAGCTTCGCTAGTGTGCCTGCTTTGATCGTACTCATTGATGACGATGACTTCGTTTTCGTCATGGCAAGGTTTTCATGCCAGCCGATAATGTTTGAATTCGTGTAATTGACATCGACTTCAAACTGACGTTTGGTAGTGGTATCCTTGACGCTAACTTGATAATAATCAATGGGAAACCGCTCGCCATATTGCTTCGTATAAGCTTCTAGTAAATGTTCCTTTTGAAAGTAACCGCTTCGTTCTTTTTTGGATTGATAGACGACATAAGTTTGTGGATTGTGCAGCTCGTATCGCTGACGAAGGAAGGCTGCCGCACTTTCGGCTGCTTGCTGCTTGCTGATCGAGGGCATGTCTGCTACGGCCGGTTCATCATCACGCAATCCATATAACATTGAAACCCCGAGGTAAAGGAACAATCCAATACAAGCCAAGAGGAGCAGAAAACGATTGAATTTCAGCCTTTGCATAGTCAATTCCTTTCTGAATTCACGATTCACATTCATTTCTTTTACGTTATCATAGTTTAAAAAGAAAGCCAATTTGCTGGTAAACATTCAGAAACAATTATATAATACCTTTTGAATTGCTACTTGATGGAATTTCTACAAATGAACGGGGAACTCTAACGATATAGCCAATGTTATTTAAATTATCTTCTTACATATGCAGGAGGCACGATGAATAAAAAACTGAATATTTGGCAGCTAACACCTCCGCAGATCTTGGTTCTAGGGTTTGCAGTTATCATTTTTATAGGAGCGGGGCTATTGATGCTGCCTTTTGCTTCGGCGACAGGACATTCGGTTGCATTTATTGATGCTTTTTTTACGGCTGGATCCGCTACCTGTGTAACAGGGCTTGTTGTTGTGGATACGGGAAGTGCTTTTTCGACGTTTGGTCAAATTGTAATTGTATCTTTGATCCAAGTTGGCGGGCTTGGCTTTATGACGATGGCAACATTAGTTGCATTTGCTTTTCGTAAAAAAATCACCTTGAAAGAGCGACTTGTCCTGCAAGAGGCCTTGAATCAAGGCAGTATGGAGGGTATTGTTCGATTAATTCGCAAAGTTATCATTTATTCGTTATCCATTGAGGCCGTGGCTGCTGTCATTTTTACCATTCGGTTTTCGTTTGATTTCGGTTTTACGAGAGGGCTGTATTACGGCATCTGGCATGCTGTATCCATGTTTAATAACGCGGGGTTCGATCTGTTCGGCACCGTTGATGCTCCTTTCGTTTCGTTTACCGGTTATGTTGGCGATTTTGTTGTGAATTTCGTAGCGATGATGCTGATCATACTTGGAGGCATAGGCTTCATTGTCATTTCCGATTTGATTGAATTCAAGAGTACGAAGAAGATCTCCTTACATTCGAGAGTCGTTCTAAGCATGAGTGGATTACTTCTTGTTGTTGGAGCACTTGGTATTTTTATATTCGAATTTACAAATATCAGAACCTTAGGATCATTAGATTTTGGGGCGAAAATTTTGTCTTCCTTCTTTCAATCCACAGCAGCGCGTACAGCGGGTCCGAATACGGTGGATATTGGTGCGCTTCGCCAAGCCTCCCAGTTTCTCATTGTAATTCTGATGTTTATCGGTGCTTCTCCCGGATCTACGGGTGGAGGTATAAAAACGACTACATTTACAATTCTGATCAGCGCCATTATTACCATGATTCGTGGAAAAGAAGACATCGTTATTTTTCGCTATCGTTTAGCCAAGGATCGTATTCTTAAAGCAATTACGTTGTCTATGATGGCTTTATTCTTGGTGATCATCGTCACGATGATCTTATCAACGACGGAGGATTCGTCTTTTATCAAAATTTTATTTGAAGTCACGTCCGCTTTTGGGACGGTAGGGTTAACAATGGGATTAACTCCGGAGTTATCTTCCCTAGGGAAAGTACTTATCTGTTTGACGATGTTTGCTGGACGTTTAGGAACGATCACGCTGGCCTATGCTTTACAGCCGAAGCAAGAGAAAGAATTATTTAGATACCCTGAGGGGAAAATTACGATTGGATAGGTGTAAAACAAGATGAAGAAGAAGCAATACGTTGTGGTAGGTTTAGGTAGATTCGGGTCAAGCCTTTCTAGGGAACTTATGAAACTTGGTCATGAAGTTTTGGGGATTGATTTGGACGAGGAAATCGTGAACGACATGAGTGATGAACTAACACACTCTGTTGTCGCGGACGCAACGGATGAAGATGTGCTGAAATCGTTAGGTATTCGAAATTTTGATTGTGCCGTCATCGCCATCGGGGATGATATTCAATCCAGCATTTTGACAGCGATCGTAATGAAAGATTTAGGTGTAAATCAAGTTGTTGCCAAAGCATTATCCGAGCTTCATGGAAAGGTTCTGACGAAATTAGGTGTAGATCGCGTCGTTTATCCAGAACGGGACATGGGGATTCGCGTGGCACATCAATTGGTCACTCCTAATTTATTGGATTATATTGAAATTTCCAAAGATTACACGATTGTAGAGCTATCAGTTCCAAAGCGGTTGTGTGGGTTTTCGATTAGGCAGTTGGATCCGCGAGCTAAGTATGGCTGCAGTGTTGTGGCGATCAATAAGCAGACAGGGGTTATCATTGCGCCGCAAGCAGGTGATGTTGTGAATGAAAATGACATCATGGTCATTATCGGAACCAACAACCAGATCAATGAATTTGAAAGTCAAGTTATCGGCTGATCCGCACACATTACATGTCCTGCAGCAAGGGAATTTCTTATGAAGGTGGACAACGCATGTATAAGGTACTCATGATCGAAGATGATGCGATGATCGGTGACATGGTCACGATGTATTTGAAAGAAGAGGGTTTCCATATCATCCGAGAGGAGAATGGGACGAGTGGGATTGCAGCAATACCGCAATTTCAACCTGATCTGATTCTGTTGGATTGGATGTTGCCAGATATGGACGGGCTAGCGATTTGTCGCCAAGTTCGTGAAACCTCAAGTGTGCCGATCATGATTGTTTCAATGAAGAATAAAATCGTTGAACGTGTCAACGCATTAGGTGCGGGCGCGGATGACTTCATGTGTAAGCCATTCAGTATGCATGAATTGATTGCAAGAGCTCATGCGCTTATTCGCCGCGCTCAGCGGTATCCGTCCCTGAATCAGCTTCCTGCAGCACAGTCGAGACAAGATGAAGAGGAAGATGAGGAGGAAGTGAAACCGGCTAAATCAACAATTCTAGCAACTGTGATGGATAAGCAGGACAAGATTTCATTGAATGCGAACACGCGTTCTATGATTGTGTATGGTGAGATTGTTGAGACAACGTATTCGGAATTCGAAATTATGAGATGTTTTATTAACAACCCAGGTCGCGTGTATAGTCGTGAAGATTTATTGCAAACCGTGCGCGGTTTTGATTCTTTCGTCACTGACAGGGCTATTGATGTACATATCGCAAATCTCCGGAAGAAGATCGAAGACAACCCCAAAGAGCCGAAATGGATTCGGACTGTTTGGGGCGTTGGTTATAAATTTGTACACATGTAAGGAAGTTAGTATCTAGCGGTGTTTGGCAAAATAGTTGATCGCTTGGGCGACGAATTTCATAGATTCCGCATTATCTGCCGAGTGATCGGAGTAGATGAGGGAAGTTGTTCGTTTCGTTTGTTCTAATTCTTGGAGTTCTCTTAGAATTAATTCATTATTCTGAATTAAATCGTCACGTAAATAGGATTTGGGCAATAAAGTTGCCGTCTTGCAGGTAGAGACGAGCCGTATGATCGCTTCGAAGGAATCGATCTCCATCTGAACATTGGGGAATATCGTGAAACGATTGAATAGCTCGTCCATCAGAATGCGATACCACGTACCTTTGGAAAAGAGGATCATCGGCAATTCATTCAAATCCTTCATCGTAATCTCTGCTCGATCGATTAAGGGATGTCCGGATGGAAGCACCAGGCTTAGATGGTCGTCAAACAAAGGCTCGCAGTGTAGACTTGTCGCATTAATTTGGGAGGCGACGATGCCGATATCCACTTTATTGTCTTTTACCAGGGATACAATCTCATGTGTTTTGCCGGTTAGAAGCTTGATATCTGTGAGTGGATAGTCCTGCAAATAATCCGTGATAAGATCAGGCAGCGTAGATTGAAGTGTCGTCAGAGAAGCTCCAATGGTAAGTGTTGACAGGCTACCCGCGGCTTTATAACTATGAAGAGCCTGCTTGAACTTACGTTCAAGATGACGCTTCTCTAAGGCGTGATCATAACAAATTTGCCCCGCTTTGGTTAACTCCAGTCTTTTCCCCTTCCGGATAAATAGCTCCACGCCAAGCTCATCTTCCAGTTTCATAATTTTTCGCGATAGGGCAGGCTGTGAAATGTTTAACAATTGTGACGCTTTATTCAGGCTGACTTGTTCGACTACGATGGCGAATACATCTAAAAGTTCCAAACGTTTCCCTCATTTCTATATGTGAAATAGTTATAAGTAGATATAAAAAAACGGCACTTCCATTATAAGCGCGAAAGAGGTACGATGTACATGTCACAAATTATCTATATTTCGTGGACCTTTGTGTATAATCATTGACTGAATTGGCAAAATAGGCGTGGATGATTATGGGTTGACGCTCGTTTGCGGCGAGAGTACAATGATATGTGGCTTGTTTTTGTCATAACTTGTCGGAAGATAGTTGTGAATGAATATTGTTGAGGGGGGAATAGGTTACATTATGAGTAATTCGTATTACTTTCGAAAGATCCACTCGTTACTAGGTGTCATTCCGGTGGGCTTCTTCCTTATTGAGCATTTGCTCACTAACTATGAAGCAACCAAAGGGCCTGAAGCCTTCCTGGATCAAATTAACTGGTTGAACGACTTACCGTTAAGATTGCTATTGGAAATCGTGGGGATCTGGCTTCCGCTTCTTTACCATGCCGTTTATGGACTTTATGTAGCGTATCAATCACGTAATAACGTATCAAGCTACGGGTATTTCCGCAATACGATGTTTATGTTGCAACGTGTGACAGGGGTGCTTACTTTCTTGTTCATTGCATGGCATCTATTCGAGACTCGCGTTCAGGTTGCGTTAGGCAACGTGGCACATGAAGCTCTCGGCAATACGATGCATGATATTGCAACGAATCCTGTTGTTTTCACGTTGTATCTGGTTGGGATTGTATCCGCAACGTTCCATTTCTGTAATGGCTTGTGGTCATTCCTAGTGAGCTGGGGTATTACAATTGGACCGCGTGCGCAACGCTTTTCGACAATTATTACAATGGGCTTGTTCGTTCTAATGACGGTGATGTTTATTATGTCATTAACTGCGTTTACAGGTACAGAATTTTCAGTTCCAGTAGAAGCGCATACGGGGAAATAAGGGAGGGTGAACAGAAGTGGCTAATTCAAAAATCATCGTCGTCGGCGGAGGCCTTGCGGGACTCATGGCGACAATTAAAGCAGCAGAGGCCGGAGTACATGTACAATTGTTCTCCTTGGTTCCTGTGAAACGTTCCCACTCCGTATGTGCGCAAGGCGGCATTAACGGTGCGGTGAATACGAAGGGTGAAGGTGACTCCACGTGGGAGCACTTTGACGATACAGTTTACGGGGGAGATTTCTTAGCGAATCAACCTCCTGTTAAAGCATTATGCGACGCGGCTCCAGGAATCATTCACTTGATGGACCGTATGGGTGTTATGTTTAACCGTACACCAGAAGGTTTGCTTGATTTCCGTCGTTTCGGTGGTACCAAATATCACCGTACAGCTTTCGCGGGTGCAACAACCGGTCAACAATTGCTGTACGCACTCGACGAGCAAGTTCGTCGTTGGGAAACAGCGGGACTCGTAACGAAATTCGAGCACTGGGAATTCCTTGGTTCGGTTATTGATGACGAAGGTGTATGCCGTGGTATCGCAGCACAAGATTTGCGCAGCATGGAAATTCAAACGTTCCCATCTGATGCGGTTATCTTGGCAACAGGCGGTCCTGGTATCATTTTCGGCAAAACAACGAATTCCGTTATTAACACAGGTACAGCAGCAAGTGCAGTTTACCAACAAGGTGTTAAGTATGCGAATGGTGAAATGATTCAAATTCACCCAACGGCGATTCCGGGAGACGACAAGCTGCGCTTGATGTCCGAATCAGCACGTGGTGAGGGCGGACGTATTTGGACTTACAAAGACGGTAAGCCTTGGTACTTCCTTGAAGAGAAATATCCTGCCTACGGTAACCTTGTTCCTCGTGATATTGCAACACGTGAGATCTTCTCCGTGTGTATTGATCAGAAGCTTGGTATTAATGGTGAGAACATGGTTTACTTGGATCTTTCTCATAAGGACCCGAAAGAGCTTGATATTAAGCTCGGCGGTATTATGGAAATTTACGAGAAGTTCATGGGCGACGACCCGCGTAAAATTCCAATGAAGATTTTCCCAGCGGTTCATTATTCCATGGGCGGCATGTGGGTTGACTATAACATGATGACGAACATTCCAGGCCTATTCGCTGCAGGTGAGTGTGAGTATCAGCATCACGGTGCAAACCGTTTGGGTGCGAACTCTCTCGTTTCCGCGATCTATGACGGCATGGTTTCCGGTCCGAAAGCGGTTGAGTATATTCGCGGCTTATCCAAGCATGCGGACGATACGTCCTCCATCATTTATGATCGTGAGAAGAAGCGTCATACAGATCGTTATGAAAGCTTGCTCAAAATGAACAACGGTACGGAGAATGCGTACGTGCTTCATAAAGAGCTTGGCGACATGATGAATGCGAATATGACGGTTGTTCGTTACAACGATCGTTTGAATGAAACGATTGGCAAGATCAAAGATTTGAAAGAGCGTTACAACAACATTAACATCACAGATACGGCTCGTTGGAACAACCAAGGGGTTGCGTTCACACGTCAACTCTGGAACATGTTCGAGCTTGCTGAAGCGATGACGGTTGGTGCCTTGATGCGTGATGAGAGTCGTGGTGCGCACTACAAACCAGAATTCCCTGAGCGTGATGATGACAACTTCATGAAAACGACAATCGCTGATTGGACACCAGATGGTCCTAAGATTTCGTATGATGAAATTGATGTATCGTTGATTAAACCTCGTAAACGTGACTACTCCACGGAGAAGAAAAAGGAGGGATCCTGATCATGGCAGAGACACTAAGCGCAACGAAAACCGTTAAGTTTATCGTGACTCGTCAAGAGAGTCCGGATTCCAAACCGTATACAGAGGAGTTTGAAATTCCTTACCGCGCGAATATGAACGTGATCAGCGGTTTGATGGAAGTTCAGCGTAACCCTAAGAACGCGAATGGCGACAAAACTACACCAGTCTGTTGGGAATCCAACTGTTTGGAAGAAGTATGTGGCGCTTGTTCCATGGTTATCAATGGTAAGCCGCGTCAAGCTTGTTCCGCGCTTGTAGATAAGCTAGAGCAACCGATTCGTGTAGCACCAATGAGCACATTCCCCGTTATGCGTGACCTTGTAATCGACCGTGGACGCATGTTCAACGCGCTCAAAAAGGTTAAAGCATGGGTTCCAATCGACGGAACGTACGATCTTGGTCCTGGACCGCGTATGGCTGAATCGAAGCGTCAATGGGCATATGAATTGTCCAAATGTATGACATGCGGCGTGTGCTTGGAAGCTTGTCCGAACGTAAATGACAAAAACTCGTTTATCGGGCCTTCTGCACTTTCCCAAGTTCGTCTATTCAATGCTCACCCAACGGGTGAGATGAACAAAGACGAGCGTTTGGATACGCTGATGACAGACGGCGGTATTGAAGGCTGCGGTAACTCGCAGAACTGCGTACGCTCCTGTCCGAAGGGTATTCCGCTTACGACGTCAATCGCAGCTTTGAATGCGGACACGACGAAGCACTTGTTCAAGAAATGGTTAGGCGTGTAAGCAACGCTGAAATGAAGTCCGTCCTCCCAGTTATGGGAGTGACGGGCTTTTTTGTTGTGGCGGTGGGAGCTGGGTGGCGAGGGAACGGGTTGGGGGTAAGTTTGTTGAGTTGTTAGTGATGTTTTTCATCACTAAAGACGTTGGAATCGGGTTGGGGGGTAAGTTTGTTGAGCTGTTAGTGATGTTTTTCATCACTAAAGACGTCGGAATCGGGTTGGGGGCTAGTTTGTTGAGTTGTTAGTGATGTTTTTCATCACTAAAGACGTTGGAATCGGGTTGGGGGTAAGTTTGTTGAGTTGTTAGTGATGTTTTTCATCACTAAAGACGTCGGGATTGGGCTGGGGGTAAGTTTGTTGGGCTGTTAGTGATGTTTTTCATCACTAAAGACGTCGGGAATGGGTTGGGGGTAAGTTTGCTGAGTTGTTAGTGATGTTTTTCATCACTAAAGACGTCGGGATCGGGTTGGGGGTAAGTTTGTTGAGTTGTTAGTGGTAATTATTTTCATGATGTGGGTCNTGTTAGTGATGTTTTTCATCACTAAAGACGTCGGGATTGGGCTGGGGGTAAGTTTGTTGGGCTGTTAGTGATGTTTTTCATCACTAAAGACGTCGGGAATGGGTTGGTGGTAAGTTTGCTGAGTTGTTAGTGATGTTTTTCATCACTAAAGACGTCGGGATCGGGTTGGGGGTAAGTTTGTTGAGTTGTTAGTGATGTTTTTCATCACTAAAGACGTTGGAATCGGGCTGGGGGTTAGTTTTTTGAGTTGTTAGTGATGTTTTTCATCACTAAAGACGTTGGAAACGGGTTGGGGGTAAGTTTGTTGAGTTGTTAGTGATGTTTTTCATCACTAAAGACGTCGGGATTGGGCTGGGGGTAAGTTTGTTGGGCTGTTAGTGATGTTGTTAGTGATGTTTTTCATCACTAAAGACGTCGGGATTGGGCTGGGGGTAAGTTTGTTGGGCTGTTAGTGATGTTTTTCATCACTAAAGACGTCGGGATCGGGTTGGGGGTTAGTTTGTTGAGTTGTTAGTGATGTTTTTCATCACTAAAGACGTCAGGAACGGGCTAGGGTTGTTCTTTGGAATCAATATACACGCGAGGTCTTAGGAGGCGTGGATTCTCACTTGCTCCTCTTGCTAGCCACGAATAAGCCAATTGCTGCGCAGATTATAGTCAGAGGTTAACGGGCTGCGGTGGTGGATCGGATGCATCAAGTTCATGTATACTTCATTGGGTATGGTCGCCGAGCTTGGTTCAATATGCTTCTTATCTAACATGTGAATGTGGAAAAGAATGGCGTACATCGCGACACCTCCGCTTTCCGCTTAATCATGTGTTATATAATATTACATAATCAGCCGTTTTGACATCAAGATAAATATTTGTGTTAAGTATATTGACATGAACGAATAATCTAAGTATGATATAGACAAAAGTAAGACAACGAAGAAACAACCGCATAGCAAACTTGTTTTCTAGGGTTCCGCGATAAAATGAAGTCTATCGGTCAGGTCCAAGAGGAGACACACGATGAGTTACATCGTGCACACGGAGGGATAAAAGCCCGGGAGGATATCAGGATATGATATCATTCCGGGCTTTTTCCTTATCATTTTATACAGAGAGGGAGTTCGGGATGAGACAAAAATCAATTTTTCTGATGTTGGCGCTATTATTAACTTGTACAGTAATCAGTGGGTGTGGGAGTAAAGAGGCAAGTACGAAAGCAGGAGGCAGCGATGAGCCGATCAAATTGGCGCTTAGTCCATGGCCGGGCTGGTTCGTGTGGTACCTCGTGAAGGAGAAGGGCTTTTTTGAGAAAAATGGCGTGAACGTGGATCTGGTCTATTTCCCTGTATACAGTGACTCCTTATCCGCACTCGCTTCAGGTAAAGTGGATGCAAATAGTCAGACGTTGAGCGATACGCTAGCTCCAGCAAGCAAAGGCATTAAGTTGAAAGCTGTGCTGGTGAATGATAATTCCAATGGCGGCGACGGTGTTGTCGTGAAGCCAAGCATTAATTCTTTGAAAGATTTGAAAGGTAAGAAAGTCGCGACGGAGCTTGGAACGGTTGATCATCTTCTGATGCTGACGGCGCTAGAGAAAGCAGGATTAGCAGAGAAGGATGTTTCTTATACGAATATGACAGTCAACGATGCAGGGCCAGCGTTCATAGCGGGTAATCTGGATGCAGCGGTACTCTGGGAGCCATTCTTAAGTAAAGCCATTCAAGAGGGGAAAGGGAAGCTGCTTTTCTCATCCAAGGATACACCAGGATTGATTCCTGACTTGCTCGTATTTAAAGAAGAAATTACGAAGAATCGTCCAGACGATGTGAAGAAAATCATTAACGCTTGGTTCGACGCATTGGACTACTGGAAAGCGAACCCGGAAGAATCTTTGAAAATTATGGCCAAAGCGGCAGAGACGCCGATCGATGAGTACAAAGCTGGCGTAGACAGCGTGAAGATTTTCCAACTGGAGGATAACATCAAAGCTTTCGCTAAAGCGGATTCCTACGAGTCCCTAGCATTTACTTCTGCTAAGACATCCGAGTTCTTAAAAGGCTTAGATATGTTAAGTACAATTCCGAAAGTGGAAACTTTCTTGGATGGCCATTTTGTAGAGGAAGTCCTGAAGGAACGTAAGAAATAAATAAAGCGATAAAGGCTGAACAGGAGGGCTGCAGATGGAAACGCTGGTGAAAAATAGACGCAAGTCCACATTGTTTGCCATACGAGGTGAGATTAGCCGTAAATCATATTTGTCAGGTGTCGTACTTATCATTGCGATGATATTGCTGTTCTGGAGCGTGATGAGTTATGGCAATTTGGTAAATCGAACATTCCTTCCAACACCGGATCAGGTGCTCCGGCAGTTTGGGATTCAACTACAGAACCCCGTGTTCTGGCAAAATGTTTGGATAAGTATTTTCCGAGTTGGCGGTGGATTCTTGCTCGCTTGTATCATCGGGATACCCCTTGGGATTCTCGCGGGTACATATAAGTTTGCAGAAGCGATCCTAGTACCTCCTACTGAGTTCATTCGGTATATGCCTGCGACAGCGTTCATTCCCTTGATTATGGTGTGGGCGGGGATTGGCGAATGGGCGAAGGTCCTCGTCATCTTCCTGGGCTGTTTCTTCCAATTGATGCTGATGGTAGCAGACAATACACGGTCGGTCTCCAATGATCTCCTGCAAACTTCATATACACTTGGTGCGAAACGCTGGCAAGTCATCGAGAAGGTGCTCATTCCTGCACTGCTTCCAGATTTGATGAATACATTGCGCTTAATCATTGGATGGGCATGGACATATCTGGTTGTAGCTGAGCTGGTTGCGGCTAGCAGTGGTCTTGGATTTTCGATCATGAAGGCGCAGCGTTTCTTGAATACGGATCAAATTTTTGTAGGTATTATTGCGATTGGATTGCTAGGTTTACTGACGGATCGCACATTTGCTTATTGTCATAAGCGATTTTTCCCATGGTTGGAAGGAGGGCGTTAAGATGGAAGCATTGAACTTAGATTACAACAACGTGCCTTCAGAGGGGACTATTGCTGCTGCTGGTGTGCGAAAAATAGATGGTGTCGACGTTACGAAGGTGTACAGCACGAAGAAGTCGCAATTCGTAGCTTTGGATCGTGTGTCCTTTCACGTTGATTCGCATGAGTTTGTCAGTTTTGTCGGGCCATCAGGCTGCGGGAAGTCTTCCTTATTACGGATAATTGCTGGATTAGAACCCTTGACGCTGGGGGAACTGAGTATCAACGGGCATGAGATTGAAGGTCCTGGTGCTGATAGAGGCATGGTCTTCCAGAGCTATACATTGTTCCCTTGGCTATCCGTGAGAGAGAATATTGAGTTCGGATTGACGTTGAAGGGTGTTCCTTTGTTCGAAAAGAGAGCGATATCCGATCACTTCATGGAGTTAGTCGGGTTGAATAAGTTCGCGAAATCATTGCCGAAGGAGCTTTCAGGCGGGATGAAGCAGCGGGTCGCGATCGCGCGAGCTTTAGCGAATAATCCGGATGTGCTGCTGATGGATGAACCGTTCGGCGCGTTGGATCCGCAAACCAAAAATGCGATGCAGGAGCTGCTGCTGCGCATTTGGGAGAAGGAGAAGACGACCGTTGTGTTCATCACGCACGATATCGAGGAAGCGATCTTCCTATCGCAGCGGGTCTATGTGATGCAGGCGCATCCAGGAACGATCCGCAGTGAAATTGTTATACCGCGCGGGCTGCGGCACGTGGAGGATGTAAAAGATTCGGAAGCTTTCGTGAAGCTGAAGAAACAAATAATTTCGTTGATTGGGCATCACGACGAGTAAGCTCATTGGGGGCACCCTGGCAGAGTGATCTGCTTGTGGTGCCTTTTGTCTTTGGATGGTTGGGGAGGCAATTAAGCAGGCGTAGGTGGTTCCGTCAATAAATCGAGAATTTAGATGGAGGTTTTCCAGTTATTCATTTTACCCTCTATAGAAGCAACAGTCATCCGATCATGGGGGCGGAGATTTGACGAGCAATCCCCTTCTAGCTACAATGAATTTAAGCGTTTCAAGAATGAGGGCATGTGATGAAAAAAAACAAACAAGCTACCATCGTCGATGTTGCCTCTGAGGCAGGCGTGTCCATTGCGACGGTGTCGAATGTTATTAACCGTAGGAAGGTTCCGATGTCACCGGAAACCATTCGCAAAGTGGAAGAAGCGGTTGTACGACTAGGTTATCGACGGAACGTCATGGCAACGAATTTAAGTCGCCGGCGCTCGAATGAGTTAGGGCTAATTCTCCCGCACTTTGGCGGGTATTATGGCAGATTTGCTGAGAAGCTGGAGCAGAGGTTTCACAGTTACGGCTATCATTTATCAGTATTCTCAGCAGCAGGAATGGATCCTGAGGTGGAGACGCGGCATATAGAGCATTTACTGCAACGACGAGTAGACGGATTAGTATCACATGGCTTGGCGATCAGCATGCATTCCACCCAGCAGTTAGTGGGTGAAGGAACGCCGCTTGTCATCTTTAACGGCTGGGGTTGGCCGAATGAGATTACGAAGCTGGCCGTGAACTTGGATTTCGCTAAGGCGTCGAGTCAGGCTGTCCAGTATTTTATTTCTCATGGGTGCCGAGCTGTTTTCTATGCGGGAAGACGTAAGGGAATGGGCGCAAATGAGCAGCGAATTGACGGATTTCTGGCGGGGCTTGGTGATCGAGCTGAGACGATTGTGCATGCGCTGTTGGATGCTGGAGAGCTGGGTGTGGCAGGAATTATGGATGAATCGCTGCTTGTGAGCGGTGAGCTGCGACCTATCGGCATTTACACGTTCAATGATGCCTTAGCGCTGGAACTAATCGCTGAATGCCATGCACGAGGTATCCGTGTTCCTGAGGAAGTGCAGCTAATAGGAATGGATAACGAGCATTTTGCGAAGGCGAGCATCCCCTCCATTACGAGCTTCGAGATGCCAGTGGAGCTGCAAACACGTTTAGTAGCGGCTTTCCTGATGCGGCAGATGGGTGAAGAAGTAGACGAGGAAAGTGCGAAGCTGCTGGATTCGTATCTGGCTCAGATGAAGGGGCACGAGCTGCTCATTGATATGGAGATGGTTGTGCGTAAATCTACGCATAACGAAACAAACCGTTCGTCACCTTAGGAGAGGTGATAAACGGTTTGTTTGTTTATTTTTAGGAAGCTAGTTAGTCTAAGCGGTAGGTTAGGCGTGTGTGTGGTTTTGATTTTTCAACTGCTTTTGCTGCCGCAGAAAATCTTTCCCGTATTCCCCGTGCGGATTAATGCCCGCGTGTTCAATTTGAATCGTGGCATGCTCGATACCGAACTTGCTCTTCAACGTCTCATTAATGGCGAGAATGACACAAAAGGGCTGAATGTTGGGACTAATAAACACGTGCGCAGTCAGGGAATAATGGTCGGTTGAAACCGCCCACAGATGCATTTCGTGGACATCTTCTACGCCTTCAACCTTCGCGATCACGGAGCGGATTTCGTCTAGATCGAACTTTTCAGGGACGGATTCCATCAGGATCATGAAGGATTCTCGAATGATTTTGCTGCCACCTGTAAAAATAATGCCTCCAATCACGATCGAAATCAACGGATCGAACCAGAGAAGACCTGAGTAATAAATAACAATGGCCGAAACAATGACACCTACCGAGCTTAGTAAATCTCCGAAAAAATGCCAGAGCGCGCTTTGCACATTCAGATTGTCTTCCTCTTTGACGCTGTTATGAAGTACCAACGTAAGAACAAGGTTAACGACGAACCCGATCGAGGCAATGCCTAGCATGAGTCCCAACTGTATCGGCTGAGGATTGAGTACACGTTGTATGGCTTCTATACAAATTCCCAAAGCAATAATGCAAAGCGCTAATCCGTTGAGAAAAGAAGCGACAATCTCAAAACGCAGGAAGCCGAAAGTGAAGCGAGCATTAGGCTGGCGCGTAGCTAGATGTATCGCAACCATGCTCAGACCTAGCGCGAAGACATCTGAAATCATATGGGCCGAATCGGATAAAAGAGCAAGGGAATTCGATAGCACTCCACCGATAATTTCAACTAGGGTGAAAAATGCCGTTAAGATGAGGGTAACCCACAGGGTTTTTCTTGACTTACTTTGTTCTTTCACGTGGTGGAGATGATGGTAGTCATATTCGACGCTCATAGGGTTCCTCCTTATTTAGAATAATTCTAATTAGTGTATTCTTAGTATATGCCACATGGGTGAAACGTGCAACTGGAATTGAGAAATGAATTTGAAGGTGTGCAGCGGTGAGGAAAAGACCGAAGAGAAGATAATAGAAAATAAAGCGCTTTCTAATTTGTAACAGAAATGAAATATTTCTGTTATGGTTCCATAATGTTTACTTGGTAATATAATAAACAAGACCCCCTTTTTAATATAAACTTTTAGAACTCAGCCCCGTTGGCTGGGTTCCTTTTTTTTTTGTCTGGGGAGAAATGCTTTATACAAGTGAGATACCTATTGAAAAATGTTACATGCACCTTAGGGTAATTTGGTGGTAGTTGTGATGGATTGTAATTTTCTTATTAGGTTGAGGATACAACAATGACTAAGGCAGTTATTAATCTTTTGATATTTGTTTAAGAAAAGCGGTATGTAAGCAGAAGCTTCCATTAAGGCGAAATTGTGCAGTAATCTCCGTTGGTAGACAAAATAAGAAACTACGAAGATGATTCATACCCCTCCCGATTGGTTAAATCTTCTTATAAAGATTTTACATTCAGGAGGGATGAAGCTTGAGTAAAAAACTCGCAAAGCGCAGACGCACACGCACACCTCTAGCCTTATATCTTGCAGCACTTACGATTACCGTGGCGATCAGTAACTTAGAACAAACGAACTAGCTTGAGGTCTTTTCCTTGTGTACTTATATGAATTTAAAAAAAGCCCATTACATGGGCTTTTTTTGCTATCAGAGCGTTATGGGCACGGGTGAAAACTGGTCGTTTTGAGTGACTATGTGAGTCTCCCCTATTTCAATCAAATTGAACTTCTTGATCCAAAATGATCTCTTTAGGCGGAGACTCCATCGGGCTGGCATACGGAATTAAGGCAAAATGTAAGTCCTCTAAGTTGTCCGGTAAACGCGGTGTGATAAGGAAGGTGATTTGGGTTTGACCTCCGCCGCCACTAGCGCCATTTCTCATGACACGATAGAGCTCAGCCCCTCTGACATCGAGCTGGAGCTGTGGCCGGAAGTTGCCAAAATGCCCGTCGAGTTGAATGAGCTTGATTTCACAGTAGACAATACTACTATGTTGGTGCTGCATGGCATGTGTCAATGTATATGCAAAGTCACCGACGACGGTTTTCTTCATGATGGGCATGACATGCTCCAGTTCACCTGGTTCATTCGGCCTGACAGGATAATTCTCATTCAGACTATTAAGCAGCCAGTTAATTTGTGGAATTTCAATACCGAACCGAGTTGACCATTCTTGGAGGACTTCCTTTTGCGGGTAAAAGCGTCTGCCTTTTGCAAGAGATTTGCGCTCAGTTAGCAATTGCAGAAGTGATTCATCAATCTTCTTCATTTTATCATTGTATTCATTAGGCACCATTTGT
Source organism: Paenibacillus sp. Soil766 (assembly GCF_001428105.1). Classification (GTDB taxonomy): domain Bacteria; phylum Bacillota; class Bacilli; order Paenibacillales; family NBRC-103111; genus Paenibacillus_E. The sequence continues at coordinate 36,894 of NZ_LMSJ01000027.1, read as the reverse complement.
AATTCAGACCAACCCATCGTCAAGTACCTCCATTTTCCAATTGTATCCATATAGTATAACGGTTAATTAGTGGCTGGGAAAGTTCTGTGAAAACCGTATCTACTTTCCTGGACGATTCCCCATGTTTTCGGGACGGAAGCCCAAGCAAGACACGTGTGAATGATGCTACTCTTTAGGTAATCTTTTTAATAAAAGGAGCTGCATAAACGATGAATTCGACATATGCAAATCACGCAAATAGGGTGTGGCAAGAAATGATAAGGGATCATTCCGGCGAATGGGGAATGGACATTCATCACTGGGATTGGGTGCCGGGTGTAGGTGTGATTGCTATGCTGGAGTATTACGAAGCGACCAGTAACCCTGAAGTCTTGGCTTATTTGCAGGAGTGGGTGAAGCGCAACAGCGAAAAGGCGAAAGGTACAAAGGTGATCAATTCGATCGCGCCATATGCCATTTTCCCAGCTTTATATCGTGCTACGGATGATGCTTGGTACCGAGATGAAGCGGTTCGGGTAGCAGAGTGGCTGATTAAGGACACACCACGAACGCGAGAAGATGCCTTCGAGCATACAGTGACGGAAAATGTGGCATTCGCTGAGCAGGTGTGGGCGGATACGATTTTTATGGCGGTGCTGTTCCTAACGCGCACTGCGTCGTTGGTGGGGAGCAAGACGTATGCAGAGGAAGCATTGAAGCAGGTGCTACTCCACCTTCGATTGTTGCAGGATGAGGAGACGAATGTCCTATTCCACGGTTGGAATTGTGGCTCGGGCGATCATATGTCAGCGGCACGCTGGACGAGAGCGAATGCCTGGATCGCCGCAGGTGTACCGATGATCGTGAAGGAGCTTGATCAGCTTGTTGCCATCCCGGATGAGCTTATAGAACGATACGGACGCCTCATGTCAGGACTGCTTGCATACCAGCAGGAAGACGGACTGTGGAGTACGGTTATGGATCAACCTCATTTTTACAGGGAAGTGTCGGGCAGTGCGGGAATTGCTTATGGTCTTATGAAAGGCATGGAGCTAGGTCTAATCTCACGACAAGAAGAAATTGTTGCTTCAGTGGAGCACGCGTTTACTTCGATTGTGCCCTATATTACTGAGGAAGGGATCGTGAAAGGGGTATCCGGCGGGACACCTGTTATGCCAACGATTCAGGCCTACCAAGATGAGATTTCAACGTATCCAACGTTATATGGACAAGGGCTTGTGTTGATGTTGTTGGCGAATGTACTTCAAGTGGAGAAAGAAGTACTTATATAGTGATGAGCTATGGAAGGTAGTTGTCATTGCCCAAGGAAGCAACGCGATCAGCAGTAAGTGGAATCAACGCCGCAACTTGCAGCGGACTTCATCCGCTTTATCTCTTAGCGAGGAGGGGCGGCCGCCGGGAGTGGATGTTCACCCTGAGACAAATTCTGTAATATCTACAATAGGTGCTCAGGAGGAGCGGATGTCGATTACGGTTTTTGGGATCAGACGTTTTTAGCTACATAAAATCCAGTTAATGGCGGGTTGAGTTTTCGGATACGTTTGAGGAGCGGCCGAACCTTATCTGGTTAAAGGAGCGTTTAGGGAATTAGTTTTGCTTTTTCGTTTAAAGGTTTCAACCCGGTACTGCTTCGGCGTCAAGCCGGTTTCCTTTTTGAACACGTGGAAGAAATGCGACATGTCGCCAAAACCGACAGCAGCTGAAACATCGGAGATGGATAATTCGGTTTCCATTAACAACCGTTTCGCCTTATTCAGTCGATATTCGATTAGGAACTGTTTAATGGTCGTGCCGGTGGTCTCTTTAAACAGGGGAAAAAGCTGCGAACGCGACACAGGGAAGCGCATCACAAGATCCTCAATCAACAGAGGCTCTTGATGATGTCCGATTAGGTAGGACAGTACATCGCCAATGAGATGTTGGTCTCCTGTGTATTTCGTAGCATTATCCCCCAGCAAACCAAGTACAAGAAGGAATAAGTCTACGATGCTTCGTAGCACAGTCAGCTCATAGCCCATCTCGTGCCTAACAAGTGCCTGTGTCAGTTCAGCGAATTGGGACTGGACGCGATCTAATTGCTGGGCGTTTAGGAAAAAATGGTTGGAATCCGGATTACCTTCGGCGAGCAGTCGGGGAATAGATAGATCCGACAGTTTGCATATGGAATGCAAGTGCTCTAAATAAGACTCATCGATGGATAAGACATAACGATGGAATTCTTTGCTATGTCCATGAAACGGCCGATGAATGACATTCGGATGAATGATCGTGAGGCAGCCCGCATGAAGCGGATACAAGCGATCACCTACGATATAGGTGCCAGTACCCTGCAAAACCAAATAGATCTCGTATCCAGTATGCGAATGCAGCAACTGCTGCTCGAGCGGAATTGTCCGAAATTCACAGTGTACGGGATAAGCGGCCAGAAAATGATTCGTGTAATCATCGATCGTGTAGGTTGGTTCAGCTTCCGGCAGTTCCTTCATATCACTCAGTTCCTCACTATTAGACGGGGTAGGCACTATTTAAACCAGCCCTTCTTCTGAAACCAGGCAAACATGCCTATGCCAATACCAACCATGATGGCGAGGATGGCGAAATATCCCCAATGCCATTCAAGTTCAGGCATGTAAGCGAAATTCATCCCATACAGCCCAGCGATAAACGTCAATGGCATGAAAATCGTCGTAATGACCGTTAACGTTTTCATAATGGTATTCATCCGATTCGAATTGAGCGAGATATAGCTATCCCGAATATCCGCTGTAATCTCACGGTTCGAGTCCACCATTTCAGAGAGCTTGAGCAGATGATCGTGAATATCCGTGAAAAATACGAGATGCTCACGCACCTGCTCAATGCGATCCGTGCTTATAATTCGATACAGCAGGTCACGCATCGGGACGATGGTACGCCGTAATTTCAACAGTTGGGAACGAATTTCGAAAACCTGGTTCATCAATGCATCAATGGCTTCGGCATTCATTTTATTTTCCATATCTTCGAGCAGGTCTTCAATTTGGTAGACACTAGGGAAATATTGATCGACGAGATTATCCAGAATTAAATATGCGGCATAGATCTGCCCCTGATTTCGCAGACTTTCTTGCCGGGACACTCGGGTCCAAGCATCTTCTATCTCTCTGGATTCATGCAAATGGAAGGTGACAATATAGTTGCTCCCTAGGTACATATCGACTTCTTCCGCATCCAACGTCTTAGCATTAATAGCATGCATGACAAAGAAATGAACATTTTGATAGTGATCTACTTTAGGTCGCTGCATGAAATGAAAGCAGTCCTCGATGGTGAGGGGATGGAAGTGGAAATGATCCTTCAGCTTGGAAGCTTCTTTTTCATCAGGATTATAGAAATCTACCCAGTACCACCGAATCGTCGGGGCAGATAATTCTTCAAGAGGGAGATCGTGGATCACAGCATAATCGGTTGTGACGGCAAGCGTTCGTATCATATAGAGACTCCTAGCATATCATTTTTTCATAGGCATTTACTTCATTTTACCATACAATGGAGAAAGATCAGAATGGAAAGAGGGATTAGGGATGAAGCTCTCCGTTTGTATGGATGCGCTCTATAAAGGGCGTGATTTTAGGGAAAGTGTGAACGAACTGAAGGAGATCGGTTACGATACCATTGAGTTCTGGTCCTGGTGGCAGAAGGATATTGACGTCGTCGCGGATGCTGTGGCTGAAGCGGGAGTTTCGATTTCGACATTTTGCACGAAGTTCACGAGTTTGGTTGATCCAACTCAGCGTAGCGTCTATATCGAAGGACTCGTCGAATCGATCGCCGTCGCGAAGCGCTTGAATTGCACCAAGCTTATTTCACAAGTAGGACAAGAACTTACAGGCGTGTCGCGAGAGGCTCAGACGCAATCGTTGATTGAGGGGCTGCGAGCTTGTGTTCCTATTTTGGAAAAAGAGGGCGTAACGCTGCTAATTGAGCCGCTGAATACGCGTGTTAATCATCAAGGGTATTTCTTGGCTTCATCAGAAGAGGCTTTCCATATCATCAAACAAGTAGGAAGCCCGTATGTGAAGGTGTTGTTCGATATCTATCATCAACAAATAACCGAAGGACATGTGATCACCAACATTCGAGAGAATATCGCTTGGATCGGCCATTTCCATGCGGCTGGCAACCCTGGTAGACATGAGCTCGATAATGGTGAGCTGAACTATGAACAGATTTTCAAAGCTATTGATGAGACCGGTTTTGGGGGGCATATGGGGCTGGAATATTTCCCGTTGGAGGCGCCTAAGGTTGGGCTTCAAAAGCTGCTGAAGTGAGAGTGAACGTGGCGAATGTTGCCTGGAATAAACATTTGTAACACAATTGGAACATTCCCGTTACAGTCCTCTAACATAGGAAGGGTATTATAATAAACAAGACCCCCTTTTTTAATATAAACTTTGGACCCAGCCCCGTTGGCTAGGTCCCTTTTTTTGTTTGTTAACAACGGCATAAGGTGCCTAGAAAATAAAGAAAAGCGAGATGTGGTCGGTTTTTGGATGGAGAGGGATGTAGCTTTCTTACCTATGGAGATCCGTACACGCGCAACTGAATTTCGCAACTCTCCTTCATCAGAGTTGGTTTCTATCAGTAGATTTTGGATAAAATAACCATCGAAAGAGAGACCGTGATTAAAGTAAGAGACAGCAGTATTTGAACGACTGCGATAGCCGTTAAGCTGATTAAGTTTGAGTTAAGTAAGACTATAAAAAGTATAAAAAAAATAGTAGTACAAGAAAGGAATAATGCATTATTTGAATATCAAGTTGCCACAAGATAGCCTTTGTAATGAGAGCAGGAGCCCAACCCCATTGGCTAGGTTAATTTTTTGTTCGCAAGCAATAAATAACCTAGGTTCAGTTCCGACAAAGGTGAACGCCTTGACAGAATTAAACCTAGGTTATGTTTTTTGTATTTACTGACGCCAGATACGGTACAGGATGACTGCGGCTTCAGCACGAGTGAGTGGATCGTTCGGAGCAAGCTTGTCATTCTTGCCATTTACAATGCCGGATTTCACTAGCGCTATAGCGCTGTCTTTCGCGTAGCTGGACATACTTGATGCGTCCGGATAGGCATCTAAAGTTCCGTCAGCTTGGACTTGCTTGCCAACTGCCGCTATCGCACGTGCCGTCAGGACCATCATATCTTGACGCGAGATATGGCTGTTTGGCTTAAACGTATGATCTTCAAATCCAGTGGTGATGCCCAAAGCCTTCGCAATGACGAGCTCACTATAATAATAAGCGGCTTTTGGGACATCGGTAAACATGTCATCATCGTTGCTAGTCGTATGCAATTCAAGCAATTTTATAAGAAGCGCGATGAAATCTGCTCTCTTGATCGAATTTTCCGGTGAGAAGCTGTTCTCAGCCGTACCATTAATGACGTCGCGAGATGCCATTGTTTCAATAGCTTGCTTAGCCCAAGACACATTCTGTAAGTCTCCAAAGGACTTGAATACAGAGGCTACCGCATAGGTGCTGAAATGGGTTGTTTGGAAGACAACGGTTCCACTTGCCGCATCATAACGACCATTTGGAACTGGTGTCGGCTTGCCTTGACCATCGATGTACCAAATAATGATATGATCTGTATGATTAAGCTCTTCCTTAGTCGGTGTGTAAGGGATGGCTACTGTTACAGGCGCATTTGGATTGTTCCATACAATGACTTTGTCGCCTGCTGCTATAGTCAGTTCGATAACTGGACGATTCCCGATTTGTTCAAGGGTTGCTGCATCCATGTTGTCTCTAGAGACTTTAGCCACGCGAAGGGACACTTGCTCAGTGTTTATTGGTACGCCCAACAGCATGTTGCTTGGTATCTGGATGGTCGCGTCTGCTGTTTTCATTGAAAGCTCAAAGCTTTCTTGTCCTTTCAAGTTTTGTGTTGGCAATTGCACTTCAAACGAGCTCGCATTTGCTTGCTTCGGCACTTCGATTACAATTTGCTTCTTGACGTTTGCTACAGGAGCGGCCTGTTCAAGCGATTTTTTCAAGGTGTCAGCTGAAATCGTTGCTATCGTTCGTCCATTTTCGGTTTTCAATTCAGGTTTGATTGTATCCCGACCGCTATCAGTAACGGTACTAGTACCAGTGCCAGTGTCGGAACCGGTGCTTGTGTCAGGAGTACTATCAGTACCAGAATCCCCACCGCTTGGAGTGGTGTCTTTGCCGGTTAAACGAAGCACGCCATAAACAGATGTATCCTGAAAGCCAGTGCCTGTCGTATCGTTCCATGCCGCAACGCTTTGACGGGCACCGCTTTTAGCATCATTGATCTGCACGTCGAACCCAAGCTTCGATTCGTCGTCTGGTGTAATTGTTTTCAACGGAATCTTCACTTCAACTGTGTAGTTGGTTCCGGAAATATGCGTTTTAGATTCAAAATCGGTTACTTTGCTTGCTGGATTGAAGGATTGTTCATTGTCAAAGTTGATTCTGTATTGTCCATCATCCGCTTCATAAGAAGATGTCTTTGCATTGTTTTCATCCAAGAAGATTTCGACAGAGTCTTGTTCATAGGCATTTAGGCTGCTTTTATCAAGCTCAGCATTGCTAACTTGGATGAGAACATACAGATTGTGATCATCCCACAGTGCTTTCGCTACTCCGCTTGCCCCTTGCCACGCCAGTTGATATCGGTTGACTGCCATTTCAGGTGTCTGGCTCCAAGCCGCGTCATCAGCTATCCCGTCGATTGTAGGCGTAGCAAATTTGGCGCTTGACTGATTAACTTCTGCCACTGACTCAGGCGGATGTGCGGCTAAGAATTCGGCAGGAGCAAGGACGCCGAAGTACGCCGGTTTGGCTTGCAGATCGCTATTAAACAATTGCGGATTCTGACTGGCTCTCCAGCTCGTCGCATCATTCAGCCCCCAGAAGGTAACGCGTTCGATATGAGCAGCGTGCGCCTTGAAAATCTGGAATAAATGCGCATATAAAGAGCCTTGAGCGTTTGCTTCTTTCTCGGTTAGGCGAGAATTGCTTCCTGCCGTAATATCAAGCTCGGAGATGCTCACTTGTACACCTAGAGAAATAAACTTCTCCAGGGACAGCTTCACATTGTCCGGTTTCGTGTTGAGATTATAGTGCGCTTGCATACCAACACCATCGATGAGGAGCTTGCCAGGGTGTGTCAGCGCATACCTATCATTGATTTCTTTGACCATGCTGTAAATAGCCTGGGCTTTATTCTGAATATCTTCGTTATAATCATTGTAATAAAGTTTGATATCCCATGTAGGATTCGTATCCAGCCCTTCTTTTGCCGCTAAAAACGCCTGCTCCACGTAGTCATCTCCAATGGCAGCTTTCCAAGGGGATTGACGCAGCGCTGTTTGCCAATTCGAAGGATTAGCAGGGTTATCATTCATTGCCTCGTTGACGACATCCCATGAGATCACATTGTTACCGTAATGCTCCATGACGGTTTGGATATGGGTCTTCAAGTTTGCAAGCGCCTCAGCCCGTCCTAATGGGAGTGAATCCGTTGTCGTAGTCAACCAAGCAGGTGTTTGTTGATGCCATACGAGGACGTGCCCATGCAACTTGAGTCCTGCAGCTTGAATTTTAGTAACTAGCGCATCTTCCGTGACAAAGTCAAACTCTTTATTCGCATTGTATGTCTGATCTGGTTTCATGGCATTTTCTGCTGTGACGACATTGTTATGTAACTTGAGGAGTTGAAGTCTTACGCCATCTAAATCTGCCGCCGATACCGCATTTCCGATCAGGAAATCGTTCTGATAGGCATCTTTAATCGGAGTGATAGTGGTCTGTACGGCGATTGGCGCCGAATTTTCTACAAAGCTGATATCGTCGATATAGAAGGAAGCATCTTTGCTGCTAGAATTTTCCACATAGATGCTCAAAAATTCATCAGGTACCGTGTTATAACGGTAGGTTCCTTCGAATTTAACCCAGCCGTCTTCCGTGCGTTGATTAAGCGCTTACATTCTATGAAATCCATCTCCTTTCCAACGTAATTATAGCGTGATCAAAAACACGTTTAACTAAAGAAACTTTACATGATACTGTAATTATTAAATACAAAGGCGGGTTTTGTTACAGGACATAATAAAGAGCAGCCGCAAGCTGCTCTTTATTGGCTATCGTTGAATGCGAAAACGTTGCAGCAACAAATATCCACTTGTGCTTGTCGTTCTTTTTTGATACACGATTTTGAAATCATCCAATAAACAACTTAATGCCGTACTAAGCAATCCATTCGTCACCAATGTAGCCCGGCAAGGTTGCGAACTTCCAATGACGCGAACTGAAGCAATCCTGCGCGGGGAGCCTGCAACAAGAGGGTTTCTAGACCAACTGATCAAAACTAAGTCAGGTTGACGAACAGCTTTTACGTTTACACAAGCCATTCCAATCACCTCGATTCTATTTAATATCTGTATCTGTATATTGAATGCATGATAGATTGACTATGTGCTGGACAAGGGCGGAGTTCAGGAACATGCAATAATATCTCTGAAGATTGGATAGATTAACTAGGTAACTAAGCACAGTCCTGAAGGAGGATACATTGGTGAGTGAAACAACGTTATACGATAAGCTTGGTGGAGAAGGGGCGATCACGGCAGTGGTGGACTACTTCTATGAGCTAGTTTTGGCGGATGAGACGGTCAACCACTTTTTTAACAAAACGGATATGGAGAAGCAGCGTAAGCATCAAGCGAAATTTTTTAGTTTTGCTTTAGGGGGACCGAATCAGTACTCGGGGGCCTCTATGGCTAAGGCGCATGCGGGGATGAATCTGCAGGAAGAGCATTTCAAAGCGATTGCGACTCATCTGCATGATGCGCTTGCTCATTTTGATGTGGGGGCAGACGAGATCAGTCAAGTGTTGGCGAAAGTGACTACCTTGAAGGACGACATTTTACATAAATGAGTGTTAGTTAAAAAAGAGGGCTCCCAATGGTCATTTATGTGGCTACGGACCCTCTTTTTTGCAATGCCGAAACTCACCATTTTGGCGCTAGTTCACGATGAGATGATGAAGTGCCGCTGCATGTGCAAGCCGGGAGTTTGTTTTATTTGAAGCCCGGGTTTAAACTGAATATGACTTCGTCTATGGACAACAATATGTCGAATCGCAGATGCTTGTGGATTTGCAGATGAGTTTCATTTTGGTAAAATGTTTCGAGAATGGAACGAGATTTCACCGTTTCGTTTTCGAACAATGAACAAATAGAGAGGGGCTAACCGAATATGGGTGCCGAAATTGAAAGAAAGTATAAATTGCCCGCATTTCCTGCGGCTGAACTAGCGAATAACGAACTGAAACAAGTGTCCAAGCAGTACATTTACCAAACCTATCTCGCCTTCTCTGACGATCAAGAGATTCGTGTGCGCCAGCTAGTAGACAGCTCAGGAGAATCACATTATACACATACCTTCAAGTCGGGTCATGGGATGGTTCGAGAAGAAGTAGAATACAGCATCACGGAGCCTATCTATAAACAGCTGCTAGAGCGCACAGGATTAATTCCATTAGAGAAGATCCGTACGACCCTTGAAGCAGGTGGGGTGACCTATGAAATCGATGAGTATAAACAAATTGACTTGCTTGTTGTTGAAGTGGAGTTCCCTGATTTGCTGACTGCGCAACAGTTTGTACCGCCGAGTTGGTTCGGCAGAGAGCTGGGCTCGGAAGAAGAGTTCCGTAATAAGTCGATGTGGGTAGCTTTACAGAAACGCTAATTCCATGGGGAAAAGGTGGTAGACAAAGATGCCTAGACCGCAATTAATTCTTGATGTTGCAGGCGTACTTGTGACGAATTTTTCACCACAAGCATGGGCTGGTTTTTCAAGTGGCAGTGTTGAAGCATCACAGGTCAACTTGCCTCATCGATTTAAGGAAATTAAGAATGATTTGTGGATTGGTAAAATGACGGAAGAAGGCTTCTGGATTTGGTTGAACGAATTGTTTCCAGATTTGTCCAGCAAGGTGGATCGTTCTTGGATTCTCCACCAATTAAAGCCATTAACTGCGATGAAGCATGTGGAAGCTTGGAGTCAATACGCAGATATTCACTTGCTGAGTAATCATAGGATCGAGTGGCTCACTCATCTACTAGATCCTATTCTTCCTTTTTTGCGTAGCACAACCATCTCTAGTGAAGTTGGCTGCTGTAAACCGAATCGTGAGGTTTATGAACGGGTTCAAACACATTTACCGAGAGAGCAAGCAGCGGTCTTGTTTGTAGATGATCAAGAGAAAAACCTTGTGACAGCAAGAACAATGGGTTGGTACACGTTACTTGCCGATGCCGAAGAAGAATGGATGAATCAGGTTTCGACATTTATAATAGATGTAGATGGACGAGATTGTAAACCGATGGGGTGAGTGCGATGTTGAAAGACTTGTTAAACAATTTCTCACTTGTAGCTGTATTTGTTTTTATATCTATTCAAATTTTTTACTCCCCCAAATTGCAAAAGGCAGCCCGATGGAAATTTCAGATAGGAGCAGGCATAACGCACGGACTTTTCGGGGTTATGCTTGCGTATACTGGGGTTCATGTGAGTGAACGGCATATTCTAGATTTGAAAGCGATTGCAATTCTGATGGCTACCTTCATTGGCGGCGGTGTTTCTGGTTTTATTACGACGGTTGTCATCATTATTGGCCGGACAATGATAGATCCAGCGGTTATGTTACGCGTATCGTTATTAGGCTTGATTATTTATATGGGTTGTCTGCTTATTCATCTTTACATCCGAGACTATTGGAAGAAATGGATGCTGCTCGTATTATGTCCTGTCAGCGTGTTATTCGTGGATATGGTCCTTGTTTATAAGCTTCCTGCAAGCGTGCTTGTGATTCCGAATTTACTTTTGCATTTAGGGGCGGGCATGTTCGTTGCAGGACTTTTTCGCTATTTCTTACGTTCCGAAGAGCTTAGAGGGCAAGTACGACAGATGCAGCAGGAGCTTGCTGATATTCTTCGTTTCCAACCTGGTCTTACCTTTAAACTCCAAAAAGTACAGAATTCCTTGGTTTACACAATCATTGAAGGGCAATTATTACATCATCTCGGGCTTAAGCCAGATGACTATATCCATAGGTGTGTTCAGGAGGTTCCCTATTCTTCAAAGGAAGTTGCACAATTCTTGCAAGCCAAATATGAAGAAGCCTACAAGGGAAATCCAGTTGCGTATGAGTTGGAGGTCCGAGGAAAGATTATTTTCACGACGTTACAACCCGTTTTTGATGGTGAACAGGTCGTTGAAGTCATAGGATCGGCGACGGATGTTACTGAGAAGAGTCTAGCAGAACGTCGGATCCAGGAAAGTGAAGAGCGGTATCGAATTCTCGTTGAAAACTCGCAGGAGGGCATTCTGGGTTTCACAACGGAGGGCGAAATTACCTCGGTGAATCAAGCAGCGAGTCTACTCGCACAAACTAGTGTGGAGGATATGCAGGGTCTTAGCATGACCGCCTTTTTACCCCGATCTGAGCAGGAGCTTTGGGAGCAGCACTTTCAAGAAGTACTAACGAGTGGTGATAATGTGCGGTTCGAAATCGCGATTCCTTCATCGGAGGGGCCAAGAAGAGACTATCGTGTTACACTTTCAGCCTATCATCATGCTTCTGGAGAAGTGAAAGGGATTGTGGGGACCATTCATGATTTTACCGAAGCATCTATGCGCCATGCAGCTGATCAAGCGAATCAAGCCAAGAGTCATTTTATTGCCAAAATGAGTCATGAAATTCGAACGCCCTTGAATGGAATTATTGGGTTATCTCAACTGTTAGGGAAAACACCGCTCTCCGAGCACCAGAAGGATTATTTAACCAATATTACCTTATCTTCGCATACGTTATTAGGTATTATTAATGATGTGTTGGATTTTTCCAAAGTAGAAGCAGGCAAATTAGAGGTGGAACGAACGAGCTTTAATCTGGATGACCTGTTGAAGGAGCTCTCCAGTATTTGCAGTGTACTATCGAAGAGCCAACCCATAGAGCTTATTTTCAGCACGCCTGCTGAGCTGCCTAGACGACTTCTCGGAGATCCGCTTCGGTTGAAACAAGTTTTACTTAACCTCTGCAGCAATGCCATTAAATTTACGAGTGCAGGTTATGTGATGCTTCACATCGAGTTCGACCCACAGACATCCAGTGAAGAAATGATACTGCGATTCAGCGTTGAAGACTCAGGGATTGGTATTTCTTCCGATCGGCTTTCTTACATTTTTGAACCCTTTTCTCAGGCTGATGGTTCAATGAGCCGTGAGTATGGTGGAACTGGTTTGGGATTGCCTATCAGCCAACATTTGATTACATTAATGGGCGGCACGCTCCAAGCAGAAAGTACAATGGGAAGCGGGAGCCGTTTCACATTTACCTTACCTTTCCAAATCATTGAGCAACACGATCCAGATGAGTGGGATATTGGGGAGGGGAATGAGCCGTATCGCGTGTTGGTTGTTGAGGATCATCCCCTTATGCGAAACAGCTTGCATGATACCTTAGAATCCTTTGCCCTCATCGTAAAGATGGTTCCTTCTTGGGATTCGTTATTCAAACGGCTAGACGGAAAAGAAGCCGGGAAAGGCGACTTCCATTGCCTCATCCTGGATATGGAAATCGATGATATGTATGGCCTTGAGACATGGCAATCACTCCTCGCTTTGATTCGCAGAGTTCGAACGCGCATAATTTGTCTGACATCCTCAATGGGGAAGGAAGAGCTGCTTACACTCCCTGAGGAGATAAGGCCAGATGCGGTGCTGGTTAAACCGATTAGTCGACTAGAGTTGTATCAGACGTTGGAATATTTGTTCTATCCCAATCATAAATCACGGAAAGCTGAGCATGGATCGATGTTGAATCCATCTGTTACAGAGGAGGCATATGGACACATTCTACTGGTTGAGGATAATGAAATTAATCAACAAGTGGCCATGGAACTTCTCGAGGACCAGGGCTACAGGGTCACATTAGCGACCAACGGTCAAGCAGCGCTAGACACGCTGGAAAATGGCGAATTTGCGTTAGTCCTCATGGATATCCATATGCCAGTTATGGATGGTGTCGAGGCAACAAGACTCCTACGTTTGAACCCAAGATTTCGTGAATTACCGATCATCGGTCTTACAGCTAATGTGGTTAAACAAGACCAAGAAGCGTACGTCCGAATAGGCATGAACGATGTGATAAGTAAGCCGCTGGATGTGAAGCTGCTGTTTCGAGTCATTCATAAATGGATGGAGCCCGAGAAGAGGAAGGCGCGGGAGCGAAACTTCAAGGAACCTCAACCGGTTGACGAAAAAGAAACCCCTTATTATCAAGGTATCTCTGCGATAGACTGGGAGGGAGCTTTGGCCCGCGTGGAGGGGAAAGAGAGTATTCTTCTCGTCATGCTGCAGTTATTCAAGAAGAATTACAGTGACTTCGCAGATCTGCTCTGGGTCTATCACCGTAATGGAGATTGGGTCGCTGCCAAACGAGCTGCGCATACGCTAATCGGTGTAGCGGGCAGTCTATCGGCAGAAGCGCTGCTTGCGGAAGCTGTGAAACTCCAATCAACAATTCTCCTGAATGAGAATTATGAGGACCAGATTGCCGAGATCGCAGCGGAAATTCAACGCATTATCGTTTGTATTCCGGATGAAGCGTAAGCGGTGATGAACGACCCTGAAATACTACCTTAAGTAGACACTCGTCATAAACCTCTTGTAACAAGAGGGGGAGGGATGAGGGGATACTTAAGGTTTTTTTGTATCTGGCAACACAACGCATATAGACAAACAAAAACCGTTCCACCGCATAGCTCACAATGAGCGTTATGCAATGAAACGGCGTGTGCTTTACTCCGTCTACCTCTATTCAAATTAGTATAAAAGAAAAGGGCAGGATGGCTAAACTGACTTCATCTAAACGCCCGAATAAGCCATGAATCCGCCATCGACAGGGATTGTCGTACCCGTAACGAAACGGGACATGTCGGAATCAGCCAACCACAGAAGCGTACCTAATAAATCTTCCGGTTTGCCGAATCGGCGCATCGGGGTATGGGCAATGATTTTATGAGAGCGGTCCGTCAGACTGCCATCCTCTTTCATCAACAATTTGGCATTCTGCTCTGTCAAAAAGAACCCAGGTGCAATCGCATTCACACGAATGCCGCTTTCAGCCAAATGAACAGCTAACCATTTTGTAAAATTATCGATAGCCGCTTTGGCCGCGCTATAGGCAGGAACTTTGGTCATGGGCGAGGGTGCGCTCATGGATGAGATATTGATCACGGTTGCCCCAGCTTTGCCATGCATATGCTTGGTGAACACCTGCGTTGGAATTAGCGTGCCAACGAAGTTAAGATCCAGCACGTTGCGGAATCCAGGGATGCTTAGATCATAGAAGGATTGCACATCTGGATTCGCGACATCCTCCATTTTGAAAATCTCATTCGTCGTATTTGCGCTGGCATGGTTGCCACCTGCACCATTAATTAGAATGTCGCAGGTGCCCAGCTGTCCTGTTACGATGGCTGCAGCTTGCTCTACACTTTCAGCTGCGGTAACATCGCAAGCAACAGCAATGGCCACGCCACCAGCGGCCTCAATTTCATGGACCACAGCCAAGCCTTTCTCGTGCGTACGATTAAGAATAGCGATGCGTGCGCCTTGTCTAGCTAATTCTAATGCCATTACGCGGCACAGAACGCCAGCGCCTCCAGTAATCACAACGACTTTCCCATGCAGGGATGGGAATTTAGTTAATTCGCTCATAGTCCGTAACAGCTCCTTCTTGTAATGTAGCGCCTTGGCGGCACAGCATGTCCCAAAGTCCCCATACATACATGATACCTAATGCCCGATCGTACAACCCGTATCCAGGTCTGCAACGCTCATCCCAAATATGACGACCATGATCCGGGCGGCAGAATCCTTCGTAATTGTTCGCATGCAGCGCTTGCACAATACCTGACATATCAACCGTGCCATCCTGTGTACGATGAGAGGTTTCGATGAAATCGCCATTCTCATACAAGCGAACATTCCTCAGATGGGCAAAAGGAATCCGATCCGCGAATTCATGCACGATCGAGACGATATCATTGCTCGGGTTCGCACCGAGTGAGCCACTGCACATCGTAAGTCCGTTATAGGGGCTGTCATGCAAGGCTAGAAAGCGGCGAATATTCGCTTGGCTCGTCATCAATCTAGGCAATCCAAAGACGGACCAAGGTGGGTCGTCCGGGTGAATTGCCATTCGAATGCCGTGCTCGGCGGCCACGGGAATCACTTCATCCAAGAAATACTTGAGGTTCGACCAGAGCTGCTCTTCGGTGACATCCTTATAGGCGTCAAATAGCTCTGTCAAATGAGCAAGTCGCTCAGGCTCCCAGCCAGGCATACTGAAATCAGGGTTGGCATTAATCCGGCCAACATGCTCAGTAAGATCGAGGTTGGCTATTTTACTTTTTTCATAAAATAGTGCCGTTGAGCCATCTTCCAGCTCCTTATGTAAATCCGTCCGTACCCAATCGAAGACAGGCATGAAATTGTAGCAAATGACTTTGACCCCAAACTGAGCCAACGTGGCGATCGTCTTCTTGTAATTCGCGATGTACGTATCGCGACTTGGCAATCCTAATTTAATATCCTCATGAATGTTGACGCTCTCAACGACCTGCATATGCAGCCCCGCACGATCAGCCTCGGCTTTGATCTTCTGAATCTTATCCACCGGCCATTCTTCACCAGCAGGAACATCATGCAATGCCCATACGATACCTTCAACACCGGGAATTTGTTTAATTTGCTTCAGCGTGACCGTATCGTTGCCCTCTCCAAACCATCGGAATACCATTTTCATAGATGCACACTCGCCTCCATTATCGTCAACCTATTTGAAATACGTAGGGAATTTTTCTTTTAATAAGGCTTGATCAGCAATGCCGACTTGAAGATGGGCGTGAATTAATTGTTCTGCCCTATCAGGCTGCTGTTCTTTGATGGCCTCCACAATCTGCCCATGCTGCGCATAGAGCTCATCCCAATGGTGATCAGTCGCTAAGCGAAGCATTCGGGTGCGGTTCAGATGCACATTAATTTGCCCAATGACCGCCCAGGTGTTCATTTTCTTACAGCCTTCGAAAATCGTCCGATGAAACTCCTCATCAAGCTCAAACATTTTCTTGAAGTCTTGTTCATCCATACACACTTTCTGCGAAGCTAAATTCATTTGAAGCAAGCGCAGGGACTCTTCTGGAAAAGAGGTACAGGCCAAGCGAATAACGGCGCTTTCCAGATGTTCACGAATGAAGCGTGCTTCATCCACCAACTCTAGATCAATGCGAGAGACAACCGTGCCGCGTTGCGGATAGATTTCCAGCAAGCCTTCCTGTGCTAATTGCACGAAGCTTTCTCGAACAGGTGTCCGACTCACGTTGAAGCTTACCGACATTTCTTTCTCTGAAATGGTGGCACCTGGAAGCAGGGTCAAACTCAGAATTTGCGCTTTTAGCGTGTGGTAGACAGCATCTCGGGTCGAACTAATCTGTGGTTTTTTGAAGTAATCCATGTGGATCTCCTTTGCAAAATGAAGCCTAAACTTATACTACCATACTTGTATGGTAGTAGGGTAGTGGGAAAAATGATCTGATTTTTCTATCACCTACGGGTTCGAATAAGCAAAAAGACACCGCATGCAGCCAGTGTACCCCTTACTAGGAATAACACGAATCACATGCGGTGTTAATGAGTTTTAACGAGAGATAGCTAAGCTTTGAACGGTTCTCCAAGCTTCCAATTGCTTCTCTAACTGTTCAACTAACGTCGAGACTTCTTGGGAGAATAGCTCTCTTTGCTGCTCATTCATCCCATCCTGCTCCAGCTGCAGATCGCTAAGAGTAGGTGGAGCGGGAATCGTTTGAAGTAGCTGCTGTAGTCTAACTTGTAGCATCGATCCAGCAGCAGTAGTTACAATTGCTTCAGCTTGCGGTACAGCAAACTTAGCTTCAACGGGTAGCCCCACATTGTTAATATCTGTAACCTGCGCAGGAACTTCAACTTCTTGAACCTCAACTTTCATCTTCTCAGCTTTAGGTGCCTTGGCTGCGATCGGCTTCGCTCGTTCAGCCCGATTGTTCTGGAAGGTAGACCAGGTTTCGATTAATTCAGGCCCCGATTTATAGAGCAGCTGCCCTTTGATTCTGTCGGAGATGTCTTTGTCCTTAAACATTTTCGCGATTTTCTTCACATCGCTGACAGGCATTTCATCACGTGCCATGATCAGGGCTATGGGATCACGATGCTCTATTGGCAGATCTTTCAGAGGCAATAGTTGATCCTCCGTAAGCTTATCTTTGCGAATCTCGGTTC
This sequence comes from Paenibacillus sp. Soil766, assembly GCF_001428105.1. Lineage (GTDB taxonomy): Bacteria > Bacillota > Bacilli > Paenibacillales > NBRC-103111 > Paenibacillus_E. The sequence goes on along the minus strand of NZ_LMSJ01000027.1, from coordinate 19,504 downwards.
CACCTACGATGAGCTTCTTTACAGAGTTCCCAAACTTAAGCAGCTCACACTTGTTTTTGATATAGGTTTCAGGTTTGCCAAGCTTACCAGAAAGATATTTAATAGATGAGCTGAATTTCGCATCATGCATAAGCTTATGAAAGGCCTCGGCTTCCTCGATAGGAGAGAAGCCTTCTCGTGTTAGATTTTCAGCAATCTGCTCCAGATAGATCTCCATCTCATCCGTTACCGTGGACACGATACAAGATATGGTTGGAAGCCCGAGCATTTTGGTAGCTTTATATCTGCGATTGCCATAGATGATCTTATATCTGTTGTTGGCGGTTATGCGTACTTTGATCGGAGAGAGCAAGCCAATTTCCCCAATGCTTTTCATTAATTCTTGAAGTGCCTCTTCATCGAATTGGTAGCGGGGTTGGTCCGTGTCCTCGTCAATGAGATGCATAGAAATGTTATGTATGTCCATCTTCATGTCTCCATTCGTTCAGGGTCATATATCTAATTATATAACAAGGATGAAAGTGTGGGAACGCCAATTCGATAGAAAGGATTTGGAAGGGATTGGCAGGGGGTAGTATGGACAGGCTCGGAGACAAATAAATGTATTGCCAGTAAGGGAGAGGAGATGAAATAATAGAGAAAGATGTCGAATAATGACGCTGCTTCAAGTCGAATTCGGGAGGAGAGACCTATGAACAGATTGCAGTACTTCTTCGTATCCCTCATCTTTGTCCTACTGTTTACTTCATCCGAATCGGTTCTTACTACCTACAAAACATCGCTGCTGAATGAACTGCAAGGCACGGAATCTGCCCAATTGTCTGCCAAAGCCGTTGCCTTACAGTCCGTCATTAATCGTAATTTCAATATAATGGCAAGTCTTGAAGCCTACATTAGCACCAGCTATTTGAAAGACCAAAGTAATCAAGAAGTGCAATCCTACATGGAAGCGTTGTATGCAGGCTCACAGGCGTCTGCCTTTAATGTTGTTATTGCACCAAATGGGGTTATGAAGTTCGTCTATCCCTCCAAAGGGAATGAAAATATTATAAATTGGGATCTTCTGAAGGATCCTCGAGAGAATGTCCAGACTCAAGTCTATCAAGCTCTGCAAACGAAAAAAATGACGACGGACGGTCCCTTTATACTGCTTCAAGGTGTGCAAGGTTTGGTAGCTCGTAAAGCACTTTTTGAAGACGGTGTTTTCTGGGGGTTCGTGTCTGTTGCTATAAACGTGGATAAATTACTAAATGAAGCAGGGATCAAAGACGATGCTTCTGAAGGGCAGAGAATGTCCATACGTAGTCCAGGTATGCCTGCGTTCTATGGGGAAAATGCAACGTTCAATCAATCGCCTTTGATTGCGGTGATCGATCTTCAGGATACGAAGTGGGAACTTGCAACCGCCCCTCCCGCCAAAGCGGAGCAAACGATTAATAATCAAATGCTCATCATCCGATGTGCCTTACTACTCGTCTTATTTCTAGGATTATTCTTCATTATCTATATCATTCGACAACGTGATCGGCTCAGTCAAGCTGTTAATCTGCGAACCCAAGAGCTGCAGATCGCGAATGAAGATCTGACAGCAGTCAATGAAGAGCTGGTTGCAGGTCAGCAGGAGCTTCAGCAATCTACGGAGCGGATGCAGGAATCTGAGCAAATGTTGTCCTATATGGCCTACCATGATGTACTGACAGGGATACATAATCGCGCACATTTTCAAAGGGTTTTGAAAGAGCAAATTACTTATAATCATTTGAGGGGTACCTCGCTAGTTGTCCTTTTCTTTGATCTGGATAACTTCAAAATGGTCAATGATTCACATGGGCATCATATGGGGGACTTTATGCTGCAAGAGGTTGTTCATCGCATCCAGGAATCCAATTTGACTTTCCATACCTTCGCCAGATTTGGTGGAGACGAATTTGCGATTTTGTTGGAGGATTGCGCAAGTGAGCAGAAAATTCAAGCCTTCTGTAGGCAACTCATTGCTGTCTTGAAACCGCCTTGTATATTAGCGAATCGTGCTTTCTTTATTAATGCAAGCATAGGTATTGTGCAGTATCCGTATGGTGGTGAGACGTGGGATGCGCTGCTCAAAAACGCCGACATTGCCATGTATATGGCTAAGAAAGTAAGTGGCAGCTCCTTTAGCTTTTTCAATCAACAGATGGAGAACTTGTCGATTTCAAGGCTGGAAATGGAGAATCATCTTCGCCAGTCGCTTGATCGAAAAGAGCTTGAAATCGTTTATCAACCACAGGTTGATTGCAAGAAGGGGGCAATTACGGGTGTTGAAGCACTATTACGTTGGAATCACACGACGAAAGGCTATATTTCGCCATCCGATTTTATTCCATTAGCAGAGGAACTAGGTCTTATAGATGTGATTGGTGAATGGGTGCTCCGCGGCGCGTGCAGTCAGATGAAAACTTGGCATCGTCAAACAGAAGAATCGCTGATGATCTCCGTTAATCTTTCGGTCAAACAGTTGCATGATGAACGCATTGTGGATAAAGTTAGTGCGATTCTGGAAGAGACGGGGCTGGAAGCGCGCTACTTAGAAATGGAAATCACGGAGAATGTAGCGATGCAGGACGAACAGATGGGCGTTCTCAATAGGCTTCGCCAACTAGGCATATCCATTTCCGTGGATGATTTCGGTACACATTATTCGTCCCTAAGCTATTTGAAAAGGTTCCCGGTTACGAAAATTAAACTAGATCAGTCCTTTGTTCGCGGGATTCAAACCGATGGCAAGGATCGAGCTATGATCAAAGCTATCATTTCTGTGGCGAATGCTTTTCAGCTGCAAATGATTGCAGAGGGAGTCGAGACAGAAGAACAGGCGGACTTCCTGGTGGCGAATGGATGCCATCACATCCAAGGCTATTATTTTTATAAACCGATGAAACCTGAACAGTTGCAAGCAATTTTGAAAGTAGAGCTGCATGAAAAATTGGCATTCTTAGGAGTAAAGAGCGTTCATAATTATGATATATAAGCAAATACCAAAAAGGTGCCTCTTCGCTTGAGGCACCTTTTTGGTATATGGGAAAAGAAAAAGTCAACTACAGAGCGACAATTTGCTTTAGTTTATTTTCGAAATAGACCCAATGCTTGAAGCCAATTTCCTTCAAGGTTTTCTGAACTTCTTCCCAATCGTCAGCAACGCGGCTAGGGACATGGGCGTCAGAACCGAAAGTAACCTCAACTCCATAATGAAGCGCACGTTCTAGAATTGTGCGTGAGGGGTACCAGCCGCCTACATCTTTCGTTTTCCCTGATGTATTAATCTCGATGGCAACGCCGGATTCTCCGATAATTTTCAGTGTCTCATCGACTTTCGGCGTAGGAATATCAGAAAATGCAGGGTAGAAGCCTTTCATCGCATCAATATGCCCAAGAATCTGGAACATACCTGAACGAGCAGATTCAGCAATCAGACGGTAATACTCTTCCTTGTGCTCAACGTGCTGAGCTTCGTTCAGCTTCTTCCATCTATTGCGATTGAAGATACTCACACCTCCGGAAAGATGAACGGAGCCAATGATGTAATCGAACGGATACTTTGCGTATTCTTGCTTATAAATCTCCACGTGCTCTGGGAAATAATCAGACTCCACACCTAAAAGTACATTAATTTTGGATGCATACGCTTGTTTGAGTTGAAGTACTTCCTCAATATAGCGGGGAAATTCGCTTTTTGCCATGGCGATGGCAGGTTGTGCACGATCTTCGGAGCTTCCAAAGTAGGGGGAGTGATCTGAGATGCCAATTACTTGAAGGCCAGCTGATATAGCTGCCTCAATATAGTCACGTATGGTATCTTGCGCATGTCCGCATCGCTCATGATGCGTATGTAAGTCGAATTTCACTGCTAGTCCTCCTATTCTGAACCGATAAATTGAGTTTCTGGCATTCCTTTGAGATCGCGAAGAAATTGCTGCATGGCAGAATTCAAGTATCTTCCTGACTTATATACTACGCCTACCGGATGAGTAATATCCAGTTCGTTCACTTTAACCATTTTCAATGAGCCATGCCGCAGTTCATCAGCAACAGACATTTTGGATATGATCGCAACACCAAGATTCAGTTCAACCATGCGTTTGACTTCCTCACTGCTGGATAACTCCATAACGATATGAGGAGCTACATCATAGTTTTTGAAGATTTGATCGACGAAACGCCGCCCCCACGTTTCTGGGGAAAGCATGATAAACGAAATGTTTTTGAGTTTTTCAATCGACAAGTGTGTGAAACGACTAAGCGGATGAGCAGTGGAGACGATGAGTTCAAAATTATCATAGTAAAGCACGGACGTCTCCAAAGCTGGGTTCTTCTCGAACAAATACGTGATCCCAATATCGATATGACCGTTTTCCACAGATGTCATGATCTGAGATGAGGTCATGGAATGAATGGTCGTTTTGATCAGCGGGAATTGATCCTGGAAATAGGAAAGGACTCTCGGTAAGATCTGCATGGCAATGGAAGTTGTTGTGCCAATATGGATATGACCTTGAGGGGTTTGACTCAGATCAGATAGACGCTGTTTCAGGTCACTGGTGATCCGTAATATTTTTTCCGCATGCTCCAAAAAGAGCTTTCCACTATCCGTTAAAGTAACAGGCTGATTACGATCAATGAGAATCGTACCGAATTCATCCTCAAGACTTTTTATTTGTGCGGAAACGGCAGGTTGGGTCAAGTTTAGAATTTCACCAGCTTTACGAAAGCTCATCGTCTTGGAAATCGTGAGCAGGGTTTCTAACTGGTTCATATTCATGAGATTACCTCCTGCAAGTTAGATGTAAAGATCAAAGGTACAAATAAAATTTATCGAAATTGTAAAGGGCATAAAAACCTTTTCTGACTTTATTATATGATACGAAGTGCTACCTAGGCAACATGGCGGCATCATCGTTGACAAAGCAAAAAATTCAAGAGAGAGACCAAGCCAGCAGGATGCCCGAGACGGATTGAAAACGGCACTACCTTGGGCAATAAGGTAGTGCCGTTTTTTTCATCATTCCGAATTTGTCGATCAGCAGTTTTTTAGCTGCGCTATGAAATGCGGCAAATCCGTGCAGACCAAGTCCGGCGTCATGCCAGCCGACGCCAACTGCTCGTGCACATTGACGGGCGTCGCGACGCCCGTCAATACAAGAGCAGTGCGGCACCCCGCCATCGCGCCTCCGCGGATGTCGGTGTGCACGTTATCGCCGATGACCCAGACATCGGCGGGGGGCAGACCGAGCCGCTCAATGGCATACGTCATGATGATCGGCGAAGGCTTCCCGATCACCACCGGCTCCACGCCGGAGGCGGCGGTGATTGAAGCGGCCAGGGAGCCGGCCCCTGGCATAAGCCCCCCATCCGACGGAAGCATCCGGTCGGGATTGGTTAAGACATAGGTCGCGCCATGCTTCAAATGGCGGACCGCTTCTGTCAGCTTCCCGTAGGTGAAGCTGCGATCAATGCCTTGGACGACGTAATCTGGCGTCGTCGTCCCATCCATCGCGAAGCCGGCTGCGTCCAGTGCAATCCGCAGGCCGTCTTCGCCGATCATATGCACGCGCTGACCAGCGCGCTGCTCGGTCATGTACTGCGCAGCCGCCTGCGAAGACGTATAGACGGCTGCCGCGGGTACCTCCATGCCGAGCGCTTGCAGATGCTCGGCGACCTGCTGCGGGGTGCGGGACGAATTGTTCGTCACCAAGAGGTAGGGCAATTGCTCCTGCTGCAGCCATTGCAGGAAAGCAGCGGCACCAGGGATAGGCTCGTGTCCTCTGTAAAGTGTGCCATCTAGATCGATCAGAAATCCGTTCATCCTGTTGCTTCTCCTTTAGATAAGTAAGTTGTTGTCGGCAGCGTGATCTCGACGATCGTACCTTCCGTAAGTTTTGAGCTAATTTTCATGAACCCTCCATGCGCTTCTATGATCCGATAACAAACCATCAAGCCAAGTCCTGTTCCTTTTTCCTTTGTGCTATAGAAGGGTTCCCCTAGCTTGGGCAGACGTTCAGGCGCAATGCCACAGCCTTGATCCACGAAACGAACAAGAATTTGAGTGCCCGAACCTTGCAGCTCTGCATGAATTCGCAGATTCCCACCTTGCGACATCGACTCTATGGCATTTTTCATAATATTAATAAAGACCTGCTTGATTTGATTCTCATCACAGGTTACCGGCGGAAGCCCAGCGTCAACCTCTGCTTCGATTTCGATATTAGAGAGCAGTGCTTGAGGCTGAAGCAGCTCTACAGTGCTCATGATGATCGTATATAACGTACTTGTAACGAAATGGGTAGCCTGTGGTTTGGATACAAACAAAAACTCGTTCACAATGAATTCTATACGCTGCAATTCTTTTTGCATAATTTCGATGTAATATTGCTCCTTGGCAGAGTTTGTTTTGAGCAGCGTGAGGAATCCTTTTAACGCGGTTAGCGGATTGCGGATCTCATGCGCTACACCTGCCGCCAATTGTCCAACAGCAGATAGTTTATCTGATTTAATAAGCAATTCCTGCGTTTGCTTGTGTTCCGTGATATCACTGAATGTAATGACGGTGCCTAGCAGCTGACCACCCCCATCTAACATAGGACTGGACATGTACTCAACGGGAAAGTTGGTTCCATCTTTTTTCCAGAACAGATCTTCATTCATGATCGCGCCTTCACGTTGAAGCATCGTATTGACTGTTGTGTTTTCCTCAGGTATGACAAAAGTTCCATCTTCATGAAGAGGACGTATTAGGTTATGTATGCGTCTGCCAAGCATTTCGTCCACTTTCCAACCTGTGATGGCTTCCGCAGCTTTGTTCCAGAAAATGGTGCGACCATTCGTATCAATCCCATAGATGCCTTCAGAAACCGAATTGAGAATAAGTTGATTTTGTTTATAGAGCTTATCAATTTCTTTCTTCTGTTCCCTGATCTCGGTCAAGTCTTTCAGAATAGCATAAACGCCAACGATTTGGTTGCCTACTTTGGTTGGAACAAAAGTTACATTAGAAGGGATAGGAAATCCATTCTGATGTAAGAAAGAAGCATCGAAATTTTGGGGCATTCCTTCTGAAGCCACTTGGAAATGGTGCAGCGTTTTGAGTAGATCAGGAGGGTGGATCATGGGAAGAAATGAGGCGGATTTGGATGATTCTTCACCCAAGCCGAGCAAGCTTTCAAGTCCATGATTCGAAGAAAGGATATCACCATCCAAACTAAAGGAAATAATGGAATCAGGATGGTTGTCGAATAGTGATTTATATCGCTCCGCAGTTTCCGAAATACTGGTTTCACGTCGCTTGAGTAACCTAATTGCGAATAAGGCGAGTAACATAAATACGACGAACATACCACAATCGAGTACGATACTTGCCATGCGGTTATGTTGAAAAAAAGATAGATGGTGCAAATAAAATAAATGAATACCGAAGATCGCGAAGCAGCCTATTAGGTAAATAGTGGATTTTCGGGTACGTACAGGAGGGGGGTTCAGCGTCATTGACTCTCATCTCTCCTTTTTTGAGATTCTCTTCCATAGTTTAACAGGATTAGAGCTTATTTTGTATAATTTACCATTGTTTTTGTTTTTTTTATTATTTGAAGTCGTTTCAATGCTAGGTTTCGACAATTTAAGTATGATGGTAGAAGAGTGGTGTGTATCTGAGTAGATAGAACTATTTTTGTAAAATTGACAGTATACTTGTCCTAAAATATTATGTATAATGTTGAAAAAGGTCGTTTTTCTGTGGAACTTATTCACAAATGAGATCGGAGCGGAGCTATGAAGGCTGAGTACATTAATCCCTTTTTGGAGTCGGCTAGAATCGTCATCGAGCAAGTTGCTAACATTCGCCCAACGACAGGGCAGCTCGGCATTAAAGACGTCAAATTTGTGGAAAAGTATATTTGGATCCAAATTGGTATGACTGGACAAATGGAGGGCGACGTCGTTTTCGGCTTAGCTGAAGATGTTGCTTTGAAAATGGTGTCTGCCATGATGGGCGGATTCGTCATTACTGAGATGGATGAAATGGGAAAGAGCGCCATTTCTGAACTGGGCAACATGATTAGTGGAAATGCAAGCACAATGCTCTTTAATCAGGGTGTTCGCGTAGACATTACGCCACCGAAGTTAGTCCAATCTGCAACGGCAGCAGGATTTGTGCCGAAGAGAGCGTTAACCATTCCTTTAATTATGGATGGAATTGGTGAACTAGACATTCAAGTACTGATTACGTAATATAAGTAAGAACGTTGGAGTACCAGCACTATGGTAGCTCCATTTTTTTTGCGCGTAGAAGGGAGTGGAACAGGGTTGGAAATCAAGAATAAGGTCGTCTTGATTACAGGCGCTTCAAGTGGGATTGGAGCTTTGATGGCACAGCACTTTGCAGCCAAGGGAGCTATTCCTGTATTGACAGCACGGCGTACGGATATGTTAAAACAAATTGCTTCAAGCTTGCCCGGGCAACACGCTGTCTACGCCATGGATGTTACGAATACGGATGAGGTAAATCAAACTGTGAGTCGCATCATCGCCGAATTTGGGCGAATTGATATACTGATTAATAACGCTGGATATGGGATATTTGAGGCATTTACCGAAGCGCCTCTTGCTCATTTTGAAGAGATGATGGATGTGAATTATCTAGGGCTTGTACGTTGCACTCAGGCAGTCCTCCCACATATGTTGACGGCAGGTCGTGGACATATAGTCAATATTGCCTCCATGGCAGGTAAAATTGGCTCTGCCAAATCAACAGCCTATTCGGCAACCAAGCATGCGGTGTTAGGATTTACGAATAGTTTGCGTATGGAACTAGCGAGATCAGGGGTATCCGTTACAGCGATTAATCCAGGTCCAATTGCGACACCATTTTTCGACAAGGCGGATCCTAGCGGTAATTATGTCAAGAACATTGCTTGGTTTATGCTAAAACCAGAAAAAGTCGTCAAAGAGCTCATTCATGCCATCGAGAAAAACATTCCGGAGAAGAACTTACCTTTTGTAGCAGGAGTGGGAATTAAATTATTTCATATGTTTCCTCGCCTCTTTAACAAGCTCGCATCCCGTGTTATGAATAAAAAATAAAGCGACTCCCACTTACATTGGGGTCGCTTTTCTCTACTTATCTACGTTTCTGATTGATCAGACTTCGCTGCTTGCTTAGCTTGGTTCAGCGCGCGGATTTCTTCGAAAATCTTTCGCATTTCTGCTTTGCCCTCGGGATGAGATTGATTCCAATGGGAGGCAAGTGCGGGTAGTGCCTTATGAACATGATTGAAGAAAGCCCATATCTTGATTTTCTCGATCATTTCTGGGGATGTATCACCTGTAATCAGTTCTGCGGTCTTTGCGACCAACGTGTTAAAATCGTTTTCGAAATCGGTAGGCATGCACGTCATCCCTTCGGATGGAAATAGAGTAAGTGGAGCACTTTTAGTTTAATAGATGAAGAAGAGGCTGTCAAAATGTCAGTGAAGTACACTTCCATTCTATCTGTAATCGTTTCCTCTTGAACGGGAAATTTTTTCCTATTATTTTAGAGGTAACGATTGTTTACTCCTCCTTTTTAACCTAAAATAAGGTAGATAACCGATGGGTCTTTTTACCTGTAGGCTAGGGGGGATAGAATGAAGTCACTGAGAGAGATATTTAACAGCGACTTTAATACATTAGATAAAGGTATGCAGGAACAAATTTATAGAGAATTTTACTTGCTCGTTTATCCGATGATTAATTTTATTTTAAGAGATCATGCCGCCGCCGAGGACATTATCCAGGAAGCCTTTCTCCGTGCAGTTCACAAAGCCTCTTTATTAACGGAAATTGATAAATATGAGGGTTGGCTCAAGAGACTTACGCGGAATGTAACGCTCAATCACTTGCGCAAACATAGGCGTAACCGTGATGAACTCGAGACAGAGGTATTGTTCTCCCTGAAGGAGTCAGCCCCAACTTCGGATTATTCGGCTACACCAGACGTAGAGGTTGAAATGAAAGTCATGAGAGAAGCCGTTATTGCTTATATCAATCAACTCAATCCCTCCTATAGACAGATTATCGCGATGAAATGGATTCATAATTTATCATATAAAGATATGGCTAGTGAACTTTGCGTGACCGAAGGGGTTGTGCGACAAAGGCTTTTTCGTGCACGGGATGCTATTAAACAGAAGTTTTTGAATGATTGGGGATCGGACATATAGGGGGGCGGCGTCTACATATTTGTTTGCTGAAGCACTCTAGCATATAATATGGGCATGAGGTTGGAAAGAGAAAAGGGGTATATCGTATTGAGCACGAGTTTTGAAGGGCTGCAGATTGCACAGACTTATTTGAATAAATTACAAGAATTAGGGATTGGTGAGCCAACACCGATTCAAGCGGAAGGTATACCAGTTCTCCTGCAAGGTAAAGACGCGATTATTCAGTCCCAGACGGGAACGGGCAAAACATTAGCTTATTTGCTGCCTGCCTTGGAGCGAATTGATCCAGCGCAGAAACAATTGCAAGTCATAGTCATTGTTCCTACACGAGAGTTGGGCATGCAGATCATGCAGGAAATTGAGAAATTGACGAGCGGGGGACCGATTCGTTCACAATCCTTAATTGGCGGGGCGGCTGTTGCCAGACAGATCGAAAAGCTGCGCCTTCACCCGCATATCGTTGTTGGAACGCCTGGACGCTTGCTTGAACTAATGAAAGTTCGCAAGCTTACGCTGCATCATGTGAAAATGGGCATTGTCGATGAAGTCGATCAAGTGTTTGAGCTTGGTTCTATGCAGGATGTAGAAGCGGTACTCAAAGGTATGCTTCGCACTAGTCAAATGGTGTTTGTTTCGGCGACAATTCCTCAAAGTACGGAGCAAGCAGCAGGCAGATGGCTGAAGGATCCGGTTATTATCAAAATTAACCCCTCCCAGCGTACAGCTGAAACGTTGGAGCATCACTATGTCGTGTGTCAAGAACGTGAGAAGATAGACACCCTCCGAAGACTTGTTCGGATGATTAAGCCAACTTCAGCGATTGTCTTCATTAATGTGACGGATGATATTGCACAAGTCGTTGGTAAGCTTCAATATGTTGGTCTTTCTGTTGAAGCTCTCTATGGAGAAGCGAGTAAGCAGGATCGTGCCAAAGTCATGGGCAATTTCCGTGATGGGAAATTCCAATTATTGTTGGCAACTGATGTTGCTGCCAGAGGACTTGATATTGAAGGTGTGACACACGTCTTCCATTTGGATGTGGCGACGAATGCCGAGTATTACCTTCACCGTGTAGGTCGGACAGGCCGGATGGGCCGTGAGGGGACTTCGATCTCTATCGTGACCTCGAGAGATCTCTTCATCATCGAGAAATTCGAGAAGCAGCTCGGCATCACGATCGAGCCGAAGGCTATGTACGAGGGCCGGTTGGTTGACCCGGCCCAAGATCGCAGCGCGGCTACGATGCGCAGCCGCCGTGAAGCTGCGCGCCCAAGCGCAGCACCTTCGCGCAGCGGCTCCGCCGGCGCGCGTGAGGCTGCCGCGCCAGCGGGCGCGGTGCGTGTAAGTGCCGCGGCGCCAGACGCGCGCGGCCAGCAGGGCGCTGCTCCGGCGAAGCCGGCAGCGCAAGGGAAGACGGCCGCCGCAGGCAAGGCCGTCAGCAAAGCGCAACGCGAGCGCGATCGCAAGAGCAAGGGCGCTCCGCGCTGGTTGAAAGAGAAGCAGCAGAATAAAGAAGAGTAGGCTCACTTCTTCGCGAGGGCTACTCATGGATCTGCGGGGTGTAAAGTATGCTGAAGAAAGTTACGATCACACTCCTGATGCTGGCTATCATCGCCGCGGTGATGTTACTCATCATCATTCAGTATGTGAAACCAACGAAGTCGCTGGATCTACAATATAAAGAGATATCAATCAGCAGCAAAATTGCCGAGATGATCCTCACCCGAAAGCTGGACGTTCGGCTTTCGGAGGAGGAAGTGAATCAATTGCTCAAGAAGCAATTAGCATCGCACACCCTACTACCGCATGATTTTCGGATGGAAGGCGCAGAGTTGAACCTGCAGGGTGCCATGGTCGAGGCGGATGTCAACGTGAGGTGGCGTGATCGGATTCCGATCGGTGCCCACGCGACATTCACACTGCAATGGGATCCGCCTAATCTAGTCATTCAGCATGTGAATACGCAGCTCAGGAGTTGGCAACTGCCAAGTACTTGGCTCCAACTAGCTCCTATTGAAATACCACTGCAATCGTTCTTACCTAAGCTAATTGGCATTAAAGATGTGGTGTTTGAAGACAACGCCATTCTGATACAATTAAAGCCATTTCAGTAAAACGAAAGCCCCTTCATTCCACCGTTGTGGATGTGAAGGGGCTTATTTTCTTCTCGCATCACGTCACGCACTTCACGTCATCACACTTTTGCCCCCAACAGAGGAGCCTTCCATTTACGTGTATACATAATAATGCCCAAAACAACACACATGCTAATAAGTACAAACCAGATCGAGACACCTACATGGAAGTGATCCATGCCCCAGCCGACACCAAGCGGCAGTATGGCTCCGCCTAAACCGCCAGCGGCAATGAGCGCGCTCGTCGTTTGCTCCGTACGTCCGGGCAACAGTTGATTCGCATAGATGAGGGCAACGGCGAACATACCTGACATGAATAACCCAAGTAAGAGGATGACGGCAAAGCTGCTCCAGAGATTCGTGCTAAACACCCATACGATTACGGTGATCAAACTTAAAGCGAACGAGAAAGCTAAGTATTTGAAATAGGTCATTTTCTCAGCTAGTGCACCTGCGAATAAACGACCAACAACCATGGTTAACCAATAAGCGGTCACACCGAGTGTAGAGACGGAGCTTGAAGCATGCAGCTGGTCCTTAAAGATCGACGGTAAGAAATTTACAATCGTATTTTCCATGCCGCAATATAAGAAGAAGACGGTCATAAGTAGGCATATAAAAATGAACGATTTTTTAGATAGTACAGGAACTTGATCCGCTTGCTGTGAACGATCCGCTTTATGTGCAAGTAATTCATCATGTTCGCCTAAGGAAAGCTTTGACCAAATGATGCCTGTAGCAAGAGCACTTAGTCCGAGCAGCATAAAGGCGAATTTCCATAACCCATTTGCGATGAGTAGACTGGATACAAGCGGCATGAATAAGGCGCCTAGTCCAAAGAATACTTCAAGTTTACTGAAGGCGACGGCTTGTTGATCTTTGGCAGCCATGAGGATGAAGGTGCTGATGCTGGACTCCACAAGTCCGAATGAGATACCGGCAATGAAAGTAAGAACTACGACCATTGGCCATAGCGGTAACAAGCCTATAGCAAGCATAGCGATAAATAGTAAACAAAAAGCTAGTGTAATTGTAGTTCGACGACTGATGCGACGAATAAGGGATGGCATGGCAAGTACGCCAAGCATGAAGCCGCCAAATTGTAGAAATACGAGCATGCCGCCGCCACTGTAGCTTCGTCCATAATGGGCGAGTAGTTCAGGTAACACAGCGCCAAAAATAACGTGCGTGCAGCCTGTTAATAAGTAGGAGAGGCAGCCCATAATTAATAATCTTTTCATAATGCGGCGCTTCCTTTATGTGCAGTCGTAAGCTTTTCATTATAAGCCAATACATGAGCAATCGCTTCGGAAACAGAATTCACTGTATGCGCGGCATGCTTCTTCACGTCTGAATGAGCAGTGTGCATAGCAAAGCTATGCGGAGTGATGCCGAACATCGAGACATCATTAAAGGAGTCTCCACAACACGCGATCTCTTCAGGTTCTAATCCCAAATGTGCAAGAAGTGTAAGGAGGGAGCTGCCTTTGGATACTTGGTGAGGCATAATATCGAGGCAATCTGTATCCGCCATATAGATGTCCAATTGATCACTGAGTTCTTTTTCCAACAGTGACTTGATCTCAAGTAGATCGTCAACCTGCCCGAATAGGGAGAATTTACAAATCGGAAATGCATCCTTCAGAGATTGTTCGATCTCGCTTTTGACTATAAAAGGTTCAAACATTCTCTTCTGGATCTCGTCGGAAGCGGGACTCAAGCGCTCAATATAATTGGCACTCCCGGAGCAAATAAACTTAACTACATCGAAAGCCTCGATGAGCTGATACACTCGATGGGCGATGGAAGGCTCAAATAGCTTCGCTTGGAGAAGCATACCATCCATCAAGTGGATGAAAGCACCATTTTGGGAAACGGAATGAGCTTGATGATCTATATCTTGAAGTACTCTCTGCATCTCTGAATTCATTCTGCCAGAGGCTAGACAAAGAGTAATTCCTGCGTCTCTCACTTGTTGTAGAGCATTGAGCTCTCGCTGAGAGACTTTCTTATGATGGTCAAGCAGCGTGCCGTCCAGATCGCTAATAATTAGTTTAATCATGATGTTCTTCTCCTCCTGCTAGTACAATTTCAACCTCACTGGCCAATAATTGCTCTTTCATTTCCTCGCTCAATGCTTGATCTGTTACCAAAATATCTATACTTTCAAATCCCACGACACGATGGAACAAACGCTTGCCGAATTTGGAATGATCTGCGAGAACGATTACTTGATCAGCATGCTCCATCATCGCTCTTACTAAATAACAATCCTCTTCATTAGGGGCGGATAGCCCATTCTCGGAAATGCCGCACGTCCCAATGAAAAGTTTATCAACGTGATACTCGCTTAACATTTCTATCGCCTTAGCCCCGTAAACACTATGGTGCTTATTATCTAGCACACCGCCAAGCATATGAATCGTAATGCCATCCTTACGGGTAAGGATCGCGGCTGTTTCAATGGAACTTGTGATGACAATGTTGTTTTTCGACGTAAGGGCAGTAGCTGCATGCAGAACAGTTGTTGAAGCATCCATCATCAGATAATCGCCATCTTGAACGAGTGTAGCTGCTCTCCTACCTATCGTTAGTTTAGATGAGGATTCTTCTTGCAAGCGCTGATCATAATTGCCGACTTCTTTAGAAAGCGTAGGAAGAATTGCTCCACCTCGTGTACGTACGATGGATCCTTGCTCCTCTAATTTGACCATATCTCGTCTAGCTGTATCGCGAGAAACTTCATAGAGCTCACAAATCAGATCTACGGAGATACGCTTATTTGATTTTAAGTATTCAAGGATGGAAAGAAGCCGTTCTTCTTGAAACAAGGGTGATTACCTCCTTTACTTAAGTGTTTGTAAGTGAATATAAGTATAATGCTTATTGTATACGTATGTTGCTCCACTATCAATCCTTTTTTTAAAAGAAAAAACCGTGCTCACCCGTTACATGAACGAGAACACGGTCGATACTACCCATAGGTTATTTAACGGCTGTTTTTTTTCGCGTTTGAACATAGCTGGGATAAGTGATCTCTCCAGTATCCAATTTGCGAATTTCCTCTTCGTTCCAGCCAGTGATCTTGTTAGTTCCTGTTACGCCAGTCAACTTGATATGATAACGAGTAGCTAAGTAGGATTGGAGCTTCAGCATGTCTTCGGGTTTAATTTCGCGTAGTTTCTGCTTGCCATGGAGCTGGCCTAGGATGACACCAATAGACTCTGCGGCCAAACTCGTGTTTGGCTGAATACGCGTGCTGCCGTATGCAATCGCGGAGGAACCCACATTTTTTCCTGCTGCTATAACATTTTCATAATTCTTCAGTAAAAAGCTGCGAAGCGGCATGCCGTATTTATCAGGGCGTCCCATCTCAATTCCCCATTTGTTGGCACTCGTACCTTGGAGATCAAGCGGATAACCGCCAATACTGACATTGTCCCAGAACATCGTACCGGCAAGGAGATCAGATGGTTTGAGGGTGTAGTCCATTTCATAGTGATTATATTCTCGAATATAAGGATAAGTTGGCAGTTCGCCTAGCTCAGCTTTCTCCCAGCCTGGTAATGTTTTTCGGAAATGCTGCAAAATTAGGGCTGTTTCCTTATTTCCCAGATAGACCGCTTCTTGCACAGATGCCGGTTTGGCTGGATCCACGGTGTAGACAAGCAATGCATTAATGAGGACTTCGCCATCGCGTTGATTCACCGCATTCAAACCTCTTAGGAAAACGCGATCATTCGAAGGGTGATACGCTTTCGTCATACCGCTAAGTCCGATAGCGAAGCTATCACTGACACTTCCACCGCCGAATTGCTTCGATCTTTCCTCAGGCTTTAGTGCGTTAAAGGTCGTATTGAACTTTTTCCAATCTACATGTTTGAACTTCATCATCATGCCTGCGCTCATGTACTCAATATCTTTTTGCCCATAAAATTTCTCAAGACCTGGTAGTCGTTTGGATTCCAAGCGGCTCATTAAGGCAGCAAAATCACTATTGTCTACCCAGTAGGAGGCTGTGATTTTCTTAACTTCGTTTTTATTTGTCTTATATAGGATGGAAGGGATTTTATGCATATTGTCAGGAGTTTGAATTTGTTCAACTTCTTGAATTGTGATGCCTGATTCAATCGGGATATCTTTGCTTAACTTGTCCATATAAGTCGTGAATTCAGAAAGCTTTCGAATCTTAGCGTTTCGGAAACCATCGAATAGCTCCTTAGCGCGGCCCTGTACGAGTAGATGTCCTTGCTCGTCGCGTGTTTCATCTAGAAACAGCATCTGACTTTGAAGGATCTGACCGCCAAAGGCTTGATGGGGATCTAATATTTTCACTTTGAGGCCTTCATCCATGGCGGCTCTGGCCAAATAGAGGCCTTCAAGCTCACTTCCAATTACAACAACATCGACGTTTTCAGTTGGATATGTGGCAACACTTTCTATTTTCGTATCTTGATTGGGTACTGATGCCGGTACTTCACTCACTTGTGGAGGCGCATGATGTGTAACAGCTGGAGCTACTGCGGTCATATTCAAGCTTCCTTGCTTGAACCAAATCTTGCCGAATGAGAAGGCTGATACAACGATTATGAGTACAGCCAGAACAATAGCGAGCCCAACTCGCGGGTTTCGTAAGCGCATACATAAGCTCCTTTAGCGTTAGACTATATGGTCTTCATTTTAGCAGTTTCAGGGTGGATTTAATAGACTTTGAGAATTGATTCTGAAAGATTTAAAACCTGCACCCCCAAAAACTGACAAGCATTGGCGAATCCTTGTAGCATAACCAGGAACCCTTCGCGAAGGCTCCATCTTAATCTTATGTATAAACCATAAAATGACTAAGGGAGATTTTAAAATGAAAAAAAACCTAATGAAAAAATTCGTAGCTACAGGTCTTGTTCTAACTATGGTTGCTGGTGGCGGAACTGCCGCTTTTGCAAATGGCAATGATCACGGTCGCGGTAACAATAAATCTCAATTTAAAAAAATCGAATACAATAATTTCGGAAACAAAGGCTATCACAATGTTAAAGTGAATAATAAAACGACGATTAACATTAATCTAAACTTCAAGGATATGAATGGTGCGCAATGGGCTCTGAGATACATCGCAAGCTTGGCGAACAAAGGTGTTTTTGAAGGGTACGAGGATGGTACCTTCAAGCCTAATGACACGGTTAAACGCATTGATGCTCTAGCAGCGGCTGTTCGTAATATGGGATTGCGTGAACAAGCTGAGTCCGATGCTGAAAAGCAAACAAAGCTGAACTTTGCGGATGCGAAAAGTATCCCTGCCTGGGCTGTAGGTTATGTAGCTGTAGCGCTTGAAAACGATTTGTTCGCTGAGGGTGACGCTAATGTGAATCCGATGGGAGCTGCTGACCGTCTTTGGGCGACTACACTGCTAGTCAAATCTTTGGGCTTGGAAGCTGAAGCAAAAGCGAAAATGAACGAGCACCTTACATTTAAAGATGCAAACAAAATTCCTGCTGGTTCTGTAGGCTATATTGCTGTAGCGATCGAAAAAGGTCTGATTGACGGCTTTGAGGATAACACCTTCAGACCTAACCAGCCTGTAACGCGTGCTCAGCTTGCAGCATTGCTTGATCGTACAAGCAACGAACAAGAGGAAGACGAGAGTGCTGGAACTTTAAGCGCCTTGGTTGCTAATAATGTTCTTACACTCACCAAAGGTGGCGTAGCGACTCCATATACGCTTCATCCAGATGTGTTCGTTTGGCGTGATGGTGTGAAAGTAAGCCCTTCTGCTCTGCAAGTCGGAGATGAAGTCCAGTTGGATGCAGTTAATAATGTAGTTACTTATATTGAAGTAACGAAACTAGCTCAGCAAAGCAATAATGCTACAGCAACTAGCGGAACGATTACTGCAGCTGTTTACAACAATGAGTTTACTTTGACGAATTCCGCTGGAACATCCACCAAGTATACAGTTGGTTCCAATACGGTTGTTTACCGCGATGGAGTTCAAGTGCCTGCAGTCAGTCTTCAAGTCGGAGATGTAGTTAGTGTCCAAACTACCAGCAACAACCAAATTATTTTCAATGTGACGACACTTGCTCAAAATAACCAAGCAATCGATGTGATTGGCTTGTTTAATGGTACAACTTTTGATGTTCAAGGTAAAATCGCAACAATCTCTATTAATAATAACGGAACAGTGCTCTACACAGTTTCTCCGAATGTAGTTATTTCCGGTGACCTATCTCAATTGGTGCCAAATCAAAACAAATTAGTTCAGGTAAGAGGTTATAACGGAAAGATCACTCAAATTGAAGTGAAATAATCAGTTTTTTATAGATAAACAATGAAAAAGGCATGATTCATGCGAAAAGCTCCTTGCTGCTACACAGCGGGAGCTTTTGCTTTTCGATGATGAATATTTTTCCTTTCCTTGAGGCAAACTGACTCCTATCTTGAAAGGAGAGTTGACAGATGGACGAAACACTCATTCAAACATTTAAACGTTATTATGCTGATTATAGAGGGGCAGAAGATGTTGATCAAAGCTTCACGGATGCTTATCAGGCTATGACTTTCCATGTTATTAATCAGACAGAGCATTACGTACAGGAAGGTAATTTAAATAAGATTCAGAATTTGATCCGTGAGTTCAAAGAAATGGGTCTGTCGCTCGGGCCAAGTAATGACTCGTTAAAAGAGCAGTTTGAGCAAGAACTTGTACAGCAAGAGCTAAACAGATTTTCTTTTTAAAAGGTGTTGCATTATCCAAATACCCGTGGTATATTACTGGTCCGGCCAAAACGAGCTTCCGTTTTTATCGAAATTTGTAAAAATAAAGCTTGCATCTGGTTGGACACCTATGATATATTGTAGTTCCTGCTTCGATGTTGAGGCGGTAACGACGAAAGAAATTGATCTTTGAAAACTGAACAACGAGTGAGTAAGCACAGTCGAGCAATCGACTAAAAATGAGATTATTAATCTCGCTAGCTTCAAATGAGCAATTAAGCTTATTCAAATAGGACGAGCAATCGTCCACTATTATGGAGAGTTTGATCCTGGCTCAGGACGAACGCTGGCGGCGTGCCTAATACATGCAAGTCGAGCGGGTTTATCCTTCGGGATAAGCTAGCGGCGGACGGGTGAGTAACACGTAGG
>NZ_LMSJ01000026.1 GCF_001428105.1 Paenibacillus sp. Soil766 | reverse complement strand
GGCTATTTGTCTCCAGATAAGTTTGAATCACAGTTTTACAAACAACAGAAACTGATTTCTTAGCTTTTTTTGTGTCCACTCTATTGACTCAGATACATAATGCCACGTTCCACTCGCTCGATCACGCGAATAAGGCCCGAAAAGGGCCTTATTCAGTGGCACTTCCACAGCGACGAGCTAGTTTTGTAGCGCAAATCACACAAAGGGCATACACGATAAAGAAAAAATGGGAGGCACTCTACACATGGGATTCGTTTCAGTTCTGAGTTATGTACACCAGCTAATCGGACAACGCGTTGGGGCTGGTGATACCGTTATTGATGCCACGCTCGGCACAGGCGTGGACGCTTTGTACATGGCGAAGCTCGTAGGAGCCCGCGGCAGCGTCTACGGCTTCGATATCCAGCAGGCCGCGCTGGATCAAACCCAGCAGCGTCTGGCGAAGGAGCTGCCAGACGCCCAAGTGCACATGAGCTTATGCAGTCATGCGCTCATGGAAGCGGCGGTGCCGCAAGACCGCCACGGCAAGGTCGCCGCGGTCACCTTCAATCTCGGCTACCTGCCGGGAGCCGATACCGCCATAATCACCGAGCAGGCATCGACGATCCCTGCTCTTGAAGCTGCCCTCCGCCTGCTGCGCAAAGGCGGAATCGTCACCATCGTGCTGTACAGCGGGCACGATGGCGGATCTGAAGAAGCCGCAGCGGTAGAGCGCTGGGCAGAGAGCTTGCCGCTCGCAGCGTTTCAAGTGCTGCGTTATCAATTTGCCAATCGCAGCGCCTCCGCGCCGTATCTCTTGGCTCTAGAAAAAAGATAGCCGCATGATATAATGCTAGAGTGGTATAAAAGACAGATTGATAGAATAGACTAGGGGAAAGTAGGGATTGTTTTGAAATCATACCCGCTACAATTTCAACCTGAAATGAAGGAACGTGTTTGGGGAGGCAGAACCCTCGAACGATTCGGCTTTGAGCTGCCGGAAGGCGCGATCGGTGAAGGCTGGATGATCGGCGATCATCCGAACGGAACGACGAAAGTCATCAACGGCGAATTAGCTGGCTTAGGTCTGGATGAAATTCGTGAGAAATACGGCAAAACATTGTTCGGCACCAAAGGATTTTCCGAGAAAAACGGCCGTTTTCCACTATTAATTAAATTGCTAGATTGTGAAGACGATCTATCTGTTCAGGTTCATCCTAACGATCACTATGAGAACCTTGCTGCTGGTGAACTTGGCAAAACAGAAATGTGGTATATTCTCGATGCGAAGCCAGGCGCCAAAATTATATATGGCATGAAAGAAGGCGTAACACAGGAAAGCCTTGCAGAAGCCATTGCGGAGAACCGCATTATGGACTGCTTGCAGGAAGTTCCTGTCGAAGCTGGAGATTCCTTCTACATACCTGCTGGTACAGTCCATGCGCTTGGCGCTGGTGTACTGGTAGCAGAAATTCAACAAAACTCGGATACTACGTACCGTTTGTATGATTACAACCGTCCAGGTTTGGACGGGAAAATGCGTGAATTGCACATCGAGGATTCCCTCAATGTGATCGCGTACGAAGGTTCAGGCTCCACACGCATGAAAACAGATTTAGCCGAAGCAGGCACATGGTTGACGCTCGCGTCATCTCCTTTTTTCACAGTGGAAAAAGGGCTTGTAGGTCCGAGATGGGAGCTTACCACAACGCCTGATAGCTTCGTTATCCTTGTTATCGCGGACGGCAATGGGACACTGCAATGGGCTGATGGCCAAATCGCGACGAAGCCAGGCGACTGCTTCTTGCTTCCTGCCGATTTGGGCAGCTACTCCCTTGAGGGCAGCATGACGGTGATTCGTAGTTATTTGCCTTAGTAGGATATTATTATCTACAAATGAAAAAAGCTCTCTGATAGCCCCCGCGATTAACGGGTACTGTCAGAGAGCTTTTATTTATCGGTGTTAGTGTTCTTCCGTAAGAGAGCTTTCTTTCAGGATCACATCATGTGCTCCGCCTTCAACTAGGCTAGTTGCGGAAACTAGTGCAATTCTTGCATTTTGTTTCAGCTCGTCCAGCGTCAAGGAACCACAGTTGCACATTGTTGATTTAATTTTACCCAGCGTCTTGTCCAAGTTCTCTTGCAGACTTCCCGCGTAAGGAACGTAGGAATCCACGCCTTCTTCGAACAGAAGTTTACTCTTGCCGCCAGTGTCATAACGCTGCCAGTTACGGGCACGATTGGAACCTTCGCCCCAATATTCTTTCACGAAATTGTTACCGACTTTCAGCTTACGAGTTGGACTCTCATCAAACCGAGCGAAGTATCTGCCCAGCATAACGAAGTCAGCACCCATCGCCAAAGCAAGGGTCACGTGGTAGTCGTGTACGATACCACCATCGGAACAGATCGGAATATAGATACCTGTTTCTCTGAAGTACTCGTCTCTCGCTTCAACAACCTCCATCACAGAGGAAGCTTGGCCGCGGCCAATCCCTTTTTGTTCCCGTGTAATACAGATGGAACCGCCGCCGATCCCCACTTTAATAAAGTCAGCACCTGACTCTACCAAATAGCGGAAACCTTCACGATCAACAACGTTACCAGCACCGATTTTCACATCAAAATTCTGCTTCACATACTGAACCGTCTCATGCTGCCATTCACTGTAACCATCAGAGGAATCGATCACCAGAATGTCTACGCCAGCTTCAACAAGCGCAGGTACTCTCTCCGTATAATCCTTCGTGTTGATACCAGCGCCAACAATATAGCTCTTATTCTTATCTAGAAGCTCCATCGGGTTCTCTTTGTGCTCATCATAATCCTTGCGGAAAACAAGCGTGTCCAGTTTCCCGTTATCATCTACAACTGGCAAGCAGTTCAACTTATGATCCCAGATAAGATTGTTCGCTTCAGACAAAGTGATCCCTGATTTACCGTAAATTAATTTCTCAAAGGGTGTCATGAACTCCGAAATCTTACGATCTTGCGAATCACGACTCTTGCGGTAATCACGACCTGTTACGATTCCCAGCAATTTTCCGTTCGCTGTGCCATCATCGGTGATTGCAACGGTTGAGTGCCCTGTCTCTTCTTTCAAAGCTAGCACATCACTAAGCGACTGATCAGGTTTCAAGTTGGAGCGGCTCACGACGAAACCAGCCTTGTACCCTTTTACCTTACGCACCATCTGTGCTTGCTCTTCAATCGACTGGGAGCCGAAAATAAACGAAATCCCGCCACTACGCGCCAATGCAATAGCCATTCCATCATCGGATACGGCTTGCATGACAGCAGAAGAAAACGGGATATTCAGTGAGATTGCAGGCTCCTCACCTTTATTAAACTTGACTAGCGGAGTCTTCAGCTTTACATTCGCCGGTGTACATGCCTTCGTCGTCAGGTTAGGAATCAACAAAAACTCACTAAACGTACGCGATGGTTCCATATAATACGTAGCCACTTTACAACTTCCTCCTAATATAGGGATCTTTGAGTGTAGCTCAAAGTCTCTCCTTTGATTGATCCATAGGTAAATTTTTATAATCTTATCACTGAACCTTGCCTGTGGTCAATGGATTTTTTAGGGAAATGTTCAGTAGGCCACGAATCGGCGTTATTTCGTCCAAATTTGGGGTTCAGAACCCTTACTCGAATATTCTATATACGACGGAGAAATGTCCATCACGACATAGTTAGGATCATGCGGTCCGTCAAACCATTGCTTCATATCATCGCTCCACAGCTTCTCGCGAAGGGCATTGTCCGAAGAGATCGTGGCTGTGGCTTGGATTTGCAAAATGTTCGGCGTAGACTTACCGTCATATCCCACAAGAATGTGTACATGGGGATTTTCTTGGAGTTCCTCTACTTTATCTGTTTTCTTACTCGTCGTTAAATAAATCTCCAAGCCATCGTGAAACAAAGCCATATAACGCACCTTCGGCTTATTGCCGTCAATCGTCGCAAAGGAGCACACCTGATTGGCGTTCAGTACCTGGATGATTTGTTCTTCAAGCTGTGAGTTTGTCGTTTCGATCATAGCTAGCTCTCCTCTCTCGTTTCAATCTGCTTTAACTACCCTAGATTACCCAGATTAGCGCGTGTTCAATCGTTCGAATGAAAAAATCCCCCTCACAGGTGGTGTGAGAGGGATTCAAGGTTAGATCGTTGCCAGCTGCTGCAGCGGCATCGTGTAGTAGGACGCCGGCTTCTGTGCGTCCGGCGGGAAGTGGACGACAAGCAGCTCCTTGCTGCTTTCGTCGAGGTGTCCGCTTTGCAGATATGTCTGCAAAGCGAACGGTAAGACCTCAAGCATGGCATGCTTGTGGAGGTCTTTTTCGCCTATGCGGAGACTCTGGAAGTCTCCGCTGACGAGCTCAGGCTGCTCAGCCAGCAGCTTGAGGTACGCATTCTGTTCGGACTTCTCCAAGGTGAAGTCCCACCAGATTTTGCGCGGCTTATATTTATGGCCGAGGAAGTAGTCGAGCTTCATCAAGCCTTCGATGATGTGCATGTTGAACGTTCCGCGATGCAGCAGGAACTCGCGCAAGCGAGTGAACAAATCCTCGAGCTGGTGCCCGATCTTCTGCCAACCGCGTTCTTCCCAGAAGTCGCCGAACTCTTGGAAGAAATCGAACGCCGACGCGAACTCGTTCGCGATTAGGTGCTTCACCGTGTGATCCATGCGATGAGCGTTCCAATATTTTTCGAGCACATCCTCTACGCGCTTAATGCGAATTAAATCCGTGAACGGCAGGATGTCGTTGCCGAGAATTTCATAAGGGGCGTGGTCCATATAAATATAGCCAAATTTATGAGCATCCTTACGCATCCCTGTGCCGCGCAGCATTTTGAGGAAGCCGAGTTGAAGTTCTTCCGGTCCTAACTCGAATACGTCGTTAAACGTCTTACGGAACGAGTTGTAATCCTCTTCTGGCAATCCAGCGATGAGATCCAGATGTTGATCGATTTTGAGACTATTTTTCACCTTAGACACGGTGCGGCTCAGCTTGAAGAAATTCTGTCTGCGCTGCACGAGGTCATTCGTCGTGTCGTTCGTCGATTGCACACCGATTTCGAAACGGAACGTGCCCGGAGGGGCATTTTCAGCTAGATAGTCTAGAACCTCTGGCCGCATAATATCCGCCGTAATCTCGAATTGGAACACGGTACCGCGGTGATTTCGGATGAGGAATTCGAAGATTTCCATCGCATAGTCACGCTTAATATTAAACGTACGATCCACGAATTTGATCAGCTTCGCACCAGAGTCAATGAGGTACAGCAGATCCGCCTTCGTTCGCTCCATGTCAAAATACCGCACACCTACCTCAATACTCGACAGGCAGAATTGACAAGAAAACGGACAGCCGCGGCTCGTCTCAAAGTAGACTACACGATTCGCAAGGCTTGGAAGATCTTCCTGGAAGCGATGCGGCGATGGGATATCATCCAGCTTGAGCTTCGGTCTGCCCGGCATAAGCACGACTTCCTGCTCTTTGCGGTAGGCAAGACCATATACGAAGTGGTATTTACGCGTTGTTGAAATCTCCGTCAGCAGCTGGTGAAACGTTTCTTCCCCTTCGCCCATGACGATGAAATCAACCTCAGGAATACGCTCCATCCAGTAGTCCGTATCATAAGAAACCTCGGGTCCACCAAGGACGATGAGAATTTCGGGTCTGATTTTTTTGATCATTTTGATAATGTGAATCGTCTCTTCGATGTTCCATATGTAACAGGAGAAGCCTAGCACGTCCGGCGCCTTCTGATAAATATCAGAGACAACATTCATGACAGGGTCTTTGATCGTATATTCGGATATTTCAACATCAAAATCCTTCTCGCAGAACGCTTTCAAATAGCGCAAAGCCAAGGAGGTATGAATGAATTTGGCATTCAGTGTGGATACAAGTACTTTCATATGAAAAAAACCTCGTTCTATTCTTGGGTTATCGTGCCTTCTAATTCTACACGAAAACGGAAGAAATACAAAGGTAAGCCATCCCAAACGGGACGACTTTAGCAGCGTTTATGCAAATAACAAACCGTTAAAGAACCATGTCATCGTCCAAATGGGGAACTTCATAGGGAAATTGCAGGTAGGAGGCTTCTTCAATCGCATTTTTCCAGCGTTCGGCGTGGGCATGGAGCTGCTGCTCAACTTCTTGGATTCTCTGACTGATTTCACCAGCCGATTCTGCCGGTTCACGTTGCAGCGCTTGCTGTAGGGTGGTGCGTTCTTCAAACCATTGCGTTAATTGGTATAAAAGCATAGGGAACCGCCTCTCACACGTAGGATATGTATCTGCTAGTGTTCCCTGATTTGCGGGGGTGTATTCCGGAGGCTCGTTCGCAAAGATAGCGTTATGAAACCATCTTATTTGCTCGTCTGGTAGCGAAATCGGAAGAATAGCGTTATGACAGACCCTTATTTGGAATTGGATGTGACCGCATTTTGGTAGGAGGAGACAACCGACAGTCTCGAACTGGGAGGCTAGGCTGCTACGGAAGTTGGAAAAACCCCAGCGTCACCTAAGACGCTGGGGTTCTCGGACATATCTACTTCAACAAAGCCCCGTCCTTCTCAAGGACGGCTTGCAGCTCGGCGACATTAATCTCCGCTGGAAGCACGCTGTGTTTGACAGCGAGACCTGCTGCGGAGCCTGCGGCTTGGCCCGTAGCCATGCAGCTTGGCGTGAGGCGCGTGGTCGCCAAAGCTTCATGCGTGGTTGAGATGCAGCGGCCTGCGGTGAGCAGGTTTTCAATTTTTTGCGGCAGCAGGCAGCGATAAGGGATATCATAGGCGCCATCACCTTTCACCCATGCTGCGGTTACGCCTTTACCGGACGGATCGTGAATGTCGATCGGATACCCACTGCGTGCGATAACGTCATCAAAATGACGACCCTGCACGACATCCTCCACTTGCAGCGCATACTGACCATCGATCCGGCGTGTTTCACGGATACCAATTTGTGCGCCGACGTTGGAGATAGAGGCTTTTTCGAAGCCTGGCAGGTTATTTCGCATAAACTCAGCTACCATCAGCACTTGCTTGCGGCCAAGCTCCTCGGCCTCTGTCAAATCCTCCACATCGGTGCCATCCAGTCCTTGTACACGCGTAGTATTGACCAGCACTTCGTCGTCTTCCGGACCTGTGAAGAACAGAACTTGATCTCGATTGATTGGAAGATTGGCTTCCTTCCAGTGTTTGAAATAGCCTAGCACTCCAGACAGAGGGAGATCAGCGAGCTCGGAGAAAGGCGTCTTTTTATAAAACTCATCTGGATGGTCAATCATGTATTGTTTCACGGCAGGAAGATTCACACCGCGCATTCTGAATTTCATCGTCATTGGCTGTGTTGCTTTATCCCCATCACGCCCTTTTAAGCACGGCGCACCAGACAGATACGCAAGATCAGCGTCACCAGTTGTATCAATAAACACTTTGCCACTTACATCAATTCTGCCGGATTTGGACGTCAACTGTACAGATTGAATGCGATTGTCCACTGTCTCCACATGATCGACAAAGCTATGGAAAAGCAGCTTAACGCCGGCTTCTTTGAGCATATCGACGGCAAGAACTTTATATATTTCAGGGTGGTAAGGTGTGATCGTATTCACGAAACCAACCGTATCCCGAAGATGTCCCGGGGATGCATTCATCGCCTTGAGGCGGTCAATAATTTCTTGCGCGAGCCCAGCAATGACTTGTTTGCCATCCGTTGTATGAAACGTCATCCAAGGATACACCAACGCAGCCGTCGACATGCCGCCAATAAAGCCGTATTTCTCTATCAAAACGGTTTTGGCCCCGCTTCTCCCTGCTGCAATCGCCGCATTGACACCAGCGGGTCCTCCCCCTACTACAACCACATCTGCTTCTATTTGTTTGATCATCTGACTTCGCTCCCTTAGGTTCATTGTTGTTATGTCACTTACATCAGTTCCGTGCTGCTCTCTTCCTTAGTGTAGTTTAAAAATAACCTTCTTTTTAGTTTAAATTTAGTTTAAAATTAGAGATACAGAAGGTAGCAGAAAAGGAGCATCTCAGACGTATGCGCAAACGAATTACGCTCCACGATTTGGCCGCACAACTCGGCCTAACGATTCAAACGGTATCCAAAGCGCTGCGCGGACTGCCTGGTATGTCAGAGCAGACACGAAGTGAAGTTTTCAAGCTCGCGCGCGAGCTTGGCTATATGACCAAAGATCAAAAGCAAAACCTACAGCAGGATCTCATTTCGCCATATCCGGTAGTGCAGCGAAGGTTCATGCTTGTTCAGAACAAGCAGTCTTTAAATTTCAATCGATTGCTGCTGCAAGGTTTGCATGAACGCTTCATGGAGTTTGGTCATACGGTTCAGCCAGTAATGATCCCATCGAAACTGAAGCCGTCACAATTTGACGACTGGGCGGAGAATCAAGGGCTGTTGTATGCCGAGGGTGTGTTTATTGCGCCACGGATGAATTTCGATTTATTAGAACAAAAATTATTGGAGCTGCAGCTCCCGCGCATTCTGCTGAATTTTCCGCCGCCGGAGTCCAAGGTCGATAGTGTCATTTGGGATGTGTACGAAGCAGTTTATCAAGCGGTTCGGAGACTCGTGCGCCTCGGACATCGGAACATCCTGTATGTGGGCGATACCAAAGATCAGCGTGGTTTCGTTATCCGATGGCAGGCTTTTGCAGAAGCGATGAAGGAGGCTGGCGTGGCGGTCGATCCTAGTGAGCACGCGATCGAGCGAGATGGCTCGGAGGGGTGGCTGCAGGATTTTGAGAGAAAGTATCAGCTGCGACAACCGACGGCTGTGATCTGCGGCATTGATGAGGAGGCTCCGCCTGTGTATCACACACTCCGCCGATTAGGGGTGAATGTGCCGCAGCAATGCTCGCTGGTGGCGCTGCTCAATGAGCAAATCGACACACTGCCGCTCTGTTCTCGGCCGCAGCTGCCGATTCGAGAGGCCGGTTATCGCGCAGCAGATCGCATGCTATGGCGGATTGCGAATCCGCATTTACCTTATGAGCATGTGCGGCTGCAAGGGGATTTTTTTACAGGGAGTACGATTCAGAAGTTGCAGGTATAAATGTTAACGGTCTATCATTTCATTTGCTTTTATGAACGTGGTATATTGGAGTTCGAATGTTCTGACCGGAAGGTAAGCCATCGTAATCGTTATAGGAGGTATTCCATGTATGCAAAAAAAACAAGGTTCACGTCCAAAATCCAATTCTAGCCATAGACCCAAAATGGGTACGCATAAAGCACACACCCAGTCACTACAAGCAGGTGCAGTTAAAAGTGGTCAAGAGTCGAGCACTCGCCAGTATACAGTGAAGGAATCTGTAGAGCTTCTGCCTTTTTTGTTAGAAAAGCTATCAAGCCTAGGCCGGAATGCAGTCAAAGCTATCCTCGCTCGTGGGCAAGTCGCAGTGAATGGCAAAGCGGTAACGGCTTATAACTACCCCTTGCAACCTGAAATGACGGTTACGATCAACAAGGATAAAGTCGTGGAGGATATCCCCCTAGCAGGCATGACGATTATGCACGAAGATAACGATGTTATTGTCATTCAAAAGGATGCTGGCCTTCTATCCATTGCAACGGATACGCAGGAAAATCAAATTACGGCCTATCGCCAGCTTACGGCGCATGTGCGGAATCATGATCCGAAGGCGCGGATTTTTGTCGTTCATCGCTTGGATCGAGACACATCCGGTGTGATGATGTTTGCTAAGAACGAGCAAGCCCAGCAGCACCTGCAAAACACATGGCAGGAAAGCGTCAAAGAGCGGACGTACGTAGCGCTAGTGGAAGGCATGGTACGCAAGCCGGAGGGAACGATTACTTCCTGGCTCAAGGAACACGCGAAATCGCTCAAAATGTTCTCCACACCGTACCCGAACGACGGACAGCATGCGGTCACGCATTACAAAACGCTGCAAGCGAACAAGAGTTTTTCCCTGCTTGAGGTGAATTTGGAGACCGGACGTAAAAACCAGATTCGTGTTCATATGCAGGATATCGGACACCCCGTTGCTGGGGATAAAAAGTATGGCTCCAAATCGAAGGAGATCAATCGATTGGGTCTGCATGCACGTGTGCTTGCCTTTGTGCACCCGACGACAGGTAAGTTAATGCGCTTCGAGACGCATATTCCGAAGGTGTTTTTGAACCCTTTTAAAGAGCCTGGTGTGAAGAAGTAAACGTGTGAAAGATTGGAAGTAACGAGATAGAGCGAGTAAACGGTAGGGGTTCGTATGCCCTGCTGGGAGTAAAGTGACAGAAGGAGTAAACAAATGAAAATTGTTGTGCTTGATGGATACACGCTAAATCCCGGTGATTTGGATTGGAGCGGCTTCGAGGCTTTGGGTGAGCTCATTGTCCATGAACGGACGACTGAGCGTGAAATCGCCCAACGTGCAGCAGATGCTGACATGGTGTTGACGAACAAAACGCCGCTCTCCGCACAAACGCTGGAGCAGTTGCCTAAGCTGAGATATATAGGTGTTTTGGCGACTGGCTACAATATTGTGGATATCCAAGCGGCGAAGGCTAAGGGAATTATTGTTACGAATGTGCCGGCGTATAGCACGTTTTCGGTGGCTCAGTTGGTTTTTGCATTGGTATTGGAATTCTGCCATAGCGTGCAACGCCATAGTGACAGTGTGCTTCAAGGTGATTGGGCTGGGTCGGTCGATTTCAGCTATAGCAGATCCCCCCTTGTGGAGTTAAGCGGCCAAACCATGGGCCTGATCGGGCTTGGCCAGATCGGCAAACAAACGGCGCTCATTGCACTAGCGATGGGAATGAAGGTCATTGCCACTAACAGCGGACGAAGCGTGCCACAGCCCGTGGATGGCATTGAATGGGTATCTCTTGAGGAACTGCTGCAACGAGCAGATGTGGTTAGTCTGCACTGTCCGCTGACCCCAGCTACGAATGAGCTGATCAATGCCGAGCGGATCGCTATGATGAAACCCTCAGCTATTCTAATTAATTCAGCTCGAGGCGGATTGCTTAACGAAGCGGATGTGGCTCAGGCACTGAATGAAGGCCGCCTCGCTGGTGCGGGGCTTGATGTACTGACGGTTGAACCGCCAAAGCCAGATAATCCCTTGTTGCATGCAAAGAATGTGATTATTACACCGCATATCGCTTGGGCAACGAAGGAAGCAAGAGCTAGGTTGATGGGTATTGCGAGCACTAATGCGCGGAGTTTTGTAGAAGGTCATCCGGTGAATGTGATCGGGTAGAGCCAACTCGAGAATTGGTGAATTCTATAGCGTTCAAATCTCTTTCCCAAGCCGCTGTAGTGATGGTTATCATCACAATGGCAGGGAAGCTTGGGTATGATAAATAAAAAGATCACAAAAAAAGGCTGTCTTTCCAAGTAGGTTTCACTACGGGAAAGACAGCCTTTGTGTATTTCAATGCTATTTCAATAAAGCCGCATAATCCATCTGCGGCACAAGACCTGTCTCGGCTGCGCGTTGGAGCAAGGTCAACACAGCGCCATATCCGCTCTCACCAAGATCAGCGGTGAACTCGTTGACGTACAGGTCGATGTGCTGCTGCGCTACCTGCGGGTCCATCTCCTGCGCATGCTCCATGACGTAGTCACGCGAAGCTTCCGGATGCGCCCACGCGTATTCCACGGAGGCCCGAGCCCAGCCCGCGAGCGCCTCCACATCCATGGTGCGCCGAGCAATGATGGCGCCCAGTGGGATTGGCAGCCCGGTGTCAGACTCCCACCAGCTGCCCAAATCTGTTAGAAGCGCTAACCCGTACGACTGGTAGGTGAACCGCGCTTCATGAATGACAAGGCCGGCATCGATGAGGCCGTCCCGCACGGCGGGCATGATCTCGTGAAACGGCATGACCACGATTTCGCCAACGCCGCCAGGCACGTTCTGTTCTGCCCATAGGCGGAACAGTAAGTACGCCGTCGAGCGCTCGCTTGGCACGGCTACTCGGCGGCCGCTGAGGGCAGCCGGGTCAGCCGCTCCTTCGCTTGGCTGCATCAGCACAAGCGGGCCGCAGCCCCTGCCCAAGGCGCCGCCGCAGGGCAGCAGGGCGTAATCCTGCAGCACCCACGGGAGTGCTGCGTAGGAGATCTTGAGCACGTCGGGGCCAGTGCCTTCGGCGGCCAGACGGTTCGTTATATCGATGTCCGCGTAGAGGACATCGAGCTCTGGTGCGCCTGGGATTAAGCCATGCGCCCAGGCATGGAAAACAAAGGTATCGTTTGGACATGGTGAGAACGCTATTTTCATTGTTTAAAGCACCTCCGCTAAGACTGAACCTGCTGCTTCTAAAGCCTTCAAGGCATCACCGATCCGCCAAGCGTCTCGGTTTCGCGGCCCGACCGCGTTGGAGATCGCGCGGATCTCCAACACAGGCACCCCGCGCTGCTGCGCAGCTGTCGCAATGCCGAAGCCTTCCATGGCTTCGGCGGCAGCGCCAGGCACACGCGCTGCCAGCGCAGCGGCGGTTGCCGCTGTTCCGGTGGCTGTCGCCACCGTCAGCACCGGCGCCGCTTGCGCCTGCAGGCCGGCGGCTAGCAGCGCCGCCGTCACGCGCTGGGCCAGTTCGGCATTTGCGCTGATGCGCGTTGAGCCGAAGCCCAGCTCATCCAAGCTGCTGAAGCCATCCAGCAGCTCAACCCCAAGATCAGCGGCGATGATTTCGCTCGCAACAACAAGCGAGCCAATGTCCGCTTGACCCACGAAGCCGCCTGCAATACCGGCGATAATCAGAAGGTCGTAATCAGTCTTGGCAAGCTCAAGGGCACCGTTCACTGCCGCTGCAGCAAGCCCCACACCAGCTAACGCATATTCAAATCTGCTATCCTGACCAAGACCGCGCGCAATGGCATCTCGTTCAGGAGCGACTGCTGACATAACAAGTATTCGCATCGTTTTTCCCCTTTAAGCTTTGACTTCTATACTTGTATTTTACATGACCCCTGTCCAGAAGGAAACTTTCACACTTGACACCTTAATCTAATTTAATTATCATCTAATTAGATTGATATCTAATTAGATTCTTAGGAGTTGTTCTTGTATGCAATTGGATAAAATCCTCACCTATCACAAAGCAATGTCGGATGCTACGCGTATTCGTATGCTTATTTTGTTAGCGGACGGCGAATCTAATGGGCAAACTCTCGCTGAGAAACTGAGCCTAGCTCCCGCGACCGTTACCCACCATGCTTCAAAACTTCGCGAAGCCAACTTGATTCATGAGCGTCGTGACAAAAATACGATTTATTTCACCTTAAACGACGCCTTCATTCGCAGCTACGGTCAGGCGACGGCTGACCTGATTTTCAAAAATAAAAAGGAGGCTCCCTCATCCATGGAAACGGACGACAAAAATTCAAATCTACAGAAGTCTGTTTTACGGAACTTCTTCACGCTCGATGGTAAGCTCAAACATATTCCAGCCCAGCTCAAGAAAAAACTGATTGTCCTCGAGCATCTAGTTACTGAACTTGAAAAAGGCCGCTCCTACACCGAAAAAGAGCTTAACCTCTACCTCAAAAACTATCATCCTGATTTCGCTACCTTACGCCGAGAGTTGATTATGCATCAGTTTATGTTTCGGGAAAGTGACGTTTACGAGATGAACCCAAGGGAAATGTGGGCGAAGTGGGAAACTTTATCGTAATTCGTGGCACCTAGCAAGCCCCAACAACCATTTCTTATACTCCGTTGGTGTAACTCCGAGACATCTCTTAAATTCCTTGGAAAAGTGCGCATAATCATGAAAGCCGAACTGGCTCATACAGCTCGGGATATCCATCGTCGGATTGAAGAATATCTGGAGCCGAGCTAGGTTGAAACGGGACACGGCATTTAATCGCTTGGGAGTCATCCCTGCGAGCTCTGAACAAATCCGTTCAAAATGCCTTTGCGAGTATCCACTCTCGGCAACGCTGATGGGAACATCCTGCTCCATCGGTGTTCGATATAGTTTGGACAAGATATTAATCATCGCGTCATGCTTGGTCTCTGGTTGAAAGTGGCGATAGAGATAAGCCGTCAGCAAAGCGATACCCTCGTCCAAATCTGCCTCTTCCAGCTGCGGAACTAGTTCAGCAAGTTCATGTTCGGGGAATACTTCCCCGAGCGGAAGAAATTTATCGATCAAGTCACGATGATCCATCTCTTTGAAGGCGCGCAATCCCCATGGCAGCAATCGCACACCGAATAATCGAATGGGACCCTCTGCGGTAAGTGGCTGGTAGCGTGAAAGCGCACCGATAAAAAACGCCCTAGGCATCACTTGCCTGCCAGCTGTAAAATCAGCTCCATAATGAAAGACCAGCTCCTGGCAGCCATCTGGCCACAGGGTTTCCCACTCTTCCGCCGCGCTATAATCCCGCTCCAAATACCAGTAACATTTAATATATCGCTGCAACGTTTCATCCGGCTGACGTTCCTCGTAACGCATGCGTCTCTTTGCCTCCTTTCTCCAACATCACTTTCATATTTGCCAAACCCCTCTGCGCTCTGCAACTTTGGGTACTCTCCCCCTACCAGTCCCACAAAATGGACACGTTGCCCAATTATTTATTCCGCATTCGGGTCATTCATCCATACACCCTCTAGTCAGATGACATATAGTAATTTTGTGAAGGGAGGGATTGACATGAGTTGTGGTTGCGGTACAGGATCTAGCACTGCTGTAGTCCTCGTTCTATACGTCCTCTTGGTTATCGTTCTTAGTACTTTCGGGTTTGGCTGGTAATATATAGCATCATCAGCGGCTGGGACGGTGGTTTCCGTTCCGGCCGCTTACTTTTTCTGAACCTTTTAGCTATAATTAAAATGAAAAGCTATGAATTACATCTATTCCTTTTCAGGACGGAGACGAGGTATTGTGTCTAAACCGATTTTGACCATTGTGGTCCCTTGTTATAACGAAGAAGCAGTCCTCCCCGAAACTGTTTTTCAGCTCAGTGAGGTGTTAGATTCTCTCATTACAGATCAATTGGTTGCCCAGGGTAGTACGGTATTGTTTGTAGATGATGGCAGTAAAGATGCGACCTGGTCGCTCATTGAGCGTTTCCACCTCTCCAATCCATTCATTACGGGGCTTAAACTGGCCAAAAACGCCGGGCATCAAAGCGCCTTACTCGCAGGGCTTCTGAAAGCGAAAGCGTATTCCGACTGTGTCGTTTCTATCGATGCGGATCTTCAGGACGATACATCTGTTATTCGTGAATTTCTCGTTAAATTCCATGAAGGCTACGATATTGTCTATGGCATTCGTCAAGATCGCTCCGCTGACACTTTGTTCAAGCGAGCTACAGCGCAAGGTTTTTATAAACTTATGACATCGTTAGGTGTGAAAATTCATTACAATCATGCGGATTTCCGCTTAATGAGCAAGCGTACGCTCGATAATTTGGAGAAATTTCAAGAGGTTAACTTATTCCTCCGCGGCTTAGTCCCTCTGCTAGGATTTCCCTCTACACAGGTGTATTATGACCGGAAAGAACGATTTGCCGGTGAATCCAAGTATCCCCTGCGCAAAATGCTCGCTTTTGCCTTCGATGGCATTACCTCATTCAGCGTAACCCCCATTCGTTTCGTCACCGTGATGGGCTTTCTGCTCTTCGCGCTTAGTGTAGTTGCTGCTATTTATGCGATTGCAGGCAAATTTCTAGGCGCGAATGTAACGGGATGGACCTCTCTTATTCTCTCCGTGTGGTTCATTGGCGGTGTGCAGCTCCTTGCGATTGGTTTGATCGGGGAATACATAGGTAAAATTTATAAAGAAGTGAAGCAGCGCCCGCTTTTTGTTATTGAAAAGGAATTAACGGTGCATGCTCAGGATCAGAAAACCATCACTTCGCAGGTGAACCAACCTGCCTCTGCAAGGCGGTAATGGAATGACCACCACTTCACTCAAAACCTTGTTAACAGGCAGCTTTGCGCGTTTCTTACTCGTTGGTGTGTTAAATACACTGGTGGGCTTATCCGCTAGTTTTGCTCTTTATAACCTATTCGATCTGAATTATTGGATATCGACCTTTGGCGGAAATACGATCGGCGCGGTGGTCAGTTATCTGCTTAACCGTACGTTTACTTTTCGCTCGAATGCCAGTATCGGCAGCAGTTGGTGGAAATTCGGTCTAGTCATTCTAGTCTGCTACGGTTTATCCTATGGAATCAGCTGGCTGCTTGCCGAAGCGATTAGTTCCTATCTGCCAAATGCCCGTACAAGCTGGCTGCATAACGGTGCCATACTGGTAGGGAATGGCTTGTACACGATTGGCAATTATGTCGGGCATAAATATTTCACCTTCCGTACTCATGATTCGAAAAGAGGCAGGGCATCCTAACACCTAAGAGGTGATAGACGATGTCACGAAGAAGAAGAAACCGGGCTATGGTGCCCGGATCCGAACATGGCTTAGGGCTTCTCAAAGCCCAAGTTATGCAAAATCAAGGGTATGCTGTTAATCCACAGCGTCCTGATCTTGTCAAATACGAGGTTGCTCGTACACTCGGTGTCCCCTTGCAGCAAGGTTATAATGGGCACCTCAGCTCTGAAGATGCCGGCAGAGTCGGCGGTCCAATCGGCGGCGCAATGGTGCGAGAGCTCGTACGCATGGCACAGCAGCAGATGGCGAATCAGCAGCCTCCAGGGAAGTAAGCATATCCTGCATTTAGATGTCAGCCATAATCCGGCGAAACTGCACATAAACTAGTAGCAAGCTGCTTGCAGCTCTACTTTTAATGGTGAAGTCAGGTGATGATGGCAGATGAATCCTCCAGGCAATCGTTCGTCAAAACCCGATTGGAAGGGACTGTCGGCGCAAGCTGGCGATGTGCTAGGCCCTGAATTCTGGCAGGACATTGCCAGTATTATTCCACTAACCGGACCCCGAGTTGATATGTATGAAACGCCGCAGGAGCTCGTCGTGGTCGCTGAAGTGCCAGGGCTTGCGTCCCCTGAGAACATCCAGCTCTCCTTCCGCGACCAATCTCTCTTAATCCGAGGGATGCTCGTTCGTCCTTATCAGGTCAGTGATGAGCAAATGCGGCTGTCTGAGCGCTATTTCGGCACGTTTGAGCGAGCCATCCGCTTGCCTGGCAGGGCTTTGACCGATGGGATGCGTGCGCAGTATCATAATGGTTTGCTTATCATTCGGATTCCGCTAGCTCCACCCGATGGCGAGAAGGTTATCCCCATACAGTTTACTTGAGACAACGGTTGCAGAAAGATTGCCGACTTCCTGACAGGAAGGAGCCACGGTGATCTTTTTTGTTTTGCAAAAAAAGAAATGATTCTGCGTTTGTCCCCATATACATGGGAAGGAGACGCTAAAATTGAAGATTTGGAGGGAATGACGATGGTTCGGATCCAATTTCAGTCCATTCATATCGATGACATAACTGAAAATTCCAGCGTGAACAAAGGCAGTAATCGGATCAGCGGCAGAAGAAATTCTATCAAGACGAATCAAGGGCTCGGGGCAATTACTGGTGAGCGTAATGCGGTGTTGGGCGGAAAACATACGGTCTTGGATAATGATACGTTTGATGTTAAACCGAATACACGAAAGAGTTGACCTAACCTATGTGGTTTCATAAAAAAAAAGCGCCGCAGCCTCCAACTAGGCCCTCTACCGCCACTCCCAAACCTTCGATGAGAAACGAGGCTATGCCGTCATCCGTACACGCGCAAACCGTCCATTTATTGGAACAGCGGCTGCGAAGACTAGAGGAACAGTTAGCCGACCTCTCTGCCAAGCATCCGCGCATTCATATCGATAACCTTCACGTTCATCAGCCTGTTCTCGAAAACTTAACATTTCGACTCGATCAGCTCGATATTAAGGAGCTTAGCGGTTCGTTGAATTTGGGCAACAATTTCGGCGCTAAGCCGAATGGTAAAACGCAGGATGAGGTCGTGGATAAGGCTTTCCAGCGCTCACAGGTAACCAAAGAACCGCGACAGGAGCAAGCATCAGACGGTCTCTCAAATTCGTCGCCAAAGCAAGATGGTTCCCATCCTGAGCGAACCTCAACCGGCTACCGCTATACGCCGCCACAATCGTCATAAGCATAAAAGATGAGGTGATTAACTGTGTCATCGTTCATGTCTCCAACCTTTATCATCGGTTCGATCCGGATTGGATCCGTGGAAAGTGCATCCTGCATCAATATGGGAAATAATTGGCCAACTGATTTTCAAAGCAATCAAAAAACGGTTCAAGGCTTTGGCGCCGTTGAAGGCGATCATAACCAATTGGTCGGTACCCGTTCGATGCTGAACGATTCCGATTTCCTCGACATGCTCAATGTCGGCGATAACGATACGCCAGAGTGGCTGCAAGAGATGATAACCGTGCAAGCGCAAGCGTCTGGCTTGTCTGGTTTCACCACCACAACTGCCTCTCCGCCCCCAACAGATACAACGACGAAAGCTCCGCAAACGGCCGAGTAAGGCTGCCCACGGAGCTTTATTATTTCAAACACGGCCAATGATCAAATCTCCCTTGGTATACGGCGCATCAATGATATCATTATCGTACACGGTGTTTATATTGTTCCACACCACATTATGTTCACCACTCACTTCACCAAGGCCACTATTGCTTTTACCGCTCGTTGACCAATTCACCTGTGCATTCGTACCAATGAATATGCCAGAAGCATCGGCAATCGAATTGACATGAATCGCATCAAATTGTATCAATGGTGGGTCTAACGGTCCGGGTAGATTCAGCATTGCTTACAACCACCCTTCATTTAAACTTGATTCGTTAAGGCTGGTTTAAAGTCCTGATCATTAATTGGGGCATCAATAAAGTCATTATCAAAGATGGTATTGACGAAGTTGCAGGCGATCGAATTCCCGATGAATTCACCGGTACCATAATTGTTTTTGCTATGGGAATCCCAGCTGGATTGTGCATTCTCACCAATCCCGATCGTTGCATTCGTATTCTGGTTATTAATATTGATCATGTTAAACACGATGGAACTCGGCATGCTGCTCACTCCCTGTCCGCGATTGGTTCTAGGGCTACTCCCTCCTATAAGGGAACCTTCCTGCCGTAAACCTGTATCTTAGCCTATTCAGTGAGCAGTGAAATGGTGCGATCTTTCGTTATATGGTTTTCCAAATGAGAAAAGACTCCCCCCTTAAGGAAAGAGTCTTCGAGCACGATGATCAGAACCAGAGTCCTGGACCACCGAAGCCACCACCAAAGCCACCGCCAAAGCCACCGCCAAAGCCACCACCGAAGCCACCGCCAAAGCCAGGGCCAAAGCCAGGACCAAAGCCACCGCCATAACCACCAAATGCATAAGGTGCTGTGCCAATCGCTAAAAGGTCAAATAAAACCAATGGAATAATCGCTTTTATTTGCACTTTTTTTCCATTTTGTGGAGCAACCATCAACGTGTTACCGCTGATTCTCACCAATTTGCCAGTTACATGTGTACCATCTTTCTTAACAGCCACAATTTCTTTCCCGATCAGTTTACGCACTTCTTCTTTACGAATTCTGGATGCCACGAACGTCCACCTCCTTCACGTGAGCAGAGATACATTGCTCTACAGTGTATGGCTTATGGGGTAACATCGCATGGATAACTGTCCACTTTTGAACAAAAATACGCTCATGTCTCTACACTAAGCTTGGTCAATGCCTTTTTCGCAGGCCCTTCAATGACATCACCTCGAAAAGAATATCTGGAACCGTGACATGGACAGTCCCATGTACGCTCCGCATCATTCCAATCAACTTCACACCCCAAATGGGTACAAGTCGTATCAACGATATGCAGTTCTCCATTCGGTTCTCTATACGCACCAGCTCGCTTCCCCTTCACGCTAACGACAGAACCTTCATCCGGCGATAGCTCATCGGGTTGCTTATGCAGCAACTCAAACTTGCCCGCAACAAACTCTTTCGCGACATTGGCATTCTGCATGATAAATGTTTTGATGCTAGGATCGGCATGGAAACGATGCGGTGTGAATACTTCTTCGTAGGGGCTCTTCTCCCCTAGAATGATCTTCGTATTCAGCAGCGCTGCTACCATGCTGGTCGTCATTCCCCATTTGCGAAAGCCAGTCGCCATGAGGAGGTGAGGAGCATCGGCAAATTGCTGTCCGATATAGGGCATTTTATCTAGTGTGAATATATCTTGAGCCGACCAACGATACAAAATCTCCTGAAGTCCGAATATGTCCTCGCCGAACTTCTGAAGATTTTCATAATACTGATGCGTACATAAGCCTTGCCCAGTCTTATGACCCTCGCCGCCGATAAGAACCGCAGGTTCCCCATTGATGGTGACAGCACGTAGAGAGCGACTTGGTTGCTCCACGTTGATGTACATCCCTCCTGGATAAGCTTTCTCCGTGCGCGCTGCAATGACATACGACTTCTCCGCATGTAGACGAGTGAAATAAGCGCCTTTGATATCGTTGAACGGGTAGTGAGAAGCTGTGACCACATGATTACAAGTGATGAGATGCCCTTGCTTTGTTGTAACAATCGATGGCTGCTCATGGGTCGCACCGACGACGGTTGTTCCTTCATAAATTTGACCTCCTAGCTGGATGATCTCCTGGAGGAGTCTGACCAGATAAGGCACAGGATTGAACCTAGCTTGCCCTTTTAGTCGGATGGCTCCTTTCGTCGCGAAAGGCAGAGGCGTTGATTCCAGATAATCGCCACCAATTTGCATCTGCCCATAGGCCATGTATTCGTCCTGTAGTTGGTTTAAATAAGCATCATCACTCGTGTATAGATATGCGTCTTCTTCCGTAAGCTGACATTCGATGCCTAGCTCAGTAATCGTCTGCTTGATGAGCAACAGCGCTTCTTGATTGGCTTCATAATAAAGCCGGGTCTTCTCCTCTCCAAAATGGGAAAGAAACTCATGATAAATAAGTCCATGCTGTGTTGTAATTTTGGCTGTCGTGTGTCCTGTCGTTCCTTCTAGGATTGGACCCGCATTCAGAACAATAACCTTAACCCCTTGCTTAGCCAGTAAATACGCTGTCGTGATCCCAGTAATACCTGCGCCAATGACGACCACATCGGTCTTCAAGTCGGCAGTCAGCGGGGGAAACTGTGGGCGCTTGTCTACAGAATCGAGCCAGAATGACCGGGGGAATTGCGGTAAAGCGGCAGTGGAAGCCTCTCCATGTTGCGTCAATATTAAGCTCTCCTTATGTTCCAATTTCTACCTATTTTGTCCTCGGAGGGGCGATTGTATGTATGAGAGGGAGATTGCATTGCAATAGAACGTACGTTCCACTATGATAAAGGTATTAACGGTATCGAATTGCGAGATTACTACGTAAGTTAGGAGTGAGAAAATGTCAGAGAAAGTTAGTGGGTCACAGGTTAGCATCGTTCCTTGGTCTGAATTGAATCTTGAGCTTCTGCGGCTTATCAATACTCCTGAGATGATGGAACATCTGGGGGGCCCGGAAACAGAGGAGCAGCTGGCAACTCGACACAAACGGTATCTGGACATCAGCGGAAAAGGTAAGGGACACATGTTTAGCATATTACTGCTGCCTAATCGTGAAGTCGTCGGTAGTATTGGATACTGGGACAGCTATTGGCAAGGGGAAAATGTTTACGAAGTCGGTTGGAGTGTGCTGCCAGACTTTCAAGGGCGAGGTCTAGCTAGTAGGGCCTTACAGGCAACTATTTCCCATGCAAGCTCCGAGGCCAAATTTCGATGGATGCATGCATTCCCCTCAATTCACAATCCAGCATCGAATGCTGTGTGCCGCAAGCTTAACTTTATGCAGATGAGCGAGTGTGAATTCGAGTACCCTCCAGGACATTTCATGCAATGTAACGATTGGCGGCTGGAGCTTGATCGCGTTCAATAAGGGGGTATTTCCTTTGAGATGGACCATGTCCTATGTTGGCGTTTGTGCTTCATTAGGCAGTCTTCTGCTCTGTTGTTGGTTCCTTTTTGGGAATCCATATTCAGAAACAGCGGCTAGTAGGGATACTGTGCTAATTCTTCTCGTCATGCTAGCTGCACCTGCTGTGCTAGGTTTAATTGGATCCTTTACAAGTCGTAGAAAGCTGATGTATGCTGCCTTTGTTTGGTCACTCCCCTACGGACTCTATGTTTCGGTCGCTTCTATTCCTAGTATTTGGAATTTATTTGGCTTGATGCTTATTTTCTATCTAATCTCAGCCTTACAAATGAGAAAATGAGAGAACTACACTAATACTGAACAGCTTCAACCGGAACTCTTTTGGGACGGGCAAAAGAGGATGCACGAAAGGTATCGAAGTACGAGTTGGGTGATAGTTGATGGTAGTTGCATACTTGCTAGCGTCGACTCCACGCTGAACGCAGCAAATAAGCCGCCATTCCAACTTGTGGTCAGAACAGCGGCTTTCTTATCGGTGCTTATTCGTTCACTAGGCTTTGCGAATTTTCCCAAGTTCGGTTGTAATCGCATCAATTTCGCTAATGCTGAAACGATCCTTGCTCGAGACCATATCATACAGATCCTTCAAATCCTCGTACATTTCTTCTTTCACGTTGGAGGCTTTAATAGATCCTCCTGTTGCCATGCGCAGCTTTCTTGTTATACCTTCAAACATAAATTCAACATTCGCTTCCGACCATATACTCAAATCCATCATAATCATCCTTCCATCGCTGTCTTTTCATCATTTTAAAGCACATACAGGGTAATGTAAAATACAGTTTGTCTCATTATGCAAAAAAGAAGCAAAGACTGATCGTCTCGCTTCCTTATTTCTTCTATATCACGATTGATTTAAGTGCATTAGGCCCAACCATTTTGACTAGCGGACGTTGCAATTCAGCTGAATCGACATCCAGACTAACACAGATAAGGCGAATATGCTCGTCAGCCAATTTACGTGCATCCTCGTAAGATAGCTTAAACTGAATACAATAGGAGATAAAGCCATGCAAAGACATAAACAAATTCCAAGGAAGTGTAAACTTCCGACTCTCAGCACCTGGCTGATCTACCATAACTTCACGAATCACAATGGCAAACATGTCCAAGCACTGCGCCTGTTCGGTGCGTGAGTACTGCTGTAGTTCTGGCTCGCTAATCATAAACATCATTTCGTAGTGATTCGGATTACTTAAACCAAACCAGACGAATTCCATCATTAACTTTTGAAGCAAATTCACGCTAAAACCGTGCTCACGAAGAATCATTTCCCGCTGACGCTGCAGCAGTAAGGCAAAATCGTCTTTAATTAGTGCATAAAATAATTCAGCTTTCTCATTAAAATGGTAATATAACGCACCATGACTGTACCCCATTGCTTTAGCAATGCTTCGCATCGTTAAAGCGCGATAGCCGAAAGTAGCGAATAATTCCCGCGCCTCTGTAAGAATTCGTTCTCTGCTAAGCTCTTGCGCGACTGCTTTCCTAGCCATTCCTATCCCTCCGCATCCTCAGCTCATATGAAATTTGTTGGGTCTTCTGGGAGCCTGCCTATTCGGGCAAGCTCTCGTGAACGATGTATTCGTTCTCACCCGCGACGATCAAGCTTTGACCTTGTGTAACATCAGTTGCCCAATTCATGAATGCTTCCGCTTCAGCCGCCAAAGGATAACAAGGAACGGTTACCTTGTCCGTAAACACTATATCCCCTAGCAACATCCGTTGATTTCTCAGTTCGTTTTCCAGTTTGCCATACCATGTATAATCGACTTCAATCAGCACGAGCTGATGATTTACTTTATAAATCGGTTTTCCTGCTTCTATGCCTGCCACAGCCCCATCCGTATAAGCGCGAATAAGACCTCCAGCACCTAACATGATGCCACCAAAATAACGAGTAACTACGACAACGGTATTCTTGAGCCCTTGATGCTTCATCACTTCCAGAATCGGCTTCCCCGCTGTACCGCTGGGTTCTCCATCATCGGATTGCTTCTGGATTTGATCCCGCTCACCAATGATATACGCACTGCAATTATGCGTCGCCGCTCTGTGTTCTTTCTTGATCGCTTCAATAAACTGGATTGCTTCTTCTTCTGACTCCACGGGTTTAGCATGACCGATAAAACGTGACTTCTTGATGATAATCTCAGACGAACCATAGGAATGGATTGTGCGATAATGTGCTAGCATAGCCAACCTTTCTCGGTAGAAGGAAACAACTGTTTCACTATATTCTACACACAACGTAGTACTTCGACAATATAGAAAGAAAATTTACCACATAAATAATGGAAAAAAAGGTGCAAAAAAACGACCTATCCGATAGGATTGATCGTTTTTCGTTTTCAAGATCAATTATTGCTGCAAACGAGCTTCAAGTTCCGCCTTTTCTTTCTCATAGCCAGGCTTGCCTAAGAGGGCAAACATGTTCTTTTTGTACGCTTCAACACCTGGTTGATCGAACGGATTCACACCCATCAAGTAACCGCTGATGCCGCAAGCTTTTTCAAAGAAGTAGACCATGTATCCGAAAGTGTAAGGCGTCATATCCGGCAACGTTACGATCAGGTTCGGCACTTGACCGTCTGTGTGAGCAAGCATCGTACCTTCGAAAGCTTTCTTGTTCACGAAGTCCATCGTTTTGCCGCTAAGGAAATTCAGACCATCCAGATCATCTGCATCTGTACCGATCGTGATATGATCAGCCACTTGGTCAACTTGGATAACCGTTTCGAACAATATGCGATTACCATCTTGAACGAACTGCCCCATGGAGTGAAGATCTGTTGAGAAGTCAACGGAAGCAGGA
The DNA here is from genome assembly GCF_001428105.1 of Paenibacillus sp. Soil766. GTDB lineage: Bacteria > Bacillota > Bacilli > Paenibacillales > NBRC-103111 > Paenibacillus_E. The sequence continues at coordinate 91,232 of NZ_LMSJ01000026.1, read as the reverse complement.
TAAATCCCTTTGTAGTCCTTCCCTTCGCTCTCCCCGAACAATTGCTTCCACCACTCCGAAACGAAGTGCAAGGATGGCTCGTAGTTTACAAGGATTTCGATTGTTTTCCCTTTGCGATAAAGGGAGTTACGAACAGCTGCATATTGGTAGGCTTGGTTTTCGCTAAGTTTCGGATTAGAGAACTCTTGCTGTGCATCCCCCGCACCTTTCATGATCGCTTCAACGTCAATGCCAGCTGTTGCAATTGGAAGCAAACCAACCGCTGTCAGCACGGAGTAACGTCCGCCAACATCATCCGGAATAACGAAAGTTTCGTAGCCTTCTGCTGTTGCTAACGTTTTGAGCGCGCCTTTCTCTTGATCCGTTGTTGCGTAGATACGTTTGCGTGCCGCTTCTTTACCGTATTTCTTCTCCAACAATTCACGGAAAATACGGAAAGCAATCGCTGGCTCCGTTGTCGTACCGGATTTGGAAATCACGTTCACAGAGAAATCCTTGCCTTCAAGCAATTGAAGCAAGTGTGTGACATATGTCGAAGAGATGTTATTTCCTACGAAATAAATCTCAGGTGTTTTACGTTTATCTTTTGGCAAAATATTATAAAAAGAATGAGACAACATTTCTAGTGCAGCACGTGCGCCTAGATAGGAGCCACCAATACCGATCACGACAAGCACGTCGGAATCCGATTGAATCTGCTTCGCTGATGCTTGAATGCGGGCAAACTCTTCACGATTGTAGTTCTCAGGAAGGTCCACCCACCCTAGATAATCAGAGCCTGCACCTGTTTTGTTATGAAGCTGGTCATGAGCTAGCTCCACTTGAGCAGACAAATAATCAACCTCATGCTGGGATAAAAAGGATAATGCCTTACTGTAATCAAATTGCAATTTTTTACTCAATAGGTTCGCCTCCATCTCTATTTTTTACCTTTTCCTAGCATACTTATTTGCTTGTCTAAAAGCAAGCGAGAAAGGAATTCACAGGTATTAATTCCCATGCTAAAATGAAGTCAGAGGTGAGGACATGAAACGTATCGGCTTTATTGGACTTGGCACAATGGGTAAGCCCATGGCTGCTAACCTTATTCAAAAAGGTTTTATAGTAACTGTGTATAATCGCACTGCTGGAAAAGCGGACGAGCTTGAGCAATTGGGGGCTGAGGTTGGCCTCACACCTGCGGAAGTCGCTCGCAGCTCAGATGTCTTATTTACGATGCTCAGCAATGATGCTGCACTGCTCGAAACATTTTACAGTGAACAAGGTATTCTAAGCGGCATTCACCCCGCACTCACGATTATTGACACCAGCACCGTATCTCCCCAAACAAGTCAAAAGCTCGCGGAAGAGCTCGCAGCGCATTTCGTCGACTTCCTCGACGCACCTGTTACAGGTACGAAACCCGCTGCTGAAGCAGGAACGCTTACGTTCATGGTTGGCGGCAGCCGAGAAGTATTCGAGGAGCAGCTAGAATTGTTCCACGTACTTGGCAGCAAAGCACTTTACCTAGGGCCGAGCGGTTCTGGTTCCTATGCGAAGCTCGCTCATAACACAATGGTCGGCATTAACCTTGCAGGGCTTGCCGAAGGCTTATCGATTGCAACGAAAGCAGGCATCCACCCTAGCCAATTCTTAGAAATCGTCCGCTCAGGCGGAGCCAATAGCAAGCAAGTTGAGCTCAAAAGCGAGAAGATCCTCGATCGCGATTTCAGTAATCAATTCTCATTGAAGCTGATGTTGAAGGATTTGCTGCTTGCCCAAGAGATTACAAGTAAGTTTCAATTACCGACGCCAATGCTGCAATCCGCTACCAATCTGTTCCAAATCGGCCTAAGCAAAGGCTTAGGTGAAGAAGATCTTAGCGCTGTCATTAAGTGCTACGAGGAATGGATGGGGCAAGAGGTTGTTAAACCTAGCGCACCTGTTGTGGAAGTGTCGAAACCGGCTTCACCTCTGTCTGGTCGCGAGCGTCGTAAGAATACACGTGTGCAGCTGGATATTAACTTGAAGCTCTCCATTTATCAATGGGAACAAGAAGGCTCATTCTCCGGGCAAAATATTGACGGAACCCTCTTCGATTTATCCGAAAGCGGACTGCAGATCACAACCAATGTGCTGCTTGCGCCGGATATGTTCGTCGTCATCCACTTCCCTCAGGAAGCTGGATTACCTCCGATCACGGGTCGCGTCATTCGCATCGTAACTGAAGGACGCAGCTTCCGCTATGGTTGTATGCTGTCTGGCTTGCCGCCGTATGTACGGATCAAGTTGGAGCAGTATATCGAGGATCATATTGCGAGTACGGTGTAAATTGCTAATAAAGAACACCACCCTTTCCTTAAATGGAAGTGGCGGTGTTCTTATTAAATTGTACGGCAATCAGGCGTTTCACATTTGGCCTGACACTTTACGGAGCTCATTGGCTAGCCTGTGGAACTCCTCCCTAGCTTCAACATCCTTCGTGCTTGTCCAAGCTGCAGATAAAAAACGAATGATTTTATTGGCATCATCTGGACTCATAACCCTTCCCCCTTGCTTCGCAAAATTTGAATCAATTGCTTTACAATAAGCGGAAGCGGCAGACCCAAACGTCCGTAATTTTCAGTGATAGATATCAACTCATTCGCCAAGTAAAAATAAATTGCCCCTGTCATCATCAGGTCAATGTCCATCAGGATATCCATGCGATGCGCTAGCATAATGACAAGCAGCATCAGTCCTTTGCGCTCAAGTCTCCATAAGCCAACTTGACTGATAAGCTTCTTTTGCTCTTTCATTGAGACAGCAATACCCGTGACGTAATCGACGAGTATTACCATAAAGAAGAGACTTGTAAGCTCGCACCACCCGCCGAAAGTGTAGCTCACAATGGCTCCGAACGTGTCTGAAATCAGGTTAAATCCGATTTGGTTCATATGTTGCTCCTTTCTGCTTTCATTTTGTTTTGAAATTCAAAACATTTTTTTCTTTTCAAACATCCATTCACTCCTTACACCTCCGCCGGAACGGTTTCTTGTGCATCCCCTAAGCAACATCACCTCCCTTGCTTGGCTACACAACGATCTTACCATGCCCCCTTTGAAGCGAACTGCCAACAAGCGGCCAACTTTCGGTCAGCTTTCCTGTTTCTTCACTTCCAGCCGCAGCATGTAGGCAAGCTTTTCAATCGCTCGCGCTTTCATCCGACGATAGGTACGCTCACTCAAATTAAGCTCATGAAACAGCAGAAAATCAAACGTCTTGTCCCTTTTTAAATAACGTTCCCGGATAATGCCTTGCTCTTGCTCGTCCAGACGCAACATGGCCTGCTCCACTTCATCACATATACTACGCATGTGTTCATCTGATCCCCCTTCGTAAAGGGCAGCTTCCTCCGCGACTTTGAACAATTCATTCGTACTCGAAATGGCTCGATTATCTCTCCGCAAGCCCCCCATCGCTCGATACAAGCGCACGGCTTCAAGCATACTTTCTACCCTTTTGCGTGTTGCCCGGCGATCAATCTGTTCTTGCTCTATATTTAAAATATGTTTTACCATCCTTTAGACCATCTCCTAAAATTTGTCGTTTTGAAATTCTAAACAAATCATACGCCCTCGCGTTTAAAATTTCAACACAAAAAGTTTTGAAATTCAAAACTTTTTGGTGATCTCCTCTTGTTTTTTGCACCGCTCCGCATTTACAATAGAACCAGGTGATCAAACGATGAAAGATATGGTGCAATTCGGCATCCGAATCCGGGATCTGCGAAAGATGAACAATTATTCTCTCAGAGAGCTTGGTGAACGGTCCGGTGTTAGTTATTCATTTATTAACTCCATAGAAAATAACCGTTTCAACCCCTCACGGGAAACGGTTATCGCCTTAGCGGATGCGCTTCGCATAGCTGAGAAGGACGAGCTTCTACTGCTCGCCGGATTTGCTCCAACGGAAGAGGAGTCACTCGATGGCTTGTCTGGAGACGGTCTTGACGAAGTCGATGACCCTGATGTGAGCTTATTTTTTAAAGACTTCAAGAATGCCCCCAAAGAGCGCCGCGACGAGATGCTTCGTTTCTGGAACTTCATCAAGGAGCAGCAGCAGAACCGAACACCTGACAGCCAGCAGTAATCTAGGTAGTTTTTTAATAATGTAGAGCCAAGCCCTAACGGGCTTTTCTTTACCACAAACAACCGAACATACATTCTTAAAGCGAGGTGTATTCACCTGTTCACTCATTACCAACCGACCTCTCTTGAACAGTGGGTAGAGTCTTTATATAGTCAACTTGGCATCGTATCCCCCGCTCAACTCAGCGTGACGAACTTGGCTGCTAAGCTGCATATTTGGGTTTATACGATGGATATGAACAGTATGGCCATCGAAAAAGATGGACTATTTAGCATCAATGTTGACCGCCGCCTATCCGTCAAAGAACAATGGGAGGACTTCCTGCATGAGCTTTGTCATGTGCTTCGCCATTCCGGCAATCAAATGGTGATGCCTGATCGCTATGTCGATTGGCAAGAGCAGGATGCGTCAGCATTTCAGCTCTACGCGGCTATTCCTATGTCCATGCTGAAGAAACTGTCGCTGCCAGAACAGAAGAACGAAATGGTCGCTTTTCTTTCTGAAGAGTTTCAGGTTACCTATCGGCTTGCCAATGAACGGATCGAACAAATCCAGCGACGCGTCCTGCAAGGGATTCTGGATCATGAATACCAACAATTCTCACAGAGCCAAGTGAGGACGTACGATTCAGCCAACTGGTCTGACGCAACCCGCGCCATCATGAACAAGCTCGAGCAGTTACAGCGGAAAGGGGGAATGCCCAATCGTCAAACTAGCCGTCTTTTATGACTTTCATGAAGAACGCATTCAGCCATTCCTCATGTCGTTGCGTTTCCGTCCTAACGAGCTAGACTTTAGTAAGTCCACCCTTTACATCCCGATACATGCTCCTTTTCAGCAGCTTCATTTCGAAGAAATCCTCGATTTAGAAGCTGGAATCAGCGTACTTCTGGAGGACCTCATCGTCAATCCTTCACGTCCTGCAGCTTTTGGAATCAGCCTCTCTCGTATCAAGCAACGGCATACGCTCCTACTCGATGAGCACCCTTCGATCCAGCAATTATGGATTCGCATGACGGACATCGAAGAGGTGCTGCAGATGGAGATCCGCTCCTACTACAGTTGGTCTTCCAAATGAGAAAGGACCTGAGGCTCTCCCTCAGGTCCTTTCTGTTTCGCATACTGTGCGCTTGCGCCCGTCGGACGACGGAGGTACCTCCCTTGCGCACATTATTTGTGCGCTAGCACCCGTCGGACGACGGAGGTACCTCCCTTGCGCACATTATTTGTGCGCTTGCGCCCGTCGGACGACGGAGGTACCTCCCTTGCGCACATTATTTGTGCGCTAGCGCCGWCGGACGACGGAGGTACCTCYCTTGCGCACATTATTTGTGCGCTAGCGCCCGTCGGACGACGGAGGTACCTCCCTTGCGCACATTATTTGTGCGCTAGCACCCGTCGGACGACGGAGATACCTCCCTTGCGCACATTATTTGTGCGCTAGCACCCGTCGGACGACGGAGGTACCTCCCTTGCGCACATTATTTGTGCGCTAGCACCCGTCGGACGACGGAGGTACCTCCCTTGCGCACATTATTTGTGCGCTTGCGCCCGTCGGACGACGGAGGTACCTCCCTTGCGCACATTATTTGTGCGCTAGCACCCGTCGGACGACGGAGGTACCTTAGGTTTTATCACCAATATAATACTTGCTAATATATTGAAAAAAACCATACATCCATTGAACAATTTGTTCAATGAAGATGTATGGTTTTTGGCTTGAAAGCATTCGATTCTACGCTAATTACTCAGCGATATACGAACAAATATAGTCGCTCACTGTTTTCACTTCGAGCTTGAATTTCGCATTAGCAGGCACGGTGAACTCACCTTGACCACTGATTGTAATCCACTCTGTGCTGCCTGGAAGCAATACGTTCAGCTCACCAGCTTGGATTTCCATGATTTCTTTCACATCTGTTCCGAATTCATATTCACCTGGAAGCAGGATGCCTAGTGTTTTCTTCGTGCCGTCTGCGAATTGCACAGTGCGGCTTGTTACTTTTCCATCGAAATAAACATTAGCTTTCGTAAGTACGGTTACATTTTCAAAGCTGGACATGGTTAATAGTTCCCCCTCTAAAAGAGCTATGAATAAGTACAAGCCGAGGCTCAGACGAGCTGAGCCCCTGCCATTATATTAACCTAACAATGCTTTCACGCGTGCTGCAACGTTCTCTGGTGAGAAGCCGTATTCTCTAAGAACGGTATCCCCTGGAGCGGATGCTCCAAAAGTGGAGATGCCAAGGATTGAACCCTCGTCGCCTGTGTAACGCTCCCAGCCAAGTGGGTATGCCATCTCAACAGCAAGACGCTTCTTCACGCCTGGTAAGATAACGGAATCTTTGTATTCTTTGGATTGCTTCTCGAATAGTTCCAAGCTCGGCAGACTGACAACGCGAACGTTGATGCCTTCGGCTTGCAGCAATTTTTGAGCCGCAACAGCTAGTTGTACTTCGGATCCTGTTGCTAGGATTTGAGCATCCGGTTGACCATTCGCAGCATCGGATACCACGTATCCGCCTTTGCTTAGGTTCGCTTTCGCTCCTTCAACCGTACCTGGAAGGATCGGCAAGTTTTGACGAGTCAAGACAAGCGCAACTGGACCTTTCGCTTCAGAGATCGCATAGCGCCAAGCTTCGGACGTTTCGTTACCATCAGCAGGACGAATGACTGTGATGCCTGGAATCACGCGAAGTGCCGGCAATTGTTCGATCGGCTCATGCGTCGGTCCATCTTCACCAACAGCGATACTGTCATGTGTTAGAACATAAATAACAGGAAGCTGCATAAGTGCTGCAAGACGGATGGAAGCACGCAAGTAGTCGGAGAATACGAAGAATGTTGCTCCGTATACTTTAACACCGCCATGAAGCGCCATACCGTTCATCGCTGTACCCATACCGAACTCACGAACACCGAACCATACGTTGCGTCCAGCATAATTGCTAGCGCTATAGTTGGATTCGCCTTTGATCATCGTGTTGTTCGAGCTCGCTAGATCCGCGGAACCCCCGATTAATTGCGGCAATTTGCCTGCAATGGCATTGATCGCATTACCAGAAGAAACACGCGTAGCCATAGGCTTGTCTTCTGTCGTGTATGTAGGAAGATCAGCATCCCAACCAGCTGGAAGCTCACCATTCACAGCAGCGCTGAATTGGTTGCCAAGCTCTGGGTACGCTTTGATGTAATCGTTCAACAGGTTGCTCCAAGCTTCTTCAGCGGCAGCACCTTCTTGCCCAATTTCAGCATAATGTGCGCGAACTTCATCTGGAACTAAGAAGTCCGGCTCTTCTGGCCAGCCGTACGCTTGCTTCGTCAATTTCACTTCGTCGCCGCCAAGTGGTGAACCGTGAGGTCCAACGTGACCACCTTTACCACCTTTGTTCGGGGAACCGAAGCCGATTGTCGTTTTCACTTCAATCAATGTAGGACGAGTTGTATCAGCTTTCGCTTCAGCAATCGCTTTGGAAATTGCAGCAAGGTCGTTTTGCTCTTCAACGCGCAATACTTGCCAGCCGTATGCTTCGAAACGTGCTTGCACGTTTTCAGAGAAAGCCATATTCAATTCGCCATCAAGCGAGATATCGTTGGAATCGTACATCATGATCAATTTGCCCAATTTCAAATGAGCTGCAAGGGATACCGCTTCGGAGGAAACGCCTTCCATCATATCGCCATCGCCGCAAATTGCGTACGTGTAGTGGTCGATAACTGGGAAGTTTTCTTTGTTGTATGTCTCTCTCAAGTGAGCTTCTGCCATCGCCATACCGACAGCCATACCAACGCCTTGTCCAAGAGGACCTGTCGTTGCATCAACACCTGCTGTGTGACCGTACTCTGGGTGACCAGGGGTTTTGCTTCCCCATTGGCGGAAGTTCTTGATCTCTTCCATTGGCAGATCATAGCCACATAGGTGAAGCAAGCTGTATAGAAGCATGGATCCGTGTCCTGCAGATAGAACGAAACGGTCACGGTTTACCCATTTAGGATTCGATGGATTGTGTTTCATATGTTGCTTCCAGAGGACGTAAGCCATTGGTGCAGCTCCCATTACCATACCTGGGTGGCCTGATTTAGCTTTCTCAACCGCGTCGATACCGAGTGTACGGATCGTGTCTACGGCTAATTGTTCAATTGTTTTGTTTGATGCAGTCATTCGAAATTTCCCTCCATGATTTCTGTATTTTCAAAAGCTAATTAACTTGTACATACAAGTGACTTTACTCGCTTGAATTATTGTACCATTTGCTTTAAGGCTTTGCCACAATAACCCGCTAAAACGTTATACTTCTGTCCTATATATAAATAGGTTGTACCCATAATTGGGCACAACCTGCTCTATACTAGTTAAACACAACCGTTTTATTATTGTGGACAATAATTCGATCCTCAACATGCCAAGCTACTGCACGTGCAAGAACGATTCGTTCGATGTGACGACCAATTCTTTTCAAATCCTCAACATTATCCCGGTGACTCACACGCTGAACGTCCTGCTCAATAATCGGTCCGGCGTCTAGCTCGTCCGTCACATAATGCGCTGTCGCACCAATAATCTTGACTCCGCGGTTATGCGCTTGTGCATAAGGCTTACCGCCTACAAAAGCAGGTAAGAAGGAGTGGTGAATATTGATGATGCGATTTGCGTAATTTTGGATAAACGATGGTGAAACAATCTGCATGTAGCGAGCAAGAACGATCGCATCTACACTGTCGCCAATAAGCTCAAGCTGGCGCTGTTCAGACTCTGCTTTGGTTGCCGCGGTAACTGGAATGTGATGAAATGGAATCCCGAAAGGCTCCACCAGCGAACACATATCATTGTGGTTAGAGATCACCATCGCAATATCCGCGTTGAGATCCCCTGCACGCCAATGCCATAACAGCTCAAGCAACGCATGGTCTTCTTTGGATACGAAAATGGCAATCCGTTTCTTCTGACTAGCCAAAGAAAGACTCCAATCCATAGAGAATTTCTCAGCTACGGCAGAGAAATCTGTTCTTAACTTATCCACGCGACTCGCCAATTCCGTTAAATCAAACTCAATTCGAATGAAGAACATGCCGCCCTCTGGATCCATCGTATACTGATCCGATTGCACAATATTCGCACCATATTCAAATAGAAATTGCGATACGGCTGCTACAATACCCGGCTGATCCGGGCAAGAAATTAGCATTCTTGCTCTATTCATCAATTCGCTTCCCCGGCGAATTGAGCTGTTCGTGGTTCCCGCTTCCATCTGTATCCCCCTAGCAATTTCTGTCTATAGTGAAGTTAAGCCTTCTTCAAGATGTCATTTCCAGCAAGCCAAACAATCAAACGTTGATTGATTTGTTCTTCGCTAAGATCTGCGAAAAGGCGTTCCTCATGAAGAATATCATATAAACGCTCCAGCGGCTCACGTCCATCCGCTTTCTTCGCTTTTGCATCATTCTTAAGCAATTCCCATGTTTTAAGAACAAAGTCACGATAGTGAATATCTTTTTTGTTCATCAGAAAGTCAATTCGCTCCACTTGATCCAGGAACTCGCCGCCAAAACGACTGCTTAAGTTGCCGGAAAGCAACGCAATTTCCGCTTCATACATCGGGCGTTGTGTTTTGTCTTCTTTTCCAATCCAAGGCGTCTCTAGAATCATCGGCAAATGCTGCAACTTCTCATGGTTAGCAATATTATTCATCGCTTGGAAGCCAATCCAGCCCGAACCCAGTGGTGCATGGCGATCCTTGCTCGCGCCGCGCGGATTCTTACTGTCATTCAAATGAATGACACCAAGTTTCTCAAGACCAATCGTACGATCAAAATGGTGCAGCACGCCGTCCAAATCATTCACGATATCATACCCTGCATCGTGAATATGACAAGTATCCATACAGACAGTCAACTTATTGTTGAACTCCACGCGCTCCATGATTTCCGCGATTTCTTCAAAGCTGCGGCCGATTTCGGTACCTTTGCCAGCCATCGTTTCCAGCGCAATGTTAACGTTCGTATCTTTGACCCCAGAGAGAACTTCATTCAAGCCATCCGCAATTCTGGCAATCCCATAATCTGCATCCTTGTCCGTGTAAGCACCAGGATGAAGCACGATATTGCGAACGCCGATGTAATCGGTCCGACGGATTTCTTCTTGAAGAAAACGTACCGCAAGCTCGAAGGTATCTTCCTTATAAGAGCCCAAATTGATGATGTATGGGGCATGAACAACGATTTCATTCATCGCATGCTTGTCCATCACAGCTTTGCCTTCTTTGATGTACTGCTCTTCAATCGGTTTACGGCGCGTATTCTGAGGTGCGCCAGTGTATATCATAAACGTGGATGATCCGTAGGAAACGGCTTCTTCTGCTGCATTTAGTAAGCCTTTATCTGAGAACGAAACGTGCGATCCAATTTTTGGCATAGTCCATAACTCCTTTATTAGTAGCTGCTACCCTCCTATTTTACTCGTATTGTCGCAAGAAATCTAGAAATAAGGTATAATTCTTACTAGCTTATTGAAGACAATTAGTGAGGTGACAAATAAATGGCGAATGATTATTTCATGTGGTTTATCATTTTCTGGGTATGCGTGTTGCTTTTATTCATGTCCATAGGCGGGTACTTCATGTTCCGTAAGTTTATTAAAGTACTCCCCAAAGAAGACGGCAAGTCCAAACTCGATTGGCAAAATCATTACGTGGACACTTCTCGGCATCTTTGGACAACGGATTCCAAAGCATTTCTCGACCAATTAGTTTCACCTGTACCGACAGCGTTCCGTGATATTGCCAAGCATTCCATCGCCGCGCGTATCGGACAAGTAGCCCTAGAGGCCAATGCCAATGAGGTCACACGAGAACACTGTATTGAAGGTTACATACTTGCAACGCCTAAGCGTGATTATCGGAGTTTGACGAGCTTTCTGGAAAAGCAACAGATAGATTACAGTGCGTTCAAGCATCTATTGAACTAACTTGGCCCTGCCCCGAGTAGTGGGAGATGTTGCAAATGAATCAACACAAAAAAGGCTTCCACAGTCTGAGTAGCAGACCTTGGAAGCCTTTTTGCATGAATGATCACTCACGATCTGACAAACTCCTGAGTAGTTTTTTTGGTAGAATGAATCCCCAAACCTTCGTAATCAAAGCCCAATTGATGTAAGTGACCTTGCTTTAATACATTTCTAGTATCGAGCAAATAAGGACTTCGCATGTTATTTTTTACGAAGGACCAATCCATATGTAGATACTCTGCCCAATGTGTTAATAGCACAACAGCATCTACATTATAGGTAACATCTATGGCATTAGAAACGTATTGCACATCTAATGCGGGATTCAATTGTTGAAACATCGCCATCCCGTGCGGGTCATGCGCCTTGATTCTAGCACCTGCATCGATCAATTCTTTAATAATGACTGAGGCTTGTGTTTTACGCGCATCATCCGTATTCGGCTTGAATGTAAGACCCAGTATTCCTATATTCTTGCCATTCAAAGTCTTCAATTTCCGCTTAATTTTATCAACAACATAGTCATGCATTTGTTGATTCGAGTCAACCGCCGCCTGAACAACGGTTAATTCACAACTATACTTCTGACTTGTTGCTAATAATTCGGCTGTATCTTTCGGAAAGCAGCTCCCGCTCCACCCACTAGACACCTGAAGGAATTTATTACCTATTCTAGAATCCATCCCCATGCCCGTTGCAACTTCAGTAATATTGGCTCCTAATGTTTCACAAAGTCGGGCAATCTCATTAATATAACTTATTTTCACAGCCAAGAAAGCATTCGATGCATACTTAATCATCTCAGCGCTTTTAATGTCGGTTTCGTAATAGATAGGTAATGCTGCGTTCGGATTGTGAGAGAATTGAAAATCAATTGATTTCCCTTCATATTCTACTCTATTTATCACATTAAAATATAACTCTTTCATTACTTTCTTCGCATGAATATTCTCCGCACCGACCACAATTCGCTCTGGAAAAAATACATCTTCTAGCGCATAGCCTTCACGTAGAAACTCTGGATTGCTAGCCATTGCAAAATGTGTATCCACTTTTAAATTAGATGATTCTTCAATGATCGAAGCCACAAGATCCGCTGTCCCAACAGGAACCGTAGATTTGTTTATAATAACCACAAACTTATCGGGATTTACATATTGTCCAATACTTTGTGCGGCAAGTCGAATGTAGGTCAAATCGGCAGTTCCATCTGCCTTTGAGGGAGTTCCTACACCAATAAATACAACATCTGCATGATAAATAACGCCGTAGTCCGTTGTTGCAAACAAAGATCTTCCGATATAGCTATTGATTAAATGATCAAGTCCAGGCTCGTAAATGGGACTTTTGCCAGCATTCATCTGATCAACTTTGTTCTGGTCAATATCCAACACCGTAGTATGATGTCCTAGCACGGCAAATGCTGCCCCTGTCACACTTCCAACATAACCTGAACCGATACAAACGACATTCATATATGTTTCCTCCTAGTCCCTCTATCCCCAATTTAACTAGATAAGCGCTAGCTTCTCTTGATAGGTATGAATCGTTCTTTTCAAGCCTTCTTCAAGTGAAATTTCAGGGTTCCACCCTAGGATATCAGTGGCTCTATCGATAACAGGTCTTCTTACTTTAGGATCATCTTCCGGGAGTTTATGGAATGTAATCCTACTTGTCGTATTCGTCAGCTGCTTAACTAGTAAGGCTACATCTAAGATGGAATGTTCCGTCGGATTGCCAATATTAATAATTTGCCCTGTAGCAGCATCTAACTCCATCATCCGTATAAGGGCTCTAATCGTATCATCAACATAGCAGAATGAACGTGTCTGGCTGCCATCCCCATACACCGTAATATCCTCACCCATCAAAGCCTGCGTCACGAAATTAGAAATGACCCTCCCGTCATCATTACGTAAACCAGCTGAGTAGGTGTTGAACAATCGTACTACTTTCGTCTGAATCTGAAACAATCGATGGTACTCATAACAGAATACTTCCCCTAATCTCTTGGCCTCATCATAGCAAGCCCGCGGCCCCCAGGTATTCACGTTCCCCCGATAATCTTCAGGCTGCGGATGTACCTCAGGATCACCATAAGCTTCACTAGTACTTGCATATAGAAACTTCGAATTACTTTTACGGGCTATCTCTAACATATTCTGTGTCCCAATCGTATTTACATAAATGGTTTCGAAGGGAGCATCTTGATATAGCTTCGGGGATGCAGGAGAAGCTAAATGATAAATTTCATCGCTATCCTGGAGCAGATCCATTTCAACGATGGTTTGATCTGAAACATTAAAATCGATAAAGTGAAAATGTGGATTACTAAAGATATCTTCTATATTTTGAATTCTACCTGTAGATAAATTGTCAATCCCAATGACTTGATGTCCTTGAGCCAGTAATTTTCTCGTGAGATGCGAACCTAGAAAACCAGCTGAACCGGTAATGATAATTTTTTTCATTTATCAAACCCTCCTCAATGATAAGCATCATTAAAAGATGTTTCACATCTAATTAATCCACTTTTGCTCCCTTGTTCTTTCTCAACAACTCAGCAATAAATAACATGAATAGGGTCCAAGGTTCTATGAGATATCTTTTCCATAATCTTCTGGGCTCGCACCATAAACGAAACAACCACTCAAGTCCAACAGCTCCAAGTAGACGAGGTGCTGTTGGAACAATGTCAGCAACATAGTCCATGCATGCTCCTGATGTTAAAATGACATTTGTATGGATCTGTTCATAATTATCAAGAATCCAACTCTCCTGTCTCGGCATTCCCATCCCTACCAATAAAATGTGAGGTTTAAACTCATTAATCCTTCTTATGATTTCTTTATTTCCATCACAATTTGTATCTGCATTAAAGTAACCATCCTGGGTTCCAATTTGCAAATTGGGAAGCTCTTTTCGTAATATGGAAGCTGCCTGTGAGGCTACCCCAGGTTTGGAGCCTAGGTAGAAAACTCTTAACCTGTTATCGTAGGCAACCTTAAGTAATGGGCGTATCCAATCCACATATGTCGTCCTATGCTCACGTTTCACGGGATACCCAAGTAGCTTACCAATTAGTACAATCGCCATCCCATCAATATGAATAAACTGGGCCATATTATAGAATTCTCTAAGACGGCTATTCCGATTGCATAGATACATACTATGGAGATTATGGTTTGGGATTATTATTTTTTGATTATTTCGAGCAGCATTGACAACTGTTTCGTTTAAATCCTTCATTGTAAGCAAATGGATGGATATTCCCATAAATGAATATTTATTCATGAAAATGCCTCATTCCTTCCGAGAGAATATACATCCTTTACTAATGTGTATTACTATTTAGTAAGATTCTAAAAGTCCCCCATATGATCTTCAAATCTAACTTCAACGATACTTCACTAATATATTTCAAATCATATTGCAGATTGTTATGGATAGGGTGGATACGTTCTGAACTAATTTGCCATAAACCCGTGATACCAGGAACCGCCAGGAATCTTTGACGTTCCCATTCCGAGTATTCGGTCTCAACAATCGATTTCTGTTCAGGTCGAGGTCCAATAAAGCTCATCTCACCTTTTAAAATATTCATTAATTGTGGTAATTCATCTATGCTTGTTCTCCTAAGTAAACGGCCTATTTTAGTTATTCTAGGATCAGCTCCAGAAGTAGGAGATCTGCCTTCATTTGGTGTATCGACATACATCGTACGAAATTTATATATATTAAAAATTCGTCCTTTTTCACCATATCTCAGCTGTTTAAATAGGATGGGGCCTTTGGAATCCAACTTTATTAACAACGGTATACATATAAAAATTGGACTTGCCATCACGATTAGACATATGCTGAAAATAATATCAAGGATGGGCTTTATTATCTTGGAATACAGACCTCTCCGACTTCTAATATTCATTGAAAATGGTACAGACAATTCCGAAGAGTTAGCTCTTCTTTCGACCATCGTAGATTCCATATTCCCCACTCCATCTCACTGATATTGTAAGTTTCTTATTTCAAATGGAATAGCACTTCTGGTAGGCGTCCGCCATGTTGTCCACACTATAGCGCTTAGCCCTTTGCTTCGCTATTGCTGCTTGCCCATCAGCAAGTTCCTTATTATTCAATAGCATTCTTGTAGCATCAGCAAAACCTTTGACATCCCCAGATCCAACTAGAATTCCGGCACTATCTATGAATTCGCATCCTAATACCTCTCGGGTAGCTGGTAAATCCGTTGCTACAATGGGAAGTCCCGCGTTCATTGCTTCAACGAGTGCAAGGCCCATTGCTTCAAACAAAGAAGGAAAAACAAATACATCTGCTAGTTTCAAATAGTTGACGACTTCTTGCGGTTTGATTTCTCCAAGAAAGTGTATCCGATCGCTGTATTCTCTTTTCTTAGCTTCTTTTACAAGCTTGCTTCTAAGCTCACCGTCTCCAACGATTAACAAGTGAACGTCAGATAAATACGCCAACATCTCAATCAGCAATAGTTGATTTTTTTGTTGCGATAATCGGCCAACATTAATGATCACTTGTGAATTCTCGTGAATGCCCAACTTTTCTTTCATAGATAAGACATTGCCTGAGCTTTCCCCTACGAAAACACCATTATTAATCTGTTGAGTTTTTTGTAGATATTTATTGGGGTAATTTTTCAATGATGATAATACCGATTCAGAAACAACTACATTCGTTGTATAACAACCAATCGTCCCAAGAACGACGTCCAGTCCTCTTGCAAGTAAGGGATACGACTCAACAGGATTATGCTGCACTGCGATTCGATTAGCCACTCCCAATAGCCAGGCAATAGGCTGAACAATAACATTCGAGTAATGTGTGTGTGAAATAATGACTTTAGGTTTTTCAGCTACTAGCTTTTTGAATAACAACATAATGATTTTATAATAATCAAATACATGTTTAGGTTGATACGGTAAAATAACTTGGATATTAGGTTGATCCATATAAGTGGATCTTTTCACATAGAGAAACCACAGTTCACTTTGCTCACCACGTTTTTCTAACTCATCTTGAAGAACAATTCCTACGCGTTGTGCACCTCCGCCTTCCATTTGAGTCACAATTTGGACTGTTTTCATAGAAGGCTCACCTACTCCCCATCCACAAGTTTCTAAGCTGATGCCTGAAGTTTTGTGGCGTTGCCCAGATCCCAAGAAATAGTATTTTTTCAAGTACACTTGGTTTCCCATTCCTATTCGCTTCTTGCCATAATTGACGAAAAGCCTTCTTATCGTTCTCTTTCTTAGCAATACTGCTGACCACCGTCATAAGAAAGGCAGCATATGCTCTTGGTGCTACAAGATCTTTCATGGATTGTATCCAGTGTAAAGAATACACCCAGTTACCTTGTGTACTAACTCCTTGTCTATTTTCTTCGATATACCATACAGCTAATATTTCATTGCATAACTCGAATCCAACCCCATTCATTTGTGCAGCGCGAAAAGCCCAGTCCCATTCTTGATGTCTCTTAAGCTCATTTCTAAACGGGACAGCTACTAACAACTCCTTGGGCACAAAGAGCATCGTAGTTTGAATCAATCCTTCCCCCTGAAACAAACTATTTCTTGATAAAATGTAGTCTGATATGTGTTCGCCAACTCGCGGTTCTCTTCTCGGCCACACAAGGTCTTTGGCAGGCGTTCTTCCAAATATTTTACAGTAAATAACTGGATACCTATGCGTCGAGCCTTGTGCAAGACTTAGCTGGCGTTCTAATTTTGTACATAAAAACTCATCATCATCATCTAGAAAAGCGATCCAATCTGCTGAAGCATTATGAACACCTATATTTCTTGATTCTGCGCCACCTACCGATACCATATTCACAATTTTCTTCACTCTATGATCGTTAATTTGATCAATTACCTCTTCAGTTAAAGGATCATAACCATCGACGACTATAATAATTTCAATATTAACTAATGTCTGATTTCTAGCACTTTCAATTGCTCGAACTAACAGCCGAGGCCGACCCTTTGTTGGAATAACCACACTCACTGAAGGCTTATTTAACAATATAGTTACCCCCTACTAGGAATCTCACTTCATTTACCGCAGATTTCATTGGCTCTTTCACCTGCCGGTTGCTAAGGTATAAGGTTGTCGTAATAAATAATGCCCAGAACAAATTGCCATGTCTTAAAAAGTTACTTTCAGTAAAATTAATAAATAATTGAAAGAACAAATAAATGGCAGGCCATAGTTCAAAGTTAAACTCTTTCTCTTTGAGCACACGTAATGACCTTACTACTGTCTGGATAAATAATGCAGTGAACAACGTTAGCCCAATGATTCCGATGTCTAACATTAATTCTAAAAATCCATTATGTGCATGTGGGGCCATCCAACCAGCTTGTAACCACACACTTGCACTCTCTCCATCCCATCCCGTCCAGAATCCGCCATACCCATAACCAAAGAAAGGTCGTTCAGATATCTTTTCAATGATTGCGGACCATAATACCGTTCTCCCTGTTAACGTAACGTCTTTACCTATGGAATCAAATATGAAATCTGAATAATTCATCATCAAATATCCAAATGATATCGTTAATGCTGACAAAAGGATAACGATCGGAACAACTTCCCAAGTATTTCTTTGATATATTTTCAGCAAAAAATACGTGACAATGATAATGAGGAATGTCAAAAGTGCTGTCAGCGAGCTTGAAAGCAGCACCAAGACAAAAGATAAACAAAACATTAGCCAAAAAAACAAACGATACCTACCTTTTCTAATAGCAAATATAAACTGTAAGATACAGCTTAAGACCATGAATCTACCTAAAAAATTTTTATGCACGTAGATCCCTTTCCAGGAACCCATATGATACGTATTGTCTAATGCTAATTCTGGAAGAAATAAGCCTGCGAATAGACTTAGAATTGCGCCTAAGCCAAACGAAACTGCAAGTAATTTCAAAAAACGTGTTATGTCAAATCTGCTTGCAATATACATGCCAAAACATGTCGACCCTACTAATCCAAATAGTCGCTTTACTGTATTCCCCTCTGAAGCTGACCACAATAAAGATAAACACACGAATAGCAGCAGGACAATTAACAGTTTGTTGCTAACAAGTGCATGAAATACACGTTTAGCATTCACTATAACTAAACCTATCGCAATCACGTAAAGGACTAGATAGACCTTCTGAGTAATTGGATCACCTGCAGAATATGTCCCTAAATCAAGATTGCTTTCAAACAACGGAATTAGACCACCACTGAATAGTAATAAACCGATGACAACAAAGAACTGCTCTATTCTTCTAAAAAAATTTATGGGTACTGACTCCACGCATTCACCTTCTCTAATCTTTCTCGCTTGGCTAAATATAGGATTACAACGTACGCACTTACTGATAAGAAAGCATTCGTTATGATGGAGGAGTAAGCTGCTCCATTCCATGAATAGCGGACAATTAGAAAGTAATTTAAGATGACATTTAGAATCATGGCGATACATTGCAGGAACGTTCTTAGCTTCTGATGATCTGTACAAGTGAGTACATTGGTTAGGAAGTAATTTAGCGTCTTGAGAATAGGGATTATCGCTAACCATTTAACTGCATCTTCTGCTTTTGAGAACTCACTGCCCAAAATCATGGGCAAAATCGGAGCACATAGGAACATGGCAATACCTGCAATGGCAGCATACGCAAGAGAAACGGGGATTAATTTTTTGGCATACTGCATGACATGATTGATGCCATGTTCTCCCTTTTGGAAAAAGTCTGAATAGGAAGCTTTCACCAATGAAAAAATAGGAACATTTACAACGTCCACTAATCGACATGCGGTAGCATAAATACCCGTGGCTTGGAGTGAAGCTAAATTACTTAACATCGTTTTATCCAACTCACTGTTTGACGACTCCGCTAATGAACCAAATGAAAACATTGCCCCCTCTTTCAGATCTCTTCTGATTTGTCTAAAGCTTACTTGTGGATAGCCATAGTAATATGTAACAGCCGTAACACCTATTGTTGCACTTAGAAAACTACTAATGAAATAAAATAGCCCCCATTGCTGAGGACTAGGATTTATATAATAGTAACCTAATAATAAGGCTGCAGCCAATCGAATAAGACTCAGATTTACATTCAACTGTGCAGTCCAACCCATTTTTTTATCACCTTGAAATACTTGGCTACTTAATTCGAGCACACTAGAAAATAATAAATCAGATACGACAATGTAAATAATGAGTGTAAGAGGTATTGTTTCTGGGAAAATGGTGTGGGCAAGCCCTATAATTATTCCACCTAGCAGCGTACCCATTATGAGGTTAACGACTAAAGCATTTCCCCAGCTGGTAGATAGTGCCTGCTTATCCCTGGCTATATGTTTGATTAGCAGATTACCACTTCCTAAACTTGCAATAGGTGATAGCACTGCTACTAAAGAAACTATACCCACGAAAGCACCATACCCTTGAACACCAAGTAATCTTGCTATAATAATAAAGTATGCTGCTTTAATTATGATCCTCAAACCAAGACCAAGAATAGTCCAAATCGTATTTTTAAGAAGGTTACTTGGATCAGATTTTTTAAATTTCCGTGCGATTTGTTTAAGATTCATATCGTTCTCTCCACGTGAGGACCATAATAAATGACGAGTTAGATAATTATTTTATTCATCAAATCGTTCCCTACCCAATCATGCAGATAGTCATTTAATTCTTCACTAATTTCTGGATTTTTTAGGGCTAGCTCAATTGTAGCTTGCAAATATCCAAATTTGCTACCAACATCATACAATTTCCCCTCAAAATTAAGGCTATACATAGCTTGCTTTTGAGCTAACTCTTGAAGAGCATCTGTCAGTTGTATTTCCCCACCGACGCCTGGTTGCGTACGCTCTAATAGATCCATGATTTCAGGATTTAGAATGTACCTTCCCATAATGGCTAGATTGGATGGTGGATTACTCTGAGGCTTCTCTACCAGACTTGTTATTAAGTGAAGATTTTCTCTAACCTTTACTCCCTCAATAACCCCATATTTGCTTACTTCTTTCCAATCAACTGCGTTCACAGCAATTATGTTCCCCTCATTTTCTTCATATGCGTCAATCATTTGTTTTAAACAAGGTACTTGGCTGTCAATAATCATATCTCCCAATAAAACCGCGAAGGGTTCATCCCCGATAAATTTACGAGCACACCAAATGGCATGGCCTAGACCTAGTGCTTCTTTCTGTCTTACATAATGAATATCAACTAGGTTAGTAATATCTTGTACGATTTTCAATAACTGATCTTTATTTTTATATTCCAAATTAATTTCTAATTCATAGTTTTTATCAAAATGATCTTCTATAGCCTTTTTACTTCTTCCCGTTACGATAATAATGTCTTCAATTCCTGATGCAATTGCTTCTTCCACGATGTATTGAATGGTAGGTTTATCTACGATGGGCAACATCTCTTTGGGCATAGCTTTTGTAGCCGGTAAGAATCTGGTACCCAAACCTGCTGCAGGAATAATTGCTTTTCGAATTTTTGTCATTGTATTCTCTCCTAATCCAATTTCTTTCTCTCTCTTAGGCAATATGTCCCGCATGATTCTGGATACATTTCATACACAACTATAGGGCATCAAACCCCACCTCACTCCACACCACCGACGATAACGTCTAAGGCTATTAGCCCACAGCATGAACGAGTGTCTACCCTGATAAGGGTGTAGTAGACATAACCCACAACTTCGTGATCTACAAGCTAGTTATTCTGTATGTCCATAATAGTAGTAATAAGCAGCGTCACTTTTCTTTTGGCGTTTGTTGTTGAGGACGACACCTAGAATCTTCGCCTGAACTCTTTCTAAGTTGTGGATAGCCTTCCTAGCCATATCTCGTTTAACTTTCCCATCACTAATGACCATGACAACACCATCACATTTTGTTGCGAGAATTTGTGCATCTGCCACAGCTAACGTGGGCGGTGAATCAATAATAATGACATCAAATCTGGCTGCCATTTCCTCTAAGAAAGCGGTCATTTTCTGTGACATTAACAATTCAGATGGGTTCGGTGGAATCGGACCTGAGGTAATCAGGGATAAATTCTCGATCGACGTTTCACTAATAAACTCATCGAATTGGGTTCGGTTCACAAGTGCGCTGGTCAACCCATAACGATTCGACTTGCCAAAATAATGATGAATCGTTGGCTTTCGTAAATCAGCATCAACAATCAGTACTTTCTTCCCCTCTTGTGCGTAGGCAACGGATAAGTTAGCAGCTGTTGTTGATTTCCCTTCACCGGGCTGCGCCGATGTAATTAGAATCGTCTTCATGATGCGATCAATGGATGAAAACTGAATGTTCGTTCTTAAGGTTCGATAGGCTTCGGACACTTGAGACTTAGGGTGAGTCTCCGTAATAAGCTGATGTTTATTGATTAGCGTTCGCATAAACCGTATCGCCTACCTTTCTATGCGATTTAGAAGGTGACTTGCTTCGCATATCTTCTGGTTTTACTTTAGAAATGGCAGCAAGTGTAGGTAAGCCAAGGTAGTGTTCAATGTCGACTTCCGACTGGATGGAATCATCCAAATAATCTAAGAGAAAAACAAAGCCAATAGCACACAGCAAGGAGACAACGAATGCGATCGCCACATTCATGATCATATGGGGAGAAACAGGAGCTTGATTATCCTCGGGCTTTGCTTCATTCAAAATGACAACATTATCTACCTTCATTATCGAAGGAATCGTATTCTTGAATACTTCTGAGACGGCATTCACGGTCTTAGCTGCGTCCTCTGCCGATGAACTTCGAATCGAAATGGTCATCACTTGCGTATCCACCGTTGAGCTAACAAGGATCATGTCCATGAGCTTAGCACTTGTCAATCCAAGCTCAGGATACTTCGCAACCACGTTATCGAGGATGGCAGGGGTTGAAATAATTTCCTTATAGGTCTTAATCAACAACGCATTCGTCCGAATGGAATCGTAATTGAGATTATCCCTGCCTTGAATGTCCGTTGATTTATTGACGATAATCTTAGAGCTGGCTTCATACATAGGTGCAATCAGATAATAGCTCACAAGACCAGTAACTACACTTGCCAGTAGCACAATGCTTGCAATCAGCCCCATCTTTTTTTGAACAATGGTCAAATATTGTCTGAGTTCAGTTTCCATTGTGACCTCCAATCGTTAATGTAATGTTAAACACCACACCCTGCGTTTATACGGATAGGTCTTCGTCACGATCGTTTCATTTCGTATGACAGATGCCGCGTTAATCGAAAAGCGCTCCAGAGCTTTACGACCCTGAACCTTTTCCAAATAGGAGTATGCTTCTGCTAAATTGCTCCTTCTACTAGCCAAATTATGTGCATCCGAGGCGATCAAATGAGCTAAGTGTGACTTGTAAACATACATGGCGAACTTTTGAATTTTGCGGCCAAATAGTCCCATTAAGGACTGCGATGTAATTTGGCACAAGCATCCTTTCTCCACGTAACTATGCAGCAGGCGAGGATTGACAATAAAATCAAGCTGCCTTTCCGGATGTGCAAGGATAACCGTTAAACCTTCAACATGTAATTCATATATGATCTCGTCAAAATACCTAGGAATACCTGTTGGAGGTAGCTCTAGCAAGACATACTGGCTATGATTCAGTGTTCGAACCCGTCCCGCATCCAAGTCAAGAAGAAGTCCCTCTGAGACTCTAACTTCTTGACCTGGAAGGATTTGAACAGGAATACGGCGCTTCTCAAGCTCATTGTTCAACTCTTGTACAGCAAGCTCAACTTTATCCGCAGCATTCTCATGTCTCCCATCAGCATGGTGAGGCGTAGCCACGATGGTATGAATGCCTTCGCTTGAAGCATGTTGAGCCATTTCGATTGCTTCATCCAACGTCCTAGCGCCATCGTCCATACCGGGCAAGATATGGCAATGTGTATCAATCAGCATGAAATATCCATTGTTGTCGTATTCACTAACTCCATGGCATTGACATAGCCGCGAACAGCTTTCATAAATTCATTCTTGCATTGATGCTCCCAGAAACGAATGGTTTGTAGGACGATGGCGCCTGTCGATGTTTCTTCCTCCAACCATTCCACGGTATAGACATACCCTTTCTCTATCTGGATTCTTTCACGAAGCACGCCGCATAACGATATGTCTTGGTTATGAAACTTAAATTGGAAACACCAAATCACATTTTCATTTATGGGTAGACTTAAATAAGAAGTGAAGCCCATCTGCGAAGGACGAACATCGATCACTTTGAATGGCGTATACTTGGAATCCAACATGCGTTGGTCAATCCTTTTGATATTCATCAATCCATAACAAGGATATTTCAAAACCATTTCTGATCCTTCAGCAAAAGATGTAGTCATCTATTCTCCTCCTTAATGTTACGATGTGTATCATAATGAGCCTGACTACAACAGGTGCTGACTTCCATGTGCGATAAATGCGGCGTAAGTAATGAGTATTTAGGGGATGTTTTGAACGCGATGCGACGTAGGTTATCGCTCGTGTGTGAGGGGAGCATTGTTTAAATTGACTTGGAGGGATTTCTTCGACTGGCCTTCTTGCCACAGCAGAAACTGCTGCAAATCCAGTCCTAAATGTCTTAAAACATCTTTAATCTCAAGTGAAACTGGCTTATCTTTTTCCATAAAAGAACACCACTCCTGATCATGTTATGTTTTATGACATTTCGCCTTGTTTCTGTCTTCAATTTATGATACAACTCGTATCTTGTCAAGCTGATTTTACAAAATGGAAAATCCGATAGATCCTCAAAGACTTGTATAGCACGTGTGAAAATTACATCATCTGTTTTCAAAGTTATGCCCGTAAACCCTCGGTTATGATTAGAATCCTGCATGGATTCCAGCAAGAAATCTTGTAAGCGCACCCAAGTCTGATAGAATCAGCGGCTCTCGTCATATGACATTTCCAAAAAAATTAATTGCACTCAACCAGATACAAAATGTATCAACAACGCGAAAGTTGGTTCTTTTTTGACTGCAAAGCTTTAATCTTTAAATAACGTAGAGCTCATTTCTTTCACCTTCGCCATATCCGGAATCCAATAATATAACCTTGAATGTACTAACGGATCCATCTCATAGCCGCTATGACCTGGAACTTGCTTGGTTGTAAAATCATCTGCTGTCATTCCTTTGAATAGCCAGGCTAGGCTGATGATATCGTTGTCTTGGAAATTGGTATCCACGATATCTTTTTTGACCTTAGTTAGCAAACCTGCGATTTCCCCAATATGTTCTGGTCTCAACATTTCTTGTGCAACCGTTTTTAGTAGCTGAGTTTGCTCCCGTTGCCTATCGAAATCTCCATTCGCAAAAGCGTATCGTTCTCTTACCAGACTCAACGCCAATTTGCCATCAATATGCTGCTTGCCTTGAGCTAGCGTCCCCCCAGAATGAAGTAAATAAATATCATTTTCAACTTCTACCTGGACGCCGCCAATGGTATCGATGAAATCCTCAAAACCTTTAAAATTCGTCTTCAAATAATAATTGATGGGCACATCTAGAAAATTGGAGACCGTTTGAATAGCTTCTCTCGTTCCCTCCTCGTTACCTCCCCGCATCTCGCCTAGCATATGTGCATGGTTTATTTTGGTGTATCCCACACCATCTATGTAGACGCGACTATCTCTGGGGATCGAAATCATATTGATTTTACGAGTGCTGGGAATGATGTGTAGAACGATAACAACATCCGATCTTGAATTCTCGTTACCTCTAGCGTCCGTCCCAAGAATAAGTACATTAAATGACTTCATCGGTTTAGCGGGTACTTGCTGCGTGACTTGAGGCGTTGGCTCTGTAATAGCTTGAGGCTGAGTGACTTTCACTCCTTCCTCGATAGGAACCGAGGCCCTGCTTAATACTGGCACATCTACTTGCTCAAAATGATGAACGGGCTCATATTTCCAATAGACGCCTAATCCCCCCCCAATGAATCCAACAAAGAGACAGCCTGCAGTGTACACTACCCAACGACGCATGTAGTCACTCCTTTAACTTATCCATTTATTAGATACGTATTGTAGCATCGAGGTTATGGAAAAACAAGTGAGAAAAACTTCTATCGAAGTCATTCGAGGATGAGTGACCGCGTTATAAAGGTTGTTTGTATCGCCAATTAGAAAGATGTATTCAAGAATCGAAAATTATACTTTCTAATGTGGAGAGGAAATAAACAATAAGCCACGTCTCTTATACTACCTAAGAGAACGTGGCTCATTTGTGATGACAAGTCCATTTCAAGTCTCTCAAGTTGATCCCGCCTTATCTGTTCAAATCCAACTTGCTACCGTCATTCCTTCATCAAAGTTGGGAAAGTAAATTGTTTGCACCGTATCGCATTTGATGCAATGAGCCAAAGGAATCGTTGTATGGTAGTAGCCTGTCTTAAAAATCTTTTTGGCATCACACTTATCCAAGATTGCATTGCATTCGACACAAAATACCTTTTCAAAAATTATCATTTATTACACCCCTTAATGTATGACTAAATGTCGTAACCTGTTACAATATGTATATAATATTCATTATATGATACATTTCGTAACTTATCAAGGGATTATTAATTATTTCAAATACATTTTGTATCTAGTCAAATGAATCTCTGCTTTGTTATAATTATCTTCTGGTATATTTCGTTAAAGATAGTGGATATAATAATTGAATGATTATGAACAGTGAGGACTGATCAAGCTGAAATACGGAGATCGCATTGCACTCTTACGTGAAAAAAGAGGATTAACCCAAGAAGACTTATCCGTCAAAATAGGTATTTCTAGAGCATCCCTGTCTCATTATGAGACCAATCGACGCGAACCTGATTACGAAACTATTAATAAGATTGCAAACTTTTTCAATGTTTCTATTGATTATTTACTAGGCCGTACGAACCATCAGCAAACTGTCTTGGAAGAAGATGTGCGAGACTTTGTCGAAAATCTTGATTTAACAGACGAGGGTATCTTACAGAAGTTTTCTTTAACCGTGGATGGGAAGCGCTTATCAGCTGAGGAAGCAAGAAGATTTATTGCTTTTGTTAGGGCTGAGCGTTCATTAGAGTAATGATTAACTGCTCTCAACGCTCAGCCTTCCATTAATTGTTGACACCAATATACTTTAAAGTCACGGATGGTGCTGACTGATTAAATAGATCTCTAAGTACAGCGACATTTCTCGTTTTGAGGTAGTAATGATAGCCATAGGTCTTACGAAGGGTATGCGTGCCTATATCCGTTAGGCCTACCTGCTTTGCAGCCTGATTCAGAATTCGATACACTCGTATTCGTTTAATTGGGTGACCCGTACGCTGGGAAGGAAATAAGTAATTGTCTTCATCCATATATTGGACATATTCCTTAATATAAGCCTTCAGCTGCGAAGAAAGCTGGAATGTCTTTACTTTCCCCGTTTTTTCCTCTCTTACACTCACAATATTTCGATCCGTTACATCTTTTACTTTTAAATAGAGAATATCACTAAGATGGAGTCCTGAATTAATTCCAATTGTGAAAAGCAGCCAGTCACGAACTGATTGTTCTTTCAACACTTCCTGAATTTGCTCAATCTTCTCTTGTTCTCTAATTGGTTGAACAACTTGCATGAGTAGCACCTCACATGACCTTAATTAGTTTCATAGGATATGTTACGTTATGTATCTATCGATGGGTAAAGATATTATTTTATGGGCACACCACTCCCTTTACATCCATTATGTTACATATTGTATCACAAATTTAAGAAATGATCTATGCCTTTCGCTGTTCTCAAATCCCAAAATTTAATGTATAATTCTTAATAAAGAACAGTAATGTAGTACTACTATACTATCCAGAAAGGAGGTTGCGTCAACTATGTTCAAAAAAATGCTACGAATACCGCTTATTATAATTCTCCTGACTACCATTCTATTTCCTGCATCAGCCTTTGCTTCAGGCTATGATAATGGAAATTCACAGAAGAATAGTCTACTATCACAATTTATGAATAATCTAAGTAAAATTTTTAATTCGAATACATATGGCAGCGCTAACAACAGTTACAACAATAATCAAAATAACAATCAAAATAACAATCAAAACAATAATCAAAACAACAACGACAAAGATAAAGATAAAGATAAAGACAAGGACAAAGACAAAAATAAAGACAAAGACAAGTACAACAATCACAACAATAACGACTGGAACGACTATGATTGGGAAGATTGCTGGGACGATTTTGATTTCGAAGATATTGAATGCGAAGATTCCTATGATATCTGGAAAAAATGGTTCTGTTATTAATAGAGAACTCCGCTGCATCCATGATGCCGCGGAGTTTTTTTGCGTTTATATGGAATTCGACTCGAGGACGAATACAGTGATCTCAGGCCGGCAATTAAATCGAATCGGTAATAAAGTAGTACCTATACCGCGATTGGTGTACACGTGGAACTCACTATCATCAAAGTTGTACAGCCCCATTGAATACTTCTGACCTAGATCTGGTGTGAATACACTTCCATACCAAGGAATACGTATTTGCCCACCATGGCTGTGGCCGGACAGTTGTAAATCGATTGGGTACTTCGAAGCCAAGTCAGCAAAATCAGGCTCATGTGCGAGCAGGAGCACGAATTCCTCTCGGTCTATCCCTTGGAGCGCGAGTGGTAGGTTAGGGTTACCGTGGAACATCTCGTCCACACCGACGATACGAATACTTTCATCTCCTCGGCTGATTCTTTGGCTTTCATTGACTAGTACTTTAAAACCAGATTTCTCTAATACCTCCGTTATTCGTTCCGCATCCATACGCAAATCATGATTGCCTAGGACAGCAAACTTCCCATACGCCGCTTGAAGCTGAGACAGAACTGGAATCACGTCATCCGATATTTGGCCTTGTCTGGAATCAAATAAATCGCCAGTAAAAACAAGGATGTCAGGCTCTTGTTGCTGCAGCAGCTTAACCAATCTAGTTAAATGAGATATGCCATAATACTTGCTAATATGCGTATCACTGAATTGCACGATTCGCATTCCCGTGAACGAAGCTGGGTATCGCTTGTATGATAGTTTGACTGTGGTTGTCTGGATCCAATTCGGCTCACCAAAAATACCATATGCACCACTCACCCCCGCTAATATCCCTAAAGAACCAACCGCCAATAGACTATGCTTGAGGAATGACCTGCGACTTAAGGGGGTATCGTTCATGCTGCGTCCGCCTCCTAACTAGGTCTAAAGACTTGTATCCCTTACAAAATAATATAGAGTCCCCTTCTTCATACATGATACAGTTTGTATAATTTTAATGTTAACGGGATTGATTTCGGAGAAAAAACATGCGATAATACATGTAACGATACAAAGCGTATCTTACAGAAAGTTTTGGAGGGGTCGATTGTGAACATGTTAAAGCAAATGGAAATCGAAGAGTATGATGCAGAATGGATCAACCTTATTATGAGCGCTCGTAAGATGGGACTTACTATGGAAGATATCCGCGCATTCTTAAGAAGCCCCTTCCAACCCAAGAAACTAATACAAAACACAAATGAAAATGACCCTTGTCTGTCCCCATAAAGTTCACATAGCAACGCTAGCTATTCATCGTTAGGCCGTTTCATTCTCCATTTATTGAAATCCAAAAACTCCCGAAATTGCTGCTTATCTACGCCAGAGGTCATAGCTTCTTTAATGATTTCATACCATTCCTCATCTAACTCTCGCTCACCTACAACAATCTCTTCTTGATCATCAATAAGTCGATCGACAGGCACCTTCAATACTGCTGCAATCTTCTCTAGAAACTGGATAGAAGGATTCTTTTGGATGTCTCGCTCAAGGCTGCTAATATATGATTTGGCCACACCTGCCCGTTCAGCCAACTCTGTGAGGGACAAACCCTTCTCTTTCCTTAATTGTTGTACACGTTTACCAATCATAGTAGGATCTTCCCTTTAAAATGTAGTAGTTGCTCCTATTAGTATAACAGAATTCCTATTAAAGAACAAATATTGTTCCTAATAAAGAACAACACTAGCCCCCTTAGGGGCTAGTGTTTACTTCCCTATCATGATTAAGTTCAGCAGATCTCATCATACACTAGTTATTTTGTCATCATGCCATTTCATAAACTCTATCAATATTTTCAACTCATGAATCCGTTCCTTCTTTATTCCTGATTTTTTTAAGTCTGTGATAAAATCCATCCATTCCTGATCCAGCTGCTGGTTGGTTTCCACTTCTACAGCAATTTTCAAAAGGATTTTCAGATCAACTTTAAGAACCACAGCAATTTTCTCGATGACATGAATGGATGGATTCTGTTTCAAATTCCGCTCAATGTTGCTTAGATACGACTTGGAAATACCTGTCCGTTCCGAAAGCTCGGACAATGTATACCCCCTTTGCTTACGAATGCTCGATATATTGTGACCAATCATCGTTATCATCACTCCACAGTGACACTTTTGGCAAGATTTCTGGGCTTATCAATATCACAGCCCCGATATTTAGCTGCATAATAGGAGATTAATTGTAATGGAATCACTGACACCAAAGGAGTTAGCAGCTCATGGACGGCAGGCAGTACAATCTGATCGCCACTTTCCTCGGATCCTTCCATGGTAATCATGCATACATTGGCACCACGCGCCATGATTTCTTGCACATTGCTTCGAACGTTCGCTCGAATATGTGGCTGTGTAATGAGAGCAATCGCTGGAGTCTCCTCCTCAACTAAGGCAATTGTGCCATGCTTGAGTTCTCCACCGGCGAACCCTTCTGCTTGGATGTAGGAAATCTCCTTCAGTTTTAAGGCACCTTCTAAGGCAACATAGTAATCAACCCCTCTGCCGATAAAAAAGCAATTTCTTGAGGACGTGAGATATTGCCAGACGACCTCTTCCATCATCTCTTTCTTATTAATAAGAATTTCCATGGCGTTCGCGGCAATACTCAACTCATGAAAAGGATTCATGCCCTGCTGATTCCCATTTTTCTCTCTTACACTATCGAAGGCAAGCAAGGCTAAGACAGCAATTTGTGCCGTGTAGGCTTTCGTTGAAGCTACGGCAATCTCTGGTCCTGCATGCGTCAGTAATGTATAATCTGCTTCGCGGGATAACGTCGAGCCTGGTACGTTCGTTATCGTGACGGTAGGATAACCCAACTGTTTAATCGCAACCAATACGCCTCGGCTATCAGCCGTCTCACCGCTTTGCGAAATAAAGATAAACAGTGGATTCGCAGATAGAATAGGCCTGTTATACAGAAATTCGCTCGCGATATGTGCTTCAACTGGGATGTTCGCGATCTTCTCGATCAGTTGCTTACCCACTAATCCCGCGTGATAGCTGGTTCCACAGGCAATGATATAGAGACGATCCGCCATTAATACGCTTTCACGTAACTGCGGATCAATCCCGATCCCCCCTTGGCCATCCTGATATTTGGATATCACTTTGCGAATAACCAAGGGTTGTTCGTCAATTTCCTTAAGCATATAGTGTGGGTATAACCCTTTCTCGATATCTCTGGCATCCAGCTTTACTTGAAATGGCCTTCTTTGAATCACATCACCATTCAAATTTTTAATAGTCTTGGCATGCTGGTGAAGAATAACCATCTCTTCATCCATCAATTCGACGAATTGATTCGTCAGCTGCAGCATGGCCATCGCATCACTTGTAATAACATGAAAATCGGGTCCAAGCCCGATGAGTAAAGGACTCTTATTTTTACCGACATAGATCGTTTCCGTGTCCTGACTATCTAATACGGCAACGGCGTATGAGCCCTTGATTTCTAGAAGTAACTGCCGAAAAGCCTCCTCGACAGATAATCCGCTCTCCACGAGCTGCTCCATCTTTTGTACAATCACTTCAGTGTCCGTATCACTAGAGAATGGAATATGCCCCAGTGATTTATCCTTCAACTCTTGATAATTCTCAATCACACCATTATGTACAACTGTGAATCTACCGTTGTGACTTTGATGAGGATGTGCATTGCGCTTACTTGGTTTGCCATGCGTCGCCCACCTCGTGTGACCAATTCCCATCCACGCCCCTTGCTCCCCATCAATCACTTCGCGAAGCGCTGCAATTCGACCTTTTTCTTTATAGAGATGTATCCCACTGTCATTTAAAATAGCGATACCAGAAGAATCATATCCTCGATATTCTAGCTTTTCTAAACCTTTAACCAATATTTCCTTCGCATCCTGACTGCCGATATATCCCACAATTCCACACATTCGTATTACCTCCAAATTTTATTCTTAATAAAGAACAACAAGGCAGTATTTAGGAATAACTGAATAGATTTGTCTATTTATTCATACGTTTGTACAGAAGGGAGGAATTCATGCCATGACTTCACTTTGGATAAGCGTATGGAGAAAGCTGATACGGATTTACCATAAATTCATGCATGACTACACCTATATCCTCTACCACGACTGTCTAGACACCCAAATGAAAATAACTTTATTCCAGAGAATGAATCATCATCGTATGAAAATGGACGAAAATTCCTAGTTAAGCACTGATACTCTTGGCTTTAAGTATGGTTTTCTGAATACATGTAATAACACGATCTTGCTCTTCTTCCGTCATACTTGAGCCCGAAGGCAGGCATAAGCCGGATTGGAATAATCGTTCTGACACATTGTCGTTGTCACTATGCGGATAATAGGCAACACCTTCAAATAGCGGCTGCATATGCAGCGGCTTCCAAACTAGACGAGCCTCGATATTCTCTTCCGCGAGAAGCTCTATTAATCTTTCCACAGATACGCCAGCTTCTTTCATATCAACTGTCAATGCTGTCAACCACCGATTCGATCGCGTATTCGGTAGCTCCGGCATGAATTGAATGCCTGGCAAATGGGCTAATTCGTGATAATAGCGTTCAAATATAACCCGTCTAGCGATCACTCTTTCTTCCAAAACAGCAAGCTGAGCGAGGCCAACTCCTGCCAATATATTACTCATTCGATAGTTGTAACCCATCTGACTATGCTGATAATGCAGCGCATAATCTCGCGCTTGTGTAGCTAGAAAGCGTGCTTTATTCAGCCCATCAACATCATTCGACACCAACATGCCGCCGCCTGATGTGGAAATGATCTTATTCCCATTGAAGGAATAGACGCCAAACTTGCCAAATGAACCACTTGCTCTTCCTTTATAAGTCGATCCAAGAGATTCAGCCGCGTCCTCAATAATCGGAACATGAAATAATTTACATAATTCCACGATTTCGTCCATTTTGGCACTTTGACCATATAGATTAACGACAATGATCGCTTTAGGCAATTTCCCATTACGCGCTGCCTCATACAATGCACGTTCTAATGCTTGTGGGGACATGTTCCACGTTTCTGGCTCTGAATCAATAAATACAGGTGTTGCTCCCAAATAAACAATTGGATTCGCACTAGCAACAAACGTTAGACTTGAACAGAAGACGGTATCCCCCTCAGCAACATCCAATAATCGTAATGCTAAGTGTATGGCCGCTGTTCCCGAGCTAACTGCTGCCGCATCAACTAGGCCAACATGGCTTGCAATCTCTTTCTCGAAGGCATCGACATGCGGCCCCAGCGGAGCGATCCAATTTGTATCAAAAGCGTCCTGGATATACGCCATTTCGTTACCACTCATATGCGGGGGAGAAAGATAGATTCTTTTTTTGTTAGTAAACATTAGTAAAGGCACACCCTTTTCAAAGTTAGTGAAAACAAAAAAGCGCTCTTGACGCTATTAAGCAAACAACCGTTGAGTAATAATCCTTGCAGGAGTTCCTACTGCCGTACTATTTGATGGAATATCACTGATCACCGTGGCACCCGCTCCTATAATTGCCCATTCGTCAATGTTCTTCCCTGGAATTACCGTAGCTCCCGCACCTATCATTGCTCCTTCTTTAACAACTACAGAGCCAGTTAGAGTTGCTTTTGGTGCAACGTGGACAAAATCCCCTAGTTTACTATCGTGCTCAATAATGGCTCCCGTATTAATTATGGCGTGATTTCCAACATAGGCATCTGCATTAATGATCGTGTTGGCCATGATAACAGTGCCTTGACCTATAGTAGCACTAGGGCTAATAATTGCGGTTTCATGTTTGAGTGTAATATAACTCTCTTTGGTTATGCCCAATTTAGATACAATTGACTTTCTAATTTCGTTGTTCCCTATAGCCACAATAAATTTAACATCATCCATTTGGTCTAATAAATTTTGTACTGAAGTGATCGGCCCCATATAAACGTCATTGTTCAGAATCAACTCATCGTACTTGTCATCTAAAATGGCTATTATTCTACAATGCTTCATTGAATGTAAAATATCCCTTATAACTTTACTATGGCCACCTTCGCCAATGACAACAAGGTTCATCATGCATCACATCTTTTCATGAGATATTAGATCCTGAGAACTTCTCCATCGTCACATGATTCCCATGACTAACGCCTTCCGACTTCAAGACTTTGCCAACTGTTAACACCAATATTTTGAGATCCAACATAAAGCTTCTATTCTCTACATACCAAATATCGAGCTTGAACTTCTCTTCCCAGGAAATCGAATTTCTGCCATGAACCTGTGCCCACCCCGTAATCCCGGGTCTGACAAGGTGACGCTTCGCCTGTTCTTCGGAATAGAGGGACAAGTAATCCATTAAAAGCGGCCTTGGCCCCACAAGGCTTAAATCACCCTTGATCACATTGACCAATTGTAACAATTCATCCAGGCTGAATTTTCTAAGGAAACTTCCAAAGGGAGTCAACCTCACTGAATCCGGCAATAGATTGCCTTCGCTGTCTCTAGCATCCGTCATGGAACGCAACTTTATGATGTTGATAGGTTTTTCATGCATGCCTGGCCTTAGCTGCTTAAAGATGACCGGAGATCCGAGCTTCAGCCTAATCAGAAGGGCCACGATACCGATAATCGGTAGAAATAGCAGTAGTAAAGTTATTGCAACACTGACATCAAATACTCTTTTCATAAATGATCTACTCCTACATCACAATAAGTTTTGGATTGTGAACTTCATCAAAGGTATCCTCATCTTGATATCCATCTGGATTACTGGACTGCCAACGCCAAGCATCGATACACATCTCATCAATGCCTTTCTGAGCCACCCAGCCCAATTCTCTTTCGGCCTTCGTCGGATCCGAGTAACACATTCCGATATCTCCTGGCCTTCGAGTTGTTATTCGATAAGGGATCCGTCTGCCAGTTACACGTTCAAATGTAGTCACCATTTCGAGTACACTATATCCTTGGCCCGTTCCAAGATTGTACGCCTCTACTCCTGAGGTTGTCATAATCTTCTCGAGTGCCTTCAAGTGACCTTGGGCAAGATCCACCACGTGGATATAGTCTCTTACACCTGTGCCGTCAACGGTTTCGTAATCACAACCATAAATTTGCAGCTCTTGTAATTCACCTATGGCTACTTTCGTTATGTAAGGCATTAGATTGTTAGGAATCCCATTCGGATCCTCACCTAATCTACCACTCTCATGGGCCCCTATTGGATTAAAATATCGCAATAGCGCAATACTCCATGTTGGATCAGATACATGAAGATCTCTCATTATTTCTTCAATCATGAACTTTGTTCGACCATACGCATTGGTTGCTCCCAGCGGCGCATCTTCCGTGATCGGTACCTGTTCCGAACTTCCATAAACCGTAGCAGATGAACTAAAAACAATCTTGTTTACTGCATATGCATGCATAATTTCGAATAAAACAATGGAACCGGAGATATTATTATGATAGTAGCGTAAAGGTACAGAAACAGATTCGCCAACCGCCTTAAGCCCTGCCAAATGAATTACGGCTTCAATCTTATGGTTTCGAAAAATGTCCTCCATATCCGGCCGATTATTCAAACTGATCGGATAGAACTCGAATTCTTTTCCCGTAAGCTCCGTTACTCGCAACAAAGATTCTGCACTACTATTGCTTAGATTATCAACGACGACGATGTCATACCCCGCATTCAATAACTCCACACATGTGTGACTTCCTATGTAGCCTGCTCCGCCAGTCACGAGAACTGCCATTGTGTTATCCCCCTGTCATTTTTCAGAAATTTAAGTAATCACTTTTATAAATAATGTTTAAGGTAACCACGTTCTCGTAGTAAAAATAAATCAAATAAAAGCCCAGAATTGCATAGTAAATGAATTTCTGTTGTCTTTTTGCGAATAAACTAATGATCCATGACATGAGAATGACATTATATAAACCAAAATAGATCGTAAATCTGGCGAAAATCCAATTCTGTGTGGCTACAGCCATGACAATAAAATTTAATAACGACATGTTTACTACATAATCACTATAAGGGAATATCTCCGTAAGCTTATTTCTCCCCAAGTAAGCAAATACCAAAGGAACAGCCCCGATAGCTACCCGTATGATGTTAGCTCCGCCTTCTTGAAATTCCTTATACTCACTGTAATGCGTATCCGCGATAACTGCGAAAATAGCATCTGAAAGTACGCTATATCCCAGAATTAACATCACTGCCATGGATAGGAGAACGAACGTGGATGACGTCCATGCCTTCCTTCTCACAATAAAATAAATAGGAATGAGGATAAGGGCGCTCTGATGAAAAGTAGAGGCAAAGGCAACCACGAGAAAATACCTCAGCCATTTACCTTCAAATAAATATTTGGTAGCAGCGAAAACAATTGCAGAAGCCAGAAATTGTCTAACCCCGTTCATTGAAACAATATATAGTCCCGAGGTTATGTAGATATAGATACTTATTTCAAACAACCTCGAATACTTGTATAACACATAAACGATAAGTACATTGGTCACTAACGCTGTTAAAAATATTAACAACTGAGGATCCTCAGTGAATGATTTTAATATCATTTGCAAAATACCGAAACCAATCTCCTGCTTATCCTTAATATCATCCCATTTAAATTCACTTATCCGATAAGAATACATATAAGAAGAAGTGTCACCTATATTTTTACGAAGCCCGGCTATCAATACAAATACTCCCATTACAATTGCAGTCATCCATTTATTGGGCTTTACCGATAGAGAGCCAGGGCCGATTGTCAGTGGTTTGGCCAAAATCCTTGAAAAATACGATGCGATATAGACAACAACCAGATTAACCCACAGTATAGCCATAGTTGATTTCCTTTCGAGTAACTAAGAAATTCTTGTTTTTCTAATCACATACCAATAGAGCATGACCCCAAGTGGAATGGCGAGAAAAGTCAGGATTTTGGCAGGAGTTTCCCTCATAAACCTGCGATTACCGGAAGTCATACTGCTGGATACATAATGGATCGATTGTTTGAATTTAAAAAGCAGGCTAGCGAAGGGCAGTTTCATGAGTTCTTTCCGGTAAAAGGCAAATCCGTTCGGGTTCTTGCGGTATTGTTTCAGCATGTTCATCGAGGAGCCATCTGGTAAATATTCTACACAGCATAGCACTTCATTCATGAGCAGCATTTCATACTGTTGATCCAGCTTGTAGTACTTATAGGCTAAACCGACATATTTTTCATTTTCGAAAATGGGATAAGGATATTGCCTGGTTAATTCTGTTCGATAAACCAGCTTCTTATCACCAGTCACATGATGTTTACTGTACAACTCGAAAAGTGTCGAACGCTTGACACCCTCTGGCAGCTTTGAGCCAATGATTCGTCCATCCGTAAAGGCATCAAGACCAATAATGCCACTCACTTGCTCACTTCCGTGTAAATCCCAAAAGGCATTTATCTGTTCCACGGCACTGTCTGGCATGTAATCATCAGAGTCAATACATACATTTAACTCCGTATCGATTAGCCTGTAGGCCGTATTATGTGCTCCGTGCATCCCTAAATTATCCTGCCGATGATAACGGATATGAATCTCATTCTCTGCGATCCAACCCGCAACCAGTTCTCCCGTATGATCTGTAGAGCCGTCATCTATGATTAACCAAATGAAATTTCGGGATGTCTGCCTTTTCAGACTCTCATAACAAACGTGCAGACAATAAGCTCTATTGTAAGTCGGTGTAAAAACAGTAAGCTTCTTCATACCATCACCTCGATATACCAAGATAAAAACCTTCTGTCCACGCTGCTGTGTTTTTAATATCGTAACCCTTGTTCGATAAGGATAACTCGGGTATCTGCCTGGGCAATTTGCTACTGATTACACGTTTCATTTGATCTATCCAGCCCTGCCTGTCATTTAACGATAACGACTCTACCAAATGAATTCCCATATCCACTTCGCGGGTAATCACATCGGATATCAGACAAGGAAGTCCGGCCCCCTGCGCCTCTACAAGCGTTACAGGTAACCCTTCATGTATCGAGGGAAAAACGAACATATCAAAAGCTTGGAGTAGTCGCGTAATGTCACTTCGTACACCAAGAAACATTACCTTATCTTGTAGATGTAAAGCGTTAACTTTCTTTTCGATCTCTGAACGTAAGACACCATCCCCTACTAATACAAGTACAGTATTTGATTGATATTTATTCAATTCCCCAAAAATTTCTATAAGAAACGAATGATTCTTCGGAGAATTAAATCTACCAACATGCCCCACCGCAATACTATTTGGGGGGATATTCAATTCTTGTCTTACTTCTTCTCTTACCTCAGGTGAAAATAAAAATTTTTCAGTCTCGATACCATTTTTCAGGATTATTGCCTTACTTTCATTTCCTGTAAATAACCATTTGGCTGCTTTATTTGTACAAGCTAAAAAGTGGGTAGCGTTTGTAGCTATATAATTCCCCGCAACCCACTTATACATTTTTGAAACGATCCCTCCCTCGCTTCTAGTCCCATGACTATGCGCAATTCGTATGGATGCTCCCGTTTTCTTTGCGGATCGCAATACAAATCCACTCATTTTATCCATATGGGCATGTACAATTGTGTATTGGGGATGTGTCATAAAGAATTGATCCAAAGCCTGGATATATCTCGTATGACCGATATCCGTTACATAAGGTATTCGATGAATCTTACCACCCATCTCCATGATCTCAGCATCGAATACTCCCGCTTTACAGGTTAGAAAATCAAACTGAACCTTTGAACGATCGATATTTCGATATAAGTTCATAAGGAGTGTCTCCGCTCCACCGCGATTCATATTAACGACTACGTGTAGAATTCTTATTGGATCTCCCACATTCCCTCCACCTTTTTATCCATAAATAGTGAATATATCATTCGCTTCTCATCTAATACCGAATGAATAGCGTATCTGCTTTCAACCATCTCTCTGCCCGACTTGCCTAGTTTTAGTCGCAAATCCTTATGGTGAGCGAGCAGCTTAACTTTCGCTGCCATTGCCTCTGAGTCATTGGGATCTACAATCCAACCGTTATCATCATTATGTACTAACTCTCTATGACCTCTGTTGCTGCTAGCGATAATTGGAAGGGCGCAGGCCATAGCTTCCATCAAATTCAATGGAAGTCCTTCGCGCAAACTAGAAGCAACTGCAACATCACACATCGGTAAAAGTCGTTCAATATCTTTGCGATAACCCAGAAAGTCAACTTGATCTGCTACACCCAATCCCCTGGCAAGTTCTATACACTGTTCTTTCAACGGTCCTTCTCCGGCCAGCAGCAGTTTCACGTTATTCACGTTATTGACATCATTATTAAGTAACGATAGTGCGTGAATTAACAATTGCTGATTCTTGTTTTGGTTAAACTCTGCGGCATAAAACAGAAGAATATCCCCTGATGAATAACCTGCCTTCATTTTCAACTCATGTTTCTTCGTTTCATTCATTGGTCGAAACCGTTCCGTATCTACGCCTACGCCATGTACATGCTCAATACGCCTCGCTCTAAACCGGTGGTCAATCGCCAATTTGTAATCTTCTTCATTAATTGTTATTAAACAATCTGTCCAGTAAGAAAGTATTTTCTCAAGCGGGTAATAGAGCATCCAATTAATAAATGGTGCGCCTTTGCAAAAGTGAAACCCATGAGCCGTGTAGATAACCTTGGTCCCATACCTACGAGCTTCCCGCGCCGCTATACGAGCCAGCACTCCTCCCATTGGCGTATGGCAGTGAATAATATCATAGCCATTTTCATCAATGATTGACTTTAATTCTGCATATGCTTTCTTGTTCATTCGTTTAAAAGGTGATCTTTGGATCGGAATGTTAAACTTCGCGTCGACATAAGGAAGGTCCATATCACCGTTAGCGGCAATATGGACCTCCCAACCCTGCTCTTTAAACCACTTCATATAGGGCAAGTGAAATGCTCGAAAGTGATAATCAACCGTGGCACATAATAGTATTTTCTTAGACATAAGTATCCCCTACTTAATTAATTCCTTCTCCATGATGGAAGAAAGATAGTTGAGCAGTTCAATTCTTAAATCCTCACGCTGTAAAGCGTAATCGATCGTCGTTTGTATAAAACCCAGCTTCTCACCCACATCGAACCGTTTGCCCACAAATTCGTAAGCATACACCGATTCAAGAATATTTAACTCCTCAATGGCATCCGTTAGCTGAATTTCCCCGCCAGCGCCTGGCTTCTGATCATTGAGAATGTCAAATATCCTAGGTGTCAGAATATAACGACCCATGATGGCAAGATTGGATGGCGCTTCCTCTCTCTTGGGCTTCTCGACTAAATGATTGATGCTAAATAAGCGCTCCTCAATTTGTTTACCATCAACAATCCCGTATCTGGACACTTCATCATCTGATACATGTTTTACCCCAATAATGGAGGAATGACGATACTCATACTGGTCCATCATTTGCTTGAGGCAAGGTTTATCTGCCCGAACAATGTCATCCCCTAACAGAACAGCGAACGGTTCATTCCCTATAAACTTTCTCGCACACCAAATCGCATGCCCCAGTCCTCTTGGCTCTTTTTGCCGAATATAATGAATATCGACTCTGGATGACTTCTGGACTTCGGTTAATAGATCAAATTTTTGTTTCTCATATAAATTCTGCTCAAGCTCAAAGGAATTATCAAAGTGATCCTCAATAGCTCTCTTTCCTTTACCGGTCACAATAATAATATCTTCAATACCCGATTCAACAGCTTCCTCAACAATATATTGAATGGTCGGTTTATCAACAATGGGCAGCATTTCTTTCGGCATGGCTTTCGTTGCAGGTAAGAATCTTGTCCCCAGACCCGCAGCTGGAATAATGGCTTTTCTAACTTTCATAAGGGGGATTGCTCCTTTTCAGCCTACAGATGATAATTTTTTGGATAGAAGAAGGACATTGCTGTTTCCAATATTAAGCAATCGCTCTCTTAAGCTATCCTTATCTAATGTGTTGTACATGGAAATGGTCTCTTTGATTTCATCCATAAATAAGTCCGCTGTTTTACCGATATAAATCTTCGGGTATACTTGCTGCTCTTCGATCTCATCAGCTTTCAAAAGCTCTTCATAAAGCTTCTCTCCCGGCCTCATACCGGTAAATTCAATACCGATCTCTTCCACAGAGTTGCCTGATAGCTTGATTAGATTCCTGGCCAGATCCACAATTTTCACAGGCTCACCCATATCAAGGACAAAAATTTCTCCACCCTTAGCTAATGCACCAGCTTGCATAACGAGGCGAGATGCTTCTGGGATCGTCATGAAGTAACGAATCATATCTGGATGGGTGACCGATACGGGACCGCCTTTTTCAATTTGATGCTTGAACCTTGGAATGACACTGCCTCTGCTTCCCAAGACATTGCCGAAACGAACGGCTACGAACTTCGTATTGCTGCTTTTATCCATGTCCTGGATGATCATCTCGGCCATTCTTTTCGTGGCGCCCATGACACTCGTTGGATTGACCGCTTTATCCGTGGAAATCATGACGAAGGTATTCACTTCATACATGTTTGCTGCAATTGCAACGTTCATCGTTCCAATTACGTTGTTCTTAACCGCTTCTTCGGGATTGCGTTCCATCAGCGGTACATGCTTATGTGCTGCCGCATGATACACGACATCAGGGCGATGTCGATTCATAACGGCCATCATTTTGCGTGAGTCCTGGATATCAGCAATTTCTGTAATGAATTCTGTTTGGTCGTATTCACATATGTCCTTCAATTCCATTTCGATGGAATAGATACTGTTCTCTCCATGCCCTAGTAAGATGAGCTTGCTAGGTTGGAATTTAGAAACCTGACGGCAGATTTCAGAGCCAATGGATCCTCCTGCACCGGTTACCAATACCACTTTGTGGGTAACAAACTCAGAAATACTTGCGATATCAAGCTCGATTGGCTCCCTACCCAAGAGATCCTCAACATGAACATCCATGAATTGGTTGACCGAAAGCTTACCTGTTACAAGATCCTCTAACATGGGCAGGGTTTGAGTTTTGGCCGTCGTTTTGGCGCATTCTTGAAAAATCGCATTTAACTCTTTCCGTCCTAAGGAAGGAATCGCAATGATAATGCTGTCAATGCCAAGTTCAGAAACTGTCTTCTCAATTCGACTTATACCACCAACAACTGGAATCCCCATAATATCTAGATTGTGGATATGCACGTTATCATCAATAAACGCGACTGGTAGCAACTCAGTATCGCTATTCTTTATTAGCTGTCTAGCTACCATCGTACCAGCTGATCCAGCGCCAATAATCAATGTCCGCTTCTTGTTGTCCGTCTTCTTCGTCAACGTGCCACGTAGTAATCTCCAACAGAAGCGAGAGCCGCCGATTAACAAAATATGTAACATCCATGTAACAGCGAGTAACCGAAAGTAAATATCTTGAACAACAATCTGTTGAACACACGCAGCAGCAATAATTGAGTACGAAACAGCTTTAAAAACAATGATTAACTCGCCTACACTCGCGTATTCCCACGCTTTTTTATAAAGTTTATACCTCAGTGAAAATACATGATGACTGACTAACAATGCGATTGCACTTACAACTAACGGCAACGTGATAACTCGTAAATCTGCGCTTAATAAGAATCGGCTAAAGAAAATAGAGGTTAATACAATAAAGGAGTCCGCTATAATTAAAAGCGACAACCGTTGGCTATATGACACATAAATCCACCCTTTCTTAAAGTTCTTAAGTATAGGGCCTTTGGAGAAAGACCTTATAATTAAACCCTTTAATCAATGGGGCATCTAACCCCACCTCTCACCACACTCTTGACGACTCGCGTCTAAGGTCCTATAAACAAACCCACAGCATGATCGAGTGCCTCCGTTGATAACGGTAAGGAGGCATTACCGGAGCGTATATAGGAGCACTCTTGATGTTCTTCATAAAGAACAAAACTAAAAGGATTAGTAACACCCTATTATAAAGAACGTTTTTCACGAAATAATTCTTTATAAAGAACAATTTGAGTAAAAAAAAATACTAATCACTGATCCCAAATAGTTAATTATATTGTAGTTCTTTATAAAGAACATGTCAATACTAATAATTTTCTATCCTATGTTCAAAGGATTATTTCACATTCAAATTTTTTATATCCATTTTATGACTTCTTTCGATATATTCCCCTTTTTTTAGTGTACAATGTTACATGAATATAAATAACTCATTAAGGATGGTTAGAAAATGACTTCAAAGGCATTAGGAATACTAATATTTTTCATTCTTTCTTTTCAATCTTTACATGTTGGGGCAGCACCTTCTGTCGAAGCTTCAACACAAACAGCAGTGCCTACAACATACAACTTAGAACTTTCCCGTTGGAATGTCTATAATGACGGAACACATCCAATCGAAACGACAAATGGAATAAATCAAGCATTGCAATGGGCACATAATCAAGGTTACCGAATCTTCAAAATGCCGACTGGCAAATATTTAATTAGTAAAGGAAATAGTCCAAATGATCCGCAAGCGCAAATAAACATGGTAAGCAATATGACATTCTTACTTGATGATTCAACGATTATTCAAAAAGAAAGTAATGGGTTTGAAGGCTATCGTACAATTAACGTTGGCTATGGAGTAAATAATGTAACTCTAAAAGGTGGAACTTATCAAGGGGATAAACAGTCACATAATTTCAGCGGGAAAGACCAATCTTATAGCACTGGAACTCATGAATCCGGTATCGGAATATTCTCAGAAGGTGCATACAATTTAACGATAGATGGCGTTAAAACATTTAATTTTACTGGAGATGGCATTACAATTAGTGGCTCAATCGTTGGAATCGCTGGCTTATATGGCAAAAGCTACGTTTATGGCGATATCGATAATAAGGGCAACTTTATAAATTCCACATCAAAAATTAGAAGTAAGATTGCCCTAGACTTTACAAACCCAAATTATGTAGGAAGAAAATACTTTGTCTTTGAGCAACCACAAGGTGTTAATAGTAACAAATATGATGTTTATTTTTATAGTAAAGGTAAATATTTATCTTCAGTTAAACAAGTCAGATTTGGAGTCGACCTAGTTCAAATCCCAGTAGGCGCTGATACATTTAACCCTGTATTTAGTTCTAATGACCTTAATAATTTTTTCGTAAAACTTTTTAGTAATGATGTATCTAGAAACATAATAATAAAAAACTCAGAATCAGCATTCAATAGAAGGCAGGGAATTTCAATTGTCGGCGTAGATGGAATTGAAATTAGTAATAGTAAATTTCACGATATCAGTGGAACTGCTCCCCAATATGGAATTGACGCGGAAGCGCAAGGTTTTTTCCCCAATAATAACCTTATTATAAAAAATAATCACTTTTACAATAATACAGGTGGAGATATCGTATTTGCTGATGGGAACACTGCTTCAATTACTGATAATTTATTTGAAAGTAATCTATGTCTGTACATCTGGAAGGCTTTTCCAAATACAACCATTACATACAATACATTTAATAATGGTAGCTTTACAATGGGCGGGACCGGCGTTGCAGATCAAAACAAATTCAATAACTCGCAAGTTAATCTGAGCGCAACAAATAACACATTCACAAATGCGACTTTAAATAATAGCACTTTAAATTTGAATAACACTGATCCATTCGGATCAAAAGTAGAGAATGTTACAATTACCAATACCAACTCAACATCTCCCAGATCTCTGAACGTTGGGAATAATCCTGTCCACCTTTCAAATATCACAATAAAAGGATTGACTACACTCTCGGCACTAGCAGGTAAAGGAACAGATAAAAATATTTATGATAACTTAATTGTTCAAGACTTTAATGCTTTCAATGGAACGATATTCCCCGCAGGAACTTATAATAATTGTAAGTTTTCATCCACAACAACTGAATCTGTTGGGTTGCTTTTTAATCAACCAGGTAAATATACTTTTAATAATTGTACTTTTAATGCTTTAGGTAAGATATTTACAATAAATAATTTGTATGGAGAACCAGATGTCAATTTCAATAATTCTAACTTTACTATTTCAAAAGATGTTGGTTACGCAGCTGCAATTTATATCCAAGGGGCAAAACAGTTATCATTTCTAAACAGCACCTTCACTGCTAATAATCTTACACTTAAAAGTACACCATTTATCAAATTAGGATCAATTGGTGGCTCAACCAAACTAGCCCAAGTTAAATCATTTACATTTAAAAATAACACATTAAAAACAAATAAAGATTTAATTGGAATTCACTCCATTGACGCAGGAACAGGTGCACCTGCTTATACGATTTCCAGCAATATTTTCGTAGGTGCAAAATTCAATTTAAAGTCA
Organism: Paenibacillus sp. Soil766; assembly: GCF_001428105.1. Classification (GTDB taxonomy): domain Bacteria; phylum Bacillota; class Bacilli; order Paenibacillales; family NBRC-103111; genus Paenibacillus_E. The sequence continues at coordinate 46,320 of NZ_LMSJ01000026.1, read as the reverse complement.
AACGATATTAATAAAGATAATGAACTAACGCAGTAATTATTTAAACCGAGCTGCAAGCTACTTCTTGTATTGAACTGGAAGTAGCTTGTTTATATTCGCCGCGGTCGGTGTTCAAAATGGATTAATGATTCCAAACGTATTGAATATTGCTAAGAGACCAATTTCTTTCCAGATAATATTATTATCATTAACCGAGCCCCCGGAATTGGTTGGAAATGTTGGACGCGTTACACCAGACGTACCACTATTCATTGATTCATAAACGTGACCATTTAAGTTGATTCTATTGCCCTTGGTGTAACTCTTATTCGCTATCCAAGTTTGATTGTTAGCATAACCCCCTGATGTACATATCCATCCTAAATATCCACCCGGCTTTGGAACGGAGTTATAGATTTTTTGACCAATCACATATACACCAGTAATAGGCACTGACACCGATGATCCAAGAGTGTCATCACCCACGCTAGATTCCAAATTGACTGTTTCATTCCCAGCTGTTCTCGATAATTGTGTAATAAAAGTACTGTCCCTTACCTCTGTCACTTTACTTGAGATATTATCTTTGATGACAGCTACGAGCAAAGGCACAGGAATTGTATCTCCATTTGCTCTATAGGCGCCAAATAATTCTATCTTGCTTATAGCAGTAGAAGAAGTATAATTATTATCTTTAATGTTGACCATTTTTTCACTAAAAATAGAGAGTCCTCTTAATTGGTTTTTACCATTGTATATAAAATTTATTTTGTTGTTTTCAACAAATACAGTATCAAATCTACGTATATATATACCTTCGTTTCGTTCTGGTCCAAAATTCAAATCTGATTTATTTATAGTTATCGAATTGTCTTTTATTGTCACAATTGAATTCGTTCCAATACCACCATTTAAATTCATATTGACACCATCGATTACATTATCAGTCATTAAGACATTGTTTGCTTGTATGTCAAGATATTGATATTTATTATCCTTTGTGCCTATGAAGCTATTTCCGATTAAAATCAATTTATTTACCTTATATCCTCCCAGTGGTATGCTGGCATTAATAACGCACTCTTTTAAAGTCAAATTGTTCTTGGTAGGATCTCCAAAATGTCCTTCATTATAAAAGTAATAATATTTGCAGTTAATAGTAAATTCACACTGGTAAAATACTAAAGATCCTTTTCTCATATTCCAGGCCCAACCTTGATCTGGATTATCGAAGTTAAATCTACAGCCCTTAAAGGTTGTTTCAAGATAATTATCAGATTGCAGAAGAAATGAAACCTCGTCAAATACTGAATTTTCATACAGCAAATTACCGGATAGCAATGGTTGGCCACCGGTAAAATGATCATATCGAAATACACAGAAAGTTCCATCGCCACCATTCAATGAAGTTCCACTGCCTGTTGCACCGTTATACTCATTATATTGAGATACATAATTTTCGCCTCTTGATCCTCCAAAACTAACTGTACCGTTGAATTTATTAAGTTCGAGCAGTACATTTCTCGCACTGACAACGACAACATCACCATTCTTATTATCATGGAAATAATTGTTTCTTATCGTTATGTTTTGATTCAAGTTATAACCATCTTCAATATCAATACCAAACCCTGGTGCAGTACCGCCATTCTTCGAAATTTCACAGTTTTCTATGTTAATGTATTGGCCACTACCTGAAATACCCAATGTTCTGCAGTCATGAATAAAACAGTTAACGATATTTACTCCTTTCGAATATGCATCAGAGCGAATTGTTGTTGTACTGTCTAATATCTCTCCGATTTTATACCTGTATGATAACTTAAATTTGGTTGCTCCCGCTGGTAAAGTAGATACATAAAATTCCTCATACGTTCTGCGGGTTAATTGACCTAAGTAGTTATTATTATTGTCATAAAAAAATGCTGTGACCAACTTTTTAGATAGATCCAGACCATTTCCATATCCTCCGTAACCATTGCCACATACCATAAAGTATCCCATTTTTTGAATCTGAGGCTCTGACAACGCATAAAATTTGTTGGTTCTCACCCAATTGGCATTAACTAATGCTTTTCCCGCAGAATCAAATGTCCCTGTCTCTAGATCAGATAAGTATACCCAATATGAATGGTTATAAAAGAAACTTATAGCTATCCCATATCCAGTTGTTTCTTTTACTTCAACACTATCTAATGTTGTATTTCTTGATCCCGTTACTTCAATACCCTTCCCCCCTTCATGCGGGCCATTTATTGTCGTATAGTCGTGAGTGCCCTTATCTCCCTGTATAACCCCCCCCAGTATGGTAGCGTTTGCTTTATTGGTAACACTGATGGTAACGTAATTTTGATACCCATTTGTTTCTTTCTTAATTAAGCAGCCAAACAAGTCCAGGGTCATATTACTCACCATCTGAATTTGACTATCTTTATCCACTAAATAGCTACCTGACGGCAACTTACAGCCACTATATCCATTATTTTGGGCCCAAATCAAAGCATCGTTTATTCCCTTAGTAGTACTTACTGCTTGACTGCCATCATTTCTAATATTCCATCTTTTTAATTCTATTACGTATGAGCTCTCCGCCATCGATTATCACCCTTTCCTATTCTCTCTCTTCATAATATGCAAGTCTAAGAGAAGTGATTGGGTGTCAAGGAACAAGCACATTAGTAAAATTAATTTTTATCTGATTGGGAAATATTTTCGTAAAATACAAACAAAAAGACATCTCATAACCCGAGATGTCCTATCTTTGCATTTCTTATGAAATTGTAGTTTTATTTAAGCTAATTGCTCTTCAATTGTCTTTGTTTTATCTTGTATTGGAGAACTGCGTTCTGCCCCTTGGTTTATTAACTTCATCAACTCTCCAGACCACATCTTATACCCTTCACCATTTAAATGTATCCCATCGAATGTGTGCATATCTAACAAATGACCATCATTATCCTTAAATAATGAGTAAGTATCAATAAATTCTAAATTGCTTCTTTTTGCTATTTGCATGATTTCAACATTTAATTGTTGAATTTTCTTATTATAAAGATGAGAAGATGATCCTACTTTTCTCGATACTGGCAAAATGGACTGAATAAAAATTTCAGTCAAAGGGAGAATACTTTTTATTGATTTAATTATCGCATTGTAGTTGTATAAAATATCTTTCATATTTTTATTCTGTAATATATCGTTAATGCCAATCAATAAAAATATCTTCTCAGGTTGAATATTTATAAAAGTATTCTCCAATCGACTCAACATTGTCGTAGTAGTATCACCACCGATACCTCTATTCAATATGCATTTTGAATGAAAATATTCACTATTCATAAATTGCTCGGTTATTGAATCACCCAAAAAAACAATTGAATCCTCTTCAGCAAACATGTTTAAATATCCGAAACTTAATACTTTTTGTTGCCAATACGGAGTTGTAGTCGTTGTCAGATTGTTGTTTTGTTTTTTAAAAGTTTTTTTGCGTATAATGCTCAGGATAGATAAAATAGCTTTCATTTTAATTAATCTCCTCTTGGTTTTGAAACCTTTTTTTCCATAGTATCACATTCTTTATAAAGAACAAAGGGTTTTAAGGAGAACTTTAATAAAATAAAAATTGATTAATTATTGCAAAAATTTTATATTAATTCTTATTATCCAATCACTTATTGACGTTGACCTGAATGACTTATAAAGTTATTTACCTGTTATATCAAAATACTCCTGTCCAATTTTTTTGCGGTGTAGAAGTAGGAGAACCGCTTCCAACCAATGGTTTTACCATTAAATTAATCTCTTGCTGTCAATACTTAATATCACTTGTTTCACTGTGAATGAAAGGTTTGTAAATGTACAGTCGATGAATTTGTGGTTTAGTGATGCATTTGGCGCAAAATTTCCTGCACAAGGGAGCTTGATATAGTCACCTTTTTGAAATCAAATACGCCATTTAACTTGCCAAATCCCATTTTGCTAAAAATGGTGCTACAAGATGTCAAGACAGTTATTTTAATATAGTTAAGGTGTGAAATGATTCACAATGTTGATGAGTTGCTAAGACGTGACTTTTCTAATACTTTGCTTGAGATCTTGGGATCTAGTTCGTGCTGCCTTGCCTCTGCCGTATAATTACCGATCTCTTTCCCTTTTCGAATAATATCCAATTTAAAATTAAGATCATACTGTACACGCTTCATAACGTTTTCCCACCCTCTAATATTATTGTATTTCATTAAGTGGTGTACTGTCCCAGTCTCCTAGGGGGCTAAATAGGTACATTTTCGACTTTTTCCATCTTACTAAATAAGATTTCACCTAACTTAATTGAGGGTTTTTCAATCAAATAATACATTGCACTTGAATGCCTAGGCTACTAATTGAATACTCTGGAACAAATTGAGCCATCGTTGCGGTGAGTGAGAGCCAGCTCTCCGGCATTTTTGAGCCACCCTTCCGGCGGGTAAAAGCCATCACATTAACCTCCTGTTAGAATGACTCTATGCGTTGTCGAAAGACTAACGCAAATCATTCGTGAGGAGGTCATACAATGACCCAATATCGTGAAATCCTGCGGCTTCATAGTCAAGGGATCAGTCAGCGTAACATCGCTGTCAGTTGCACCAGCTTGCGCAACACAGTTTCCAAAATCTTTCAACGAGCAGAAGAACTTGGAATAGCGTCGCCGTTAGAGAAAGAACTATCGGATGGCGAACTTCGTCAGCGCCTGTTTGCCGAAGTCGAAAAGCAACCCACTCTATACGATTACTAGTGGCCTATGACAACTATCCTAACCCAGGGGGTAACCGTTTGGAAGTATGTATGGTGTCTAGCAATGCTCTTTTGTTGATGGAACTACTACATAAGCTTTTGTGCATAATCAGTATTCCCTACATAGCCACCAGAACCTTCCAAGGAAATTACTCTACCAGGAATCCCAACAACTACACCGTTATCTGGAACGTCCTTTGTTACAACACAATTGGCTCCAATTGCAGCATTGTTTCCTATCTTTACCGCTCCGACTATTTTTGCCCCCGGCCCAATGTAAACATTTTCTCCAATGGTTGCAACCCCTTTATTTTTGCCTCTATTACTCATTCCAATAGTAACTCCATGACTTATGTTGCAGTTTTTCCCTATATTTGCCATGCTATTAATTACTATTCCTCCATAATGACCAATATAAAATCCAGCGCCAATATTGGTATTGTGAGAGATTGAGATGCCGTATTTATACTTATATCTCTGAAGCACAACTCTTGATAATAAGTAAAGTGGAAACCATATACTATTTTTTTCACTTAGATATCTACACAAACGCAGCCAGAATGTGTAATGAAAGCCAGGAGATATGAATTGTCGTAGCAATAATTTCTTTAAACCAACTTGCTGTGACTCCTCATATCGGAAGAGGTCCGAATACCAAAGTGATCTTAACTCTTTAAAAGTCATGATATCCACTCCTTTTTTTGTATATTCTTATTTGACTCAATTACTATTTCCTTTTTACTGGTTAAATACTTTCCGAACTTGATTGCAGGTTTTTCAACTAAATAATACATGACACTTGCTGCACCAACCGAAACAATGAAAACTAATATAAGAATCAACCAAATTGGTATCAAACTATACAATATATGAACCATACTTAGTAGCACAGTCATATGAATAAGATACAAGCTATAAGATATTTTCCCTATAAAACGAAGAATATATTATGCAATAATAGGTGTGATTTTTTCGAGTTAAGACATAATATAATAATAATTAAACTTCCAATCGCAATAATCCAATCACTTATAAATGTAATATGCAAAAAAAACAAGTTTGGAAGAAACCACCAAGAGTATGTGTAAGCTAAGGCACTTATCACTAAAAGTAATAACTTTAATCCTTTAGACATTTTCGCATAAAATACTTGGAAGATGTTTTGATACTTTGCTAGTAGAGCTCCCAAAATAAAAAAGGAAATATAATGTAGAGTCAAAAGAAATGAAGTATCATATTCTGTTATGTTGTAATTAAAGAAGTTAATGCTGATATACCATATTAGTAAGCAAAGTAAGGATACGGTAATGCTAATTCCAATACTTTTTTTCCAATTTATTTTCATAACAAGCAACATGATTAAAGGAAAAATAATTGAAATTCTCATCTCATGATCAACTGACCATATAACCGGATTCAGCATATTACTTTGAAAATTACCTAACATAAAATAATGGTTCCATATCTCTTTACTCGATAGCGCTGCAGTCCATGTTTTATTAAACCACTGACTTAAACTAGGAATATTACTGATAGATAACATTTCCATCAGTATCATTGCCAAACAAATTGATACTACGTAAGGAATATATATCCGATATAAACGTTTTACAAAATATTGATTATACTTGTAAGTTTGATGCTTATGAAAAGGTAGAGATAAAACGAATCTACTTAGAACAAAGAATAAAATTACGGCTTCATGTCCCGCCCAGATGATATGCAAGGGAGTATATTGAATCATCTGAAAGATGGAAAAATTAGGTACAACTAGGAATAAATGTTATAATATAACTATCATGGCTGCAAGTCCCCGTAAAGAATCGAGCTCTTCGTCCCTTCATGTCCTTAACGTTCCAATCTATTACGCAGTGGTACTACAGATGATTGGTTCCTGCTACTTTTTTTTTGCCCAAGTAACAATGATGAGATAGGAGTCCTCTTAATAAGCTCAACACAGCCATAAGAGACAAATAAGGTTATCAGCGTACTTAACATTATAAAAAATAGGTTGGAGAAGAAAATCGATGATAGCATAAAAATAACTTTAATAACTGCGACATGAATAAGATAAATGCCAAATGAATTTCTATGCAAATAAGTAAATAAATTACTTTTATATGTCATCCCAAATTTCACTAGCAGTGCCATAGTTGCAAAAGAATAGATCATGACAGTTAATCTGAAATGACCCATTGCTCCCATTTGTTTATCACTACTAAAGCCTAAATATGCATCAGCAATTAATGCAACAGCAGACATGACATATATTGCAACAAAGAATGCTTTTGGCTTTAATTTTATAAATAAAAGTAATTGCGAGTAATATAGCGCAGCAAATACGCCCATACAGAAGTAACTAATCCAAACAACAAAAGTAGACTGTAGGATAGAACTTGCTGATCCTACTATATCATCGCTGAATACAGCCCCCAATAGTAAAGTTTGATACCCAACATACATTAAAATATTTACAAGCAGTATACTGATTACTATTCTTTTACTACCAGCAAGTTTGATTATGAATGGCAATAAGACAAACATTTGAAATAGAAGAGGGATATAATAAAGTTGGTAAAAAGGCCCATTACCTGTTAGAAAGATCATAATGATACCTTTATAATTACTCGAGAATGATAAGAAAAATATTAAGCCCAAAATTGTCCAAACTACGTAAGGAACAATTAAATCCTTTATCTTCCCTTTGATTAATAGCGAATAATTGTGCCTCTTGTAACTGTGAAAAGCCAATACACCCGAAACAAATAAAAATGCCGGTACGCAAAACCGGCTCAATTGATTTAAAATAACACTTGCAATAAATGTGAATTGATCAGGAGCCATTTTTGTCAATGTAATACTAGTCACATGGATTACAATAACCGCGATAACAGCTATAGCTCTCACAAAGTCTAATTCTGGAAATCTGTTATTCCTCTGTATATCTGTCGGCATTACATTCACCCCCTGGATTAAAAATATAAAAATCATTAAAAATCCTTTTGTTTCAAACGCATTGAAATAAATCGCATTTTATACTTTCCAAACAGACTACCTAACAAATTTTTAAAATAAGTGAACTCTTCGTTCTTCCTAAATATGAAGTAATATATTAAGTTAATTAGAACGATATTGATGATACAGTTACCTGTTAAGGCATAAATACTTTTCATATCTCTCAGCGATATTGTTGCCAGGAAAGTTATGGTTAATGGAATAACTCCGATCAAAAGGTACTTAATATACATTATAAAATACTCCACTAAACTGACTTTAAATATATACTTATACACCATTTTCGGCTTCAACCAAAATACAACAGCCACATTACTTATTAAAGTTCCTAAAAGTACGCCAGGTAGTCCTATTAAAGTAACAAAGACAATTGATGAACTTAGATTAATAGCAGCTTCAACTAATGGGGCATATCGATCTTGAACATAAATCCCACCACCCTCTTTAAACCGTTCAACAGACCCACGCATTAAAAAGAAGTAGAAATTTATTACTAATAGTATGATGGTCAAAGGATCCAGCACTTGACCGTCTCCTAACCATAACAGCACAAATTGTTCAATCGTATTCAGTAATGCAATGGTTGCAAAGGAAACTAGCCAGAAACTTAAGAAGAACAGTCTCTTATGGACTTTATAAGCCGTATCTTTATCTCCATCCACCAATAAATTACCGACACTGGCTGAAACGCCTGAGAGTGAGTTGGAAATTAACCCTTGGGCTGCACCTAAAATCATACTATAGCTGTTAAATATGCCTACAACCGTGAGATTTATAAAAGCAGATATCACTACATTACTGCTCCCTAATACTAATATGCCGCCAATCTTATGCATGAATAGGGCTTTGACATTTTTAATTAAAGATATTCTTTCCTCATTGTTTATTGTCCCCACTGTCTTCTTAATCCAGGGGTATTTCTTGTCTATGTATAAATTCATACATAGAAAATAGAGTAAACTAACCACGATTTGGACAATTAAAAAGACAGATAAACTCGGATATAATTTCAACATTGAAAACTGTAAAACGGAAAGTAATAATTTGCTAGCCGTAGTTCCTATCGATACTTTATAACCATCTTGCGCAACATTTAAAATGCAAATCTTATATGAAAAAAAGTAACTAATCAGAGTATTTACCAAAAATAACAGAAAATATATCTGTGCATCTAGTAAGTTTATTTGGTCTTTAGTAAAAAGTTGTAGAAAGAAAGTCATGATTAAGCCTAGTACTAAAATGATACACCCAACAGTATTATAAAATTTGGAATAAAAATTCAAATAACCCTTGACTTTTATTTGATCATTCTCAGCATAGGGTTTATATAAGGAATATATGATAGCACTCCCTATGCCAAGTTCCACTATGGAAAGTAAGCCTATAATATTTATATATAATGATGTTAAGCCTAATAATTCATTACCTAACGTATCTAAGAAAGCTTTTCTCACAATAAAAGATGGTAGTAACCCTAATAAAAAAGTTAATAAATTTACGATAACGTTTATACTTGCCTTTTGTACTCTCATTGTAGACCCACCGTCATAGTCATGACTTAATCAAATCATATATTTTATTTATTTCCTCTTCAGTCCCTACATTTTCCAACATTAAATTTGAACTGATCTGTTGCCTCAGATTGTTGTTATTAATCAATTTTTTTATTCCTTTATATATATCTTGAGAGTTCATTTCAACTATTAATCCATTCTTCTCATTTGTTATTTGACTATTTACTGTACTAAAATTTGTAACAACAATAGGTTTACAAAGTACTTTCGCTTCATTAACAGCTATAGGTTTACCTTCAAACCTAGATGGCTGTACATATATGTCCGTATTTTTTATATAAGGATATGGATTAGAGTTTACTCCTAGTAGAATAAATCTATCTTCTAGTCTCTTTTCCTTAATAATATCTTGGATTTCAGATTTGAGCGGCCCTTCTCCAAGTACATACCATCTGAAATTTACTCCTTCACTCTTAAGCAAATTGCATGCTTCTAAAGCTAAGTCATATCCTTTAGCATCTACAAGCCTTCCAATTGTCAGTATTCTTATACCGTCATTAGTATCAATAAATCCTTTATCTTTATTTGACATCTCCTTTATTAATTTAGGCGATACAATATCATATATAACTTCAAACTTTTCTTTCATTTGCTCAAAATTTTCAATTAGGACATCTTTGCATGCTTCAGAAACAGTTACAATATTATCTATTTTTTCAAAATAATCAAAATCAAACTTCCTATTATATTTTGCCGATTTATAATCTGTATTGAACCAAGAAATTTTTTTACCTGCATTTACCTTTTCTGCAACAAAATAAGTAGGCATTCCTTGACTATAAGCGATTGCCACATCGTAATTCTGTTCTAGCTTACTTATTCTATTAGTCATCCACTTCCAATTTATTTGAGCTCCATGCATTTTTTTAATAGCATATGGATTTCTATTATGTATAGCTAACCCAATTCTTGAGAATAAAGTCTTTAAATCCCCACTTTTTATTATTTCAATTATTCTATTACGTTTCATCTGTATATCTTTTGGAACATTAACAATATTAACTTCTGTCGGTAATAATCGTAAATATAACCCTTCTGGTGAAAACATCAATAGATCTACCTCATAGTTCTGATAATCAAATAAAGTTAGCAAGGATATTAAACTTTTTTCTGCCCCTCCACTATGTAAAGAGTCTATGACAAATAGTATCTTCTTTTTCATACATGACTCCTCTCGCCCTATTTCTGAATTGAAAGTACATCTTGTAAATATTTCTTTGAAAGTCTAATCTTTTCATTCAAAAGCCTCTTACTCTCTTCATACTCAATTGCTACTAATAATTGTTCTAAGTTATAGTTTTCATCTATTAGTCTGTCCTTTAGATGCAGATCGTCCAGCAGATCTCTCATTCTGGTGTTTATTGCTTCATTTCTGTTCACAATAACGAACGACCTCTCGTAGAGAACTGAAAAAACAGCTGCATGAAATGAATTTGATATGACGAATTGTGCGTTTCTAACGAGGGATACAAAGGTCTCGGGTCCATCTACTGTAAAGTACTTATCCGCGTATTTGAGCTTACCAGAATGAACTGAGTAAATTTTATAACCCTTTTCTTTAGCAATTTCCAATGCTATTTTCTTAATTAGGCTGCTGTTGTCAAAGTCGTAAATTAATATGTATTTTTCCTGGAATTCTTTTGTACAAATTTGGTTCCAATCATTTTTATCTAACAAAAACACGGGATCGACAACTTGATTTGCTTTATTGATATTCAATTTATTTAGGATTTCAACGCCACTTTTTTCTCTCACACCAACAGCATCTAATTTCTCTACTCGTTGCTTCACAACCGGTTGATACTCGGCAGAGATCGTATCTGTGGCAAAGCTGGCGGCATAAGATGCCTTTATTTTTTCGTCTGGGACAAAGTCTAGATAAAACGCAGGATCCTTTCCATTCTTATGTAAACAGTTCCAAATTTGGTCACTGCCACATAGATAAGCATCTGCATACGGCGTGTCTTTCTTTAAGTCCTCATTTGACTTATATCTAGTATCCGTGATGTGTAAGAAATTAGATTTAAATTTATCAAATGCTCTCTTTCTACTACGTTCATATATTCTTTCAGGTATTTTGAGTGACAAATATAAGCACTTTGTTACAAGATTCTTTTCCCATTTGGGGTTAGCAATGCGCCATAGATTGTAATGATTACTTAGATAATCAGGTTTATAATCAATAATTTCTACGTCATGACCACAGTTTTTTAGATATTTCATTAAACCGTAGGCCTGTAACGAGGCACCATGATTATACACATCATGACAAGTAATTGTACAAACCTTCATACTCTCACTTCCTTTAACACATAGTTCTGCTCAGGTACATTCACTATGTTGTATAGTTTATTTAATTCAGATGTGTTGCTGTAGCTTGTTTGCAAGCAGTTATAAGATAAGTCATTTCTAAGGTCACTATTCCTATACAAACTCTCTATCCCATCAACTAGCCCTTCAACACTTAAACCGCAAATTACCCCGTCTACCCCGTCTTCTATCTGACTTTTCGCCGTAGGATAATTAGTTAATAATATAGGCTTTCCTAGGATTTGCGCTTCAGTCACTGTTACTGCTTTCCCTTCATACCTGGACGGCTGAACATATAAGTCACATCCCCTAATAAATGGATATGGGTTTATTTGCTTGCCTAAAAGTATAAAGCTGTCTTCTAATTTATTCTCTAAGATTTGCTGTTTTAGCTCCGCTTCATATCCACCGTATCCAACTATGAACCACTTGATTTGAGTAAGGCCCTTATCGTGTAATATCCTTAATGCTTTGACAGCCAAATCAAATCCCTTTACATAGGACAATCTTCCAACAGATACGATGTTATAGGAATCCTGGTAGCTTTCGTCTAATAGACATTGTTCATCCGCAATTTTCTTAATAAACCCAGGCGAAGTAATATTCTCGATCAATTTAATTTTGTTATGCAGAGAAGGATATGTCTTTACAAATGCTTCCGTAACGGCTTCTGAGATGGATGCAATTGCATCAAACTTGTTCCAAACAGCCCAGTCAATTTCGTTATCGATTTCTAATTCGCTGTAGTCTGTATGGATCCACGCAATTTTCTTAGCTGCCACAACCTTATTCGCTACAATATCATGAGGCCAAGCATAGCTGATAGCTAAATCATATTTCTTCTTAAACTTTGGCAACACATAAGTAGCGTATTTAAGATTAAGCTGCATTTGGATATAACCCGAACCCTCTTTAAGTTTCCTTATTTTAGCTTTCACTCCTGCGATTGCTTTGCTAAGCAATCTAACACATAGAGCCGAGAAATGCCCTTCCCTTAAACATTGAAGCATGGACTTCCTAAATACCGTGTAGCTAGCTATCTGCGGCAGTACATTTACTTTCTCTGGAATTAGACTTAAGAAATCTCCTGAATGACTACAAATAAATAAATCCACTTCATAGTTATCGTAATCGAAACTCTCCAGCATGTTGATTAAGCTTCTTTCGATTCCGCCAATTTCCATGTCATACACTGTAATCAAAATTTTATGCATATTGAACATAGCTCTTTTCCCTTTTATTTAAGAATACCGTGTTGGCAGGAACATTCCCCTTTACTACACTTCCAGCTGCGATAACAGCATTATCACCAATAACCGTGTCGCGAAGAATGACCACATTAGAGCCAATCCAAACATTATCTCCGATGATAACTTCCCCCATAAGGAGATGACCTTCGATGGATTTCTTAAAATTGTGATCATGATCATTAATGCATACATTTGGAGCTATCTTAGTATACTTGCCAATTGAAATTCTGTGCGCACAATTAATGATACAGTTGTCATTAATAAAAACTTTATCAGCAATAAAAAGTTCTCCAAAGTGATCGACTCTGATGCTTACATTTTTCCTGATAAAAACATATTTCCCAATATGAATCTTTGCATGTTTACTAAATGCATCTATCCAACTATTCGATTGAAGCGAGAATATGGTGGATTTCATATTTTTCAAATAGATCAGCTTGTTTACGCAAGCCCTCAGAATCCCAATGATATGAACTAGATTCATTACTACGGTGTAATAAAGTCCCCTGCCGCGGCTTTCTGCGATAATTGTAGACATTATTTTACGCATAATACGTATCATATTCTTCTCCCCACTATTTTTTTAACTCAATAGCTTCCGTATTCTAGCAATATTTTCTCCACCTATAACTTTCGATACGATTACTTTCATATTGCTTTTGAATCGTGCCTTAGGTGGCAACCAGCTCTTATAAAAGTGATGCATGGCGTAGGTATGATTGGACATGAATGTTCGACAGTTAATGTAGTCATAAGGAGAAAAATAGGTTTGCGGATAAAATGTTCCTACACCCTCTATGTCCTGATATAGACCATTTGGTTTGACCCCCATACCACCAAGGATCTTCGTGACGATCGCCACATTGGTCAGGGAATCAAAGCTGCCATCTGCACGAATGAAATTCTTATGATGATAGGATTCCATAAAATCCTGGATGAGCTTATTTCCTTTCGCGGCGCCAATGGTACTTGTTGCTATGAAATTTTCTTGCTCGAATCCCCAAAAGGAGTCATGATGCAGCAGGTCATCAAACGATTTGAACACTTCGACGTCGGTATCTAAGTAAATACCACCAAAGTGATGAAGAGCAAACACCCTTGCATAATCGCTAACGAACGCAAATTTCCCCACTTCGTAAGCTTCTTTTACATATACATTACAGCTGATATCAAAGTTATTCTCATTCCACTCGATGAACTGATAGTCCTTTAGATGGTTATGCCAGCTTTGAATACATCGCTTCACGATATCGGGCTTCTCATTATGTCCAAACCAACAGTAGTGAATAATCTTAGGAATTGTCATGGGATACCTCTCTCCTAATTTGAGCAAAAATAATAGTTCTTTATAAAGAACATCCACTCATCTCAAGTATAGTTCTTTATAAAGAACATGTCAACATAATTACACTTCAATAGAGAACGTTTACAAATGACTTGGCTTTGCCATAGTTTGCCTATGACAACACGTGTTTTTTCGTTTTCCTCCATGTCCATAGGAGTGGACGTAATGGAAAGTATAGTACATGTAGTGGTTGAGGTAATTTTAATGTTTCAGCATCCTCTGGATACGGATATAAAAAACTTAAAATGAACAATACTTTCTGCCAGTATGTCATTAGAGAGAATAGATGACGTTTATGATATTTTGAAATATGATCTGGCACAGGAATCGTATGGAGATTTACTTTTTGATGAATGTAGAAATAAGCATCTTCAGCGAGATGTCCCCCGCGTTTAGCCATTGCTATAGACTCAAGTTCATTGGTAAGTGGCGTTTGTAGCAGCTTAACAGCTAGTATGATCGCTTGTGCAGCAATATGACTCTGACGATATTTCTTTAGTTGATACTTAAGCCGATCATGTTCCAAATCTTGTCTAAGGATTCGGTCGATGTCCACCAACCAGCGTAATCGTGACCAGCCATGACGAGCGCCATGGGATGCAAGAAATAGGAATAAATCCTCTCTTCCTAGATAATAGACAGGATGTTTGGTAATGGAACACATTCGTTTATTTTCCCAAAGTTCATTGAAAGGAATTTCTTTCCCAGGACCGGGTCCTAATCTCCAATGAATTTCAAGTTTAATTCCCTTCTGAGGGTGTTTATATGTGATGTGATGATGCCGCCATTTCCAATCACCAAGGATCGTTTTGTAGACCTCCTCTTTCACATAACCAAGTCCAACAAGCATTGATTCTGCTTGCATCAGGTTATCGATAGGAATAAGAATGTCTAAATCACTGCATGTTCGAAGTGATACATCACCATACAAATCATCTGCCAGCACTGGTCCCTTTAGCACTAAGACACGAATACCCGTTTCATTACATTGTTTGGCAATATTACCCATTTCCGAGCTTAAATGCAGCATAGAGAACGTATTACGTTGATAGTCCTTCTGCAACTGCCGTATGACATATGCTGGTATGCGCTCATCATTTATTTGCCTAAGATGATCATATACATTCGGATATACACGGTGATGTCTAGTCAGTACAAGTAACTCGTCCCAATCAATGTCTTTGAAGTTTTCATTACACATATTGATCTGCTTTTCACCGGGGGGCATATTCATAAATGCAAGCAGCAATTTCAATTCTTTTGAAAATAATGCTGATGTCGCTTGCGAACTAATACTCATTTCGATCCTCCCACCCTTATTCTACTTGTTATAATGATTTGCAAATTTTCCGACAACACTATAACCATCCTTACCCTCCGCACCGGTAATAAAGAACGGACCACTCCGAAGCCAGGCATGTGCAATCATTTTACCTGTTTCATCTTTACGCGTCCCCAAATAAAGCGTACAGGAAATTTCGCGCCTCTTTAACATTTTCATAGCTGCTATCGCCCTGACTAAACATTTGCTTTCCCATAATGTATGTCGACTTATGATTTGAATCGCATCATGAATCCCAATGAGATCACTTTTCCGGATATTAGGCTGATCCTGAGCCGATTCCTCCATTGCTTTACCTAACGAAGGCGCGATCTTAGCGAAGGGAACCGATATGAGGATTCTAGCCCACGCCAAATAAATAAAAGCCTCTATAAATAGAAACATCGCCTTACGTTTTAATGAAATAAACTTTCGTAGTATGGTTATCATTACCATCATTGACTCCATCCGAATAATCGTTATGATTCCAACTAACCATTCTTTCTTGCCACATTCTGTCCATCAACTAGATGATTCAGCATGCTGCTCTTTTCATTGGCAAGTTGACTGAAAATCCCCGTCTGAACAATGGCTCCTTGATCAATGACAAGAACTTGATCTGCATTCCGAATTGTTGATAAGCGATGGGCAATCACGATAATTGTCATTTTACCCTTTAACAAATCTAAAGCTTCTTGAATTTTCGTCTCATTATCCGTATCTAAGGCACTAGTCGCTTCATCTAATACAAGAATGGAAGGCTTCCGAAGTATAGCTCTAGCCAATACAAGCCGTTGACGCTCGCCTCCAGACAATCGAACTCCACGATCACCGATTGTTGTATCCAGACCTTGAGGGAGCTTAGCAACAAATTCGGCTGATGCTGAGAACGCAAGCGCCTCATGAATGTCATCTTCGGTAGCGTCTGGTTTAACCAACAGCAAATTTTCCCTTATACTTGCATTGAAAAGGAAGGGATCCTGCGAGACATAACTAATTGATGCACGAAACGATAATAAGAGCTCTTGTGTTAAAGGCACGCCATCAACCAAAACTTGTCCTTCCTCTGGCAGCATAAGTCCCATTAGGATATCGATCAATGTACTTTTCCCTGCCCCTGAACGTCCTACTATAGCAGTCATACGATTAACTGGGATTTGTAAGTTGATGTTTTGGAGTGCGTACATGGACTGTTTTCGGTTATAGCGGAAATACACTTGCCGACATTCTATGCTTTCCTTTAGATCAATGGTCTCGTCTGCAGATACAGCCTCATGCATAGTAAATTCTTGCGATTCTTTACATTCATCATGAAGCAATTTCAGTGCTGTGAAGGCAGGAACTGAAGCGGCTATGCTCTCCATATTCGATTGAATTCCATTTAAACGAGGCCACAACCTGGAAAAGATGAGAATAATTAATAATAACTGTTCTAACTGTGATTGAAAGATGCCAACCGAAAGGAAAATAAAAAGTGCAATAAAGAGTGCTGCTGCCGTCTGATACACGAACTGAGATGTGTTCTTCAATCTGACGTGTGCGAGCTGCTCTTGCTGTATTTGGCTATCGAGCTCCTTCATCCAGTTCATACGAGAATACTCTAGCATATTACTCTTAATGTCCTTTATTCCGTTTAATTGATCAGTAATACCTGCGAGATAATATTTCCCCAATTCCATGGTATGCTGCCCGATTACTTTGGATTTATGGACAAATTTTCTGAAAATGAAAGCTACAGCCAACCCGCAAACCAAAACAAAAATGGCTAACTTTGCAGATAACCAAAAGGCTAAACCAATTTGAAGCAAGGTGAAAATGAGTGAAGTAACCAGTTGTAATAAGGCATTAATCCCACCACTGACACCAGCTATTTCGGCGGTCAATGAATTGACATAATCTGATTTTCTTCTTTTCAAATGAAAGTCCCATTTTGCCCGCAACAATGAGCTAAACGTATCTAGTCTAACATGATGCATAAAACCTTGATGAATCTTCGTATTTCCTTCGGTAATTATCCATTTCATCACGCCTTGACCAAGTACAAGTAAAATATAAATCCCCAAAATGACTGTTAAGCCCCAGATACGTGGCAATTCTCGCAAAACATCTAATTTATCAGATATCGGAATATGCGTAACATTCAAATCAAAGATTCCGCTCATATTCAGCATAGGGATTAGCATAATAATACCAATTCCTTCAAATAGACTAATGAGGATCATGCCGAAAAGGCTTACATACAACTTTTTCCCGGTATTGTTATACAACCGTTTTGCCCAGTAAATAATGGATTTCAACGTACATCCCCTGTTTCTTTATTATGAATTAGCCCTTCTTTAACCATATGCTCTAGAAATGAAAGTACATGCCCCTCGCAAACGGATCGTTCAACATCATATTGTTCTATTAATTTATCGATGAGATGCTCTACTTTCATAGGTTCTTGAATTAAATCCCATATAATCCCACCAACTGATCCCAAATTGTAATATTTGCCATTTTCAATACTTAACATAACTTTTTCTCCACCCATATCACTTACGATATGCCCATCCTTTTGCACAACTTCTTGTGTGATATCAAGTGTCTGATTCGTTATCATGATATATTCCTCCTAGAGATTGTAGTCATTATGGCAGATACGAGATCTGGTGCTGTAAATTTAGAAACAGGACGTTCTAATCGGTATAGACTCAGCTTATTAACGAGTTTAGCCGTTATGTCAAAGTGCCAGGATGACAGGTTCAATCGATGAACTAAGAAATTACGAAATGTGTGATGATATAACATGGATAAGCCCTCTAGATTAGGAATCCGTTGAATGACAACTTGCTCCCCATCTGATTTGACTAATTCAAAAATTCCTGCAATGGGTACAGGCTTTGACTCAAAATTGGATGCAACTGGAATTGAAAATTTGGTTTCTCTTTTAAATAACGGGCGATAGCCAGCTGTTTCCATCCCAAAGTGTGCCATGCTTTCTTGCCACAGTTTCTGCTGCGGGTAAGAAGGTGTCACATAAGCCGTTTGATGATCTGATGAGAAGGAAATGGCAATGACATCATCGCTTAATAAAGGATATCCGTCTTTCATAATGGCTGATGCAAGCGTAGATTTGCCAGCTCCTGAATCTCCAACAATCGCGTAGGCATTTCCTTCAATAACGACTGCACTGCCGTGTAAAGGGAGAATTTTCCTTTGAAGCAATAGCGCTCCCATACAAGATCCTAATATATAAAGCCTAATTTCATCCTTGTCTGAGCCAATGGCGGGTGAAATGAGTATTTTTTTTCCATGTTCAATGCAAAATATACCTAAATGAGGGATTTGAAAAATGACTCTTTCCTCACGTACTGTATATTTTCCAAGCACCGCTTCCATGTTATCCCATAATTCTGTTAAGTCGGAAATCTCGATGCTGATATCAGGCGATCCCTGAATATCATTTACTTGTTCTAACTCGGGTAGGTGAATTTCACTTACCACGGTAAATCCGAAGGCTCGATAATAGTTGTCTTTTACGGAACTTTGCATTATTACCCACTCCAAGCTTTTTCATGTAGGACTTTGCACAAACAATTACATTCTTAAATTTTAAAAAACGAGCCCTCATACTTTCCAGTATAAGGGCTTTTAACACAGGAATTATAAGTATCAGATAACTTGAATCTAGCTTGGTCCCATAAGGTGTTCTGTGTTATTAGTGTCCAAGAAGTCCCGCTGTTGATCCGGAAATCCTGTCATAGTCATTTTCACATCAAGTACTTCTAATTCTGGTTTTTCCCATGTTTTGTTCATATACTCACCTCCCTTCAAGCATTTTTTTGTAAGAATCTGTACATAATTAAACTTCGCATTAGAATGCTATAATCTGCGTCGAATGGATTATTCGGCCGCGAGATACCCTCGATTCTAGCTATCGCTTCTTTGACAACCGGAATGTTAATGTACGACGAGATTTGCGGGTCATTAACAAGCTGCTGCAATTCCTGAATAAAAGAATCCCAGGCTGGCGCCATGCGATGAATACCATCAGCCCCTTGAATACCCCGAATTCGTTGATTCAATCTCACTTGATCCGGCAGTAATCCTTTGGTCGATCTTCTGATTAAGGCACGATCCATGCCATCTTTCACCGTTTGATTCTCAGGAACGGAGAGACAGAACTTGATCACGCGCAAATCATTCGTTGGATCTCGATTCCAGACTGAGTAGCGTAGTGATGATTTCGTACCACAAGTACCATTTAGATTCCATACGAATGTTTGTTCAAAGTGCTTTTTTCTAGTCTCAAAGATATTGGATGGACTAGCAAACCCATTTGAATCGATATCGTAGGCCTGCAGCTTCTTGTAAACATCTGTTCGCTCAGCAAGATCAGGATGAATCAACTTTGGGAAGTGATACTCCATTTGCTGTCCATTCCCGCGAACCATGAAAGGATATGCCTTTTGAGCGATAGCCTTCATGAACCTTGTTTTTTTCACACCATTGTTAGCGCTATACATTTCCATTTCCCTAAAAAGGCGGATCCATTTCATTTCTTTTAATAGGGAAGCATAATGGGACAAGGCAGGTCCCCACGAGATTGTATTGTTTCCTCTGGCACCACTTAAGAGTACCCCTACACCTTGCTTCTGCGCTTTTTCATAGATGCCATTTATCCAGTAGGAATTCTCAAATATTTTATAGGGCATTTCAAGCATCTCAAGCCAGTCATCTACTTCGGTTAATGCACTTTTCCCTTTAAAGTCCAAATAGTTATCCGTAATGTTCCCAACATGATTGACAGTCGAATGGATGTACGGTCTTTCGTCCGCTACTTTACTCTTAGGTGTCCAATCGATGTAATCTTCTACTGGAATGTAACTATACGTATGTAATTTACTATTTTGCTTATTTAATTCTCTTGCCGCCAAGCTAACGATCGTGCCTGAATCAAGTCCTCCGCTTAAGAAGGCTCCAACTTGACGATGTGTTCGCAGCCGCGATTGGATCGCTTGTTGAAACACATCCAAGAACGCCTCTTCATACTCTTTATCTGACTTTAACTTCAATCGTTCTTCCTGTTGCGTGATTTTGCAATATCTCGATACAGTCACTCTCTCACCGGTGATCGAAATGGAATGGGATGGAGGTAACTGTTGAATGTCTCTAAACACTGTTGACGTATCATCAACGCATTCGATTACACCTGGATTTGCCAAGTATTCCGCAATCCAATGTTCGTTAATATTTTTATTCACCTGGGATAAGCTTAACAAAGGCTGAATCACCGTACAGAATGCGAAACGTTCCTTGTTACAATGATAGTAAAGCGTGCGGCTGCCCGAGAAATCTCTTGCACCAAATAGCAGCTGATTTCTCTCATCCCATATCATAAATGCGAAGTCACCAATTAAATACTTAGGCGCATCCTCGCCCCATTTGCTATAAGTTAGTACAATCAACTCGCTGTCTGTCATCGATTTCTGCCTACTCGCTTCTATATTTAGAAGCTGGAACAATTCATCACGGTTATCAATAATCGCATCAGCGGCTACTACTAATCGCCTTGCTGAATCATAGTATGGATTGCGTTCCCCCACTGATTCTGGTGTAATCCATTGCGAATGGCAGCCAAGAAAAATTTGCTGATCGTACCAGGTCCGAACATCATCAGATGGATACTTCTGTAATCCTTGCATTAATCTTTGGCCATATTCAGTACTCACATGCGCTTGATTGAAGTGATAGATCCCCGTTATTGCACTCATACTTTCCCTCCACATAGCCAAAACTCAAAGATGGTATTTCCGGTGTATATTCTTATTAGAGAACATTTAGTGATGACTTTTTCAAATAAGGAATTCTCTTTAGCATCACTTATCGTTCTCTGAATGTTCTCTATTTACGCTCATGCCGTTCTTTATCAAGAACAATCTCAGAATATCATCTTCTATCTCCACTGTCAACTGCTTATTAAAACTTTTTTATTCTGCTAGAAATCCTTGAATTTCCCAAGTTAGAGAGGGCGTGGATCAGTGCCGCCCATGTATGCGACGCCGAATCAAAGTTGAAAAATTTATTATTAATCTTATTCGCTAATGCCACCAAATAAGGGCTGCCAGACGCACTACTCGCCTTCTTATAAGACACAGGAAGTTCTTTGAAATCCCCTAGATGTGGGAAATGAACGTACACTTTGATTAGCGTGCGGTGTAATCTTTTTAGTGTTTGATGTGAAGCAGCATCCTTGAAGAGTACATCAAAGTTTATTGCCTTATGATGACGATGAATCAATTGCATAATGTCCATATAATACTTAGGTGAATCCATATAATGACTCCAACCGTGCAAGCAAATCATATAGAACGTATGATAGACGGAAAGTTCCTTCACGTACTGATAAGAGGCGAATGGCGTCGCATGCTCCCAGAATTCCCTCATATTAATATTGGACGTTTGTTCCACAAGTACATTCCAATGCAGCTCAACGGTCAATGGAATCGGACTAGACGGCAATCGTTTGGAGAAACTCCAATGGAAGTGAGACGGAGACCTCATCTCCTCAATGACGAACCCGAGAGATTTCAGGCAATCAATCGCGGTATCCAAATCGGACTTCTGGATTAATACATCAATATCCGAAGTTGCTCGCGCGCCGAAATGGCCGAAATACTTCTCAGCAAATCGAACACCTTTTAACGGAATGACGGAAATACGCGATGCCTCGAATTGTCGAAGGATTTGGTCCTGTTGATTTTTGATAAAAAAATTCAGACACCGCGTCTCATCACACAGCTGTTTTAAACGTTCTTGAAAAAAAGTAGGAAACTGGGCCCATTTTCCTTGCTGATGGATCAAAGCGTACAGTTGTGAACCTATAGAAAATCGTTTGATTTCCTCCAGTGCGTTCTCATACAACTTCGTCTCCCCCGGAAGAGCAGCTTGCGGATCATACAACGCTTTGATCAAAGGCATCAGCATAGCCCCACTCTCCTCTCTTTGATTCCATCCCTTGCAAACGACGGTATACCCCTTCCTTCTGCATCATGTCCTCATGTCGCCCCATTTGCACAATTTCCCCTTGCTCCATCACGATAATATAATCTGCTTTGTGAATAGACGCTAGGCGATGTGTAATAATGAGCGTGGTCCGATTATGCATAAGGCGATCCAATGCCGCTTTCACATGATATTCCGTCTCGCTATCCAAGGCTGAGGTACCTTCATCTAATAATAGTATGGGTGCCTCTTTCAAAATCGCCCTTGCGATCGCCAATCGTTGTCGTTGTCCACCCGATAATTTCAACCCGTTTTCTCCAATCTCTGTATCATAGCCCTGAGGCAGCGTAGAAATATAGGTATGAATTCCAGCCATTTTCGTTGCTTCAACCATTTGGCGATCAGTAATATCGAGCCGTGCAACTAGCAAGTTATCTCTTATCGTACCGCTGAATAGCATCGTCTCCTGAGAAACATGGGCGAATAGACTTCTTCGCTCAGAAACCGACAGGTTTGAGATTTGGCGTCCATTAATGGCAATTTCACCCGTTTGCGGTTTGTAGAAGCCCTGAAGTAAATTGAATAACGTAGTCTTCCCAGCTCCGCTTAAACCAACTATGGCTACGATTTTCCCTGCTGGAATGTGTACATTCAAGTGTTCAAATAAATTGGCCTGCCCCTCATAGTGGAAAGTAATATCGTTGAAGGTAATAGAAGATACCAACGGTTCAACTCTCATCGCAGCTGGGAAATCATCGGATTCCACTTCGATCTCCAATACACGAAATATCCGCTCCATCGCCGACATCGATTTCTGTATACCAGCCCATTGCCCAGCGAACTCGGTTAATGGATACACCAAATGATTGACGAGATTGATGAAAGTTAATAAAGCTCCTACAGATAACAAACCAATGGAAATATAGTAGGAACCTAAGCACAGACTGACAAGAAATGTTATCGAAGCGGCTGCTTGACTTCCCACATAGAACCAGCCACGCAGCCTAGCATTGTTCAGTTCCAACGCATAGAGCTTCTTATTTTTAATCGCATATTTCGTGAATACTGCTTTCTCCATGAGGAAGGAGCGTATAACGAAAAAACCTTGGAATGTTTCATTTAGCAACACATTAAATTGAACAACCAAATTCTGAATTCGCCTATTATTATTACGCAGTAATATGCCAAAGATAACCCCAGAAACCATGGCCACCGGTGCTACAAATGTACATAAAAGCGCTAGTTTCCAATGAATTTGCAGTAAATAAATGAGAACAGCACCATAAATAAAAGGTAGCTTAATCAAATTTATTAGGCTGCTGCCAATAATACCATCCAGATTATGAATGTCATTCGTGAAATGAGCTAATAAATCACCAGAATGAATACGTTCTACTTGTTTACCTGGTAATTGTAAAATATGTTTGAAAAGTTGCTCAGAGAAGTCCCTTTTAACTGCGTTGGTGGCAATCGTCTCCCAAAGGGTAAATAGATAAGTGGAGGTAATGCTAATTAGAACAAGTGTGATACCAAGAGGTACTAACCATTTCATCCGTGTGATGTCACTATGAATTGCTGCATCTGTGATCGTTCCAAAAAACCATGAGAATCCAATAGTTAGCATAATTTCAATGAAGAGTAGGAGGAAGAGACCTATGTAAGGTTTTCGGTGTTGCCTGATATACGGCTTCAAAACTTTATACGTGCGGCGAGCTTCTTTCATTTTCAACAAACCATTCATCTCATCGACACTCCATACCTATTCTACGATTTCGCAAGTTTACTTCGAACCAAATAGAATTGAACTAACCGCGATAACTGAGGGAGTGTAAGTATAGCCCAGCCCCAAGTACTTGAAGCTAGATTCGTAAATTGAATAAGCCGACCATTGCGGTTTTTCCAAATGAGTCGTCCGATGATCTGATCCTGTGAAATCCATTCGTCATACGTTACATTCGTATCACCTTTGCACAGATAATGGGGTTGTTGATTGTTCATCACGATACGGGACAACCGATGGGCGATTAAATGACCGTGCCCGGCTCGAAATAAGAGAATATCTCCCTTCTTCAAGCGTGATGCTTCTACGCGGATAAACCTACAAATATCCCCCTTTTTAATAAAAGGATACATACTCATACCTTGCGCAGGCAGATCAATCCAACCTCGTTTCTCCATGGTTAGCGCAATGACCTGATCGATATCCTTATGATCCTGCAAGCTGAACAAGACCTCGATTCATCATATCATGCAAAAATAGTTCAACATCAGTTTCCACATCGCTATGAACCGACTGGAATTCATTGCGGACCGCATCGGCAATTGTATCTATGGTTTGTGCAGTGCCGAGCAGTGACCAGCAGAATCCACCCACACCATTTAACTTCGTTAACGTATACTCATCCGTATTAAGAATAATCCATTCCACATCAAGCTCAATAGACTCATAATTATTCATTCTTACATATTGTGTCATTACGAGATCAACTCCCAAAATGTATCATTTTTCTGAAAATGCAATTCGCAAATCGAGACTGCTCTGGCCAAATCCAGTAACATATGCAGGATATGAACCGTTTCTTCCATGCGGTGCGGCCAATAAAATACTTTATCGACGAGTTGGAGAAAACCATCTGACTTACTAAGTGCTACCATGTGATTAGAAGAAGATTGATTCAATAAATAAATTCCTGCAAGCGGACTCTTCTCTTTACTTCCTGATCGAGATAATTCGCTTCGAAAAGGTGAGTCAAACACTGTTATAGCATCTGGTGTAATTTTGACAATGGTAGCTTCATCAGAGAGAAGCTCACGAGGATCAGATAATTTCGCAGCGGTTGATTTGCCAGCGCCCGAGTGACCAGCGAACAAATAAGCCTTATCATTCTCGATCACACACGAGGAATGAATGAGTAGTCCCCACCCTGTATACACGAGAAATGAGCTGTACAGATTCATGAACGCATGCTTTAATGCCAATTCATTGTGCACAGAGATCGATGCTTCACGATAATCACTATCAACCACGATGAGGTAATCAGACCTCCGATAGACAATCTGATTGTTCTCTTCCTGTTTAATGGATACCTCGTAATTTACAAAAGGAACACCATACCCTTCATAAAGCCGAATCCTTAGATGCGGGGTATGCGGTGATGCGGGTATAATTGCGAAATTCCTTCGGATCCAATCTATGATTTTATTCGACTGGCTCTGAACTTGAATACAATGCTCACCAATGGTTGTATAAATGAGTTCCATACTTCTACTCCTCAAGACTTCAATAATAGGGGAGGCCAACTTGCACCATTCAGCCTTTCGTCGACCTCCACAGAATGACTATTCCTAGGGCTTACCATTTCCTTTTCCATTGTGCGGTCCTGTATAGGGAGGATTCGGATAGTTAATCCCACCATTACCTTTTCCAGGATGTTTCAGATTACCATGGCCTTTATTCCAACTTTGAGCGGTTTCAAACCTTACCGGTTGCTGGCTTAATACCATGGGTGGTGAATACACTTTTTGTTTCATAGACTCATTTTCCATCATTCTTCTCTCCTATCGTTTCACCGTTTGCATTAGTCTTCTTACTTCTCCGAATGGGGTATCGATCACTTCATAAAGTCGAAGGTTTAACGTACTTTCTAAGCGGTCTGCATCGAAACTAATGATTTCGTTGCCGCTCACCAGTTTTTTCTCATCTATGAACGAGAACACTTTCGACGCCATAATGCGATTCGACTCATCTGCTACCTCTACTCTCAGTTTGGAGAAGCTCTGATCCACGACAACTTCATCCTGCAGCTTAATATCAAAATCTAGACCCAACGTATAGGAATAATTAGCTCCTTTTCCTACATTGAAGCTAGTTGTCTTTGACGTGTCAATTAATTGGACATGGAATGGATAGAAAGCGAGGGTACCGTCAGTCGAATCCACAACCTTCGTCTTGAACGCGGCGATAGTGAAATTATACGGCTCAACCTTTTTGCCATCCAGAATCTCCATCGTTAGCCTCTCGCCTGTCTCCGAGTTTGGCACAATATACGTATAGTAGATAACGTAGCTAATATTAGGGATCAGCATATTTACCTTCGTGTCTTGCCTAGTTCCTGAGAACTTTTTGCCATTAGCAATCGTCAATACAGTTTGGAATGAAGGCACTGGGACGGAATCGCCACTTTTATTCAGCATTTTAAACTTGGCAACCACAGATTTGAAGCCGCCGCCTGCGCTCTCACTCATATTCAGATCTACCATGGATACCTCAATATCCGATTGGATCAATTGACTGATGGGATCGAACTGAATCGGTTTATTCAACTCATATGTCCCCGAAGGGCTCGGTAATCGTGTTGAATTGGTTGCTCCTACTAAATTGATCATCAGTCTGCCGATTGTGTAGGTGATATGCGTTTTATCATCTGCTACATACTCCTCCGGTGTTAGCACCGTTAAGTTCTTCAACTCGGATCGACTCTTGACCGGTATGGCATAATGCACATAATTTTTCTCACCTGGATCTAGAACCAACTCGTCTTGTTCCAGTCTTTCACCATTAAATACTTTATTCCCAGACTTCCCATTTATTCGAAAATCAGGTACGGTAATTGGCTTGTCTCCCATGTTGGTTGCAAGGAAACCGACTACCGTTTTGATCCCATTAGATGTATTCTGTTCATTCAAGCTCACAGGTTGATATTGGATTTGGTCCGTAAGCATAGGGATTGTGAATGTATCTTGCCACTGCTTGATTTGAGCAGGGTCTGAAAGATTCGCTTTATCCCCTTTCCACTCTAGATCTGTGATAGGCAAAGAGATAATTCGCTTCTCTTCCTTCGGATAGACGAATTCATCTACATCCGACCACGAAAGCTCATCTAAGGCAAATACGTCATAGCGATCTATAACATTCCAATAACTAAGCTCGATGGTTTCTTTCGGCTGAATATTTCTCGCATTCGCAAGACTAGGACGCATAATGTATTCCAAGCCCTCATTCGTTTTGACACGAACTTCATATTCAGGAACACCGACTAAGCGTTCTCCTGCGTTATAGTAACGAATAACAGCACCAATTTTAGTTCCCTCTGAAGTAGGTTCATTCAATACGCTTTTAACATCAACTTGCAGAGAATCTGTTAACTGGTAACGACTAAGTGTGTAGGATTGTGAATACTTCTCATCCGCAGCAACATGAAAGGATGCCGATGGAATGACCAGAGAGGCAGCTAGGATGAACATTATCGTTGTTTTTTTCCAATGAATTTTCAAATAAAGTCACTCCATTTTTATTTATTGCTCTTCAACTGCCGCTACTTGAACTTTCGCTTTATCCATTAATGCGCTAGGATTGGTTTTCACAACCATTTCGCCTTCCTTCAAACCAGAAAGCACCTCTTGCTTAGGTTCGTTTAGTCTGCCCAGCTGAATGTTACGTTTCTCAACGGTATCACCCGAGAGTACATACACATAAGCATTATCGCCTTCTCTAACAATGCTATAGGTCGGTACTGTCAACACAATCAGATCTTTCTCCTCCGACAGCTGAAGCTTCAACTTCATCCCTGGCTTCAAGAGAAGATCCTTGTTAGGTACTTCCAGATTAATTTCATACGCTTTCGATTCAGGATCGATAACTTTCGAGAGATAGCTAATAGCCCCTTGATACTTCGTTTTGTTGTTAGGAAGTAAGTACGACATCTCCGACTTCCCACTAGCTAGCTTCATCTCTTCATCTGATAGCTGGGACTTAATTTTAATAGGATCCAGCCTTTGAATCATAGCAATTTGAGCTCCTGCTTGAATGCCCATTCCCGCTTCAAATGGCATTTCTGTCATAAGCCCGCTGACGGTCGCTTTTACTTCAAGATTCTGGGACGATTGCTCAACCTGCTGCAGGGTAAGTTTTGCAGCTTTCAGTTGCGACTCCATTTCCATTGTCAGATCAATGGGGTCAAATGTTTGTAATTTAACCTTCATTTGATCTAGATCCATCCGAGCATTCATCATCTGGGTTTCCATTTGGTACAGCTGAGCTTTGGTTGCCAAACCAATATCAAAGTCATTCTTCATTTTATTGTAGCTGCGGAGAAGTGTAGCCATCCCTAGCTCCATTTTTTGAATGGAATTATTTAATTCAGATTTCTGAGCATCCGTTTCTTTTTGTCCTCTAATTCTTGCTTTTTCAATCGCGTCCTGCAGCGCTTTAACGTTTGCCACTGCTAGTTCACGTGCGGCAAGAATTTCGTTAGATTTTAACTTCAGAATGGTATCGCCTTCTTGAATCATGTCGCCACGCTTTTTCATGATTTGCTCGATTTCACCCGTTGTTTTAGCCATTATTTTAAATTGAGCAGAAAATTGTACTTCTGCCACACGCTCTGTCGAATCTCCGATTTTCTGTTTAATCACTTTGAACACTCTAACTGCTTGTTGCGCTTGATCCGTATAGACTGAAGTTGCGTCTGTATTCTCGATCGCTGTGTCCGAACATCCAGCCAAAATTCCAATACTGAGCATTAAAATAGAAGCAATTCTTACAGTTCGCGGCTGTGGCTTTCTTCTTTTTTGTCTCATTTGCTATAAACTCTCTCCCCTTACTTTATTTTTTCAAAAGAAGTGATTAGAGATAAGCATCTGCCTGGTTGTCTTTCACTTCATTGAGCACAACACCAATCAACTTTATATTCGCTAACATAAGCTCTTCTTTCACTTTCTTCGCAATGTCGCGTTTGACTTTGCCATGTTCTACAATGAGAAGGACACCATCGCTCTTGGACCCCATAATTTTGGCATCCGTAATTGTCAATAGCGAGGAGGTGTCAATGATGACAATATCATAGTTCTCTTTCAGCGTTGCGAGCAGCGTATCCATTAACTTAGAGGCTAACAAACCTGAAGGATTCTGTGTCCTGGATCCTGACGGGATTAATTCGAGATTCTCTACGATTGTCTCTCGCACCATTTCATTAATGGAAATCTGTCCTTCCAGATAGTTGGTTAACCCCTGACTAGGCTCAACGCCAAATACCGCGTGAATCGAAGGATTTCGCAGATCCGCATCTAGCAGCATAACCTTACTTCCAATCTGAGCATAAGCGACTGCTAGTTGAACCGCAGTTGTTGTCTTCCCCTCACCCCGACTTGCTGAAGTGATGGTAATGGTCTTGGCCTCACGACCAAATACCGAGCATTCAATATTAAATCTCAATGAGCGGTAAGCTTCTGAAGTAGAGGAGTTATGGAGAATTTGCTTCAAGGCGACTGATGTAGAATTAGTAGATAGTTTTCGCATATGGAATTTCCTCGGCTTTTTTACTTAATTTATTTTTTCGTTTCAATTTCATCTTCTTTGCTTTCGGTATGTAGGCTAAGGTAGAAGTTTCGAAAACTTGTCGAATATCCTCATCCGTTTTTAACGTATCATCTAACGCATCCAGCAGCAAAATGATACCAATTGTAGCAGCCATGGAAGCAACAAAGCTTAAGATGATATATTGATTCGACTTCTGATTCACAGGCGTAGGATTGTCCTGAACTTTGGCTCGATTCAGAATCGTAATATTATCCACCTTCATGATATGTGGGATTTCGGTTTGGAACACATCGGAGACCGCGTTGGCGATACCAACCGCTCTTTCATGTGAGAAATGTCTCACGACAATCGACATCACTTGCGTATCATTCAAATTCGTCACGTTGACGATTGAAATTAATTGATCCGTTGACACTCGTAAATCAGGATAACGTTGGACAACTTTGTCCATAATAGCTGGTGTTTTAATGATTTCTTTGTAGGTATTGATGAGCGCCATGTTCACTCCAATCGCACCATAATCGATCTGCTCCGTACCCAGTTGGTCCTGCTCAAATGTTTTATTCACGATTAATTTCGTTGATGCCTGATAAATTGGAACATAGTTCGAAGTTGTATACATACTTGTGAGGAAGGTACAAATAAAAACGACAATAACGATAAGCCACCATCGCTTCTTTATAACCATCAAATATTCCTTAAAATTAATTTCCATGATTCCCCTCCGTTAGAAGTCTGTTGCGACTTGTTATGATACTATTTGTATCTTAATTGTTACTCTTACTTTAAGATACTTTTCGTATCATGTCAATACAATATTATCGTTTTTAAGTTCCAAATCGTATCAATTTAAAACGAGCTTTAGAATGCAAAAAGCAGCGCTTCCTCCTAGAGGAAAGGCTGCTTTTACTTGATAAATCTCCTTGATTATCTCATTCCCATCGATGCTACGCGGACTGGCTCACCCGCACCTAATCTTGAAACTAGCAGCGCTTGCTGCAACAGCAAAGCAAGCAGCTTCCGCATGGAGCCAATACCGATTTTCCCCATAATATTGGCAAGGTGAATTTTCACTGTTTTCTCACTGATACAGCAATTTTCGGCAATTTCCTTATTGGTATAACCATATGTAGCAAGCAAAGAAACGATTTCGATTTCACGTTGGGTTAGACCATAGTTGGAATAAAATTGAAGTAATACGTCTGACTTTTCTGAGATCATTGGCTTCATATGACAACTTCCTTTATATGAATGTGTCTTTCTCGACTGAGATCAAGAAAGGAATTTTCGATTTTGACGAGCGGATGCGTATCATCTGTTGGATTAATATAGACGACTTCGCCCCAGCGGCCATCTGTGAGCAGCACTTGACGGCCTACTAGATTGCAAATGATATTTTGTAAAAAAACGGATACAATATGCGGATCTAATTCGCCGAAGAATCCTTTCCTTAAGCGACTGACGACTTCGTGAAAAGGCATCATTTCATGATAGGGCCTCTTCGATGACATCGCGTGGAATACATCTGCTACAGCTACAATACGGCTCATTTTATCCAGTTGACTATCCTGCAGCTGCAGAGGATACCCTGTGCCATCTGCTCGCTCATGATGCTGGAGGGCAACCAATGCTACACGATAGTTAATGCCTACTGTTTCACGCAGCATATTGTAGCCAAGAATCGTGTGTTTCTTAATTTCTTCATATTCTTCCGTCGTTAATTTGCCCGGCTTCATTAGAATTTCTTGAGATATTTTGATTTTGCCCACATCATGCATGGTTGCTGCTAAAGATAGAAGTGCGACTTCTGTCTCTGCGAGGTCCATCCATTTGCCAATAAGCGTCGAAAGTATGCCCACGCCAATATTATGTTGGTGGGTGTATTCATCCTTCGCTTTGACGGCTTGAAATAATTGAAAAAGATCCGGATTTTCTGCCGCTTGCTGGACGATAGGAATTAATTCTGATTTAATTTCAAGCAGCGGTATTTTCTTTTGCGTTTGAATACGTTCGAATAAGTCTTTGGCATATTCCGTCGCTTTTTGAACAAGACGATTCGCGTCATGAGCAGGTGGAGATTGCGTCTGGCCATCGGGCATAGTCGTGGTTACGATATCCATCGTATCAATGCGATGCTGCTTAAATAAGTCCAAATGCTCTTGATTGAGAACGGTATGGATAGGAACTAAGACTAGCCCATAGCTTGTTGTCACATCATATCTTAATCGTTTACCCAATAGGTCTCTCAAGAAATCCCGCTCCATTAATTTCAAAATCGTACCAATTTCTATTATATACGACATGTTACTTTGCTTATATGGGAATAATAACCTATATTTCGACAAAATAGTCTAGGTTAATTTTCCCATTCCTCCCTATTATAGCATTCCTAATAGGACTAGCGCTCCTTTACTTTTGTTTATTTTGTTATTTGCTATCCGTGACATCCGTCTATCCTCCTGCATATAGTAAGTATCGACAATCCGCTTTTACCTAAGGAGGACTTCACGAATGGCTTCGAACAAAAAACAAGAACTGCGCGATGTAGAGCTTGAAACGGAGATTTCACAAAGCGCGGCAACGGAATCCGACTATCCGACAGCTTATTATCCACAAGATACGCCATACCCTTACGGCTATCCCGTACCCCAATACTACGGCTGGGTACCCGCCTATGATCCACGTGGCCTAGGTGGCTTCGGCATCCCAGGCTTCCCAGGGACTGGCGGCATGATGCCTGGCTTCCCAGGTGGGCAAGGCGGTTTCGGTGGACCGGGTGGATTCCCAGGTGGACCAGGGTTCCCTGGCGGTCCGGGCGGTTTCCCGGGTGTTCCAGGATTTCCAGGTGGACCAGGCGGTTTCCCAGGTGGACCAGGACCAGGATTTCCACCTCCAGGACCAGGGCCAGGACCGGGGCAAGGCGGATATCAACCACCAACCTCAGCGCCACCATCCCAGATTCCCGCTAAGCCACTTAAAGCACCTGGTGTTTACGCTGTAGATCCAGGCGGTATCTCACGCTGCCTATTCAGATTCACATATATCTGGCAAAGCAATGGACAACAATACTGGTATTTCCCAGTGTTCGTTGGCCGGACATCGATTTCTGGATTCCGTTGGACCGGATTCTCTTGGATGTTCTTCGGGATTGATTTGCGCTTTATCGACTCCTTTACTTGTTAATTGCTTAATACAAATTAAACCAGTTAACATCCCATTTTGCGGATGTTAACTGGTTTTTTTGCAGAAAATAATCGACTTCCCCGCCCGCCGAGGTGCGTATTCTGGGCCGATGGTGCAATCCGCCTCCCTCTCAGCCTACTTTTTCAAATGATACGGCACGGTCGTCACAACCAAGTTCCGTTTACGCAGCAGGAAGGCCCTGATCAACAAGCTGGATTGATTGTGCAGGATGTTATGCCAGTTTTTCTTAGGTATAAACTGAGGGATGATCACGGTTACCCGGAAATTAGACTCCGAGGCCTTATGTTCAACCGTATCAATGAATTTGGTCAGCGGATGAACAATGCTTCGATAATGGGAATGCAGCGTGACTAAACGTACGTCTGGCTGCCACTTCTGCCATTTTTCTTCAAACTTTTTCTCATCATCCCGTTCAAAAGCCACATACACCGCAATAATTTGATCAGGTGAAAGCGATTTGGCATAGTTCAACGAATTCTCCACCACATGTGTGAACCCAGCAACAGGTACAATCATGACATTGCCCTCAATCGGGATGGCAGGTTCACAAGAGGTTAGTCGTAATTGTTCAGCGATCGCGTCGTAATGCTTTTTAATTTGATGAAAAATGAACACGATGAGCGGCAGGAAGACAAGTACGCTCCAGACTTGTCCAAACTTAGTGATAAAGAAGATCATCATCACGATGAAACTCATGAATGCTCCTACCAAGTTGACCGTTAATTTGAGCAGCCAACCTCTCGGTTTCTCCCGCAACCATTTCACCAGCATGCCTGTCTGTGCAAGCGTAAAGGGGATGAACACACCGACAGCGTAGAGAGGAATTAACTGCTCCGTTTGCCCTTTAAACACAATGATTAATAACATGGAGGTAACAGCTAGGAAGATGATCCCGTTCGAATAGCCTAATCTGTCGCCGCGCATCGTAAACATTCTGGCGATAAACTTATCTTTGGCCAGATTAACCGCGAGCAAAGGAAATGCGGAATAGCCCGTATTCGCGGCGAGAACAAGAATCATCGCGGTTGTGCCTTGGACGATATAATACATCAGTCCTCGGCCAAATGTAACGGCTGCAATCTGAGAAACGACCGTTTCCTTCTCGCGCGGCGCTATGCCGTAGTAGTAGGCCAAATAGATGATGCCTGCGAACAAAATCGCTAGTAACATGCCCATGGCCATCAACGTTTTGGAAGCATTTTTCGGGGCTGGTGTCATGAAATTAGGAATCGCATTGGATATCGCCTCAACCCCGGTTAATGCCGAGCTGCCTGAGGAGAAGGCTCTTAGCAATATGAATAAGGAAATGCCCGCAACAGGTGTCCCCAAAGGGGTATGCAAATCAGGAGAAATTTGACCAGTAAGTATTTTAAACAAACCAATACCAATTAGGATAAACAACGCGACCACAAACAAATACACGGGATACGCCAGAATAGAGGCCGATTCCGTGATTCCGCGAAGATTGAGGATCGTAATAAACAAGACTAGTGCCAGTGCAATCGGTACTGTGTAGCTGTGCAAACTTGGAAAAGCTGACGTTATCGCATCCGTACCTGCGGATATACTTACGGCTACAGTCAGGATGTAATCGACCAATAAGGATCCGCCCGCAAACAATCCGGCGTTCATGCCGAGGTTCTCTTTCGAGACGACATAGGCGCCTCCCCCTTGGGGGTACGCATAAATGATTTGCCGATAGGAGAGGACTAGGGCAACTAAGAGAAACAGAACACCGCAAGCGATAGGGATGGTATACCAGAACGCTGCTGCGCTAATCGTTATTAAGACAAGTAGAATCTGCTCTGGGCCATAAGCTACAGAAGAGAGTGCATCTGAGGAAAGAATGGCCAACGCTTTCTTTTTATTTAACTTCTGTTCGCCTAATTCATGGGACTTCAAGGGCTGGCCTATTAACAAACGCTTCAAATCAGTCAACAATGTGTGTACACCACCTTGATTGATAAGTTCGTTTTAGTTTGTCCAATTCATAGAAATCCATTATAAATAATGGAAACACAACACAAAACAAAGAACATTAGAATCATGTTCTAATGTTCAGATAAGGTTCTATGATTGGTCACGGTTCCGAATGCTAATACGCCACATCAATCAGCTTAAACTGGGTCACATCCACTAGCCCCCGATTTGAAATGCGAATCTCCGGAATGACAGGCAGCGCGATGAGGGAAAACGTCATGAACGGCGCGTTCATGGTACAGCCAATGTGTCGCCATGCTTTGTCCATCTGGGCGACTTCCTTGACGACTTCAGGCAGTGTCTTCTCTGACATAAGGCCTGCAATGGTCATCTGGACCTGGGCTAGCACTTTGCCATTTTCCACAACAATCATGCCGCCGCCAAGCTTCACAAGCTCATTCGCAGCGAACGCCATGTCCACTTCATCGATCCCCATCACGAGCAGATTGTGACTGTCATGGGCCACCGTAGAGGCCACCGCACCAGACTTCACACCAAAGCCATGGACAAAAGCAAGTGATATCTGACCTGTACCTCGATGCCGTTCAATACAAGCTAAGCGAACAATATCTTGCTTCACATCCGGCAGGATAATGCCTTGCCCAATGGCGAGCTCCGCTGTCACCTTCTCGGTTCTGGCACTATTTTCGATCACGCGGATCACATTGACCTTCGTTTTCTCCTGCGCCGCAGCCGCCTTAAACTTAAAGTCCTCCACTGTCAGCTCCCGCTTCATATTCATCGAATTACGAATATGAGCCGGGTATGTGAACACGGGGAATTCAACTGCCAGCTTCCCTTGCTCCGCAATGACTTGCCCATCCGTAATGACCATGGAAGGCTCCATCTTCTGCAGGTCTTCCATCAATAGGATGTCTGCACATTTCCCAGGAGTGATCGATCCCACATCATGCTCCAGCTTAAAATAGCGCGCCACATTGATCGTGACCATTTGGATCGCGGTGACTGGAGGAACACCTTCTTCCATCGCGCGCCGTGCAACATGATTGAGATGCCCTTTCTCCACGAGTGTCTGCGGATTCACATCATCGGTAACGAGTGAGATATTGGACGTATTGACGCCATCCTCGGTGACAATCTTGATGACCTCTTTGACATCATGCCAAGCAGAGCCTTCCCGGATCATGAGATGCATCCCCATGCGAACTTTATGCAGACCTTGCTCTCGGGTTACTGTCTCGTGATCCGACGTAACACCAGATGCGAGATACGCTTGCAGCATCCGATCATCGTCACTCGGGAAATGCCCCGTTACGGTTTTCCCGCTTTGCAGTGTAGCTTCGATTTCTCCGCACATTTTGGGATCTCCGTATACAACACCTGGGAAATTCATCACTTCCCCCAGCCCCACCACATTGTCCCACTGCAGTCCCGCTTGAATATTAGTTACCTCTAAGACAGCGCCGCCATCTT
This sequence comes from Paenibacillus sp. Soil766, assembly GCF_001428105.1. Taxonomy (GTDB): domain Bacteria; phylum Bacillota; class Bacilli; order Paenibacillales; family NBRC-103111; genus Paenibacillus_E. Next base: position 9,830 of record NZ_LMSJ01000026.1, on the reverse strand, counting down.
CCAAATCATTCGTTGCTGGCACACAGGAAGGGAAGGTCGTGAAGACTTTGAGCGGCAGGGGCTGCCCCTCTTCGTGCATGAGCCTGACCCCTTCTGAGCCGAATACATTCGCTATCTCATGCGGGTCCATGAAAATCCCCGTCGTCCCTTTGACAATCGCCGCTTTGGCAAATTCCGTCACGGAAAGCATCGTGCTTTCTACATGCATGTGGCCGTCCAGCAGGCCTGGCACCAAATATTGCCCTTTTGCATCGATCACGACCGTCTTGTCCCCGATGGTATGGTCTGCTTTTCCGATATAAGCAATTCGTCCCGCAGCAATCGCGACATCCAGATCGGCAATTAGCTCACCGGAATGCACATTGACTACAGTACCATTTTGAATAACTAGATCAGCAGCTTCTGCTCCCAAGGCAACTTTAGCCAGTATGCGACTAACGTTAGTAAGTTTATTTCTATTCGAGGTATATGTCATAGGTTTCGTTCTCCTTCCTACATGAGCATGCATTTCAAACCATAAATGAAATGTACATTCTAATGTATGTCTGAGCAACTTATAACTATCTCCTCTAATGGATACCCACTAATTTCAACTTGTATACTGCTTTTTCAAATGCTCCGCAATGGATGTAAAGGAGAATGCCTCCAACATGTTTGCAAGCTTAGCTTTGGTACCTTTAATATTGTAGTAATGAATAAAATGCTCCTTGCTGGGCAGGTCCAGCTTATGTTCCTTCGAATCAATTTCCCGCGGATGCAGATAAACAATGGAGCTCTTCCCCTGACGATTGGCTGATTGAATGGCTTTGCGAATGATGAATTCAGGGAAAAATCTAAAATAAAAGCCGCCGGAATAGCCCACATTTCTCCCAGCAACGCGCATAACAGACATCGGAACCTCGTAGAGATTAAGTTCTCTCCCGTTCACGATTGGCTTATGAATCTCCTTCTTCGCTGTAGGAATCCCATAAAGAAAAGTTTTCACAGGAAAAATACTAGCGTCATACACGATGCCCATCTCTTCTAGAACTTCGAGGTAGTGAAGATTGCTTTCAACGATCGACCATGACGGCGCCCGATATCCGAGTACCTTCGTACCTGTTAGATTCTCGAGAATATCAACTGATTTCTGGACATCCTCACGAAACTCTTCTCTCGTTTGCTTATAGGCTAATTCATGGGCATATCCATGAGAGGCGACATCATGACCTTCACGCGCGATGGCCTTCACGATATCCGGGTAATCCTCCCCAATACAGCCAAGTGTGAAGAAGGTTGCTTTACACCCCGCATCGCTGCACATCTGAAGCAGGGTATCCATGTGGGCTCGGAAACTTGAACCCTTCGTTCGGTCCGCCGTAACCTGGTCATAATTTGCATGAAACCATTCCTCAATGTCAAAAGTGAGTAGATTTGCTATGTCATTTGAGGAATTAGGCATGTTTTTTGATCCCCTTAATGGCGAATGATGTGCACAACCGATCGTGCATTTTCCATTCTGCGCTTCCTTTCGAAACGCAAGGAAACGGATGATAGATCTTTAAGAATTCTATATGCTCAAATCCGTACTCTATGAACACTTTCTTCAGTTCATCCATTGCGTACATGCGATCGAATTTTTTGGTTTTCTCGAACAATCGGAGCACTTTCCTCTGCCATGACCTCCGGTGCAAGGTTTCAATGAGCAGCGTCCCCCCCGGCTTCGTCACCCTAGCCAATTCCGCGATAACCGCTCGATACGATTCGATCAGCTGAATAACACCAATACACAGTACGAGGTCAAACTTGCCCTCCTCAAAATGAAGAGCCGTTAGATCATCCGACGATGTTCGAAGGCCTCTTTCCGCGGCAAAGGCAAGGCTTCTCTCCGAGAAATCCACCCCATACACCGTGTTTGACCCAACAAGAGGCTCACTAAAGGCACCTACACCACAGCCGGCATCCAAAATCTCTTTGTCGTTAAGCTCTCCTAGCCAACCCAATGTATGATTTCGCTGCATAAAGAAGCTTTCCTCATTATAGTAATCAGAGGATTGTACAGAAGCTCCATGAACCTCTGCCCTCTTGTCAAAATACTGCTTCCAGCTAAGATTAGCCATGATCGATTTCCCCCGATTTTAGATGACACATCTAGATTGTATGTTACGGCATTAGGTACTTAATGAGCTGCTTACCCACTGGTTCTGTCACTACGTTAGGCAATACCTTCCAGAGTTCTATGAAAAACCGAAGCTTTTCTTTATCTGGTGGACCCGTCTCCTTCGAAGGGCTGCCCATAACGAAATATGTGAGCTGCTCGGCAGTTGCCCCCCATTGTTCTTTGTATTTATACGTCCCTGAACCGATTTGTGAACGACCGAGATCAAGTTGCTTTAACCCGCTTCGTATCCCAAATTTCACGGCTTCCCAGTACATAAAGTTATTCAGATATTTATGGTTATACGTCGTCAAGTTCGCACCGTACGGATAATAGAGTGTTGAATCCCCCGGGCTTATTAATAGCAGCATGCCACCTGCTACCTCACCCGTCTCTACATCTAGAACGGTTTGCAGCACCGCATGATGGGGTAAATAATCGAAGAATCTTTGAAAAAATCCGATATCCTGCGCTGGTGAACCCAACTGCTTCATACGCCTAACATAGACTTTATGAAATCTTGCCAGATTCCCTTGATCATAAGAAACCGTAAACCAGTTGTTCTTATACACCTTCCGGATATGGTTTCGATTATTACGAGTGGAAAGAGATATAACCTCATCTTCATTGGTTAATGGCAGCACGAAGGTGTGATTGATGTCGTTTAGCTGACCATGCACTGCATCCCGATGCTTACGTATCGAAGACAAGTGCTTGCCTTCACTCAGCATCGTCCCGCTCTTGAATCTCAACTCGATGTAATGGAGACGGTATTTTTCCTTCAGCTCCGTGATTGCTGCAAGGGCAAATTGCGAGGCTTCCTCATTCAGGGCACACACATCCGTATAATTGACAAAGGGAAGCGAAACGCCTACCCTCTTGAGTCCTAAGTTGCGACCACTCGTTAATGGAATTAACGCGCAAATCTGGTCATTGTGATCAACCACAGCATGATACAAGCATTGATAACGGAACGTCTCGAGCAGAATCTGTCGAAATGACAATGTATGAAAAATGGTTCCCTGCGACCATGCCAGCCGGTCCCAACCTTCCTTCATATCTTCGGTATAGGGCAAACAACGGTACATGCGGACTATCCTCTCAACCACATAATGACACCAATCATAATGAACACACATCCAGCCCACTTCATGGCGCTAATTTGTTCATGGAAAATCATAATCGATACGAGAATCATAAAAATATATTGAATACTCGACACGAAGGTCACATAGCTTAAGTCAAATTGAGACAGGCAATAAATCCAGATAAAGGCCGCCAGCGCGTAGAAGGCAAAGCCGGTTACAATCAATGGTGTCGTCATGTAACCTATGGCAATCGTCATAATTCCGCCTTCGAAATTGACAGATCGACCACCAATTTTGAGCAAGGTGCTGGCCACTACCGTCATTAATATACTGGCAACTAGCATGATATATTTGATGATTTTTCCCCCTCGTTGCTTTTCTTCTCGAGCTCTTCTAGCCTCATCTTCGTCAATCCCAGTTCCTGGGTAAGCGCTTTGTTATGTAGTTTTAAACCGGAGATGCTTATACTCGTATTCAGCAGGAGCAAATAAGCAGATGCGATCAGAATGGCGAAAAATGCAGATGGCGCATAGTCGATGCCGAGTAGTTTAGAGAACCACTCCATCAAATTCGTGAACAAGGACATGACCAACGTAAAGATACCAATCACAAACCATACAAGTGCATATTTCTCTCGAAGTCTTCTAGCCCTCACCATCATGAATACGGTACTCATTAGAATTAAACTGAAGACTACCCCCATTAATTGCACACTATACAGATGATGTTCACTTGTTAGCATCCCTACCACCTCGTCCTTGTCCTTGTAAAAGAGAATAAGATCGACATTATTACTTTCATCATATAATAGGGACTTTGGATCGGAGTTATCGATGAGACACCGTGTTCACGTTCTCTCATTTCAACGCCGATTTCACCGATGCGAAGTCCATGTTTGCTAATCAAAATAATGGCGTCTGGCTCTGGGTAATCGTCCGGATAGAATTGGCTTAACAGCTCTATACTCTTGCGATTATACATACGAAACCCTGATGTCCCGTCGGTGATCTTCGTCTGAATTAATAAGCGAAACAAATAATAGAACACTTTAATACCAAGGCGCCTTGTCCACGTCGTTTGGAACGATTTAATATCTAGAAATCTAGAGCCGATGACCATATCCGCCCCCGTTTGTGTCATACACGCATATAGCTTCTCTACCTCTCTGGGAAGGTGCTGACCATCGCCGTCAATTTGCACCATATAGGAATACCCGTTCTTCTCGGCATATTTGAAGCCAGTTTGCACCGCGCCACCGATCCCTAGATTATAAGAGAGGTCCACCACTTTGACGCCGTCTCCTGCTTGCTTGGCTATCGCAGACGTATTGTCCTTGGAGCAATCATTAATCACTACAATATCGTAGCTAGGAAGATTCTCACGCACATCCCTGATCACTTTTAGGATATTATTCTGCTCATTATAAGCAGGGATTACGATGAGTGCTTGTTTCTGTTCCATTGAAGCAACTTCCCCCCATATTTGTTAATAACGATTAGGAATATGCGGATCAATCTTTCGACACCATACCCGCAGACGATACAAATAAAGGGTAGTGCAGGCAGCTTATATCGATACATACTATCCATGAATAACACCATACAAAATATGAATATCGATACAATAACTAACCAAACAATCGATGTTTTCCTAAATAGGTTGTTCTTGATGGCAGCATAAGTTCCGAGTAGAAATAGAAGTGACGGGATGACATCCCTGCATAATTTAATAACCCCTGCCACACTCCGTATATCTGTCTTCCATACCCACCAGCCGATAAAAGCGAGAGCTCTTCTGCCATATAACAACAGCACATGATCCCAATTATGAATAAGAAAGCTTAGGATCAAGCTGCCGAAAATATCAATGCGATAATCGGGATGATAAAAATAGTCATGACCTGAGGGGTTGTCATAAATCCAACCTTTGGCATAAATATTGTATAAAACTAACTTCGCATTATATTGTAGAGATGTCAGAAGTGGATTGAATTTGTCGGCCCATACAAGAAAACCAACCGCTGTGAAAACAAGTAGTAAAGCGCATACAAACTTATATCTATGCCTCTTGAGGAAATTGATCGGTTGTTCTCGTTTAACATTCAGTGCTATGTAGATGAAAATAAATACAAGCGTCAGAACACCCGTTGGGCGGAATACCAGCATGAGAAGCGAAGAAACGAGGAATAACGAACCCATGACTTTATTGTTATTCTCAAGCGTTTTCAGAAGAAGAAACACATTCAACAGGACTAGATTCATAAATAAACTATCTGAAAGAATGTACATCGACCACACCGTTATATGCCAGGAAGTTGCATAGAAATACGAAGCTACAATAGCGGTAATCCGGTTAAATAAGCGAAGCGTGATGAGGTACACCAGAATTACACACGATGCCGTTGTAACAGCCTGAATAAAAACAACAATATGTTCTTCCTTAAACACACCTATTAATATGGCGAGAATGAGATTATAGCCCATATAAAGAAGGTCATTCATATGTAAGCCAAGCTTGAAATCTGTTAACAAGGAGTGGGCGTAATTCAGATACCACTGCGAATCTTCCGATTTCGGAAGTCCCTTCTCCGAATTCAAGATGAAGAAGTAGTACTCTAATTTCTTCTTTAGTGAAAGCACGACAAGGGGGAGGATATATAGCCATTCGTAATCCTTGTATCGCTGATAAATTTGATTAATTCTATGGAATGGATACATGCTGCTAACAACTCCATATCTGCAAACGTAATTGTGAACGAATTGTAAAAAAAGTGTGATTTAAGTGTGAAAACATCTTAGAATTTTCGACATCCCTTGATAGATTCCTGCTTCTTTAGGACTATTTTAAAAACTATTTATATGAGTTAGTTCGATGGTAGATTTCAGGGACATTTCGTAGGATTGGACTATCCTATTAGAAACAGAAAAACCCCTTTCACAAGGGGTTCTCTATCCTACCTATTTCATTAAAGGAGCGGCGCTCCTAGAAGTATTTGCTCAGCTTCGAAAAATCTGAGATATCTACAATAGTGCTCTCCCTCTAGAAGATCGTTGTCTGATTTTGCCGAAAAAACACATAGTATTGCCGATTATCGTAAAGACGCTCGAAACTATAGATGCTACTCTACTACTAATAAGCATCCCACAGCTTGAGGAGTGTATCTAATGAGTAATTGGAAGCATCTTTCGATTCGGAAGCAGCTGGTCGTTTCGTTTATCATCATCATTTTATTGACAGCGGTCGCAAGTTTCTTTCAATACAAGCAGTTCTCCGGCTATATTCGTCAATATAACAGCTTGCTCATGGATGTTGCCGCAGCGAATGCCATTAACGGACAATTGAAAAATGAGCTGGATTCCGAAATGAGAGATATCCTTTATGCCAAAAAAACATTTAAGCAGGGCAAACAATTTGAGCTGCTGGATACGATGGATAAGGGTATTCTCACATTAAGAAGCAGAGAACAGGATCCCAACGTAGCGGAGCAGATTCATGTCGTTGCCAATACAATGAGTTCACTCCGGGATAAGGTTCAAAGTCTCGACAAAGCTGTCAAAGTAGAGGATAAACAGGTTGTGTTTGACATCATTATGGATACGACACAGATCGTACAGGACGAGGTAGAAGAGCTGATTCGCTTGAAGCTGATTGCCAGCAGTCAGTTGCAAACGAAGATTTCGCACCAATTCTCGCGTGATGTACTATGGAGCTTAGCTATGTATGTTCTCGTTTTAGTTGTATCCATTGGACTGATCATGGCGCTTAATGGAATTGTCGTACGTCCAATTGAACAACTCAGCAGGCGCGCTTCCGCTATCGCACTCGGTAATTTGAATGGTTCTCGTCTCCTTGTCTCCAGTCGTGATGAGATCGGAGACCTGTGCAATTCATTTAACCGAATGACTGAAAATTTATTAGCGTTGATCGGTACCGTCCGGCATATGAATGCGAAAGTACAGACTTCTTCCAATAACATTAATCGTGCGATGGAGGAGAATCGAGATGCCAGCTCAGAGATTGCAGAGGGGGCATTATCCATTACAGAGGCCGCACAATATCAAACCAAATCGATTGAAACGGCAGCAACCGAAGTGGACAAAGTCATGCGAGCTTTTCACGATATTCGCGGTAAGCAGGAGATTATCTACGATCATGCTGAGCATTCCTTAGAACTCGCTCGTAAAGGGGATGATCATATTGCTGTATTCATGGATCAATACGGTCAGATCGCTGGAGGTATGAAGAAGGTAGATCATGATACGGACAGCTTGCATACCTTATTTAAGCAACTGAACAGTACGATGAAACAACTGCGAGAGATTGCCGCCCAAACGAATATATTGTCTATCAACGCCAGTATTGAAGCAGCCCGGTCCGGTGAGGCAGGTCGAGGTTTTGCAGTTGTCGCTCAGAAGGTGAAAGAACTGGCTCAAAGATCAAAAGAGCTTGCACAGGAATCGGAGCAGCAGACAGGCAAAGTACAGGATCGGATTGAGTTTATTCGCTTGCAGATGAAGCAGGGACTGGAAGATCTGGAACGTGGAAATAAGAGTGCACAGCAGGCAAAGATGACATTCACAGCCATTCACAATGTGAATATGGACATTCATAATGAGCTTGGTGCCATCTCTATCCAAATTCATGACGCCGACGCCAACATAAAGCAACTAGGTGAGGAAATGGCTGGGGTCAGAGCTCGATCCGAGCAAATTAGTTTCGAAGTGGAACAGGTTTCTGCAATGGGCCAGCAGCAGCTTTCTTCTTTTGATGAGGTTACGGTATCCTCGAGGCGTCTAACAGAAGAAGCCCGAGAACTACATGAGGGATTACAGTCGTTTCGAACTGATTCACTTCAATATCCGCAAGCTGGCACGCAGATCCGATCCTGATGTGGATCGCAAGGAATAAACACAACTTTAGCACTGTTGTCCAATGGTAACTTTTACCTTAGAATATAAAGAAACTACAGGAAATTTGTTGAAAGTTAGGTCATTTACTTAGGGCGGTGAATTGTATACATGAGTTATCAATCACATGTGAGAAATAACCAATCGTCAGAACAACACGATAAGCAGACTGGCTCTATCAGCTCAGCTAAACAGAATGGAACAGCGGATCGCATGTCCCCTTTTTCCACTTCACATATCGCTCAACTACAGAGAACCATCGGAAATCGCGCCGTCGCTCAATTATTTAGATCCCAATCTCCAACACCAACACCATCCGAGAAACCTATTCAGACCAAAAAGAATAACACGGGCATGCCCGATCATTTAAAATCAGGTGTTGAAAATCTGTCCGGCCTGTCCATGGATTCCGTTAAGGTGCATTACAATTCCGATAAACCTGCTCAGTTGCAGGCCTTAGCTTATGCGCAGGGGAATGACATCCATGTAGGACCTGGTCAAGAGCAGCATTTGCCGCATGAGGCTTGGCATGTCGTCCAGCAGCGTCAAGGCAGAGTAGCACCTACGCAGCAAGCTGGTGGCGTCGGCATTAATGATGATCATGGATTAGAGTCCGAAGCCGATCGTATGGGAGCGAAAGCATCTGATCTAGGCGACGAACGTATGCAAATGAAGAGATCGGACAACGATAGTTTAGTAAGTAGTGAGACATCACCCTCGTCGGATACGATCCAAAAGGTAGCTGCCACCCTGTACGACGGACTGGATGCAAATGATCCAAGTACGTATGATTCTGGCGGCGGACATTCTTATGCCGATCACGGGGCACATACGACGGAAGAACAACAACGCGAACGATTGAAAAGCGGTACCGCGCCTTCAGGTCGGGTGAGTAAAGTGCCAACGGGCAAAGCCGCCTCGAAATTCGTTTCGGATGATAAGCATAAGGCGGCCTTCACCAGTGCTTACAGTACTTTGGTGTCCAAGAATGCACCGAAGCAGAAACTCGTCGGCATGGGTACGGTAATCAGCGTGCCAGGTGCAGGGGTCGGTTATCTCCGCGATGGCACAGAGGTCACTTGCGATCAGGTTCAATTAGATATTCAGCCAGACAATGGCAAATTGAAAATCAATACGATGTTTCCAGTAAGCTAGGAGGATGAGGGCATGGAGTTTTCAGCGCGATTGAGCCAGCTCTTGGACGAGCTGGCTATAGCATTGACTGCCGGCGGGTCACAGACGATTAATAAGCAAGCCTTGGCAGAGCACATTTCGGAGAACGAGCTTGATGCAGCAGGAGCTGCTCCTTCTTGGCTTATTGATCTTCTCACCGCGGTGAACGATAGAAAGGTCACAGGTCATTGGATTGATTTCACACGGGGGGCAGTCGATGACACGAATGTCTTCGACTTCATCCGGCACCTGCATGACGTGCTTCCTATTAAGTATGAGAACAATGAGGAGAGCTGGTTGCTGACCTTTCCGCAGCTTGGGTTGGAAGCTTGCATTTCGTTAGAGGGTTCTTGCTACAAGGTGAGTGCCATCGGTGATACATGGGAATTAGAGGATGCTTTGAATGAATAAAAGCAGTCCCCAAGGTATGAACTGCACCCCAATTGTTAGACACCATCTAACGATTGGAGGTGCAGTTTTTTTGTGTCAAAATTCAATTTAGAATTAAAGAATAAAGCTATTCAT
>NZ_LMSJ01000025.1 GCF_001428105.1 Paenibacillus sp. Soil766 | reverse complement strand
TCTACAATTACAAACGGATAAAGTCAAAATTAAAAGGCATGAGCCCAGTACAATACCGAGCCCATGCCCAACAGGTTGCTTAATATATATGTCTAACTTTAAGGGGTCACTTCATATTGACGGCTGCTTTTTGTTTGTCGAGGGGTGAGCCGCAATGTTGTCGGTAATTGAGTGGCATTCCGGCATTTTTCCATCAAACAGACATAATAAATGCCCTTAAGAGGAATCTTATGGGGAACAGAAGCCATATGGAGTGGGCAAAGCGAGAGGTTTTCTTTCTTTTAGCAGCAGCAACGAAATAGTTTGCGTTATTTCCGAACAATTATACAGACACCCCTATAATCGTTCGTTTTTCATTGACTTTGGCATGGGGGACTGCTAAACTAAAGACGGTGAAAAAACCTTGATCGACAAGCCGGCTCGAAGCAGGTAACTCGAAATAAGGTCGTTTTTTCATGCCGAAGGGTGGGTTTCCTTCCTGCAGATCACTGCCGAAAGAGACCAGATCTTCCTTTGCGGTGAGTAAGTGAGAGTTAGCTCTCTTATCTGTTGCCGCGTGTAGCAGTGAATAGAGGTAGTTGCATCACCAGAATCGCCAGAGGGAAAGTGCAATGGACGCTGAACGCTTTAGCGCTTTAATGAAGTCCAACTTTTCTCTGTGGTCTTACAGCCATAACGGCTCATTATGGGTGACTAGTCACCGTACGGAGGTAAGTGCATATGTCAACGGTTGTTGTTGTCGGTACGCAATGGGGAGATGAAGGAAAAGGTAAAATTACGGATTTCTTAGCGGAATCTGCTGAGGTTGTTGCTCGTTATCAAGGTGGTAACAATGCAGGCCACACGATCATTATCAGCGGGAAGAAGTATAAGCTGACGATGATTCCTTCCGGTATTTTTTACAAAGATAAAGCTTGTGTAATCGGGAATGGGATGGTTATTAATCCGGCTGCACTCATTGAAGAAATTAATTACATTCATGATAATGGTTTTACAACTACGAATTTGAACATCAGTGACCGCGCGCATGTCATTATGCCGTATCACTTGGTACTTGACGGTCTGGAAGAGGATCGTAAAGGCGATAGCAAAATCGGTACGACACGCAAAGGAATCGGCCCTGCTTACATGGATAAAGCTGCTCGTAACGGTATTCGTATCGCGGATTTGATGGATGCAGAAGAGTTCGAATTGAAGCTTCGTCGAATCGTTGCTGAGAAAAACGTATTGATCGAGCAAGTCTACGGTTCGACAGGTCTTGATGTGGAGCCAATCCTTAAAGAGTACCTCGAGTACGCAGAAGTGATTCGTCCATATGTCAAAGATACTTCCGTAATCTTGAACGAATACATTGACCAAGGTCGTAGAGTATTGTTCGAAGGCGCGCAAGGCGTTATGTTGGATATCGATCAAGGGACATACCCGTATGTAACTTCTTCGAACCCAACAGCTGGCGGTGTGTGTATCGGTTCAGGTGTAGGCCCGACGAAGATCCACAACATTATCGGTGTGGCTAAAGCTTATACGACACGTGTCGGCGACGGTCCATTCCCAACGGAATTGGACAATGAAATCGGCGCTTGGATTCGTGAAAAAGGCTTCGAATACGGTACAGTAACGGGTCGTCCACGTCGTGTTGGCTGGTTCGACAGTGTAGTTGTACGTCATGCAAGACGTGTGAGCGGCATCACGGGCTTGTCCTTGAACTCTATCGACGTTCTAACTGGTCTAGAAACAGTCAAAATTTGCACAGGCTACATGTACCGCGGCGAGTTGATTGAGCACTACCCAGCGAGCTTGAAAGCTATCTCCGAGTGTGAAGCAGTATACGAAGAGCTTCCAGGTTGGACAGAAGACGTGTCAGAAGCTCGTACATTGAGCGACTTGCCAGAGAACGCAAGACACTATGTGGAGCGCGTATCTCAGCTTACAGGCATCCCAATTGCAATCTTCTCCGTAGGCCGTAACCGTGAGCAAACGAATTTGGTTCGTCCTATCTACGCATAATCATAGATAACCCAAAATAAACGGCTACGCCGTCCTCCTAGGACGGCGTAGCCGTTTATGGAGAAATATAGCCGTTGTATGATGTGAAACATATACTAACTATATTTTAAACAATCCTCTAGACTGCTTTCGCAGCTTAGGGGATTTTTCTTTTGCCTACAGGGATATAATGGCATGGTTTTCGTCCATACTGGGAGGAGAAGCATATAGAAGCCTGTCTAGGCGGGAGTCATGTTAGGAGTGATACCAATCCAATGAAACTATTAATTTGGTTAAGTAAAATCGTCATAAGTACCGTCCTTATTACATCAATTACGATGTTTACAACATGGTATGTGGTGAACATGTACGTGGAGGATATATTTCGACAATATCAGCTACCAGCGATGGGTAAAAAGATTCAATTTAGTGAATTTGCGTCAAGATTGGCGGGAGAGCTGAATATAGTTAAGGGGAAAGACGGGGGGAAGAAGACAGCATCAGAAGAAACCCCAACGACGAAGCCTTCGCCAACTCCTAATCAGAACCCGTCAGGGGCGTTTCCAAGCCCGAGTTCAAGTCCAAATCCGAATGATCAACAACCTGTAGGCGGAATTAGTTCGTCAAGCGGTGTAGACACATCGACTGCGAATCAAGACGATGCGATAGCCGTGATGGGAAGCGCTCGAACGGAGGAGAGCGAGAAGAAGGAGCTTGTCATGTCGACGGAGGATTTTGCGAAAAAGAAAGAAGCCCTCTCGAGCGATGATAAAATGAAAATATTTTCACTTGTTGTCGCTAAGCTGCCACAGACAGAGGTGCAGACACTCTCCGGAATTCTGGAAGATGGGATTACGACGCAAGAACTTGATGAAGTAAACGCGACACTTAAGAAATATTTGAGCGACAAAGAGCTAGCGCAGTTAACAGACATTTTAAACAAGTATTAGGTTAAAGGGGAGTTGCTGACCCATGGATCTCTTCCGTAGCTTCCCTACTAAGTTTCATGCCTTTTCGTCATTTCTCATAACTTGCAGGTAAATTAGCTGGGATTTCGAACAAAAAAATAGACTTTTAGCGACTTCTTTTGGTGGTGGACACGAATCTATCACATGGTGATCGAGTATTTTGTTGAAATAGGCACAGAAAGTGTGTTAAATTTAACAAAAGAAAGATAGCATAATGGATATTATGTCTAATCAAGGTTTATTTATGTATCTACGAGTATTTGCTCTAGGGATACAGAACCGTTCAAAGGGAGAAGATCATGACAGGTTTCAGGGGAATGCGTTTCGTCATGGATCTCGTTAAGAGATTCACGCCTAAGCGAGAAAGCTTGACCGGAAATGAATCATTATCAGACAAGCAGCTAGAGGAAGTTCAGCCAGTTGATGTAACGACATCCACGACACTAACGGTAATCAAACGACATAAATGGACTCTTGCACTAGGTGTAGGTGTCATTGCACTTACGGGTGTGATTACGTTCACCGGACATCAGTATGTTGAAGCGGGCATGGATGACGTGTATCATGTGATGCTTAACAATCAAGAAGTAGGTATCGTAAGCGATAATAAGATAATTGATGAATATAAGAAGAACAAACCGTTAGATGTTCAGAAGAATTTTCCAGACGTTCATGTTGTGCTCAAAACAGACGGAATCACCTACACGTCTGAAAGGGCTTACAATATGAAAACGGACGATTCTGCTGTTATTTCCTCCTTGGATCAATTGCTCATACCGCAACCCGTGGGTGTGGCACTGAAAGTGGATGGCAAGACGATAGCGATTGTGAAGGATCAGGCAACTGCCGATCAGATTCTAACTCAAGTCAGCGAACCATTTACACCTAAAGGGAAAAATAACGAAAAAGTAGCTGCCTTATCTACCGGTCTAGGTGAGGATATTTCAACAGCGCCATCCGAGCTTGAAAAGGTGGAATTCATTCAAAAAGTCGATAAAGAGGAAGTTCCTATCGATCCAACGGAGTTAGCGAACCCAGAGGATGTCGTGAAGACGTTACAAACGGGTGATGTTGCACCAGCGAAGTACACGGTTGTCGAAGGTGACTGTGTTTCGTGTATTGCAAAGAAATTAGGCATTACGAAGCAATTTATTTATGATAATAATCCAGGGATTCAAGATGATAAGCTGAAAATCGGGAATCAATTAGATGTTACCGTGCTGAAGCCAACACTTTCTGTGAAAACGACGGAGAAAATCGTTAAGAATCAAGAGATTCAATACGATACCGAGTATGTGAAAGACGATTCGATGCGCTTAGGCGTCGTCCAACCGATTTCGCCAGGAAAGAATGGGCTTAAGAAAGTGACGATTCAAGTAACGAAGGTCGATGGTCTCATGACCGAAGAGCAAGTCGTGAATGAAGAAATTATTGATCAACCCGTCACGGCCAAGGTGAAAAAAGGGACGAAAGTCATCAAAGGTGAAGGTACAGGGAAGTTCGCATGGCCTGTCATTTCGCCTAGTATCTCAAGTACATTCGGTTATCGTTGGGGCAAGTTACATAAGGGCATCGACATCACAGGTAACAGAAATATTATGGCAGCAGATAATGGCAAAGTCATCGAAACAGGGTACAAGTCAGATTACGGCAATTATATAATAATTAACCATTTAAACGGATATGAAACACTTTATGGACATTTAAGCCAAATTACTACGAAATCAGGCACCATCGTCGAGAAGGGCGAAAAGATTGGCATTATGGGGAGCACAGGCGACTCGACTGGCGTGCATTTGCATTTTGAAGTTCACAGCAGCGGCAGCTTGGAAAATCCTTTGAAATATTTGAATCGCTAGTTAAAAAATAGAGGCAAGGTCGAACCGGACAACTCGGGGGCCTTGTCTCTTTTTAGTTAAATGTATGTTAAAATGAGGGAGAGTATGTAGGAAATAACTGGCTGATGAATGGATCTAACTCTGGCAGCTACACGCGATCAGGCGTGTCAGCGTCAGTTACTTTATAGTAGGCGGTGGTCGCATGTTTGGGAAAATTCTCGTGGTGGATGACGAACAACCAATTGCAGATATTTTGAAGTTTAACCTGGAGAAAGAGGGCTATCAGGTCATCTGTGCATACGATGGCGGAAGCGCTGTAGAGCTTGCGTTCTCGGAACAGCCAGATCTAATCCTGCTTGATCTCATGCTGCCTGTGAAGGATGGTATGGATGTATGCCGAGAGGTGCGTTCTAAGCTCAATACGCCGATTATAATGCTAACAGCGAAGGATACAGAGCTGGACAAGGTGCTGGGCTTGGAGATGGGCGCAGACGACTATGTGACGAAGCCATTCGGCACCAGGGAGTTGCTCGCCCGTGTGAAAGCGCATCTGCGCAGACAGACGAAGGTGCAAACGGCACCGAACGAGCCGGAAGCGCAGCGCAATGGGATGCGCATTCATGCGCTTTTTATCGATAACGACATGTATATGGTGTACAAGGACGGAACGCCCCTTGATCTGACACATCGGGAGTTCGAGCTCATTCAATATTTGGCCAAAAACTCAGGCAAAGTGATGACCCGTGAGCACCTGCTGCAAGCGGTGTGGGGGTTTGAATATTTCGGCGATGTACGGACCGTCGATGTGACGATTCGCCGCCTGCGCGAGAAGCTGGAGACGGATCCAAGCCGCCCGGAATATATTATGACGCGCAGGGGTCTCGGCTACTTAATGCGCAGTCCTAAAGCCGGAGGCTTCTAAGCATGAAGGGCATCCGCTTCTTTCAGTCGATTCAAGCGAAGCTAATTATTATTTATGTTCTGCTGATTCTCATCGCGATGCAGCTCATTGGGGTGTATTTCTATAAGACGGTAGAAACATATTTTAAGAATGATTTCCTAGCCTCCCGCAATAGTCAGGTCACGCTGCTAGCTGGCTTCGTTGAATCGTATTTGACGGGGGACCAGGAGAGCAAAAATGCGACCGAAGGTAAGAAAACCTACGCGGATTTAAATGAATTCGTGAGCAATCTTTTTTCCATTAATAATGCGGAAATTCAAATCATAGATGCGAATGGTAACGTGATCTCCACGTCAGTTGCGAGTCACTTGAAGCAAAAAAATACACAACCGGAAGTTATCCGGGCCTTGCAAGGAATTAAGGATAATCAGCGGATCTTCACGGACGAGGATGGGTATCGAAAGATCATTATTGCGAAGCCGGTTGGCAGTGGAGCTCGTGTTCTGGGGGCAGTCTACATCATCGCTTCCATGGAAGATGTGTATAAGACGATTCGTTCTATTAACCGAATTCTCATTTCGGCGACGTTGATTGCCTTGGGGTTGACTGCGTTATTAGGTGTTCTCTTGACGAGCACAATTACGAACCCTATTAAAGAGATTACGAAGCAGGCCACAGCTGTAGCTGAGGGGAATTTCGATCAACAAGTCGTGATTCAAGGGACCGATGAGATCGGTCAGTTGGGACAAACCTTTAATTTTATGATGAATCGGCTGAAAGAGGCCCTCTCACTCAATGAAGAAGAGAAGGAGAAGCTTGCTTCCATTCTAACAAATATGAATGATGGCGTTATCGCTACAGATGATAGAGGACATGTCATCGTGTTGAATCGCCGAGCGAAGCAGATTCTGCAAGTGGAAGAGGAAACAACGCTAGGGTTAGATATATCAGAAGTCATCGGGATTCCGATAGATACAATCCGCGGATTAGTGACAGGGCAAGTGAATACGACGTTGCTGGATATTCAGCTGCCAGACGACGAGGATGACCAATTGTCGGTTCGTATAACGTTTACGCCGATCCATCGCCGTGGCGAGGGTCAGAACGGGATCATTGCGGTGCTGCAGGATGTAACAGATCAGGAGAAGCTAGAGCAAGCTAGACGAGAGTTCGTAGCGAACGTCTCCCATGAGCTGCGAACGCCGCTGACAACGATCAAGAGTTACCTCGAGGCGCTCGATGACGGAGCGATCGAGGAACCGCAGCTCGCCTCACGCTTCATTAGCGTGACACGCAGTGAAACTGAGCGGATGATCCGCTTGGTAACGGATCTCTTGCATCTATCGCGACTCGATTCGAAGCAGTCGATGATGAGCAAGTCCTCGACGCTCGTCAGCGAGATGCTGGAGGAGGTCGCGGACCGGTTTTCTTTTCAGCTGCAGCAACGAAAAATTCAAATTATGTTACACGTGGAACATGGCGTAACGAGTCTGCTGCTCGATCGCGATAAAATTGATCAGGTACTCGATAATTTGGTCTCCAATGCGATTAAATATACCGGTGATGAAGGTACAATTCGCTTGGAAGCTCGTAAGATTGATAAAGAATTGCTGGAAATATCCGTGCAAGATAATGGGATGGGGATTCCGAAGAAGGACCTTTCTCGGATATTCGATCGGTTCTATCGCGTTGACAAAGCACGCTCTCGCAATATGGGAGGCACAGGTCTAGGTCTGTCCATTGCCCGGGAAATAGTGAAAGCGCATGGAGGGACGATCGCATTAGAGTCAGAGCTGGGTCAAGGAACGCGCGTCGTATTTACGTTGCCGATTAGGCAGGAAGAGGAGGGTGAAGTATGGTAGAGAGCCTGAAATCAGTCCTGCTCGTTCTATTGATTGGAACAAGCTTGTATCAGAGCTTTATCTTAGCTTCATACAGCCCTCCGAAGATCGAGCCGATTAGGCAAAGTAACTATGTACAGACAGAGACGCTCGGTAAGCAAGCGGAGCTATCTGATATGCTATTTCCCGATCAACTGATCATTCACTTAGGAAATCAGCAGCATTCTGTGCTATACCCAAGCAATTACTACTACACCAGATTACTGGATAATATTAAGCAGCGCAGCTTCAAAGGCTTCCGCAAGACGTCGATGTATCTCGTCAATGTGAACTGGGAAGAAGTTCGGACCAAACAGCTTGGTGTGGAGATTCGATTCCGGGAAGGCATTCCGTTCTCCATTCTGCAGCAGTTATTCCGAATCGAAGGAGAAGTTCCCGTTGAGAATGATAAAATCACGAAGATTTGGATCTACTCCAAAGGGACGAATGATGAGGTTCGTGCATTCTTTTTCACAGATTCGCCAGGTGTTGGTTATGAAGTTATTGGGGCGGACTTCACGAGTAAGGACGTTGAGAATTTCGTGGCCTATGGCGAGCCGAGCAATTTATTCAAAGCTATGAATAGCGGTGATTATTACCTGCCATTGAAAACGCTGCATCTACCTAGCTATACGTTCACGTATACACAGCTTACGGCAGATCAATTGAAGCAAAGCTTGTTCGTTGACCCTGGCATTACTCGCTATCTGAAAGAACGGGATGGCTCCGAAATCTACACCGATAGTAAGCGTGGCTTCCAATTGAATCGAGACCAACGGTGGGTGACGTATTTCGATCCGGTAGCACCTGCAACTAGTAAAACCGAGGTGTTGGAAGATTTGATGGCAGGCATCAAATTTATCAATCAGCATATTGGTTGGGATGGCAGATATATGGTAGCCCGCACTCCGGAGAAACAGTTGGACAACCAGACCTTCATATTCCGCCAGTACTATGAATCACTTCCGATTGTAACCGCACAGTCAGAAGGCTTTGGCACGATGAATATGCAAGTGCAGAAAGGTGTAATCTCAGGATTCGAGCGCTCGATGGTGATTCCTGATCTGAAGTCTGGGCAACGCAAAGAGAATGAGTTGATGTCAGTAGATTTGATCGAGCAACGATTACAATACTACCAGCGTCGATCCAGCATCATTTCTATATTTCCAGCGTATCGTCCGGTGATTTCGGATAAGACAGTAACATTAACCAGTACATGGGCAATCGAGCTGCGTGATGGCACGTATGATTTCATTGAATAGACAGGCTGACAGGGAAGGGTTGGTGAGATTATGAATTGGAGTAGGGCCAAGACGATATTGATCGCTTCATTTCTACTGTTGAATATGATTCTCGGCTTCCAACTGTGGTCCACCAATCGTTCCAATCAGATAGGCATATCCTTGGATCCATCGAGTACTGTGGAGGATTTGAACCGTGCGCTCCGCAATAAAAATATTCGGCTTACAGACGAGCTTCCAACGGATATGCCTAAGTTGAAGGTCATCACGGTGAAATATGATGATAGTATCAAGCCAGGCGAGGAGAAAACGCTCAAAACCCCAATTTACATGAGTGCGCTGCTCGGTAAAGGCGCTAGCAAGGAAGTTCAGACGCTTTCAGAGATTCCAAACTTCACCATGTATCAGCTGGACTCAGCGATTAGTCGAGACGGAATCTTCGTATTCTCGCAATTGTATGGCAAGATTCCACTATTTGATGTGATGGTCGAGCTGAATGAGATGAATGGAGAAATTACCAGTTACCGACAAGCTTTCGTTGAAGTAGAATCAGAGGTAGAACAGACGGAGCAGAAGATGATTTCAGCCCAATTAGCGGTCCGCAGCTTAGTGGACAATTATTTAAGCGATGGTTCCATTATTACCGAGGTTCGGTTAGGGTATCACGGACAACCGTATAACTCGCAAACACAGCCCATGTATCCGCACTGGCGGGTAACGATTGATAATGGAGATATTTATTATTTACAAGCCTTCAATGGCGCGGTGGAGAAGGGGGCTGCCCTTAACCCGTTCGGCCCGAAAGGTTACGGAGAGGCATCCAATGCTTCTCCAGCCCCAGGTGCAAAGAACACGCCAAAGAAGTAACAGGAGTAGGGAATAACCAACTGGTACACAGGTAGGCATAGAGGAGTAGGGAAGATGGGAATTCGATTTACGGTGTTATCAAGTGGTTCAACGGGGAATGCAACGGTTGTCGATAACGGTGAGGTAAAGCTGCTGATTGACGTAGGCTTCAGTGCAAAGAAGATGGAGCTGTTAATGAAGGAGCGCGAGCTTGCCGCGAGTAGTATTGACGGCATTCTCGTCACACACGAGCATTCTGATCATATTAAGGGACTCGGTGCATTCGCTCGGAAATATGATGTGCCGATCTATGCCAATGAGAAGACGTGGGTCGAGCTAGATCGTCAAATCGGTGTGATCGCCGAAGGCAATAAGCGAGTGATGGATACAGGCGGCGTCGAGGAGTTCGGTTCAATGAAAGTGGAATCCTTCGGGATTTCGCATGATGCGGCGGAGCCGGTGGGTTACGTTTTTTATGAAGGCGAACAGAAATTAAGTGTCGTAACGGATCTCGGATATATGAGCGAAAAGGTGAAGGAAAAGATTGCGGATTCGGATGCTCTGGTCTTGGAGACCAATCATGATGTGGACATGCTGCGCGTGGGGCATTACCCATGGAGCATTAAGCGCCGTATTCTTGGAGACAAGGGACATTTATCCAACGAAGCCGCAGGGGAAGCGCTCTGTGATATCATGACGAATAAGACGAAATCTGTCTATATGGCGCACCTTAGCCGTGATCATAACTTAATGGATTTGGCCAGGCTAACCGTGAATAACATAGTACAAGAGCGAGCGCCTGAGGCGAAACAACTGCGGCTGATGGATACGTATTTTGACCGTTCTACGAAATGGGATGTATTGGATTCGGAGTAAGTGCGCTATCTAGTTCTTGTGACTTGAGATGGATTTCCTGCGCGGTGATAAGGCCTTTATCAATCAAGACCTGAATGAGAGATGAGAGGACAAGCGACTGGTGATAGTGGCTTTCCTTAAGGTCAGCAAGCTTACCGATCATATTAATTTCATCAAAATGGGATGGAATCCGGTTCATAGTGGCATTCTCCTTTAAATAAGGTCTATTAAAGTTTTTGAACACTCTAGTAATTCGGCGAGAGATTTGGTTTACTATTATTGTAGGCAAGAAGCGAGCGAAACATTCCTATATTTTGCAAAAAACCAATCACAAGTCGATGAGTTCGAGAACCCATCCATGGATTGAAATAAAGCAAGGCAAGTGTAGCGTTGACCCCGTCAGCGAGGAGGGACCTGAAATGAGTTTGTTTGATGATGATTTTTATTCGACCAAAAGGTCCAGAAGGCGCGAACCAGTCTGGCGTCCCAAAGGGACAGGAAATTTCACGAGTTTCACAAGCTTCGCTGGTCGAAAACGGTATGTAGCCCTCATCGCAGGATTCATTGGGGCGATCGGCATGCTCATCGTGGTAGGAATCGTTCACGCTATTGGAGGAAGTAACTCGTCAGAGAAAGCACTTGCGATTCCTGTAGTGGCCAAAGCGGATGTACATCCGATGAATAGTAATGATTCGGTTGTTGCCGCGACGGAAAGAATAAAACCAGCCGTGGTCAGTGTTATCTCTTCGAAGAAGGATGATACGGGGCAAGAAGCGGGCATTGGTATCGGATCAGGTGTCATGTTTGCACGCAGCGGAGATAAAGTTCGTATTGTGACGAATAGTCATGTTGTGGAGAATGGGAACCAGTTCGAAATCGTGAACTTCGAAGGCGAGCATCGCAAAGCTACGTTGGTTGGCCGCGATCGCATTACCGATTTGGCTGTACTTGAAGCGGATGGCAAAGATGTGAAAGTACTTGCTGAGTTTGGCGATTCCGACAAGCTAAGAGCGGGCGAGATGGCCATTGCCGTGGGCAATCCGCTAGGCCTTGGCTTCTCACCAACTGTGACGCAAGGCATCGTTTCTTCACCCAAACGTACAATACCTGTCTCGCTTTCACGTGAAGGCACGGATTATGATTGGGAAATGGACGTCATCCAAACGGATGCCGCGATTAACCAAGGGAACAGCGGTGGACCGCTGGTCAATATCGAGGGCAAAGTGATCGGCATCAATTCGATGAAGATTTCGGACACAGGGGTTGAAGGTTTAGGTTTTGCGATTCCCATTAATAGTGTGACGCCGATTATTGATAGTCTCATCAAGGACCACAAGGTGAAACGACCGTTAATTGGTGTGTCGACGCAGGAGTTGCAAGCTTTTAAAGGAACGGATGTATTAAAGCTGCCTGCCGATGTCAAAACTGGAGTTATCGTCTTTGACGTCTCTGGCCCTGCGAAGGAAGCGGGACTGAAGCCGCAGGATGTGATCGTTCAGTTGGATGATCGCAAGATCGAAAGCACGATTGGATTAAGGAAATACCTATATAATGAGAAGAAAATCGGCGATAAAATCAATGTGGTGTACTATCGAGGCGGGAAGAAGCTGACGACGGTATTGACGTTGGTTGAGGCGACGGATAAGTAGTCTAGTAGTAGGGTAGCGTAAAGAGAAAGAATAGAAATCTACAGAACCGCCTGCGAATGAGAGGGTACTAATATGCATGTCGTTTGTAAAGATCATGTGGAAATAGCCATAGATGAATTTGTTGATGAATATGAGGAAGCTCCAGATGTTGTGGATTTGCAGAAAACCCACTTCGCCCACTGGGCACCGCCTGAGCACTGCGAGCATTGCCAGTCATTATCACGTTTTCTAATCGTTTAGAGAGGCCTGGGGGCCTCTTTTTCTTTTGAAATTGGAATAAAGGAAAAGATAAAAAGATCAAAGAAAAGGATTGGGGTCATTATGCAGATACAGATATTGAGTGTTGGGAAGTTAAAAGAGCGCTATCTCGTGGACGGGATCGCGGAGTACGTGAAGCGTCTTGGCCCGTATGCCAAGATGCAGATGATTGAGGTGCCCGATGAGAAGGCACCTGAGAACATGAGCCCTGCTGAGGAGCAGCAGGTGAAGGATCGTGAAGGCGCGCGGCTGCTGGCAGCGCTGCGCCAGGATGTTTACGTCGTGGCGCTGGCCATCGACGGAGAGATGTGGACGAGCGAGCAGCTGGCGAGCTCGCTCGATAAGTTGGCCACCTATGGGCGGAGCCAGGTGGCTTTCGTTATAGGCGGCTCGCTCGGGCTGTCGAGCGAGCTGCTGCGCCTTGCGGACATGCGGCTGAGTTTCGGCCGCATGACGTTGCCGCACCAGCTGATGCGGCTGGTGCTGGTGGAGCAGATTTATCGCGCGATGCGGATAAATCGGGGGGAACCGTATCACAAGTAACGGCGAAATTATAGTGTCGCTCCCAACATGGCGTGGACACTATAAGCGGTATACCCATGGACTGAGAATAAAATTATCCAAGCTTGCGCCTTAGTTTGCTGATTTTGGAGAATCAGTAGACAGGGCGTTTTGTTTTAGTTAAATCCAAATTAGCAAATAAGCAAAATAGGATTATTAAACAAAATTAAATTCTTATGTTGCTTATTTAACTTATGTGGTGTATGATGACAATAATAAAAGAAACCCATCTTAAAAGCCTGAAGGGAGATAGGGCAATGCAAATAATGAAGTTGGCGAGTGTATACAAGGACTGGAATGCCAAAAATGAAAGTGCTTCACAGATGGATAAATTGGTAGCTCGAACACTCTTAGCTACAGACGATGTATCATCAACGCTTTTTATCACAGAGGTATCTTTTGAAGATGCTAGTCGCGTTTACAATACATTAGAGGATTTACGACTATCGAAGAATACCGAAGATGACGATAGCGAAGAATTTAACCATAAAAATGAGGAGGAGGATCAGCTTTTGTCAAAAGACATGGACGATTCTAATACGAAGAAGCGTATGAACAGAAAGAAAGCAGTAGGTTACGTAATGAGCAATATTGTGAAGAACAATAAAGGATCAAGAGTTGTTAAAGTACGTTACAGCACTATGGAAGTAGAACTGGCAGATAAACGAATTGTAAAAGTAAAGGTAGGTTTATCTAGAGACTATCATGATGCAAGCTACAATCCACAAAAACAATGCTGCTCGTGGCATAAGGAAGATGACCGGCATATTACTCAATTTGATTATCATATATACTTAGTTGAAAACGGGGATTCCTATAAAGGACTCATTTTTAATACTAATGAAATACAGCAACACTTGAGTAAAAAGTCATATAATGGTCATTTCGCAAACTACTATTTTCACTGGAATCAAAATGGAAGCGTGACGGACGAACGTGACATAACGACACCTATAGATGTTACCAATTATGATGCCGAAAAAATCCAGTGGCAACTTAAATATGTGTAACATTTATAGTTCCAATTCAAGGCGATATTTTATAAAAAGGGCTTTTCCAGACAAAGGAAGAGCCCCTTTTGCTAAGCTGTCAGTAGAAGGGCATCTAAGTTCGACATCAAGGAACACACAAGTTCATAGGGTACGGGATCAGCCTGATCATCTCGAAGCTCTAATTCTAGCTTCGATCTGCGGGTTAACTCAGTATCCAGCTCCTTGTTTAATACGCTCAGGCGTTCAGAAAACATGTCGCGGTCAATATCGTCTATTTCATACAATTCGAGGTACTTACATTTCTTTTCCTGGCAGTGGATACTGCACACAAGCAGGTACCTGCTAAAAATAACGCCATCGCGACATAAACATCCGGCGAGTCGTGAACCATTGCTATAGCAATGCGGTCACCGGCACCAATATGCCGATCATCAGCATATAACTGGTTTTTCGTTAAGAAACGGAATAAATGCACCGAGGAGCAGGGCCGCTAACATCGCCACTCTCTTCATTCCGCTTGCCTCTTGAACCCGTTTGTGCATCTTCTACCTCCACAGAGAATATTCATTGCGTTCCACGTAGTGTCTTAACACCGAATCTTCACCTGTCTGTCGTGCAGGTTATCCTACACCATCACTTTCTAACAAGGAGTAAAAATTATCGCGGTCTTCATCATCGAATTTGCCAAGCGCCCGTACCCTGACAAATTCATGTCCGCCAAACATGTCGATTTCCTCGCCGCAACTATTGTAGAGCGCGATGATATTGCCATCCCGATTCACCTCCAGATACCCGTAACAAGTTGCTTCGGGCGCTTCGCCGTAAAAGAGCAAAAATCTGATTTTGTCCACGCTGTTCATGCAGATCTCCTTTCCTTATTCCTCATCGTTCTGAAGAATATTTTACGTGACACCGGATGAATTGGAAAAAGCGATATCACCCTGCATACTCGGAAATTCATTCCTATTTAGAAAGCATAAGTGGTGATCCCCCGCTCTGTCGCTCATTCGCACATTATCTCTTGACGGGATGCGATTTGGGGATTATGATAACGTGCCGGTTAATAGAAGTAGACAAGGTTACCTATTATTGAAAGTATAGAGCGCTAGCCTTTTTGGTGGCGCTTTTATTCTATGTGGAATCTGTATCCGTTTCACAAATGAGGCGAAATTTTTAAGAAAGATTATGTTTTGTAGGGGCGATGTTACAATTTTAGTTTAATAGGAGAGCGTCCAAGCCGATCAAGATCCATTTCATATACTAGTTTGGTAGACTAGATTGAAAGGATTGATGGGAAGTGACGAGCAGGCAGGACTTGGGTCAAACGGAGCCAAGAGTGCGAACCGCAGCCGTAATCGGGCTTGGGTACGTTGGACTTCCGCTGGTTTTGCATCTATTGAGGAAGGACTTCCGGATCGTGGGCTATGATTTGGATGCCCGGAAGATCTCCTTGCTCAAAGCAGGCAAGAGTTATATTACGGAGATCGAGGATGTAGAAATTATGGAGGCCCTATCGACTGGGCGATTGGTACTGACGGATCGATATCAAGAAATGGAGGAAGCGGAAGCCTTCATCGTGTGTGTGCCCACTCCACTCAGTGATAGGGGGACGCCGGATTTAAGTTACTTAACACAGGCCGTTTCCGAGATCAGCCGGCTAGTTCCCAACGGGAAGTTGATCGTTCTGGAGAGCTCAACCTATCCCGGTACGACAAGGGAGGTTGTTGCCCCGATTTTAGAGCGAATTGGACTTACCGTCGGGCAGGACGTTTATTTGGCCTACTCCCCGGAGAGAATTGATCCCGGGAACAAGGATTATCCTTGTCACATGATCCCGAAGGTCGTAAGCGGGATGACTCCGACCTGTTTAAGGCAGGTTGAGGAGCTCTACAGGGGTGTATTTACCAAGATTCATTCGGTCTCCTCCGTAGAATCAGCCGAAATGGCGAAGATTATGGAGAACGCTTATCGATTGATTAACATCTCCTTCGTGAATGAGCTGGCTATTATTTGTGATGAGCTGAATTTGGATATTTGGGAGGTCATCGAAGCAGCCAAGACAAAGCCATTTGGTTTCTCCGGATTTTATCCCGGACCAGGGATCGGAGGACACTGCATTCCAGTGGATCCCATCTATTTAGAATGGAAACTTCAACAATATGGTATGGGTTCTGGATTCATTCAACTCTCGCAATCCGTCAATCACAAAATGCCTCAATATATTGCCGGGCAAGTTCAGAAGATTCTAGATACGAAGTCACTGCAGCATGCTCGGATTCTGGTCTACGGGATAGCTTACAAGAAAGATATTGCCGACTCGCGGGAGTCTTCGGCCCTTCAACTTCTGCAAGTTCTTCATAGCATGGGGGCTGACGCCGTCTATCATGATCCCTATATCCCAAACGTAAAGGTGAATGGGGGGATATGGAACAGCGTGGAGATAACCTTCGAGCTCTTGGCTGAAATGGATGCTGTGATCTTGGCTACGGACCATTCCTGTATTCCTCTTTCGCTGCTCCTTGAGCATGCGAAGCTTGTATACGACACGCGGAATGCGACAGCCGGCTATGATGGTATAGCAAAGGCAAGGGTTGTCCGCTTAGGAGGCGGAGGTATTTCATAAGGATGGATATAAAAAGGGACCGGCCAATTAGGCTGGTCCTTATATGTTTTTATGCCATTGGCCGAAATCGAGGGCGACCTTTCTAAACATCCTCGCGATTCTAGGAGCGAGAATGACAGCATTCACTCCAGTAGAGATGAGGACCAAGTCGAATGAATGTCTTATGATTTTGACTTTATCGAGAGTTTGACCGATCTGTTTGTAATGAGTAAAGGGGATGACCCCGACAACGTTCAATCCTCGTTTTTCCAATATGTTCTTCATGTTATTAGCGTGCTTGCTGATGATGAGAATTCGTCTTCCCTTAAGCATTCTCCAGAATGCCTCGTCCCGCGGGGCGTATCTATTAATGCAGGCGTTGCACGTTAAGAGAGGGGAAAGTCGGAAGTGGGCGAACACCTTATTGGTCAGAGGACGCTTTAGACGCCGCGGTGCCCGAATTAAGGTATCACTTGGTGACAACACGCCCACAACGGTAGCTCTCTTCATCTCGGTCACCATCTGATTGCGCAGTCCAAGGCTTGGAAGGGTTACTCCCTTCTCCCCGCGGTTAGCCATAACGGCCCAAGGCTCCTGTAACACTTGTTTAATGGACCAAACCGAGCTTTGAGCCAAACATATATTCTCACCATCTCCGATTCGAACCAGGGAGAACGGTTGTTTATGATCCATGGCATATCGGATTCTTGCGTATGTCTGTCCCCGGGTTAAAAGGTTCGGCATTCCATCATCGCTCCTCTTCCATCATATATTTATTTATCATATGATCCTACCTGCTGATCGTTTGGGTTCGACTTTATTCATGCCGGAAATCCGCATGTATCCGTATAACTGAACCTTCCTTATATGGCGGGAATAACATATATCTCAGGTACAAACTAAGGAAGAAGGGGGCTGCGCAGTGAAGGCTAAGAAGCTGTTGCATCCAAAAGTGGGCGTTACGGTTATTTCGGTGACGAATAAGCCTGACTTTATGAAGAATCTCTTTCGCAATTACCGTCATCAGTCATTGGAACGCCGGGAATTAATCATCGTCTTGAACCACGACAGCATGAATCCCTCCGTGTACCGGGACTATGCAAGGCGTTTGGGAATACGGGCTTCCGTTTTGCAGCTTCCAGAGAAGGCATCCTTGGGAGAATGTCTGAACTTCGGAATCCAAAGAGGGCGTTATACGTACATCGCCAAATTCGATGACGATGACTACTATGGACCTGGCTACTTGGCGGAAGCGATTCATATGGCGGAGAGCACAGGAGCCGATCTAATCGGAAAAAACCGATTCTACATGTATATGGTCAGAACGAAGCAGCTTCTCCTATTGAGGAAGGGGCGGAAGGACTCCGTAGCAGGGGCGACCTTAGTGTTCAGGCGAAGCGTTTTTCCAAGCGTCAGATTCAAAAGAATGCGTTCGGGCTCTGATATGAAATTTCTTCAGGATATTTGGAAGCAGGGTGGTGTGGTGCGCTCTACGAGCCATCGTCATTTTGCTGCCATTCGCCGAGCAGATCAATCCAGGCATACCTGGAAAATTGATAGGACCACGATGCGGAAAATGAGGGCGGTTGCCATAGCACGGACCGACAAGTATGAGAGCATCGTAAGAGGCGTCAAACGTGAAAGGGTTTTGCCTATAAGGATACAGTAAACTAGGACCTCGTCCCCGATGAGGTGCCCTTAGATTGCGCCGTCATGACTATTACGGTGAACCGCACCATAAGTTGGTTTCAGGAGAAAAGTCCCAACTATAACTGTGGGGCTTTTTTGCCGTTGTGAGTTAAAACAAGGGCCGGATTACTAGTCTTTTATTATTGATAAAAAGGATTGAGTTTAAGAGATAATGAAGATAAACTATTAGTTAACAGACAAATTTCGATAGTAATCGACATGAGAAGCTATTAGATTTTTAAAGGAGAGTCTATCATTGAAGAGAGTAGCCAGCGCATTTCTAGCATCGGTAGTACTACTGGGTTCGATTAGTATAGGACCATCGGCTTATGCATCGGCGGATATTCCATTGGCGTATCTGGATGGTTATACGGCAGGCAGCGGTGAAGGTGATGATGCCGTCATTAAAATCAGATTGGACAGCCCCGCGACGGAAACCACTGCGGTGTCGTACCGAACACAGTTTGGCTCCGCACATAATCAGACTACGGCGCTGACGAGCGGCAAGTTTATGGACCCGCAGGAGGGGACCGTGACGTTTAGTGCCGGGGAGAGTTATAAGGAAGTGACGATCCCGCACTAGGAATCGGAAGCGGGCATAGTCATTGGGGAACGTACATTCGGTAAGGGGACCGTGCAGCAAGTGTTCAAAGACCAGCAAGGGAACTACTACAAATTGACGACAGCGGAATATTTAACGAGAAATAAAAATCATATTCATGGGATCGGTCTAACGCCGAATATTGAAGTGAAGAAGGTAAAAGAGAACGATGTTCAGCTTTCTGAAGCCATTGAGTACATGAAGGATCAGTTGTAGTTTCATAAATGGCGGCTAAATTGGTAATAAAAGAGGATACAGATTCTGGTGTCCTCTTTCTGTTTAAGAGTGTGACCATACTGAGCGGCTGCGGAAAGAGGGAGTGCGGAATTACACAAAACTTCCTACAACACTTCCGTAAATCCTGGCTTTTCAACGGTTCCCTAAAATATCTACCCTCTCCTGCAAACCCTCCAAAACCTCTTTCGGCACCTCCCTAGCCTTGACATCTCCACCTAGGAAAAGCAACCAACTTATTATTTCAGTCAATTCCTCCGCATGATGAACATTGATGAAAGTTTTTAGAAGAGCTGTAGTTTGATAAGGATTTGTATAGGAAATGGACATTTTTAATGGATGATATTTTTTGAATTGGGCAATCGCCTTTGGACCGAGTTCAAGGACTAGATTGATAGCTTCTTCCTGCTTGCTTAGTTGTTCGATAATCTTCTTCCTGCTTATTCTTTTTTTCTCAGGGTATGGTTTGACATCGGTGAGATTGTCGACAGGAATGATCCGCCGCTTTTCCTCCTCTAGGTCAAAGCCTTCGATTTGCCATAAGCTTTTTTCACGATATAGATGCAATAGGTAAATGGGATAAGACTTTATTTCCCTTCCCTCTTCGACGGAAATTACTAAATAGCTATCCATAAGAAGTATTTGGATGAGTTGTTCTAACATAGGGTGGGGCAGGTCTGACAGATCAAGCAGATCGGGATTGTGGGGGTTAGTTCCTTCGAATAGCAAAATTTGATTTAACATAACAAGATCATCTTGCTGGTTTTGCGAGATGAGGCTGAGTAATTTTTCCGCTAAAGAGTGGCGACTCTTGAGATAAGGGAGTTGTTGATTTCTTGTGGCCATAAAGGCAATAAAAAGAGCCTTTGTCTCATTATTGGTAAAGCGGACAGTGGGTAGGACAGAGTTGTTCATGACAAAATACCCCCCGTCCCTCCCGACTTCGGCGACAAGCGGCATTCCCATGGCCTCAATTTCTCTGACATCTCTAATCGCCGTCGAACGAGAGATGTTGAATTCGCGCATGATTTCAGAAATGGTAAAGTGGGCGCGGTTGTTGATGTATCGCATGATGACGTTAATGCGTTCTACTTTTTTCATGGGGACCTCTAAACAGTATCATATTTTGACATGATTTATTGTTATTATAAACGTATCAAGTGAAAAAACAAATCATTTGATCCATTCAAAAAAGGAGTGTTGATTATGGCAGCGTATATCCTTGAGGAAAAAGACAGCTTTATCGTTATAGGTGTTGGAACAGAACTAAAGAGTGATTACACGGATTATGCCGGGATGAACAAGGAGAAGGAAAACTTCTGGCAGGCAGTGGAGCAAGATGGAAGGCTGGACGCTTTAAAGGCCATTGCCACGAATGACTACATTTTTGCCGTGAACGAATTGGTAAATCACAAGAGGATGTATTATGCTGGCGTCATGACAGAAGGATCGGTACCGGGAGAACATCGGGCAATTCAATTTCCCAAGGGACAATACCTCATCGTTAAAGGCGAAGGGAAGACGTCTGATGAGTTGAGTAGTATGCTTACTGGCATTGTCTTTGGTCAAGTTTTGCCGGAAGCCAAAGATTTCACCTATGTTGGCGGACCCAATGCAACGGTTGAGATGGGGCAACGTGACGGCTTCGTGTTTGGGGAAATGTGGATTCCGATTGTTAAGAAATAAATGAGATCATTGGAGGGATGATAATGAGTACGATGATAGGTAATGAAAATATCGCGAAAGTAGAAAATCGTCCTATTGGCAGGATATTCGCTTATTGGACTGTCACACTAATACTCGCATTCTCAATTGCATTAAGTGGGATCGGGCAACTGATGAGATATGGGGGGAATGTCGATCTGGTGACCGATATTGGTTTCCCGTTATACATTACGAACATTCTCGGAAGCTGGAAGTTGCTTGGAGTCATTGCGATCGTAATGCCTGGTTTCCCCCGGATGAAGGAATGGGCTTATAGCGGTATCTTTTTTCTAATGACCGGTGCTGCCCTATCTCATGTATTCGCTAACGATTATGGCGATTACGGCTTTCATATTATCCTTCCACTTTTCTATGCCGCGCTTGGCATCGCCTCCTGGGCGCTGCGTCCGAAAAGCCGCAAACTTTAATGGGTAGTGAAATAAATGCCTGCCCATTCATGGCTCGATAAACAGTATCACATTTTGACATGATTTATAGTTATAATAGACATATCAAGTGAAGAAACAAATTAATGAATCGATTCAAAAAAAAAGGAGTGTTGGTTATGGAAATGTATACTTTTGAGGAAAAAGACAGTTTTATCGTACTAGGTATTGGAACGGAGCTAAAGAGCGATTACACAGATTATGCCGGTATAAACAAGGAGAAAGAAAACTTCTGGCAGGCAGTGGAGCAGGATGGAAGGCTTGATGCTTTAAAGGCCATTGCCACGAATGACTACATTTTTGCTGTGAATGAAGCTGTGAATCACAAGATGATGTATTATGCTGGTGTTATGACAGAAGGATCGGTACCGGAAGAACACAGAGTTATTCAATTCCCGAAGGGGCAATACCTCGTCGTTAAAGGTGAAGGGAATACAGCCGAAGAGATGAGCAATAAGCTTACCGGCATTGCCTTTGGTCAAGCCTTACCAGAAGCCCAGAATTTTGCCTATGTTGGCGGACCTAATGCAACGGTTGAGATGGGGCAGCGAGACGGCTTCGTATATGGGGAAATGTGGGTTCCAGTTGTTAGGAAATAAACGAGATCATTGGAGAGATGAGAATGTCCTATATCGTTGATTTTAAAAATGTGACTACGGTTGGTCTGGAATCTTCACCAGTAGCAGAGGCGCTTGCGGGTCTGCGTGCGAATGAAGGCCGTTACTTTATGAACAAATATAAGCATGAATTTACGGTTGTACCAGCCAGCGAGAGCCAGGAAACGATTGAATACGTACATCGAATTCTGAAAAATGAACGTGATATTGAGTTTGCGGCTAAGCCTCTAGAGACGTCGCAGCTTCAAGTGGAAAATATTAAATGGACCTTCGTCTTTTATGAGGATGGTCTAGCGGTTAACGTCTTGTATACGGTTAATGACCCTAAGAAACGGGCTGTTGGTTTTAAGCTATCTGAGGGGATGGAAGTACCTAGTGAGTTGGAAGCGAAGAAGTTTAAATTTGCCAGGCAGAAATCCAAACTTGCTGGGACAATTCGAGGTTCGTTCTTTGTCATCAAAGGAGAGTACTGAAGCAAGCAACGCCACTTTGAACGGAAATTCAGAGTCTACTGTATGTTGCAAAAGAATTCAATTCTCTCGAAAATTGGAATCTTTATAGTTGTTGGAAATGGGACACCTTGAAATATAAGGTGTCCTTAATTATTAGAAATAAACCGAAACGCCTTTAACCCATCCCCAAGACGTTTTGGTTTTCTCAAACCGAAATGCCTTCAACCACCCTGAGTAGACAAACCCCAGCGCAGCAATCACTTGAACGATCCCTAATGTGATATTCATGAATGTAATTATCGAATCGCAACGATCAATGAAAGAGGCTGTCTCAAAGGTCCTTGTAGACTTCTTGAGACGGCTTCTTTTTGGTTAGTGACTAATGAGTGAACAGCTTCATATCCATTGTGAATTCCGATATTTGAACACATGGTGCACAAGATCGTTCCCAAAGGGAACGTAGATGCGCTATTTCGCCGGATAACGGTTCAAATGTACTCCAAGCGGAACGTAGATGCGCTATTTATCTTATTTTCGGGCTATTTGGCTTATTTGAACTAAATAACGCACCCTCGTTCCCCTTCAATTCCAATTTTGTTCATTGAGACGTAAATAGCGCATCCTATTTCCCTCCATCAGAGTTGTCTTTTGGGACAGCCTCTTTCAAACTTGCCGTTGCTGACAACGCAGAGAGCCTTATCACTTTAAAGGCGACATTTGGGTCGCTGTTTACCATTGTTATAAAGAGGATGAAAAGGAAAAATGTCCAAGCAAGTCGAATAATATCGAGTAATGTAAGTCGACCACAGAAGAGGGGCTGATGAAGGAGCAATGAATGATGGAGCAGTAACAGTATTTTCCTGGATGAAATCCATTTTAGACATGCAAAAGATAGTGACGGACAACAGTCTGGTTATGGCGATCATCGCGATCAACATGACGATAATAGGTCTTACTTCGTTAGCAGAAAGCAAAAGCGTAATCGGGATTGATTACGGCAGATTTCTAATAAGACGATACAAAGTATTTCAATGGATACGCATCTATGATCTTCTGATCGTATTTGCAATTGTCAATGTAGCCTCGCTATTCCTGATGTTTACTACAGTGGCGGAGCTTAGAGCCATCAATCTGGTCGTGCTGATTCTCAGCTTGATCTTTGCAATTTTCTATTTCTTTGCGTATATCATCGTTGAGAATAAAGGGGTCAGAAAGCAAGTCCTGGAGCAAGAATTACTGGGGCTGTATCTCGACAGTATGGAGGGTACGACATTCGAAGCGGATGTTCTAGTAGAGATGAGTGGCGGCTCCCGGACGAAGAGAAAGCTGTCGGGCAACATCATCCTCTATTTCAATAGATTTAATAGTGACACACAGTATGCTTTTGAAGAAATATTCGGCCCGCAATCCATGATGTATGACTACTCTGACAAAGCAATTCGTAGGAGATGGAAACTCTTCTCCATAGAACCGTATCGATACCGGAAAAGTTCAAATGGAATATTTGATATTTCACATGAGTTTTTTCAGATGTTCAGGTACTCCGAGCTGCAGGACAAGTGGTTGCTTGATATTTTGCAACTGCATAACGAGTGTTCGGCTGCAAAAGGAAAGTATGATGTGCACCGGCTTTATAACGTTGCCCGCGTACTCGCTCATATTAACACGTTTGGCACCAATGAAAGCCTCTACAAATACAAGTTTATCGAATATCTTATGCCGTATGTTAAGAAAGCAACGGCAATTACAGATGAGGAGAAAGCGGTACTTTCTAATCTGGATGAGGTAAAACGGATTGAATCTTTTGCCTTTGGACAACTAGTTGATTATATCTTCACACCGATCGAACGTAACGATCATTCCCAAGATCGCTTCGCCGTCGTATCCGTTCACTTGCTCAAGCAATTCATACTGAGAAGCAGTCATACAGGTTTGCTTACACCGAAAGACATGCTTATGCTGTTACTGGATAGGACGATCTCGTCCAGTCAGCAAAGGATGAAGGAAGTGTTTGTAGTAATATTGAACGAGTACTATGCAAACCAAGCGAGCGACGAAATACCTGAAGAGCTGAAGAAGGAAACGATTAAGCAAAAGGTCTTCGCGATGAATCGCGATCAGTCGGGCAATGTGAATGGTCTGAGCGTGCAAGATTTATTCAACAACGAACTGTAATCGGGGACTCCCGTGAGTGCCAGCTTCCGATCAAATACTAAGATAGGTGGGTGGTCAGTATGACATTCAAAAGGTACGGAAGTGACAGAGAGTGTTTTCTAGAAGAATTAATGAATTTAATGGTACCTGTAAAGAGAGGAACCATTGAATTACGTGATTATGTGAATACGGATAAATGGCTTAGTTCAGATTACACGTTATCGAACCCTGGAAGTAATAAAAAGGCTATTACATGGAATGAGACGATCGAACCTTTCTATGTAATGAAGTATCCGGTAACACAGTATATGTATCATTATGTTATGCATGGAAAAGAAGTCGAACCGAATGTAAATAACCTGCCAATTACGGGAGTTTCGTGGATCGATTCGCTTGCCTTTTGTAACGAACTGTCTAGAATGCTGGGGAAGACGGAATGCTACACAATCACAAATGAAAGTGAGAACACGAGATATAACAAAAAGGCGAATGGCGTTCGATTACTATCAGACGCTGAATGGCAGTATGCGTGCAAAGCGGGAACAACGGGATATCGGTATGCAAGAATTGATCAAATTGCATGGTATCAAGAAAACGCCAATGGGTCAGTCCGTCAAGTCGGCCAACTGCTTCCTAATCCATGGGGGCTTTTTGATATGATTGGGAACGTGTGGGAATGGTGCTGGGATCTGTATGATACTGAACGATATGGGAACTATAGAGTCTTCCGGGGAGGCAGTTGGGCTGAAGTTGAGAACAATTGCGGTTCTACGAGTAGAAGGAAAAGCATGCCCGATTTCAAGATAGATGATCTTGGTTTTAGAATAGCACTTACAATAACCGAAGAAATTGGTAAAGTAGAGTACGAGTAGACCACCGGAATGATAAAATTCCTAATGGTAAAGGCACCTAAGCGGGTGCCTTTTGTCTTGGGTTTTTATGATGATACGCTTAACCGTAACGTAAATGATGCAAATTTATTAAGAAAAGATAATCAGGAACGGAACAGGTGCGTGTTATTTTTCTACTGTCCTAATTGCTCCAAATCCGGCTGCAATTTGTTCCGTAGAACATACAGCATGATGGCTCCAACAAGGAATGCGACGGCATCCGCAATGACGAGCGACCAGACCACCCCGTGAAAACCGCCCATGCGATTGGCGATATAGAGCACAGGAATCAGAGTAATTCCTTGAATAAGTGACATAATAAACGCGGCGGTTCCTTGCGCTGTTGCTTGGAAGATCCCCGTGAACAACGCGGTAATTCCTGTAATGAACAAGGATAAGAATGTCACATGCAGGATGTAGCTGCCCATTTCAATTAATTGCGGGTCATTCGTAAATAAACCAATTAAGTGGTCGGAAATTAGATAGACGATGACGCCGAACACGGCTGCTAACGCTACAATGGTTTTGATCGTGAATCCAATGGTCTGCTTCATACGTAATTTATTTGCTGTAAAAGAGAAGGCAATCAATGGCACAACTCCCTCGCATAAGCCCATCAGGATAAACTCGGGAAATTGCAATAAACGCGATGAAATTCCGTAAGCCGCTGTGGCCTGATCGCCATATTCGATAAGAAAATGGTTCAAGATAAGTGACATTGCACCCAAGAAGATGCTCATAATAAACACGGGAACTCCTATTTTGAATACATTGCTCAGAATGTCCTTGGTTGCCTTGAACCATTTTACGGAGACGGTTAAGAACTGGCTCTTATATCCCATGTGGAAGGCGTAGAATACACTCGCAACCAAGTTAGCTATGACCGTAGCAGACGCAACGCCGATTATGCCCCAATGGAAGACGAAGATAACGAGCGCATCGAGAATAATATTGACAACAACACTGAGAATCATACCGATCATCGACGTAACGGCCGAACCCTCCGAGCGCACAATATTCTCCAGCGTGAAGAATAATACGACGACGGGTGAACCGATAAGCATAACCGTGACATAGTCCTTCGTGAAGCCAAAGGCGTCAGGCGTTGCCCCCAGGCCATGGACGATGGAATCGATCAACGGGAGGCCGACAGCCATCACGATAAGACCGAGAACTAAACTGCTGTAAAAGGCGAATGAAGACACATGCTTGACGTCATCATATTTTTTCTCTCCCAGCAAGCGGGAAACGAATGTACCGCTACCCATGCCAATCAAGTTACCTAGCGCCATAATGACCGCGAATAACGGCAAGGTTAGTGCTAGCGCGGTTAACATGGCCGTATTATGGAGGGAACCAAGGAAGTAGGCATTCAAGATGGCATAGATGACGCTCATTGATGTGCCAAGCATCATCGGTACAGCGAAGTGAGCTACGGCTCTGGCGATCGGTGCTTTTTCAAAGTAATGGAGGTTTTCTGTATCCATGTGGGTCACCACTTTCTTCATGTATTATGGCCTTCAGCCTTACAGTGTTAGGTTGAACCTTACAGTGTTAGATGTTATCATGAACGTAAGAACCTGTAAAGCATAAACTTACACTGTTAGATAGAGGGAAGGATACCGATGAAAAGACAGCAACCTCAGATTTCGGAGGATAAGATTTTGGAAGCCTCGTGGGAGCTTCTAGGGGAGGAGGGCATCGAGAAATTTAGCATGAGACGATTAGCAGACCGACTGGGTATTCAGGCTCCCTCACTGTACTGGTACTTTAAGAGCAAGCAAGATCTCTACCAGCGTCTGGCCAACCAAGTATCGAAAATGATTCTGGAGGAGTTCCACTCCGAGGGGGACTGGAAAGAGCAGTTGGCGGTGCTAGCGGTAACGGTACGGAATGTGCTCCGTCGGTATCCTTGCTCCACGCAGCTCATGATGATGACGCTGCCCCACGAACCGGACATCATCCGGTTCACCAACCGTATGCTGCTCTGTGTGGAATCGACAGCACTTGAGCAAGAGCAGAAGATGCAAGTGGTTACTACGCTCGTTAACTATGTCTTCTACTTCGTTCTGGATGATTATCAGCATGAGCGCAATGTCTCAGCAATCTCTAAGGAAAAGGGAGCGCTGCCAGGTGAGGAGATGATACGCCTTTTGGACTCCATGAGCGAGACGGAATCGGGACTGTTCCGGAGGATGTTCAGGAATGGGCTGTTCGACCTAATGGGGACCGATGTGGCGTTTGAGTTCGGATTGAAGCTGATTTTGTTGGGGATTGAACAGGTGATCAAGGAGCGGGAGATGTAGAATGTATGACGAAGGTATTATGAGCGGCAAAAATGAAATCGCTTCGATGCTCTAAATACTGACTCTTGCTGAAGCAATTACTGCATGCTTAAGAAGCGTCATGAATTAATACTAAGAGGCGTTTGCTCAGAAATCGAGCAAACGCTTTTTATTTCGATTCATACCTATGAACAGACACTAACTCTTAGGGTCTTGCTGCGTATTTAAGAGGCGCTCGCTTACTTGGTTTAGAAAGGTTGACCACCTAGCTTGGAAATCGTGATCGGTCGAATCGCTTCCAGTAATGAACTTGGTGATATTGCTGAAAATAATGGGATAAATAGTTAAAGCTGTTAATGCCAGCGTCATTAGTTCAGGCTCGATCTCCGGTGGAACAAGCCCATTTTCCTTTTGAACCTTCCAGTAATCAGCATAGGATTGAAGGGCAAGTTCCCCACCTTTATTCCAAGACGTTGGCTCTGCCCATGATTCAAGAGCTTCCCAAGCAGCGAACCTAATAAAGTCTGCTCTCACCTGGCTGTTAACCCTGTATCGATGCTCGGCAATATTAACGGGGTTATCAGGGATTTGCGAGACCCACTCTGGTTCGCTAGTTGCAGAGTTAGCCAAAACAGCTTCAAGCAATTCTGCTTTTCCCTTGAAGTAATGATAGATCAGCTGCTTCTTTACCCCAGCGCTTTCTGCGATCGACTCGATCCTCGCCCCCTTAAACCCCCTGTCGAAAAACTCTTTTCGTGCAGCTTCAAGAATATTCTTTTGCGTGCGTTCCGCATTACGTACTTCTCCCATAAGGTTGAACCTCCATACCCAATCTAATCAAGTTAAAGTCATCGTAGTCCATTATTGAAAATGAGTCAAGTTATAACTTTACATCTGTTAAATTATAACTTGACAATAATTAAGTTATAACTTACCATTTGTTCAGTAGCTAATAAAGGGAGGTAATTCGAATGACCGTATTTTCAATCGTGCTTCAGAGCTTGTTGATTTTTTACTATGTTTTCTCGGGTTCTGCTAAGATTGCTGGGGTCAAGTACTGGGCTGATATATTTAACAATCTGAGGATTCCCCAATGGTTTCGCGTTGTCACAGGAATCGTTCAGTTGGTCGGAGCTGTGGTACTTGTTTGGGGTTATTGGACTGCGGATGTAATCGCTTGGGGAGCTATTTGGCTTGGAATTACGATGGTGGGGGCACTTCTAGCGCACTTAAGGGTCAAAGATTCGGTTGGCAAAACGATGCCCCCTGTTGTGTTTCTTCTGTTGATCATCGTTTTAACCATCATGAATGCGGGTGGACTATCGGTGTGACAGGATCATCGTTATACAAGTGGCGAACTGCAAGGTTTACGCCTAGATGGATCAGAAGTATAATTATGGAAGAACATGCGACCCAGCCTAGATAAAGTTATCTATGGCTGGGTTGTGTTGTTGTATGATATGTGAATGAGGGCTTCGTTACTGACTGATTTTCACAATAAGAAAGGATCTGATTCCCAGCCATGAACCGATTAATAGATCAATATAGCGATGAGATTGTCCAGATCTTCGGGGAAGCCTCGGCTCAATTGCAAACGCTCCCGGAGGAATTGAAGGAGCAAGCTTTGGCGCTTCTGGGCCAGTGCTACCCTTTGGACAGGAAGGACAACGACGGACCTAATATGATCAGCTACCTGCTCCCGTATTGGGTCGGAGAGACCTTGGGGAGTCCGATTGAGCTGTGTCGCGAGTTAGCGGTGGGGAATGTGTACGGGATGTTGTCCTTTTTTCTCTTAGACGATGTAATGGATGAGAAGAGGGAGGTCCGGCGTTCGCTGGCCCTAAGCACGCTTTTGAATCAACGGTTCTTGGAGGCTTATCAGCGGTGTTTCTCAGGAAACGCTCAACTATGGGTTTATTATAATCGCTATTTAGCGGAATGGGCAGATGCTATGTACCGTGAGGTGGACGAGCCTATGGACCCACGGGATCCTGGCCGATTGGCCCGCAAGGCCGCCCCGGTGAAGCTGTGCTCTGCAGCACTGTTGCTCCAAGCTGGACGGGACCAAGAGATTGGGACTATGGAGACAGCCATCGATTTGGCCCTTGCGGTACTCCAACTCTCTGATGACTGGACAGATTGGCGAGAGGATTTGCCAACAGCCTCCTGCAACGCTTTTCTAGTGTTGTTGCAGGAGAACCTTCAGCTACAGGCAGGCGAAGTTTTGGATGAGAGTAGGGTGAAACGCAGCATTTATCGTGAAATGGCCTTAGGAGGGCTTGCGACCCTTGCAAGCGATTATGCGGATCAGTTGAACGCCATGAAGGATGCTCCCGCATCCCTCCAAGTTTTCGCATCTGTCATCGCTCAAAGCTTGCAGCACAAGGCAAACGAGATAAGAGATCGTTACGATAGTTTGTTAAATGATGGCGGTTTTGCAATATACTTGACGATAAATGGTTAATAAGCAGGACTTCGGACACACTATTCCTGAAGGTACTGAGCTGCAAGTGATGGCGGTAACACCCACGAAGTATGCACTGATCATTGCCCCGAAACCAGAGGAATTGGATGAATTGAAAGCTACTGGGGTACAACCACAGATGGCTGCTTGGTCCTAGGAGTGAAAAAGGAAAAGGAACCGGGCAATGGCTTCGGTTCCTTTTCCTTTTTCACTATGGAACTCTATAGTGTCCTCCCCCTTGTTGAATGGTGGCGAATTAAAAATTTATTTGTCGATATATGGTTAATAATGGTACAAAAGATCTAGTTCCATGGTATTATGAAAATGCAGATATCCTAATATTTTGAAGGGTTGTGTTGTCATGTCTATGGATACGTTGAAAGTGAAGATCATTAAGAAAGCTTGGGAGGACGCGGATTTCAAGGCACGCTTGTTGGCCGATCCCCGTAGCGCGCTGAAGCAGGACTTCGGAATTGAAGTTCCTGAAGGTATTGAGCTGAGTGTGCTGGCGGAAACACCAGCTCATTATGCGCTGGTCATTCCCCCGCAACCGGAGGAATTGGATCAATTGACAGCTACTGGGGCAGAACTGAAGGCTGCTTGGTCCTAGTGTTGGAAACGAGAGGGAACCGGACAATGGCTTCGGTTCCTTTTCCTTTTTCACTATGGAATTCCAAGCTGCCCTCCATCACTTCGATGATACGGAAGGTAACCATCAGGCCGAGGCCGGTTCCTTTGGTTTTCGTTGAGAAGTACGGCTCTCCTAGTTTCGCGACCTGCTCCGGTTCCATGCCTTCGCCGTTATCTGCAATGCGGATGACAGCGGTTCCTCCCTCGGCCCAGGCGCTAATAGTAATGTGACCTTCTTCATGAAGGGACTCAATGCTATTCTTGATGATATTGATGAATGCCTGCTTTAACTTGGAAGAGTTGCCCAGAATAATTTGAGGTTCGGGCACGTGAACCTCAAGCTCTCCATTGTTCAGTAAGACCAGCGGCGTAATCATGGTTTCGATTTGGGCGAGCTCCTGCTGTAAATTTAGTTCTACTAGTGTATCCAGCTCCGGTTTCGCAAAGGTAAGGAAGTCCGTTATGATGCTTGATGCTCGATCCAGCTCCTGAATGGCTAAGGTAAAGTAGGACTTGTCGTGCTCCACTGATTTTCCCGAGAGTAACTGTAAGAAGCCTCTTGTGACCTGAAGCGGGTTGCGCACCTCATGGGCAATGGATGCGGCTAGTTCGCTGATGATCTGCATTTTCTCCGTCCGCTGTAGTTGGTGATTGTAAAGCTCCAACTCCTTGGAGTAGGAGAGGAGCCGGGCGTAGTCAGATGCAATGCGGCGGTTCAGGATTATCACCAGGGAAGCGATTAGAATGATGATGCCAAGCTTCCATAAATTGAATACATAGGATGTATCAATCGCGTATAACAGTAAGAGATCCATCACACCGGAAAGGGCAAGGATTAGAATGCCCAGGGAGAGAATCAGGGAATTGGGATTCCGCATGGCGTTCCGAAAGGCGAGGACGCAAATGAGAATCAGTTGTCCGATAATGAGCGGAGCATTCAGCCAGTTGCTCAGGAACATGTAAGGAGAATAAAAAGGCGTTCCAAGGATCTTATAACATACCATAACGCAGAAGCTAACCGAATAATAGACGACAAGCCAGCGAAACACTCGCTTGATCCATGGATACCGGCCTTCGAATATGTGGATGACGAAGTACAGCAAGGCAGGAATCAAAATATAAAGAGACGTATCAAATATAAATAAGAAAAAGTGTCCAAGCTCAGGAAAATAGTAGTAAGGCATAGACGAGTAGGTCATGATCAGAAGGCCGCTGCACATGACGAATAAGGTAAGCGCTAGAGCGGTGCTGCGTAGGGCCCGGTTCAGATACCAAGAGCAGAGGAGCATCAGGAGTGACAGGAAAGCAAAGCCCCCCCCTAGCAACAGGTCAGGCAGTTCCTTGCGGACAGCTTGCCGGAAGATTTCGGGAAGCTCGCCAAGCTGGACATTACTTTTGATGCCTGCCCGTTCCTTCCCCATTAGCAGCAGGTAGAGATCGCTGGTTATCTCAGTATGGTCGAGCGGCAGTTGGAGAAGGGTGCGCTCGAAGTCAAAGCTGTGATTGACCTGATAGACGAGCTTGTCATTCTCATAAATCCTTACATTCATGGCGTACAGGCGTTCAATATACAGTCCAGGTTTGGATAGGTTGGACGTCGGGGGGACCGTCAGGTGAATCCATGCACCGACCTTCCCATCGGGAATAGTAACCAACGGGTGCTCAACCGTGGCGGACAGCCATTCTCCGTCTATGTCAGGCGAGGCGGCTTCTGGAGCTCCAGCAGGAATCCATTGCACTTTCCAGCTGGTTATTGGAAGACTGGTGGAATCCTCCGATGAGCTTATATGGGGATACAGGAGCAATGCCAAGAAGGCAGCGCCGCCAAATGTGAGTAGTAACAAGATCAAGTGAAAACGCTTCATTTGTGCACCTCGTGGGAAACAACCCAATATTTTTATGTATGCCTATAAATTCGACAAAATTGTGTATAAGTCCTTTAGTCTCCGACAATTTTTTACAATTTTCTCAACATGC
Organism: Paenibacillus sp. Soil766; assembly: GCF_001428105.1. Taxonomy (GTDB): domain Bacteria; phylum Bacillota; class Bacilli; order Paenibacillales; family NBRC-103111; genus Paenibacillus_E. Next base: position 86,670 of record NZ_LMSJ01000025.1, on the reverse strand, counting down.
AAAAAGACCTACTTCACAACCGTAAACGAACGGATAGAAGAGGGTCTGTATTCAGATTATGGCATTACATGCTATCGGCCAGCCAGAATGGCATCAGCCAAGATATCCAACTGATTCTCGACGGCAATAGGATCATCATTATACAAGTAATTATAGTTAACGACGTGGACGTTTCCGTTCTTGACTGCTTTTAGATTTTTCCAGAGTTGCCTTCAAGCCTGTGTGTGTGGTTGTTAATCGTAATTATAACTGAATGCGCGTGTATAAAAAATAAACTATAGGCATCCCGATAATAGTGAAAGCCCTCGGTGTGCCAAGCCTCTGTGTACATAGACATGTTTTTGAGAACAGGAAGTCCTGAAATGCTCCATAACGAGTGCCAGCTCCTTCTATGATGCGTCTTCTTCATCCCTTGAAGAAAAGCCCTACAGGACGAATTAAAAAGGAGCCGGTTTGCTGTATATCATCAAGGATTATTTCTCGCTTCCTTCACCATTTGCGCAGCTGCAGTACGATCGGTGGCGTGAAGTTTATTGAGCACCAACGTCACATAGTTGGATACGGTCTTTGTGGTCAATCCAAGCTCTTTGCTTATTTCACTGTTCGAATATCCCTCGGCAATGAAATGTAGAACTTCTTTTTCCCGGGACGTCAGTTGGGTGAATCGGTCAAGAGTGGAGGTTGGCCGGGTTGCATAATCAATCATTCGCTCCGCTACCTCCGCACTGAATATGGCTTCTTTCGCGGCAACCGAGCGAATAGCGCGAATGATCTCGTCCGTATCAGCATCCTTGAGAAGGTAGCCTCTCGCTCCCGTCTTTAAGGCGGTAAGGACCGATGAATCGTCCTGGTGCATCGTCAGAAAAATAATCTGCACGTCCGGGTGATTCGATTTAATCTGATTGGCTGCTGCTACTCCGTTTATGCCGGGCATTCGGATATCCATCAAGATGACATCAGGCGATACCTGGCCGCATAGAGTAATCGCTTCCTCGCCGTTTGTTGCCTCGCCTACGACTACCATATCCTCTACCGTTTCCAAAACGGTTTTGAGTCCTTTGCGGTACATGGGATGATCATCGGCTATTAATATTTTCCACGTTCTCATTCTGAGACACTCCCATCTGTATGAAATTGCAAGGGCAGCCATGCCGCGACCCTCGTTCCTCCGCCTTCAGCAACCACAATCTGACTCCGTCCTCCTAGTTCTGCGGCTCTCTCCCGGATGGATGTTAAACCGATCCCACCTTCCGAGGCATGGGACACCGTTCGAATCGCATCGGAGATGCCAACCCCATCGTCCATAATTTCCACATAAAGCTCATCGATCTGCATCCTCGTATGCATCGCAATCGTAACCTGGCACGTGCGTGCTTTCGAATGTTTGACAGCATTGGTCAACGCTTCGGATACGATACGGTACACGGCAACTTCAACGGCAGCAGGTAACAGGGGCAGCACCTGAGGCGATGACACTTCCAGTTGAATCTGCTTACTTTCATCCGTACTATGCGCATTCATTACATACATCAGACGATCTGCCCGCTGGCGAATAGCTTCAACGAGACCATACTGATCCAATGCCGGAGGCCGGAGGTTATGGACGAATTCACGAACTTCGCTGACGATGACCCGAATATCGGATTCGAGCTCGGCGACAATACCTTTTGCTCGTGGAGGATCTTTGTGAATCAATGCGCCTGCTGCCGATGCGGTAAGGGCAAGAGAAGCGAGCTTCGGAGCCAAGTCATCGTGCAGATTGTTGCGTAAGGAGCGCCGCTCCTCTTCCCTGGCGAAGATCAGCTTCTCTCTTGATACTTGCAGCTCTTGCATGAGGCGGTTGATATCAAGAGACTGTTGAAGTCCATGAACGATTCGGGCAGATTCCCTGCCCAGCATATGGAGCAGGCGCATATCGGAACGGCTCAGCGGTTCATCGGATGACCGGGGGGAGACATAGAGGTTGCCGAGTTCTTGTCCTCCCACAACTAACGGAAACCGGAGGGACTCCGGTTCGCGTGGACATCCGGCTATCGCCGCTTCTTGCTCACGATCATTGACCAGTATTGTTATGGAGGCATGAGGCAGCTTCAGCATATCCTGTATCGTCATGACGACCGTTCCAAGAACCTGTTCTGGCGCATAGGGCTCCTTCAATCGATCACCAAGACCGACCAGGAAAGAGACGGGATTTTCTCTTTTGCCATATACGAATCTGTTTACCAGCTTCTCCAGACTTGCCTTCAATGGGGTGAATAAGACCGCGACCAGCCCTGTTGCGATTAGCGGATAGACGTCACTTTGGGATTGAAATACAAGTGCCAGATACCACACCGTCGTCAAATAAATGCCGAATAGCATGACGAGCAGCGTTGCGTAAACGAAACTTCTGCGAACGATGGGGGGAACCCCCCACAAGCGGTCTTTTAGCAAGGCAGAGCCAAGTGCAATAGGAATGGGCAGCATCGTTAGTCGAATGGAGAGATCTAGCCAGAATAGTTCGCTCTTATAGAGCTGGGGCCACACGATTAGCAATAGGTTCACACCAATTAATGCTCCGAAAGCGCTGATAAAACCGAAGGCAACTTTTCGAATGGCCTGTCTTGCCTTCGGTGAGACATTTGCACGATATTGCGTAAATTGACTATAGGCCAGCGTGCCGAAAAATAAAATAAGCCAGCCAAGCGACAGCCCCAATGGCCAATTGTCGATATGCATCACACGAAAAGGCAAGTAATCGGGCACATAGCGGACAAGGAAGGCAAGGACGGCGGTCCACCCAATCCATCTGCGGGTAATTCGACCGCTCGGAAATAGCAAGGCCAGGCACATGAAGCCTGATATCCCGGCAATCTGCGCGAGGGGAACGAGTATATCCGATTCTTCCCACTGGTGAAAGACGACATTTCCGAATACGAAACTCACGAGCGTAAAAGCAGCAATTGAGCCGAGTACATCTTTGGGCTTCAAGATCATAATCAGCGCAGCAACGAATGCAAAACAACAGAAATAGAACAAGTCGATTCCGATATGAAGGATGGCCAGGCCTGATTCAGTAAGCCCAAGAGTCTCTTTCCACTCTAAGGATAAGACGCTTATCGTCGTACCCGAGCAAATCCGATTCGAGCTAAAGCATGATTCCAGTAGATAGGAATAGTAGGATGGCAATGATGCCAAATAACATAGGATCAGAAGGAGATTAATTGAGATACTCCCGGTATACAGCGCAAATAGCCACCGGGAGTGGCGGTGGCCGACGGGGCTTGATTGTATCTCGAGTGATGGATTACGCAAAGCCTGCATAGTGAATTCACCTCATACGATTGCTGTAAATCATGACGGAGACATAGACTACGCCGAAGAGAATAGATGTGATTCCTCCTACGATTCCCCAACTGCCCGGGTGGTCTGGTACCGCAAGTGCCGAAACCCCAAGGTACATAAATGTAAGGCTAACGATAATTCCGAGTGCATAAGAACCGGCACGCTGCGAAGCTGTTAAAAAGCTGCCATACAACAATACAAACAGCATGGCCGTATGCTCGCCCCAGCCGAAATATTCCCCTGTCTCCGACCATTGCTGAATGCCTGCATGGATGGCTATGGGAATTAGAAAAATTGCTGCAATCGTCGTCAACACAAGCAGTGGGCTGGAGTAACCGGTGGGCGCAGCGAGCTTTATCGCGGCAGCACGCTTGTGGTAGAACGCGAACAAGATTGATAGTATCAGCGCGAACATCACGAATACAAAAGCTTTCCCAATCGCGAGTTTCGGTGCAGTTGCAGCGAATGACGCCAGAAACAGAAGATGACCCACTGCATAGAAGTGAAGCAGCATCGGCTTCTCAAAAGGTCGGCGCAGCAAGGCAATCAGGCTCCCCCCGAACATTAAGGCCAATAGCGCACCATGCGAAACAGCAAACCAGCGATAAGAATCGGGCACGAACGACTCGCCGTTGCAGCCCCCGCAATCCGAAGGCAACCAAGGCTCCAACGCCTCTGTGGCTCCCTCTAAGAAGAAAAAATCAAATAAGACAAATAATAAAGCAGTTGCAACGAACCCGATCTGCTTCCAACCCTTCGGTTGTTCGTTCTTAATTACTACAGTGTTCATTTCATCTATCCCCTCTCATTCTTCATGAGATCAGCATATCGAAATAAGATCCATAAGGAATAGAGGGAAATTCCCAATCGTTCGGGAAAGACGTCAGGAAGTTAATTCGTGTTAAGAGACATAATTCCTGCTGTATGAACTAACGATAGCGGAAGATGCGGTACAGGAGACAATGCTCTGTGTTTGCCGTGGAGCATACATGTTCTTGAGATTCAAAGCGGTCAAATCGCGCATGTTCATCATTTCATTGACCCTCAATTGTTTGCTAGGTTTGGTTTATCGGCAAATTTAGGGCTGGACCGATGATTTCATAATCGTTTATTCGTCTATATAAAATGAAAGCAAATTTCAGATCAACATCTATAAACCTATACCCAAACTTTGAAAAAGGAAGTAGGCGTGATGATGAAATCAACGCAGTCCAAAGACGGCACAACATTAGCGTACGATGTCTACGGCAGCGGCCCGGCGCTTATTTACGTCACGGGAGCTTCCTGTTACCGCTCTTTTAAGCCGATCGTGCAGGATGCCAAAGTATTTGCCACATCCTTTACCGTCTATAATTACGATCGCCGCGGACGCGGCGATAGCGGGAATACGCTGCCCTATTCGCTGGAGCGTGAAATCGAAGACATTGAAGCCATGATCGATGCATCCGGCGGCACCGCGTATGTATACGGCCATTCTTCGGGTGCCGTGTTGGCGCTTGAAGCTGCGCTCAGGCTTGGTGACAAAGTGCAAAAGGTAGCGATGTACGATGCGTCATATGTGCACGACGAGAAAGAAAAGGCAGAATATCAGCAACTAAGTCAGATCGTGCAAGAGCTGCTCGACGACGGCAATCATGCAGAGGCTATGCGTACCTTTCTGAAGGGGATTGGAATGCCGCGAGTGTTCGTGTGGCTATTGCCGCTATTTCCCGGCTGGCAGAAGATGAAAGCACTTGCGCCAACCTTAGCTTACGATATTGCGCTCACGCAGGACTTAGCTCCCGTCGAAAGAGCTGCTAAAGTAACCGTTCCAGCTTTAATCGGCGTTGGCGAGAAGAGTCCCACAGGATTACATGATGTCGCCCGGCAATTGGCGGATGCAATTCCCAATGCAAAGTACTCACAGCTTACAGGCCAAAACCACATGGTTAGTGCAAAAAAACTACTGCCGTTGCTATCGGAATTTTTTAGATAGGGCAGGCAGGAGCTATGGTGGAATAGAATAAGAATCTGGGGAAGGCACCTAGGCAGGTGCCTTTTAACTTGCGTAGGGTGGAGGTGAGGCCACTGTGGGAAAGATCGCTGGGGACCTTTCCCACAGTGACTCGGGTGACCGTGTTTCGTAGTATTGATCGAGATCAGTTATATAATCCATTTCAACCTTTGATGAAGTAATCCATCAGATTGTTTATTTTCTCCCACGACAAAGTCGGTCATATGGTACGTGAGATATTCTCCGTACTTGCTTTCGGTATTGAGCAGGAGCTCATCAACATGATAAATACCTACAGGAATATCATCTAGGAGCAGACTGGCCAAGCCTGCATAAATACCGCATGCGACTTGAAAATAGGTGGCATTCGTTTTGTGCTCCGCATAAATGTCACTACTTTTCATCGAATTGTACATAAACTTTTCCATATCCTCGTAAACCAAAAGAACCCCAACGAGGTCTTCGCCTTCAACCTCGCCTTTTTCTGGATCAATTATGCGCTGGTTCCAATCCCATAAATCGTCGACATGATCTAAATTGTTTCTGATTAATTCCGTTGTATATTCACTAACGCGATAAATAAATCCAATCTGTATATCAAATAATTCACCTAGTGTTAGTACTTCTTCATGCGGCATCAGACATCCGTAAAATTCCTTGTCTCCTAACCTTACTTTGTATTCCATTGCATAGACTTCTTCATATAAATAATGAGGCAAATGATGATGGACAAACATCGGATAGCTTAATATTGATTCATCCAGGAAACACTCGACCGACCAAGAAGTATAAATGGTGTTAGGTTCAATTAATGATTGGTCTGCAAAAAAGGAAGTATCATGTTCAACAATGTAGCAGGCTAAAGGTTTTTTGTCTGGATTTTCATGCATCAGTTTTAGCGCCATCCATTGTACGATACCGGGATTCATACCCGAGCATGTAATGGCCGTTGTATGGGTAAAATCAGTTTTTCTAGTTTTATATCTAGTATATCGCTCAGCAAGGGGAAAACCGTATAAGCTCTCGTCCTCATCCACTTGCGCATTTTCAAGGGCTGAATTGACGTACAATATGCCCAATTCGTTGCAGCAGTTAAGCATCTCAATCGTATCGGCCCATGATACATCAATGACTAATTTTGTATTTGTTTTAGTAAGGTGTTTCCGAAAGTTGCTGACATTCTTAAGATCTAGCTGGTGGAGCTTGATTAGACCCGAAAGATGGGGGAATAGTTGATCAAAATACGCTTTATCCTTTTGATAAATGTCAATGAGGTGAAGTTGCGAATGGCTTATGATAGGGTAGATAGGGTCATTTTTATCCTGAACGGATTGATTTAGAATGGCTAGTACCGCTTTAGCAACACCTCCGCTGCTGCCTAATATCGTAATGGAACAAGGGCCTGTACAATTCAACATCTCATCACTTCCTTCAATGTCATTCATGCTGTATGTTTAATATATGATTCTACTAATCGCAACGTAAGTGCTTCTACCCATGAATAAGGAAGTTAATAAAAAACTAGATTAAGAGGTTGAAGAAGTGGTAATTGTAGACTTATGTCACATGTAAAATTTCCCAAAACGTTCACGATTATAATACTTTTGACATTGTATGCGGGGTACTGCAATGATAAATTTAAACTAAAATTTTAGTTAGTTTTTATGAGGAGGCTAGAAGTATGAAGAAAGTGTGTATCGTAGGAGCGGGTCTAAGCGGATTAGTGACGGCGGCTTTATTAGTGAAAAGAGGGAACCAGGTTGTTGTTATGGAACGTGCACCGATTCTGGGTGGCAGAAGTCATGTCCTTTCCATGAATGGCTTTAAAATGAGTTATGGCGCCCATGCGGTATTAGCTCCTAAGCAGGAACCTATGCGTTCCATAGTTCAAGAACTGGAACTGCAGATGGAGTATAGGAAGGCGAGCTTGTCCAAATTTAAGCTCTTTATGGAAGGCAAAGTCATCTCAAGTCCGCTCGGCTTCGGTGCGCTGACCTCTCCCGCTATTTCGGGTCTATTCAATCATATGAAATGTCTGAAGCAATTTTACCAGATGGTTAAGCAAGCACCGTCTTTTCCGCAAAACATGTCCGTAGCCCAATGGATCCGGGAGAACGTGAGTAACCCCGAGATCGCCAAAGTCCTTTCAGCTTATGCATCGTTATCGGTCTACGACGGCGCACTCGACTTGTTCTCTATGAACCGTTTTGTTGAGTTAACCGCCCCCGAGTATGAAAAAAACGAGCCTTTAAGCTATATGGGGTATGACGTCCTCCTGGGTGAGTTGCAAAAAGCAATTACGCAAAATGGGGGCAGTATTCTATTGGGGAAAACCGTCTCGGATCTTATTGTTGAGGATGACCGAGTGACAGGTGTCGTTTGTGCGGGGGAACGGCATGATTTCGATGAAGTGGTGCTGAATGTACCTCCGAAAGAGTTAGGTAAGCTATTAAGTTATCCATCTCTTGCAGATGAGTTCGGCGGGTATATCAATCAAGCGGCTCAATATGTGTTCGTTTATGATATCATGTTATCCAAGAGGCTCCGCAGCGATATCGGTAATTTGTTGGATCTTGATGGAGGCTTCTATATAAATGATTACGGCTTAAACAATCCTTCTTCCGTCCCCCCTGGCGGGCAGTTGATCAACGGTCTCAAATTTTTGAGCGAACAGGAACAGTTAGACGACAGTCACGCGAAGTTGTCTCAAGCTGCATTTGATACTTTGCTCCATAGCGTATATCCTGGATGGGAAAAGTACGTGGTAAATAAACGGATGATAAACAGAGCTATGGTGAACGGAATCGCCAGAAGAACGAATGCCAAACTATTGCCTTTCCAAAGCCGAGCCGTTCGGGGATTATATCTGGTGGGAGATTCTACACAAGGGTCGGGAGCGCTTGGTATGCCTTGCTATGATAGCGCGAAGAAAGTAGCGGACTTATTATCCTAAACGAGTTAGGAAGTATGATATTGTTAAATGGAGGAATCCATGCATGGGTCAGGGAAAAGAAAAAATTCTTCAAACCTCTTTACAGGAATTTGCGGAAAAAGGATATGATGGGGCTAGAATCGATTATATTTCAAAGATAGCCGGTGTTAACAAGGCATTAATTTATTACCATTTTAAAAGTAAGGAAGAATTATTCACGGCGGTTATTAACGACTTGTTCGAAAAAGCGGTTCCCGTTTCAATTGAACCTACAGGTACATCCGTTCGCGAAAACTTGATTCAAGTCATGGAACATTTCATTGATTTTCTTCATTATAACCCGTATTTCGTGAAGATTATGGATCAAAGCGTCGCGCAAGATCGAGACATATTTCAACAGCTTCATAGCCAAAATTTCTTTTTTGAGATGGTGATGGGGTTGTACCAGCTTGGCGTCCAGACTGGCGAATGTAGGAAGGTCGATCATCCGGAAGATTTCGTTGTGAGTTTACTAGGTGCGGTTTATTTTTATTTCTCTCATCACAAGGCGATTCGGAAGTTTTACGGGAATATCTCCGAAGAGGAAGTCATCGCGATCCGAAAAAGAACGATGAAGGATATGATTACGAGGCTGACTTTTATGTGATCCGACCGAAAATTCGAAAGCGTATTGTTGCTGAAATACGTTATACTGAAAGCAACACTTCATAAGGACTGATACGAATGACCTTGCAGCAATTAAGATATATTCTAGCCATAGTGAGTTGCGGTTCTATTAGCGAGGCAGCCAAGCAACTGTTTATTTCTCAACCCAGCTTATCTAGCGCAGTGAAAGAATTAGAGCAGGAAATTGGCGTAGACATTTTTATGCGTTCGTCTAAGGGAATCGTGCTTTCGAATGAAGGAGCTGAATTTTTATCCTATGCGAGGCAAGTCGTTGAGCAGGCAGAACTTCTAGAGCAAAGGTATATGAACAAGCAACCTTCCAAAAAGTTATGCGCCATATCGACGCAACATTATGCCTTTGCCGTTCAAGCGTTCGTCAGCTTATTGAAAGACTTGAACACGAACGAGTATGAATGTACGCTGCGCGAAACTAGAACATATGAAATTATCGAAGACGTACGTAATATGCGCAGCGAGATCGGTATCCTATATCTTAATGACTTTAACCGGAAGGTTATTGAGAAAATATTAAAAGAAAGCGCGCTGGGATTCCACCCGCTGTTCGTAGCTGAGCCCCACGTCTTTATTAGTTCCGCGCACCCGCTTGCTGCTAAGACGATGTTTGAAATTGAGGATTTAGACGAGTACCCATGTCTCTCTTTCGAGCAAGGTGAATTCAATTCTTTTTACTTTTCGGAGGAAATTCTAAGCACGAGGTCGTACAAAAAGAAAATCTTGGTAAGCGATCGAGCGACATTATTTAATCTCCTCATCGGGTTAAACGGGTATACGATCAGTTCGGGTGTGATCAATGAGGACTTGAACGGAGAGCACATTAAATCGGTGCGCCTGAGAACGGAATCGAATATGCAGATTGGATATATCACCAATAAGAAAGCCAATTTAAGTCTGCTCGCCGCGGACTATGTTCGGAAGCTGAAAAGCGTCATCTCCGATTATGGTTATCCGATTCTAAGCGAAGAGGATGAACTCGACTGAGTTCATCCTCTTTCGTTACGTATATGATTACAACGTTTCTCTAACTTCTTTTGCAGCTTGAACCAAATGTCTTAGACTAGCCCAAGTTTCAGTTACCCCGCGTGTCTTCAGTCCGCAGTCGGGATTCACCCACAGCTTAGCGACCTCGATTTTGTCCAGCATACGGAACAGCCCCTGCTTGAGTTCATCCACGCTAGGAATGCGCGGAGAATGAATATCGTAAACCCCTGGACCAACCTCTGTTTGGAATCCGCACGCATTGATAGCATCGATAATCGCAAGGTCCGACCGGGATGCTTCAAACGTAATGACGTCAGCGTCCATGTCATCGATTTCTCGAATGATATCGCTGAATTGACTGTAGCACATATGGGTATGAATTTGTGTATCAGCCTGCACGCCGCTATGAACCAATCGGAAAGCAGGGATGGCCCAGCTCAAGTACTCGGCTTGCCAATCCGATTGTCGGAGTGGCAGTTTTTCGCGTAGTGCAGCTTCGTCGATCTGAATGATTTCAATATGATTAGCTTCCAGATCCAGTACTTCGTCTCTGATCGCAAGCGCAATTTGGATGGCGCTGTCTTGCAAGCTAATATCCTCGCGAGGGAAGGACCAGTTAAGAATTGTGACGGGACCGGTTAACATCCCTTTTACCGGTTTGTTGGTCAAGCTCTTCGCATAGGCTGAATATTCGACTGTCATTGGTCTGGAGCGGCTAATATCTCCCCACACAATCGGCGGCTTTACGCATCTTGTTCCATAGGACTGCACCCAAGCATTTTCTGTGAAAATAAAACCGTCTAAGCACTCACCGAAGTATTCAACCATATCGTTGCGCTCATATTCGCCATGGACCAGCACGTCCAAGCCAATTTCTTCTTGAATTGCGATGCATTCTGCGATCTTGTCGAAGTTGAACTGTTTATACTGCTCCTCGGAGATGGAACCTTTCTTGAAGGCGAACCGGTTCGCTCTAACCTCGGCTGTTTGTGGAAACGAGCCAATGGTTGTTGTCGGCAGGGGTGGCAGCTTGAACTTGGCATTCTGAAGCGCTTCCCGTTCCGCGAAGGCTGGCAGTCTCGTGAAGTCCGCATCTGTCAAGGTTGCCGTTCTCGTCTGTACGGTCTCATTACCCTTGAAACGGACGCCATTGAAGAGCTCTTCGTTTCGAAGATACAAATCAGCAGAATAAGGATCTGCATCCGTCAAGATTGCTTTGAGCTCCGCGAATTCACGAAGTTTTTCTTCGGCGAACGCAAAATAATGTTTATTCTCCTCAGACAACTTCGTTTCGTGTTGTAAGGAGTAAGGCACGTGCAGGAGCGAACAGGAGGAGCTAAGCACCAGATGATTGGCATGCCCTTTCAACTCTTGCACAAGTGAGATTGTGTTTGTATATTTGTTTCTCCAAATGTTCTTGCCGTTCACGACGCCAGCGAATAGCACTTTATCATTCGAAAATCCGATTTGCCGCACGAGTTCCAAAGATTGCTTTCCTTCGACAAAATCGATGCCAATTCCGTCGAATGGTAGAGCTTGCAGCTCTTGATAACAGTCTCTAACGTCCCCGAAGTACGTTTGAGCGATAACCTTGATGCTGCCTTTGGCAGATAGAATTCGTGCGTACAGGTCCGAGAAGAGCACAAGATCCTCTTTGGTCAGATCCGTTACCAGTGCCGGTTCATCCAGTTGAATCCAATTGGCGCCGAGGTCGTTTAACTTTGTCAGCACGTTCACATAAGCCTCTGCTGTTTCTTGAATGAAGTCGCGGGCTTGTTTGGCACCGGTATATTTAGCAAGCTTCAATAACGTGAATGCTCCGATTAACACGGGCTTCGTCGTGATGTTGAGCTGCTTAGCCTCCAAGAATTCATCGAATAGCTTCGTACCTACCAATTGAATGCTTGTGGAATCGTCGACTTCGGGAACCATGTAGTGATAATTCGTGTTGAACCATTTTTTCATGGCTAATGCTTTAACGTCGCCTTGTTCGCCTTGATACCCTCTGGCCATAGCAAAATACGTTTCTAATGGGCTAAGTTTCAGCGCTTGGTAGCGTTCCGGAATGATGTTGAACAAGCACGCCGTATCGAGCAGCCCATCATAGAAGGAAAAATCGTTAGATGGGATAAAGTCGATACTGTTCTCTTGTTGTCGTTTCCAATGGCTGGCTCTTAGACCGGTGGCCGTCTGCTGCAATTCATGGATTGTAATCTCGCCTTTAAAATATTTTTCGGATGCAAATTTAAGCTCTCGTAATGATCCGACTCTTGGATACCCGATAATGGATGTTTTCAATTTCAATCTCTCCCTGCTCTGAATGATGATTTGATTATAGAGCGGGGAAGATGCTATCGGAAAACACATAAAAACTATATCAGGGTATAGTTTTTTTATATGGAAGGTAGGTTAAGGCAACAGCATATAAGTACAAAACAAAAACCCGGCAAAATCTGCCGGGTTCAACTATAAATATGTAATTGCACAGAAAGAAACACTGTGGTATTATTAGAAAACCACCGTTTTTATTGATTTATTTCATAGTTATTGCATCATATCTACAATATTATCTTACCATGCGGTATCGCGGATTGTCAAGCGTTTATTTTACTCAAATTATTCGGGATGGAGCGTGTTTAGGAGATGTTAAACGTTTGGAAGCAAGAACAGGAGCGACTGTATCAGGTAATGGAAAAACTACAAAAGAGAATCGCTGAGCTGGAACCGGAGGTGGCCGGACTGCATAATCAGGCGGGGGATATCCGCAAACGATTCTGGGAAGAAGTCACGGTCAACACGAGTACGAATGAGGATTTTGAGGAGACCTTCTATAGTATTAAGCAGCAAGAAGCATTGTTGTCGGAACGGGAGCGCAGCTACAAGCTGCGACAACAGCAATGGAAAAGCATGAAGCGGCTATTGCAGTCACCGTACTTCGGTCGCATCGACTTTCATGAAGATGGTCAGGGCTTTAGTGAGCAGGTCTACATCGGTGTATCGTCTTTTGTCGATACGGATGGCTTGAGTTTTCTGGTCTATGACTGGCGAACACCTATTGCGAGCATGTATTACGACTATTCCCCGGGCTCAGCCTCCTATGACACGCCGGGAGGACGCATCGCGGGGACGATGGAGCAGAAACGGCAGTACCAGATCCGCGAGGGCCGACTTCAGAACGTGATCGACACGAGCTTAACGATCGGGGACGAATTGCTGCAGCAGGTGCTCGGTAAGGGTGCGGACTCTCAGATGAAGAGCATCGTGGCGACCATCCAGAAAGAGCAAAATGCCATTATTCGCGACGACAAAAGCCGTATGCTCATTGTGCAGGGGGCGGCTGGCAGCGGGAAGACCTCTGCGGCGCTACAGAGGGTGGCGTACTTACTATACACACACCGAGAGCGGCTCAAGGCTGACCAAATTGTTCTTTTCTCGCCGAATCCGATGTTTAACAGCTATGTATCCACTGTCCTTCCCGAGCTCGGCGAGGAAAATATGCAGCAGACGACCTTCCAGGAATATCTGGAATATGGGATTGGAACGGCATTACATCTAGAGGGCCCGTTTGATCAGATCGAATACGTGCTGACCGAACAATCCACGCGAGAGTATGAGGCTCGGTTGGAGGGGATTGCATATAAGGCGTCTGTAGCGTTTCTTCAAGCTCTTCAGAGTTATGCGAGGTGGCTGGGGCAGGAGGGAATGCGATTCAACAGCATCCGGTTTCGAGACCGTGATTTGATCACCGTAAAACAAATGGAAACACAGTTTTACGGTTATGATCCTTCCATCCGCGTGGCCAATCGCGTTGCTATGCTGCAAGAGTGGTTGCTGAAGGAGCTGACTTTGTTGGCGCGCAAAGAGCAGGAAGAACCCTGGGTGCAAGAGGAGCTCAATTACCTCGACAACGAGCAGTACGCTGCCGTGTATAGTGAGCTGCATAAAGAGAGGGGGGTCTTTGAATTTGCAGAACAATATGAAGCCATTCAAGAGATGCTCCAGAACAAGCGCCGGCGAGACGAAGGCGACTTCGACTATGCCGAGCGGGAAGAAGAATTGCTGCGCAACATGATCGTGAAGGAGCAGTTCAAACCGTTGCGGCGAAGTGTGAAGCGAATGTTGTTCATAGACATGATTGGACTGTATGTCCAACTGTTCGGTAATAAGGATGATTATCCGATGATGACGAATGAGAGCGAGGTTCCGCAGTTTTGGCCGGAAATCTGCGAGCAAACGAAGGAGAAGCTTGGACGGCTTGAACTGTTCTATGAGGATGCGACGCCATACCTGTATGTAAAGGAGCTCGTGGAGGGTGTTCGGATGAACACGGAGGTACGACATATCTTCGTTGATGAGGGTCAGGATTATTCGATGTTTCAATATGAATATCTTAAAAAGCTGTTCCCCCGAGCTCGCATGACAGTACTCGGCGATTTCGGGCAGGCTATCTTCACGCAGGCAACGGAATTGTACGGGGCAGATTCGCCGCTAATCCGACTTTACGGCGAGACGGACACTAGCTTGATTCGCCTTGTTCGCAGTTATCGGTCAACCCGCGAGATCGTGGAGTTCACGAAGTCGTTGCTGCCGGATGGAAAAGAGATTGTGCCTTTCGAAAGAACCGGGAAGAAGCCGCTCCTCTGTAAGGCTGGCGGTGATGAGCAGTTGGCGGCACGAATGGTAGGGGATCTTGCGGCTCTTCGAGCGGAAGGCTTCGACTCCATCGCCGTTATTACGCAAACAGCTGCCGAAAGCAGAGAAGCTTACGACCTCTTGAGCGCGCAGGGATGCTCGTTGCTGCAACTTGTTACGCAACAGACGCTTACCTTCGAGAAGGGAACGATGGTCATTCCCGCTTATCTCGCGAAGGGCGTTGAATTCGATGCCGTCTTAATCTACGATGCTTCTTCACGGACGTACCATCGGGAGAGCGAGCGCAAACTTTTTTATACGGCATGCACACGTGCAATGCACCGGCTTCTTCTGTACACGACGGGTGAATGGACACGATTCATTCTAGAATTGGATGAGTCTTTGTATGAGTTAAATCAGTAGGGCATCAAAGTGAGGTCGAAAGAAACGACTTTCAATCCAAAGACTGACTTTTCGAAGTGCCTCGGCACCGGATCGTCAGTCTTTCGTATATCAGCCTATCACGATAACTTATTGAAAATGCCGCTCTATAGCCTCAAGCCGAGGGAGCGATACGCCTAGCTTACGGGCTTCGGCCAGAACATCATTAGGGAAGTGAGCGAACGATTCGCGCGAAATGTAGGCTGTACGTTCCATTCTGTCCATGATGGCCGCAGGCACCGAGTTGACTTTTAATAAATTGTACGCGGCATATCCAATTAACCTGGCGGGGAGTCGCATCGCTAGCGAAGTGCCTAGACCGATTTTGCCTCCCTTGGCTGAGATTAATGGAAGCATCTCGCGAATTAGCAAAATCGCATTTGCTACCTTCTTATGTGATTGATAGAGGTTGCGATAGCTGCCTTCTTTCAACGCCTGGGCGGCCATTCCTGCATTCAGGATGAAGTGGAACCAGTACCAGACTTGTATATCTTTTTGCCATGAAAAAGAAAACCCCGCTTGCCGGAAAAGCGCTACGACACGTTGATGCCTCGATGTAGAAGCCGCCGTCGCTTCAGTTTGCAAATAGATCGATTTCATAAAACCGCCCTCTAACTTATTATGGCTGCTAAACCCCCCGCCACCCGCAGGGAAGCCCCAAATGATCTGGTCCATAGGCAGACCCTTTGCAAAGATAGACAGATCCTTCCAGACATTATTGAAAAGTAGGATGGTTGCCTTCCCTATATAGGGACCAATGACTTTGACGACATCCTCAAATTGATTATGATTGACGCTCAGGACGATCAGGTCATAGTCATGATTGTGGGTAAGCTCTTCACGCATCTGAATCGGCCATCTTTCCTTCATGGGAACACCTTTAAAGCTTGTACGGCCATCGAGTACATCTAAATCGATAAACGGACCGAATTGCTCCATCCGTCCTGGTCGGACATAAAATTCGACTTCATGTCCTGCTTTTTCAAACGCCCATCCATACTGTGCAGAAATGACGCCACGACCAAACATTAATATTTTCATAGGTGGGCTCCTTGTAATAGTTTTTAAATTAATGGTCATATATTTAAAAACTAATATATCTTGAGGTGCTGCGCATGTCAACAAGTTTTTAAATATGATATATTAAGTTTAAAAACTAATTGTCTTGTGAGATAATACTTGTATCAATGTTAAAAGGGGTATTCGTGTGAACAAATATGAAATCAGAACGAATCAGAAGAAAGAGGCGATTATACAATCGGCGCTTGAGCTATTCCGGGAAAAAGGATATACCAGTGTCAGCATAAATGAGTTGGCAGCCGCCTCGGGAGTTTCTTCTGTATCGATTTACAATTATTTTGGAAGCAAGGAGGGACTGGTTAAGGAATGTGTGCGCATTCTATTGCGGGAAACGACACAAGCGGTGGAACGTTTATTGAACGAGGGTATTGGATTCAAAGAGAAGCTGATGCAGGCTGTGGCGCTTTGCACTGAAATGCCGAATAAACGAATGGAACACTATTTCTCTAAAGAAGCGATAGACGACCAAGTGTTTGTCGAGTTATTCAGCAAAAGCACGAGCGAGATTCGGATGGATATCCTGGGTGCATTCATTGAAAGCGGCAGAGAGGAAGGGGCAATCGACGCCTCAATTTCGACAGAGACGGTATTGGAGTTTCTACAGGCTGTGGGTTGCATGCAAAATCAATGGGGAACGGCTTCCGAATATAGGTCGAAGGTCGGTGAATTATATAAACTTATGCTATATGGTCTGATCGGACGTTGAAGATATATGCAGGTAATTTTGTTCTAGCATATTGCTTCATATTTATGTATAATACCACCAAATAATAGTTTGGGGTGACAGGGCGTGCAGAAGCGCTGGATCGAAGTCATTGAAGCAGAATTGCTTCCGAATTTGCAGATTGCCAGTGAGCGGACTTATGACCCGATCGTTGTTTACAGTGTCCCTGAGCCGTGGCGGCTTGTCGGAGCGGGTAATTATGCGGCTGTGCTGATGCATCCAAGCTATCCGGATATGGTGGTAAAGGTGTACGCGCCGGGACGGCCAGGTATAGAGGATGAGAAAGAAATATATCGACGGCTGGGTAAGCACCCGGCATATTCCGAATGCCTGTATGCGGGTGATACTTATCTTGCATTGCGTCGATTAACGGGCGTTACGCTGTATCAAAGTTTATTGCGTGGCATCCCGATTAAGCGTCAAGTGTTAAACGATATCGATGAAGCGTTGAAGTACGCGGTTAGCCGAGGATTGACACCCCATGATGTGCATGGCAAGAATGTGATGCAGCACAATGGTCGAGGCTTGGTTGTCGATGTATCGGATTTCTTGAAAGAAGACGATTGTTCGATGTGGGACGATTTGAAGCGCGCGTACGATCGTTTCTATTTCCCCTGGCTGCGCAGGATACCGCTTCCGGAATTCTTACTGCACTTAGTTCGGCGAGGTTACAGGAAATATCGCAGATGGGCGCGACCTTCGGGTGAGTTACACAAGAAGGGTATGTAAAATGGTATTATTATTGCAGGAGCTTGCCGCGGCCAGCTCCTTTTTGTACGTTTGCCGTTATGTGAGTAATGCGGGTTAGATTGGAGAGATCGTAATGGGAAATACGGATAAGTTTGAAATGATAGCGAATGTATATGACACGCCGGAAAGAATTCATATTGCCAAGGTATCATCAGATGCCATTCGTGAATATGTAGTTGACGCAAAGAGTAAGCATGCAATTGATTTCGGGTGTGGAACCGGTCTTGTCGGAATGAATTTGTTAAACGAGTTTAAGTCGATGCTTTTTCTGGATACTTCACCAAACATGATTCATCAACTAAAGCAGAAAATTTCTGATTTACATATTCAGAATGCAGATACCTTATGCTTTGATTTCGAAAAGGAAGGTCTATCGGATTTGCATGTGGATTATATATTCATGGCGCAGGTTCTACTTCATATTCCGGATGTAGAATTCGTTTTATCCAGATTATTTGATGTACTCAATGAAGGAGGACATGTAGTAATCGTGGATTTTGATAAAAACGAAAACGTAGTTTCCGATCTGGTTCATAACGGATTTAACCAAGAGAAGCTAACTGACATGATGACGAGAATAGGGTTCAGGAATATTCAATCGAAAACATTCTATCAGGGAAGTAACATATTCATGGGACAAGATGCATCTATGTTTGTTCTTGATTCTCAAAAGTAAATGTTGCAACGCAAACGTTTATATTGAATTCCTTTTTGGTATAATAATAGGAAATAGTGATAGAAAATGAGGGATGGAAATGTCATATATGGTTGATTTTAAAAATGTGTCTACGGTAGGTTTAGAGTCTTCACCTGTCGCAGAAGCGCTTGCTGGTTTACGTGCGAATGAAGCCCGTTACTTTATGAACAAGTACAAACATGAATTTACGGTCGTACCTGCTAGCGAAAGCCAGGAAAATCTTGATTATGTGAACCTCATTTTGAAAGAACGTGATCTTGCTTTTGCTGCCAAACCTTTAGAAACGTCACGTTTTCAAGTGGAAAACATCCAGTTTACCTATGTCTTCTATGAGGATGGTCTTAGCGTTAATGTCATGTATACGGTGGATGATCCTAAGAAACGGGCCGTTGGTTTTAAGCTTTCTGAGGGGATGGAGATTCCAATGGAGTTAGAACCGAAGTTCAAGTTTGCTAGACAGAAATCCAAATTAGCTGGAACCATTCGGGGTTCGTTTTTTGTAATTAAAGGACAATACTAGATTTTCATATTGTTATAAATCTTACCTCCCCGCATCAGTTGATGCGGGTTTTGCTGTTGGTGGAAGTAAATCGCGGCATAACCTTAATGGTTACTTCCGTGCTGACGGGTTGCGCGATCCATACGTCAAATAAATCACAAGCTACAACCCTTGGATATGTGAATGAGGTTGATAAAAGTAAAATCATGACATCTGGGATTACCGTAGATGAAACCAAATGGCAGGCCATGTTGGACAACGCGGCAGAAGAAGAATATATCTCAGCAGACATTACGATTAATGGTACAACGATATCAAATGTCGGCATTCGCCCTAAGGGTAATTCTAGTCTCTCTTCGATTGTGCGAGATGAGACGACAGACCGTTACAGCTTCAAGATTAAGTTCGATGAGTATGTGGAGGGTCAAACCCTATAGAGGTTCGCAGGCTTAAAACCGACAAATCGCAATAAGTGCAGCTAACGCGAAGAACACAATGTTCACGCCGATTTCCCGATATTCCTTGCGTGAAACATGAAATAGGGCACCGAGAAGAACGATTGCGGCAAGTCCAGTTGCAGCAATTGGTGACAGGATAGGTGCAATTTTGGTCGCCTGAGGCAGAATAAGTCCAAGTGCTCCGAGTAATTCAACGATCCCAATAAAGACAACGACCCCTTTTGAAACATCTTTTACCCAACCCCAAGAAGACTTCGCTTGTTCATACTGAAATGCCTTCAACCAACCAGAATAGACAAAACCTATTGCTGCAAGACCTTGAATGATCCATAGAGCGATATTCATGAATGTGTGTAACCTCCTCATTACTTTTCAGCATCTCTACAGGTATAATAAACGCAAGTATTCGATTAAGGAAGTAGGCACTTATTCTAAACAGAGTAAATAAAAAGTTACCTAACAAAGGGAAGTGTGGTCTATATGAAAGAGTATTGTAAATTTGAATCGGCGCTAGATATTTTAGTAGGAAAATGGAAACCCGTCATTCTGCTTCAGCTTATTTCAAACGGCACTATGAGATTCAGTGAGCTTCAGAAAGCGATACCGGATATCAATAAAAAGATGCTTACCCAACAATTAAGAGAACTTGCGTATAACGATATCGTACATCGTGAAGTGTATAACCAAGTTCCTCCAAAAGTAGAATATTCAATTTCCGAATACGGCAAGGGCTTGAGTAAGGTCCTACAGCCTTTGAATGATTGGGGTGCAGCTCATATGGAGCATATGAATAATTTATACGGGGAAGATCGTCAGAGGTAGATGTAGTAAGCGCGCTAATAAAACATGTACGTTTAACTAGCAGTACTTTCGACCGAATGAGTTGCATTTTATAGGAATAAAGACCTATTCGCCTACATGCCTTCATGTTATAATTTGGATAAATTCATGGCAGGAAGTAAGGTGAATAAGTTGAAGAAATATCTAGGGCAAGTCATTCTAGCTGCATGCTTAGTGGTTGGTTTACTACTTAAGATACCACACAGTTCCAATGCGATTACAGTACCGCAGATTATGTCGGTCGAGTCGACAACACCGGATGGTGCCTATAAAGTTGGCACTATGATTATGATTTCAGTGAAGTTTAATAGCGCAGTAACGGTAGAGGGTTCCCCATCCATCGCGCTGAATAGCGGAGGAACAGCCCCATATACCTCAGGTAGCGGTACGGACACACTCCTCTTTACGTATACCCCACAATTAGGCGAAAATTCAACGGATTTGGACTGGTCAGCTGAAAATTCCCTCGCGTTAAATGGCGGCAGTATCATGGATTCTTCGAATGCCTCACCTGCCAATCTATCAACTGCCTTACCCGCACTTGGCGCTGTTAAGAACTTAGTGGTCGACACCATTGATCCTGAGAAGCCCGTTATTACGTTGTCGACGACACTACCAACGCATGAAGTAACTGTGAGTATTAGCTATCCGTCAGATACGGTGAAAATGGAATACCAGCTGTGGGGAGATAATCGTTCGACATACGCTGCCCCTTTCAAATTGACTTCGAATCGAACGATTTCGGCGTATGCCGTGGATACGGCAGGCAACTCATCGGAGACGGTAGTAGGAATCGTTAATTTAGATACAACACCACCAAGTGTACAGGCTAAAATAAAGGGAAGTGTACAAGCAACCTATTCAAATGTGGTTAAGCTGGAAATGACGGGCCAATCTGCGGACGTAAGTGACATGCAATTCTCAGATGGAAATGACATCTGGTCCGAATGGGAACCATATGATTCGTTCAAAGCTTATACATTGCCGCCAGGCGCAGGACTGAAGACCATTTATGTTAGGGTCAAAGATGCTGCAGGCAACCTCAGCGAAGCATATCCGGTATCGATTACTTTACTGTCCTCGAATGAAGAGAAGAATCTAGCCTTATATTCGAGTATGACGGATTATCCCCAGGTGATTGCCTCGTATACATGTTGTGGACATGGTGAAGATGATGGACAGCGAACGGTCAATGGTTTATTCGACTATTCAGATAGCGCGCACGATAGATGGACGAACTACGGTGGCAATGCATCGGATTACTTAATTTATGATTTAGGTGAGTCCAAAATATTTAACCAAATTAAGATTTACCTCTTTAACGATGGCGGAGGTGTGCAGCTCCCATCCAGTTATGATGTGCAATATTGGATGAATAATCAGTGGATCGGTCTACCGAATCAAGTTAAAACTCCTTTAACTTCCACGGCTACTAGTAATAAGGCGGGAGCTACCAAGGAAAATACCTTGAATACAGTCAACTTTAATCCCATCTCAACCAACCAAATCAAGGTAACTATGCATAAAGGAAGTGCCTTTACCGGGTTTGTTGAGTTGGAAATTTTGCTCCATGTCACAGCAACCGATACACAAGCCGCAGGCAGTGTGCAGGCAGCTATTGAAGCATTGCCTACTGAACTTAAGGTGGGATTATCTGATGCTAGTGCCGTTCAGGCAGCACGTGCGAGCTACGACACGCTCTCGGTAACCCAACGAACTTTAGTGAACAATGTCGATAAGTTGATAGCGCTAGAAAATAAAATACTTATGCTTCAAGCGGCGGATCAAACTGCAGCGGCACCAGTTATCGCAGCTATCTACAATTTACCGAATCGGGATGCTGTAAAACTATCAGACAGTGAAGCTATTCAAGCAGCACGTGCCGCATTCGAGACGCTTACAGAGAGTCAGAAAGCTTTAGTAACCGGATTAGATCACTTAATCCAAGCAGAAACGGCTCTACATGAGCAAGAAGCGGTGCTAACAGATCTATCTGTGGAATCAGCCTTTAGCAATAGAGCGGGAAATGAAGTCACGCTGAAAGTGGCGTCCCCGTTGGACATCAGCTATACACTGGCAGCGAATCTGTTTCATATTCGTGTAGATGGTGAAGAATTGACAGTCGCAGAAGCTTACTTTGATTACAGCGATTTGAGTTATCAAACAATTAAACTTATGCTCTCCTCACCTATACAAGCAAATGCAACAATAGTTACTGTAGATATACAGCGTGGTGCGTTACGGACTAAGCTACGTAAATTAAATAATCTGATCTCAGATAGACAAATAATTACGTTTAAATCAGTAGATGTTATAGCAGATGATCAGATTAATATTGAAGATATAGCTGCAATCGCTAGTCGTTCTGAATGGCATATCGATGTTAATCGTGATGGTGTCTTTAATAGTGATGATGTGAAGAGTCTGCTAAGTCAAATTCATGGTATAACTGATCCAAATGACTATACGGATTAGTTCTATTCTGAGAAATGAGGAAAACCCACTCCCGTTCATGTGACGAGGAGTGGGTTTATTTTTACCTATACAGTTAAGAAATTACGCATGATGAACATGATAGCGTCCCTTGGGTATGACCAAAGGGGAGCCCGATACAGGATCTGCGATTACCGCGCTATCAAGCCCGAAAATATCTTTGACCAATGTGCTAGTAATAACCTTCGAGGGTTCCCCCTCAGCTACGAGCTTACCTTGATACAGTGCAAAAATATGGTCTGCATAACGCGCCGACAAGTTAATATCATGAAGAACCATGACAATGGTAGTCCCATGTTTGCGATTAAGATCAGTGAGTAGGTCTAGGATCTCAACCTGATAGGTGATATCAAGAAAGGTTGTTGGTTCATCTAGAAATAAAATGTCAGTTTGTTGTGCCAGTGCCATCGCAATCCAGACACGCTGCCTTTGACCACCTGATAGCTCATCAATATTAGCGTTGGCAAGTTCAGTAATTTTCATAATTTCCATGGCTTCAGCTACAGCTTCATAATCTTTCTTGGTCCATCCACTAAATAACGCTTGATGCGGAAATCTGCCACGTCCTACTAAATCAGCGACGGAGATGCCTTCAGGAACAATCGGAGATTGCGGCAGCAGTCCTAAAACACGTGCTAATTGTTTCGGCGGTATCTTATCGATTTGCTTGCCATCCAGGGTGATACTCCCCGATTCCGGCTTTATAAGTCTTGACAGTGTTTTAAGAAGGGTAGACTTTCCACACGCATTGGCGCCAATAATTACGCTTATTTTATTACTAGGGATAACCAGGCTGACGCCTTGGATAATTGTTTTGTTATCATAGCCTGCAACGGTTTGTTGAGCTTGAAAATGATGTGTCGGCTTCATTATAAATCTCCCTTTCGATTCATTCGGATTAGCAAGAAGATCAGATACGGTGCTCCAAGTATCCCGGTTATGATACCTACAGGGAATCTGGTTTCGAAAGCGAATTGCCCGATAAGGTCTGATGCCAAAACTAAACTAACGCCAACTAGACCCGCCGGAATTACGTTGGAGAAACCAACCCCGACTAATCTTTTGGCGATCGGTCCCGAAAGGAAAGCGACAAAGGCGATTGGACCCGTTGTTGCAGTAGCAAGAGCAACCAGTAAGACGGCACTCACAATGAGTGCAATTCTGGTTAAGTCTGTGTTTACACCGAGTGTAGTGGCCGATTGTTCACCAAGCTCTAATAGACTCAAATGTTTGCCGAGCACGACAATGAGAGGCGAGAAGATCAGAATCGTTATGATCAGTGGCGGAAGTTCATATAATTGGACGCCATTGAGGCTGCCAGTAAGCCATCTGAACGCTGCAGGAATATCTTGCTCTGCGCCAACCAGTAGAAGATAGGATATGACAGAGTCCAGCATGGCTTGGATGCCTATGCCGATCAGGATTAATCGCCCGATTGAAAATATTTTCCCTCTGGACAATAGATAGATAAACAGGACAGTTGCAAGTCCAGCAATCACGGAAGCAACGGAAACAATAGTTCCGTTCGCGTGAAGGATGAGTATGCAAAAAACAGCTGCCGCGCTCGAGCCAGCAGTGATACCGATGACATTCGGGTTGGCAAGGGGGTTACGCAACATCGTCTGGAAGGTGTTCCCTGCAAGGCCGAAAGCAAATCCGGCAAAAAGGCCTGCTAACATTCTCGGTAAACGTACAGAGTTAATCGGAAATGACACACCTTGAACCTCTTCCCCCATCAGCACGCGGATGACATCTTTAACTGGGTAAAACGTGGTTCCCAGTAAAAGCATGGCACAGCAAAGTGCGCAGGAGAGTAGGGCAAGGATGCTGGTAACAAGGATCCATCGGCGGCGTCTTTGACGTCTTCCCGCCATAATAAATGCAATAGATGTATTTGTCATAATGAACGCACTTTCGATTTCATCGCTAGAATGATTAGTATTGGAGCTCCGATAAATGCAGTAACGACACCAACCTCAAGCTCTCCAGGGCTACCGAGCAGCCGGCCGATGACATCAGATATCGTCAGAATGATGGCACCTGAAAGAGCTGACATCGGAATAACGAAACGCAAGTCGGGACCAAGTATCAGGCGAATAACATGAGTCGAGATAAGCCCGATAAAGCCAATAGGTCCTGCAAGCGCAGTCGTTGCGCCGCACAGAATAACCCCTGCAAAAGCTGCAATAAACCGTAATGTACCTGTTCGGATCCCTAACCCAGTCGCTAGCTCATCTCCCAGTGCTAACGCATTGAGTGCGGGGCCAGAAATAATACCGATCAGTATGCCGATGATCAGGAACGGGGTAAAAGTAGCAACAGCGTCCCAGGTCGCCGACCCCACACTACCCACTTGCCAAAATCGGAATTGATCCATGACATAAGAGCGTGGCACCATAATGGCACTGACCAACGAAGAGAGGGCGGCACTTGTGGCAGCCCCAGCCAAAAGCAGCTTAATGGGCGTAGCACCGCCACGCCCCATGGAGCCGATACCAAATACGAAAATCGCGGTAATCGCAGCTCCTGCTAAAGCCAACCAAATATATTGATTTGCCGTTGATATGTTTAGGAAGGCAATGCCACAAACGACGAACAAGGATGCGCCCGTGTTAACCCCAAGAATACTCGGATCAGCAATGGGATTACGTGTGACCGCTTGCATCAGCGCACCGGAAACACCGAGTGCCGCCCCGCAAAACAAACCGAAAACGGTTCGGGAGAACCGTTTTCGAACTATGCTTGCCCCGTATGAATCGATGTTTGGGTGAAATAAACCATCGATGATATCATGTAATCTCACCATTCGAGAGCCAAAGGCCAGGGATGTAATTACGCAAATGATGAGCAACACAAGACAGATCAGAAGTACCATCATAAAATGTTTCGGCATATGTGAGTTTAGTTGAGTGCTGTCTGAGACCGATGAACGATTCATGGATCTATTTAATTGCTGCCGCGATTAATTTCAAGTATTCATCGATCGTATAAGAAATCGAAAGTGGATTAGGGTTTCCAGAAGCCGCTAGAGGAGTACCGTTACCGATCAGCACAACAGCACCTTTTTGAACTGCTGGAATATTACCTAGAATAGGATCCGCTTTAACGGCTTGTAATAAAGCGTCGTCCCCATACCCGATCAAGAGATCTGCATCGTTAAGAGCGTCAGCATTCTCAGAGCTTAATTTCAAGTTGTAGGCGGTTGGATCTGTAATTTTTTTCATTACGCCTTCCGAATAAACCATGCCTAGCTCAATTAGGAAAGCACCGCGAGGGTCAGCAGCTGTATAAATATTAATTTTGGATAAGTCCTTCGCTGAGAAGTTAGTAAATGCAATTTTTTTACCTTTCAACTGCGGATACTCGCTTGCTTTTTTCTTAATCAGCTCTTCGGTGTCCTTAATCAGTTTTTCACCTTCTGCTCTCATCCCCATGCCTGTTGCATTGAACAGGACTTGCTCACGCCATGTCGTTACCCAAGGGCTTTTCTCATAGGCTACAACGGGAGCGATTTTGCTTAGCGTTTCGTAATCTTTTTGTGTGATCCCGGAATAAGCAGCGAGAATGACATCGGGTTTTGATGCAGAAATAGCCTCGAAATTAAGTCCATCTGTATCTTGGAAAACATTCGGTTTATCTACGCCAAGGTCCTTAAGCTTCTTAGCTGTCCAAGGCAAAAGTCCACTTTTATCCTGAACGCCGTAATTTGCCGCTGAGAAACCTACGGGTACAACACCTAGCGCAAGTACAACATCATGGTTAGCCCATTGAATGGTAGCAACTCGTGCAGGCTTGCTTTTAACAACCGTTTCGCCAAAAGCGTGCTTGATGGTAATCGGATATTTCGCAGCATCTGGGGTAGTACTTGCCGCAGCTGTTGCAGCCGCAGTCGCAGCCGGAGTTGCTGCAGGTGTCGTGCTTACAGGTGTGGAGCCTGACTTTTCCGATGCACAACCAACTAGCGGGATCATAATAGCAGCAGAAATAACTAGCGTTTTAAAAGAGAGTTTTCGTTTTGCATTCATTGTGTAGACCCGTCCTTATTCTCAATTTGTATTTGTAAATTACTGATAATGATTATCACTATCATACTAATTTAAATCCAAGTCAGCAGGTTGTCAATGAAAAGTTTTGCAAGAAAGATTTCCTATGTCCGAAGGGTGAATGTTTAACCGGTGGTTAAAAAAGTAAATGCTGACGTAGGAAATTCCCTTTCTAGGATCTTTTTTGCTATATAATAATAGAGACTATTTTTCATCACGAGCTTCTTATATACCATATACTCATCTATCAAACCAATGAAGAAAGAGAGCACGCCAACAATGAATAAGAGAACACGATTTAATGATGGTTGGGAATTTACCAAGAGCAGTTTAGACGTAATTGAAAGCGCTGCCCTCCTATATGAACCGGTAGATATTCCCCATGATTGGCTTATTTATAATACGTTAGATTTGTATGAAAATAGTATTGGTTGGTATCGCAAGAGGTTTACAAATACGAGTGATGCTAAGCAGATTTTGCTGAACTTCGAGGGTGTTTATATGAACTCATCCCTCTATGTAAATGGTCAATTTGTTGGGGAATGGAAGAATGGATACTCCTCCTATGAACACGAGATTACAGCTGCGTTGGTGGGGGGCGAGAATGAAATTCTTGTGAAAGCCGTACACCAAAGCCCGAATAGCAGATGGTACTCGGGGGCTGGTATCTATCGGAATGTGTGGCTAAAAACAAGGGATCGCAATTATATTGTTACGGATGGGATTTATATCACAACGAAGCGGGAAGATGGCGGTTGGCAGGTCAATATTGAAACAGAGATGAACCTCTATGAAGATGTGCGAATCTCTCATACGATTTTATATAAGGATCAGATGGTGGCTGCGACTTCAGCCAAAGTTGCTGCAGGTGTGGATCCACATTCACGTCATCAGCAACGGCTAGTGGTGAAAGAACCGCGGTTGTGGAGTACGGACGATCCTCAGTTGTATCAGGTTGTAACCCAATTACAGCTTGTTGTGTCTGAGCAGGCGATTGAAACGATAACGCAAAATATCGGGTTTCGAGAAATCATTCTTGACCCCGGGCAAGGTCTGCAGTTAAACGGCACACACATGAAGTTAAATGGGGTTTGTGAACATCATGATCTAGGAGCTCTAGGGGCCGCGTTTAATAAAGAAGCGCTGAGAAGACGGTTTGTGATTTTGAAGGAGATGGGCGTTAATGCGATCCGTACTGCTCACAATATGCCTGCAGTAGAATGGATGGATTTAGCAGATGAGATGGGACTTCTGGTTGTCTCGGAAGCTTTTGATATGTGGGAAAGATCCAAAACCCCGTATGATTATGCAAGGTTTTTTAAGGAATGGGCTCAAATAGATGTGAAAAGTTGGGTCATGCGGGATCGGAATCGTCCGAGTTTACTGATGTGGAGCATTGGCAATGAGATTTATGATACCCATGCAGATGCGAGAGGGCAAGAAGTAACGCAAATGTTGATGGATGAAGTGCTCAAGTACGATCCCATGCAGAATGCTAGAGTGACCATTGGTTCGAATTATATGCCTTGGGAGAACGCTCAGAAATGCGCGGATATCGTGAAGGTTGCAGGATATAATTATGCAGAAAAATATTATCACAAGCATCATGAGGAGCATCCGGACTGGATCATCTACGGCAGTGAGACGGCCTCTGTCGTACAAAGCAGGGGAATTTATCATTTTCCTTTTGAAAGATCGATTCTTGCCGATGACGACGAGCAGTGTTCTGCTCTGGGGAACAGTTCAACGAGCTGGGGAGCTAAGTCAGCAGAAGCCTGTATTCTAGCAGAACGAAATGCCCCCTTCTCCCTGGGTCAATTTATATGGACAGGTTTTGACTATATTGGTGAACCGACCCCATATCATACGAAGAATTCCTATTTTGGACAGATAGATACAGCTACGTTTAAAAAGGATTCTTACTACATATATCAATCAGCATGGACAGATTATAAGCAGAAGCCAATGGTGCATATTTTCCCATATTGGGATTTCAATGAGGGTCAGCTGATTGATGTTCGCGTGTGTTCAAATGCGCCGAGAATTGAGCTGCAATTCAATGGCGTGACCATAGGTACCCATGA
This sequence comes from Paenibacillus sp. Soil766, assembly GCF_001428105.1. Classification (GTDB taxonomy): domain Bacteria; phylum Bacillota; class Bacilli; order Paenibacillales; family NBRC-103111; genus Paenibacillus_E. The sequence goes on along the minus strand of NZ_LMSJ01000025.1, from coordinate 58,015 downwards.
GATTGACCATGTACATGGTACTCAACTTGCAGGATGGTGGAAGCTTCCCTATGCGAAAGGGGAATTAATAGCGTTAGCCTACGATGAAGCAGGTCATGTGATAGCGACAGATGTCCAAAAATCCTTTGGGGATGCGGCACAAATTGGCTTACAGGCGGATAAAGAGATACTTTATGCTAACGGTACGGACGTCATTTTTGTAGAAATAACTATGGCAGATCAGGATGGTAACCCTGTAGCCAATGCGAATAATCGCGTGCATGTGGATGTTACCGGCGCGGGCCGATTAATTGGCCTGGATAATGGCGACAGCACCGACACGGATCCGTATAAAGGGACAAGCAGACGACTGTTCAGCGGTAAGCTCATGGCGATTATAGGGGCAACATTAGAACCCGGAAAAATCCATATCGAGGTGTCTTCCAAAGGGTTAACCAGCCAGATCGCTGAGTTGGCGTCACTTCAAGCAAACGATGAAATCGTTGAGGGGATTGCTGCCTCAGAGCGGAATCTGGAGCTGCCGTGTGTTGTGGGAAATAAGCAGGAAATACCTCTGCGGAAAATGGACATCATAAGCGACCTCGGCCAAACGTTCGACCCCTCGGGACAAGAGATGGTCGTACGGGTACAGCTATATCCGGAAGATACTTCCTATCAAGAAGTAGAGTGGCGTGTAGTGAATGATGCAGGGATTGCCTCCAACATTGCCAAAGTAGAAGCATTGGGTCATGAAGCGAAGGTTACAGCCATCGGCGATGGCGAATTCCGACTTCGTTGCATGAGTAAGAATGGTACAGACAAGACGAAGCTTATTTCCCAGCTAGAGTTTAAGGCAGTTGGGCTTGGCACGGCGTATAAGGATCCTTATGCATTCATATCTGCGGGACTCTTTGATTATAGTAAAGGCGAAGTGAGCAACGGAAATGAAAGAGGTGTAGCTACAAGTAGAGATGGTGAAACCCAAGTAGGTTTTCGTGAAATCGACTTTGGCTCTTATGGGGCTGATACGATTACGATGCCCATTTTTGCCTTAACAAGTGAACCGTATGCCCTGCAAATTTGGGAAGGGATGCCTGATGAACCGGGCAGTGAATTGCTAGCAGATGTCATGTATCACAAAGAATCGAAGTGGAATGTGTATCAAGAAGAAACCTATCACCTGTCCAAAAGACTTCGCGGTATTACTTCTATTTGCTTTGTCCTTCGTCAGAAGGTACATATCAAGGGGTTTTCATTTGAGCAGAAGATTAGGGCCTTGGCGCAAAATAGCGCTGCGGAGTGCGACCGCATTTATGGGGATACCTTTGCCATAACAGCAAATGGCGTGGAAGGTATCGGAAATAACGTATCTCTAGAGTTCGAAGCTATGGATTTTGCGCGTGAAGGTACTGCGAAGCTTGTTATATTTGGCCGATCACCTATTGAGAAGAACACGATTCACATCCGATTCGCCAATGATGAGGGCGAAAGTGTTCAACTTGTTGATTTTACACATTCCGATGGGTATGAAGAGCAAGTATTTGCATTGGCAAAAGTGGCAGGCCTGCAAAAAGTGACTTTCATTTTCCTCCCGGGAAGCCAATTTGATTTCGGCTGGTTCCGATTTGAGCGATGAGATAAAAGCCACTTCCAGGAAGGAAGTGGCTCTTTGCATGTCAATATACGAATTTTCGCTGTGCCCAATAGCTGAAGGCGAATAAGAGTGCTTCCGTCATGAGTTTTGCAGCGACGAGCGGGATACCGATGTTTTCATGAAAAAGATGAATGATACCATAATTCAACAACATGATAATGATAACGAGAGAGAAATAACGTGGCAATGATTTGCGGATTGCAATCCCATTTCTTTGGGCAAATACAAATTTCCGATTCATGGTGTAATTGAATATGGAACTGAACAGCCGCGATCCCATGACGGATAAGAGCAGACTTGAAGCCATCCATTGCAGCAAGAGCAGCAGTATAAAATCCAAGATCGCGGCGAATCCCGAAGATGCACAGAATTTCAGGAAAGGAAAGTAAACTCTGGCGGAATCGGCCAATGGGCGAAAATGAGAAGATTTATTATCGTCCAAATAGATGGTGTCGATCGGTACCTCTACCAAGTCGTATCCCACTTTAGGTGCCTCGAGAAGCATATTCATTTCATACTCGAAGCGATTTCCTGGAATTTGGCATAGCCAATCCAACATTTCCGGTGAATAGCCCCGCAGGCCAGTTTGCGTATCTTGTATGGGCTTACCCGTGGCCAAAGCGTAAACCAGCCTCGTAGCCGAATTTCCGATGCGACTGCGCAGGGGAACCTTGCCCGTGAATTGTCTGCTTCCCAGTACGATATGATTACGGTGCTCACGAACGGCTTTCGTGAGTCTTAGAATATCTTCCGGCAGATGCTGTCCATCGCTGTCGGCGCAGACAACGCCATCACTTCCACCATGCTGTCTCACATAATCAAAGCCCGTTTTCAATGCGCTGCCTTTGCCTTGGTTCATCCTGTGCGTTAGCACGGTACAACCGGCTTGCTTCGCTGAATCGAAAATAGGGCGGTACTCTTCACCGCTGCCATCGTCAACGACAAGGATCGAAGCGTCGCTGACTTCTTTTAGTTTATGGATAAGAGAAATTAACCTTTCGTCCGGCTCGTAGGAGGGGATGAGGATAGTCATTGTATCAGTCCTCCTTGCTAAGATTTAGGAATATAGATAATGTCACTTACGCCTCGTTCATTGCCTTTGCCCAGCGGATTGTTAACGACTCTGCCCATGAAATACATCGTGGAAGAGCCCCCGCCATCGAGATTATAGGCTTCGGTAGCGCCGAGTTCATGGAATAGATTTGCAAATTCGGTTAACGTCATGCCGCGGCTATAGTTGGTTTTTCGCCCGTCCACCACGATAAACAAAAAGTGATTCGGCGAGATCATCCCGATACCGGTGCGCGGATTGGCATCTTGAATCGAGCGATTTCCAAAGTTTTTGTCAATTTGCACGGCGGAGAAATCTCCGGCTATCTCGCCATCTTTGACGAGGGTAGGGCCGAAGGAAAAGGTGTTGGTTGTTCCCTTGCTGAGTAAATCATCGGAAGAGAGCTCCTCTTCGTTATAAGACAGCAAGGTGCCGTCCCTGAGAAGGGCTAAGCCGTCACGCGCTGGATCATCGCGGTAAACGGTGCCGCCTCGGATGATGACACCGTCGTTGCGAAAGCCATAGTAATCGCCATTAATCGCGAATAGGGCATTGTTGCTAGCCGCGATCGTCGAAGTGTTCTCGATGATGTTCGTGCCAAAAGCATTCTTAGCGAACGCTGTGCTTAGGCTTGTGCTTTTGTTGAAAGTCACGTCGGCGACGAAATAGGTGATTGCACTAGATCCGGAGCCCGTTTGCACCTGTTTGATACGAATCGTCTGGTTATCATCCTTGTAATTCCAGTCATCGTATTGCGCTTGTGGCGTTATTTGTTTGGCGGGCTCTTCTTGCGTCACGACGTTGTTCGGAGCGACAACGACCTCAACGTGCTCGAATAAATAACGATTAGCAAGCCAGTAGAGAATCGCAGCGATGATAAGCAGACATATAGCTATGATGGTGATAATTTTGGTTTTTTGTCGATGGCGGAACATGATGATCACTCCTTTTCGGTTCATATAACTATCTTAGAACGGTAACCTTTAGTGAAGCTTAAATGCCTGAAGGATAGGAGGGTAAGTATGTATAAAGTTTAAAGTTTAGAGTTTAAGCTTTAAACTTTAAATTCCAAACTTTAAAGGGTAAACTTTATTTCCTCCCCAAAACAAAATTGTTAATAATTCCTAATAACCGTCTTAAATCTCCTCTTTCAACCGAATCTATTATAGTATTTCAATAAGGTTGGGAGAGGAAATAGACATGGCCAAACATGATATTCTTACCACAACTATTCACTTATCCATTGATAATGGCAGCAGTCATATTAAAGGCATCTATGATGAGTTGAACAACAGCTTTATTTTCCCTAATGTTGTCGCACAACCATTTGGGGAGCGATTTTTGCTGATGGAGCAAGGAGATCCCTTGGATTTCTTAGATGTGCAAATCACATCGTCAGCGATTGATTCAGAGCAATATCGTCATGTCTACGTTGGAAACTTGGCTATCGGTGACGAAGGAATTGTGCATGAAATTGTAGGAGATAAAGCGGTACAAAAGAAGGCTCAGCGGCCTGAAACCATGGTAACACTCCTAACGGCTGCGGCATATGCCATTGCCACGAAGCATGGGGATGCAATTAAACGCGGCAAGAATCGTATTAAAGCTACGGTGTACTTAGGAACGGGACTACCCATAAGAGAAATAACGAAATTTAGCGAAGAATTTGCACATAAGATTACAGGCGGCATTCATTCTATTACGTTTGTTACGACACCGATATTTAAAGGCGTAACGGTAGACATGGAGTTTACGTTGCCATCGGATATCAGCATTGACGATGTGTCAGGTGTCTATGACATGGAGGCTACATCCAAGTCACAGCTGTCACATAAAGGCTTCGGGATTGCAGATGTTGGCGGTGTTGATATGGATATTGCTTTTTTCAGACCAGGGCTTGATCTGGATCAACGGCATTCAACGGGGGCGAAAATCTACCTAAACGATGCGTTGGAAAGCATACGGAATGAAATCAACGCTCAAGGAGAAGAGTTAATCTCAAGCACAGCCGAACTGACGATCATGTTAGTCAACAAGGAGTATGAAATTTACGCTGAGGGTAAAGTGGCTTTTGACATGACGAACCTCGTCAACCGTCACATGCGCATCCTAGCCGAGAAGGTGTTAAAATACGCCCGCAACTCGTGGAAACATGTTCGCTATGCCAATGAGTTTTGGTTTATCGGTGGCGGGGCCATCGTTCTGCAACCTTGGATCGAGAAATTAAATGCCGAGTTAGGCTTGCCAATCCGATTTGATAAATCAGAGTACAGTCAATTCCGTAATGTGCGCGGTACTTTCTTTTTGCTGGAGCATGCCTTGAAACATACGAATGATGAAGCAGCGGCAAGCCTAGAAACCCAGAAGGAAACTGAGGCTGGGAGCGGAGCGGATTGAAGAAACGGAGATCGACTGTTCTGGTGAGTCCAGGTAAGGATGTGACGCTATACATTCCGACAGAAACACCGCCAGAGGTTATTGCGTATATGAACCAGTTGAAAGCTGAAGGCATGTTTAGTCATGGCATTATGGAGATTTTGACAAAACATATCCTTCGTGAACAATCACTAGCTGCGTTGGTAGGCGAAGAGGATCCAAATCATGATATCGAATCATTCGTAGAGGATGATATGTTCTTAACCGCACCCATGGAACACCAGGAATCTGAGGATATCCCGGTTTCTAACAGACAGAAGAACTTCAGTTTAGAAGATATATTTCGGCAAGCTGGTCGGAATGCTGGCAAGCTTATGTAGGATGTAAACGGGTGGGGTGAACTCCGAGCATAATGAAAAGGAGGACATCAACATGTCTAATGGACAAGTAAGCGAGGGTACACGTAATTTTACACTGTCGGATGATATTTTCCGTCAACCAGGTCTAGATATATGTTCTCAAATGGTCTACATTATTTTGAAAAGTTTTGGCTCCGAGTCTAACTTCCCTGAGGTATCGGAGATTGCGATTCTTGGGAGAATGACGGACAAGCAGACGATGAAGGCACTGCAAGACCTCGTCGATCTTAAAATCCTTCCGCACAAGCTGTTTCGCCGGATGGTCGGAGATTTCCAAGATGACCGCCTCTCATGGGCGGCTAAGGGTTTACTTCTCTTTTGCAAAGAGAACCCGCATGTTCATTTACATGACTTACTTGAATTAACGAGCCAATCTAGCGAGGATGAGCTTAGCATTTGCAACTCGTTACGAGAGTTAAGTCAACACGGCTACTTAGATGAATACCCTGAATGGCTGCAAATTGCGGACTGAGATCAGCGAGGATGGTTTGGCGCTAAACGAGACAAACTAAAACGTATGCCAAGGCTAATGCGTTTGGCAACTCAACCATTAACGCTAAGAGGTGATCATGTGAGCGGAAGAAATAATAAGCCAGATAATGACGGACCAGCAGGGCACCCAGGCAGGCTGGACCAGTTTGGTGACAAGCTGGGATCGAGCAATGAGGCAGAGTTTGAAGCGGCAGCCAACCAGGCATGCGACGTTCCTTCGACAGAGGATTTGAGCGATCAAGGGCAGCACGAATAAGGGGCTTCGTTATAGTTTACAAAGTAAGACCATCCTACCTAGGATGGTCTGTTTGTTGTCTCTCTTTTCTCTAAAATCAATCGTTATTCCTCTTTCCTGAAGGTGCGACTTCAAAAGCTTGCTGAATACTATCCATTTTGAACTCTGGAAATATATCAATTGTTAGCGACTTGTCAGATAGCTCTGTCGGTGGCTTCAATGTTACATACAATCCTATTCCACAAAGAATAAGTAGGCAAACAATAAACATAAGGATTCCTCCTGTTCGTTGACATGTAACCAATCCTATTTCACTTGTATTACCTGATAAATGACATGAATCGTTATTTATACTGCATGTATATGTCACGTGTCCGCGAACGCTCTAGGGTATAGCCCGTATTTCTACTTCTTTGCAATTATAATTCTTTAAACGTACCAAAATGTGCTTTTTCACTAGAACAGGCTATTTTATAGGTTCATACACTGATATTGCAAATACCTATATGGATAAATGTTCCCTAGTAACAAATGTCTAGATTCCTGAGAGGAGGGTTAAGTCATTATGAATCGTTCGAAAGTATTTTTTAATCCTAGTGCTTTTAATTCAAAAACTTTTCGTATTATAGAAGTCGCTGCTAAACTGAGTTCGTATAGAGTAAAGGCAAAACCTGACATTCCCCAAACCCTAGCAAGTGGTTTAGAGGATCATTGCCTAATATGTAAAAGAAAAGAGCCATGTAAATGTACCAAGCATAAGAAAAAGAAGAGAAAATTGAAATGTCATAAACCCCAAAAAAGGAATAGGTGTAAAAAACATCACTGTAAGCTATGCCGTAGGGGACCAGCCGGACCGGCGGGGCCAGCGGGGCCAGCGGGGCCAGCGGGACCAGCGGGGCCAGCAGGACCAGCAGGATCAGTGGGGCCAGCAGGACCAGCCGGACCAGCGGGGCCAGCAGGACCAGCAGGACCAGCAGGACCAAAGGGGCCAGAAGGTCCAAAAGGACCAGAAGGACCGAAAGGACCAAAAGGGCCAGAAGGACCCAGAGGACCAGAAGGACCAAAAGGTCACAAAGGACCAGAAGGACCAGAGGGACCAGAGGGACCAAAAGGACCAGAGGGACCAAGAGGACCAGAAGGGCCAGAAGGTCCAAAAGGACCGGAAGGGCCAGCTGGACCACCAAAACCTCCAGGACCACCGAAGCCACCTGGACCGCCCAAACCGCCGGGGCCGCCTAAACAGGAGGATAGGTGCAGTAAAGAGAGCTGTAAATGTTGTCACAAGGGGAATGACAGCATGCAGAATCTAATAAGTCAGCTCAAGAATATTACACTGAAAGAGCTGCACACATTAGACTACTCCACTAGTAAATATTCAAATGTGAAAATAATTTCTGCCGAAAACGGTATATTAAATTTTGCAAGCAATGGCGTTGAGCACTTCGTACCTATGCATCTTATTGCAGGTGTAGAGGTCTGGTCAGGCGATTATGATAGCAAGATGTTAACTGAAACAGATAACTCTGATAGCAGCGAGAGCTCGGGTATGGTGAGCTTGTTCAATTCATTAGTCGGTAAAGCCAAAGTTGATTTCAGTACGTTGGCTGAACAGTTGAACGATATATCCAATGCGGCAGTTATGGGACTAAACGAAGAGATTGTCGTATTATCCACGCGAGATACCGTGTATGCTGTTGCATTAAAATGTATTTCTGAAGTATCGAATGTGAAGATGACGTAACGTCTGTCTGAAATCGTGCAGATCCCCTCCAGCCTATTAATTGGAGGGGATCTGTATGTATATCCACGTATAAATACCCTCTAGTGATATTCGTGGAGTTTTTAAGAGACAGGGCATTCGTTGGGTACAAACCTTTGCCATGTGAGTATATATACATCATGCAACAACAACTAACCACCACCTGAAGGGGGAAATGATTATTATGGCATTCGATTATTCTTTGCTAATGGGTAAACAAGTAAGACTGGATCGCGGGGGTCCTGAATCCCGACAAGGCGAGATTGTTGCGGTGGGATTCGATTATGTGGGTATTTACAATGAGAAGGATGGACTTATTTATTACAACACAAGTCATTTGAAAAGTCTCACACTGAATACGAAAGATTCTGCGGAGTATTTGCTAACACAGGCGAATGCAGCCCCTTTGAAAATTATGGAAGCTGACAACTTTGTTGGTTTATTGAAAGGTATGAAAAACCTGTGGTGTCAAGTTAACCGTGGGGGACATGAGAGTATCCAGGGCGTTCTAGCCGATGCCACTGATGACTATATTACGATGGTTGTTAACCATGAATTAGTCACTATTTTTAACTTTCATGTTAAAAGCATGTCTTACGGCGTTAAAAAGGAAAACCAAGAGGAAAAGAAAGAACAAAAGCAGGAACAAAAGCAGGAACAAAAGCAAGATAGTAGTAACGAGAAAAAATAATCTATCTCTGAATCTTAATTGTAGGTGGGAGGAGGGGAAATATGCTGATCATTGTATTCCTAGCTAGATCGACATTATTTAAAATTCTCACCCTCCCTATCACTGTACTGAAACTTGGATCATCATCTGCCAACCCTTGTGAGGTGCAAGATCATGTTTGATATAACAACTGCGGTAATCTCTATTGTTTTTGTTACCGTTACGTTGTTGATAATTTGGAGGCCATTCGGTATTAATGAATCTATTCCAACAACCCTAGGTGCTTTGATTTTCTTGGCTCTAGGCATTGTGCCCCTTGCAGGTGTGTACCATATAGCCTCCATTGTTAGTGGGGCAAGCATAACCATTATATCAACAATTGTAATGTCAATTGTATTAGAGAGTATTGGGGTGTTTAGGTGGGCAGCTATTAATTTGGCTGTTCGGGCAAAGGGGTCCGGTCGAGCACTCTTCTGGTACATTAATATTTTATGCTTTTTAATGACGATGTTTTTTAATAATGACGGAAGCATCCTAATCACAACCCCCATCATCATCCAAACCCTATCTATTCTTAACTTAAAAACGAGGCAAAAAATCCCCTACCTCATCTCTGGAGCCTTAGTTGCAACTGGAGCAAGCGCACCTATCGGCGTCAGTAACCTAGCAAATCTGATCGCGTTAAAAACCGTCGGTTTAGATCTTAACACCTACACATCTATGATGTTTGTACCCGCCATGATGGGTATTATTACGATTACGTATTTGCTTTTTGTCTATTTTAAGCGTGAGATTCCCTTGAAGATTATCTCCTTGCAGCCCTCTTCAATAAACGCTATTGTACATGACAATTCCTCAACTTTCCACCCTCTCAGGGTAGATCCGAAGGACAAGGGATATATAGATTGGGGACTGTTTCGAATTTGCATCCTGGTCGTCATTTTGATACGTTGCAGCTTTTTCTTACTAACCCCTTTTGGGGTAGCTACGGAATGGCCAGCAATCATTGGTGCTATTGTTCTTATTATAGTTAGGTGGATGCGTAAAGGAATTGGGCCCAAAGATATTCTAGTAAAAACGCCTTGGCATATTCTTATTTTCGCTTTTAGTATCTATGTCATTATTTACGGGCTTCATAATTCAGGACTGACTGACTTTCTCGTACAATGGCTTGGTGGAGCGGTCGCCGAAAATCACTTTAATGCCATCTTTCTCATGGGGATGCTGCTTACAGCAATGTCCAATTTGTTTAACAACCTACCGTCAATTATGATTGGCACCTTATCTTTGCAAAATATGGGTTTAGACTCATTCACTATGCATACGGCTTATTTAGCAACTGTCATTGGTGCAGATATCGGCTCATTATTGTTACCGATGGGTACTCTAGCTTCATTGATATGGATGCATATTCTGAGAAAACATCATATAAGGCTTACTTGGAGCCAATATATTAAAGTGACGATTATGATCATTCCTATTGGTCTTTTTATAAGTCTTCTTAGTTTATATGTATGGACGGGCTGGTTATTTAAGTGAGAGGAGGTGACATTGATGGACCTTTTTCAGAAGAAGCTAGGAGCGGTTATTGATGTTGAATTGCTCGGTGATAAATGGCACACGGGCGTTTTGGTAGATGCAGGGCAAGATATCCTAGTTATATATAACGGGGAGCGATATGTATATATCCCTTCTTTCCATATTATGACTGTCAATATGAATACCAAAAAAAGTTCGACGGACTTCTCTGCTCTTACTGAAAAGCCAATCAATGGCGACAAAATTTCATATAGAAAAATATTAATGAATTCCAAAGGGGTCTTTTCAGAAATTTTTGTTTCAGGATTTCAACCTATACACGGTTACATTACCCACATTATGACGAATTACTTCGAATTTTATTCCCCTGTTTACAAAACGATGTTTATACCATTAAACCATTTGAAGTGGCTAATTCCATACAATGATTATCAAACGCCTTACCTTCTGGATAAAAAATTTTTCCCTGTAAATCCTTCCGATTTACCCTTATCTCGCTCTTTTGAGGAGCAACTGAAAAAGCTGGAAGGTAAAATAGTTGTTTTTGACTTGGGGAGAAGCCCTAGTAAGATCGGATTACTAAGAGAAATTGAAAATAATATTGTCCACATGATTACAGCGGAAGGCAGGACCTTTTACACAAATATTCAGCATATTAAAAGCGTCCATTCGCCAACCATGTAACTATATAATTAGGAGGTAGTGCATATGCCTGGAGGAAAAGGCCCTGGTAAACATGGCCATGAACATGGTGAACACAAGAATGAGAACGGCAATAAAGAACAAGAAGTAAAAGAAGCCAAAGGAACAGAACAGAAAGAAGAAAAAGGTAAGGATGCAGCAAAAGGACAAGGGCAAAAAGAAGAAAAGGGCAAAGGCAAGGAAGGTAAAGAGGGTAAAGAGGGCAAAGAAGGCAAAGAAGGCAAAGAAGGCAAAGAAGGTAAAGAGGTTAAAGAAGGCAAAGAAGGTAAAGAAGGCAAGGGCAAAGAGGAAAAAGGTAAGGAAGAAAAAGAAGGCAAGGGCAAAGAGGAAAAAGGTAAGGAAGATAAAGAGGGCAAGGGCAAAGGGGAAAAAGGCAAGGAAGATAAAGAGGGCAAGGGCAAAGAAGGTAAAGAAGGTAAAGGTAAAAAGTAAGATGGCTGAAATCTTTTAAGAAAACCACTCTCACTAAGAGGTGGTTTTTTACTCGTTTACTCATATGTGAAATTCATCGTATCAAATTCAGCTAGCTGCTCATAATAAACTCGCACTATCTAAAACCTACATTTCAAGGAGCGTGAAACAACATGTCAGGTCACAAACAGCAAGGACAATCCAGAAAAAATACAACCACACGAACACAGGACCAAAACAGCAATAAGGGTGGGAAATAACACTGATCGTACATGAGGAGGCTGGACTATGCTCGAAAATGTAGAAAGCAATTATGATTGCGCGAATGCGGGCGATGATTTGCACAATTTAATACAGGAACTTGAACAGTTCCAAGGCCCGGAAGAGCAGCGCAGTCGGCTTGAAAATCAGATTCAATTTATACAGAATAAATGCTCCATCACGCAGGAACATAACCCTAAGTGAAGAAAAGTCCAAGCCTACATTAGAGGCTTGGACTTTTACATTTAACCCTTCGTCATCCGATTGAGATCGGAAGTGAGCTTGTCGAGCTGAAGGAAGCTCTCTAGGATGTCGCTAATTCGGCTGTCCTGTGTCGTCATACTTGCGGACATTTCTTGGATAGATGCCATGTTCTCTTCGGTAATACCAGCAATCGTAACGATCTGGTCCGTAATTCGCGTGTACTGTTGGTGAAGATTCTCTGCGGATTGTTCTACGTGAGCGGACTGACTTTCCAAGTGGCCGGCATCGGTCGCCAATGCATGCATGACTTGTACGACCTTTTGCGCAGCATCACTGCCATTCGCTACGGATTGCTGCCCATGTAAGACCTGCGCCGCGGCTAGCGTTGTTTTCGAGCGAATATCCTCGAGAATCTGCTCGATCTGCTCGGTAGCTTGCTGCGAGGTCTCGGCCAATTTACGAATCTCGTGAGAAACAACGCCGAATCCTCTGCCGTGCTCGCCTGCACGTGCGGCTTCAATGGCTGCATTTAGCGCAAGCAGATTCGTCTGTGTCGAAATATGCTTAATCGTCGCGACGATGTCACTGATCCGCGAGTTCTGACTGTCCAGATCGTTCATCAACTGAACGGAAGAATCCATGGTCTCGTGGGCACTTTTCATTTGTGCTTCTAAGGACTCGGCCTCTTCACTTCCCACCTGAGTCAGTTGGGCGGAACTTACGGAGAGATCTCTCATCGCCGTTGACCGGTCAGCCAAGGATGTGACGGATTGCTCAATATAACGAATGGAATCACTAATATCGCTAATGCTGGACGTTTGCGTTTCCGTACTTGCAGTAATTTCTCCGAAGGCTTGGGTTACTTCTCTGGAGATTGAACCCGTTGCTGTCGCATTCTGCCTCAAATTCGAGCTGAATTGTGTAAGTGAGACGAGGGAGGAGGAGACAAGATTTACCAAATCGACCGATTTGTTTTTTTCTAGAACGGCCTGCTCCCGCTCTGAGAAGATATCTTTTTGCAATTTCTCACTGAATTTTGTAGATACGAATAAGGGCACTGCGATTAACGCAAGGTACATGTACATATTGACCATATCGTTGTCGCCGAAAATCTCCGTTTTGTAGGGGCTTAGGAAGAAGTAGGCGGTTAGAATGACTCCCATAAAGCTGGAGAATGCAATAGCACGCGAGCTGCCATACAGCGTCATAATGGCTAGATTTACGTAGACAAGGAGATAGGTTGTGAAGATGGGGCCCGTCAGTATGAGTAACCAAGTCAGTAATGTGATAATGGCGGATATGATATACATGATGTAGGTGGTAAGCCAACGTTTGTAGGTAAGAATGGTTGCCAATCCGCTAGTCAATGTGCCGACAACAAGAAGGACGATGATCGAATCCATGCCTGCTGCAGTCAGGAAATCAACGGCTATACCTAGCACCAGCATTCCCCAAATAATAGTCACAAGCAGTTTGTTGCGGCGGTGCAATGTCTCCATATAGTTCATCATCCGTCCACCTTTTCGTATAATGTTACGTTAAGATGATAACATGAAACGACAAATTTTTACATAAATTTAAATACTACTCCAACGCTTCTCGCCATTGGTTTAGCAGCTTTTCATGCTGCTGTGCAGCTAGATCAAAACGGTAAGCAGCAAGGAGATTCTCCAGCTTCACTGGCGCAAGGAGTGGATTCACAAGGATATTTGGCACTAAAGGGAAGGAAAAGGCCGTGTTCATATAATCGGTTTGAGTCTCCTTTGAGAGCATGAAATCAACAAGCTGTTTGGCTGCGGCAGGGTTGTTGCCTCCCTTTAGGATGGAGATAGCACCGATCTCCCAGCCTGCCTGGGGCGGAATAAACGAACTTATGTTATAGCCTGAGTTTTTGAAACGCAGCTGGTCGCTTAAGAAGGAGACGGCCGCTGCCAATCCACCTTCAGCTAGATGCTGTGCACTCGTGTTGCCGGCGAACGTCATGGAGGCGCTTTGCTTTTTCAACGCTTGCATGAGATCAATCGCTGCACGATCCCCGCGCTGCTGGGCAACCGATGCTAGCAGCGTGTAACCTGTCCCCGACGTCTCCGGGTCAGGAATCTCGATCTTGCCCTTGAGCTCAGGGCGGAGCAGATCCTCGTACTGCTGTGGCAGCGGCAGAGCCGCCAGCTGAGGATCCTGCTGCCAAACAGTTTGGTTCACACCAATGGCCAGTGCCCCCATGTACATTCCGGTCCAATAACCTTTCGCATCTTTGTACTTGGAGGGGATGCTGCCAGCGGATGCAGATGAGTAGCGAAGCGATTTACTCTTATTTTTGAGCTGCTCGTGTAGATCAGCAGGTCCGCCCAGTACGACGTCAATACCGGTTTTACCCAGCGTCAGCAGGTTATAGCTTGCTTCACCGCTGGACATCCGGATGATATCATACGGTTGATCTGCTTTTTCCTTGAACGTCTCGAGCAGGAATTTCCCTACATCTTCGTGGAAGATGACGATTACCTTAAGCGGTTGGTTACTTTTCTTCTCCCCTAAGACTTGAAATCCAAGGCACACACCGATACCTACTATGAGTACGAGCAAACCTTTTTTCCACATGGCGCAAACTCCTCCTGAATAGTCAAAAAAGGAAACAAAAGTTTCCCTTTTCAACCCGCTGCTATGTTATGTCCAATTAACTTAGTTTTATTAAATGAATTTTGTCATCAGCTGCACTTATCGTGACATTCCCCTGATATCTTGTCAAACCGATATCATACGCATCGACAATCCATTCTTTCATATCATCATCTAGAATGAAATACCGTTCCTTCTCGCCGAGGAACATGGACGATTTCACGAAGCCGCTCACCAAGAATTCGCCGGCATTCGTTGCATGAATACGCATGGACTCAGGTCGAATACTGAGCAGCACTTTTTCACCGGCTGTCACAGCTTCATCGATCATCACGCTTGCCGTACGTTTGTTAGTCGTACCATATTCTACTGTGGCCTTGCCATTCGCAGATTCACGTACAACGGCAGCGACGAAATTCGTTGTACCGATGAAGTCAGCGACGTAAGGCGTGCGAGGCTTGTAATATATATCATGCGGTGTGCCGTACTGATCAATCACTCCCTTGTTGAAGACAACAATGTTATCGGACATTGATAAGGCTTCAAGTTGGTCATGGGTGACATAAATGACCGTTAAACCAAGCTCTTGTTGGATGCTGCGAAGTTCCACACGTACTTCTTCACGCAGCTTCGCATCCAAATTACTTAGCGGCTCGTCGAGCAGGATGATCGGCGAGTCCATGACGAGAGCCCGTGCCATAGCTACCCGCTGTTGCTGCCCCCCAGACATCTCGTGCGGGTACCGCTTCTCAAGTCCGGTCAGTTTCACTTTAGCCATCGCGGACTTAACGCGATCCTGTATTTCCGCTTCAGGGCGCTTCTGAATATCGAGCCCGTAAGCGACATTATCGAATACTGTCATGTGCGGGAACAATGCGTATTCCTGGAATACCATCGGTGTTCCACGTTTATAGGGGGGCAGATCGTTGACAAGCCGACCATCAATCCAAATTTCACCCTCATCAACGGTATAAAAGCCTGCAATCGAACGCAACAGCGTCGTTTTTCCGCATCCACTCGGACCGAGGAATGTAATGAACTTCCCGCGTTCAATCTGTAAATTAATCTGTTTGAGAACGTAATTGCTGCCAAACACTTTACTCACATTTTTTAAATCCAACAATATGTGTGAACTCATGCTTCTCACTCCTTAGGACGTCAGTGTTACGTATAGTTAGAAATCGAATATTTTGACCTTCGAACGGAAAATGAGCTTGATCACACCAAGCGTAGCCAGCGTTGCTCCCATCAGACCGACAGCAACAGCTGCTGCCCAGTAGTATGTGCCGGTCTCTGCATAATTGAAGATGGAAACGGCGGCAACGACCCATTTGGGTGTAATAAGAAAGACAATGGTGCTTAAGGTGTTCATATTTTTCATAAAGGCATAGACAAAGTTCGCAACGAGGGTCTTTTGCAGCATAGGAAATACAATAGTTGTTAATGTGCTGCGGCTGTCTGCCCCAAGATTCGTTGCGGCTTCCTCAATTGATCTATCTACCTGCTTGAAGGAAGCGCTGAGACCACGATAGCCGACGGGCATCTGCTTAAGCAGCATGGCGACGATAATGAGAATGGCTGATCCTTGCAGCATAATCGGTCCATTGCTGAAAGCGACGATCAAGGCAAGACCAACGAACGTCCCAGGCAAAGCAATTGGCAATACGGCTGTGAAATCCAGCAATTTTTTGCCGGGAAACGGCTTGCGTACAACAACATAGGCCAACACGAGGGCGAAGCCAACAGCCAGAATAGAACTGATGAGCGATAAGACTAAGCTGTTCATGACAGCAGGGCTGGAAGGGTTAAAGACGATTTTAAACATATGATCCAGCGTAAAGGTGTTGTTCTGTCCGAAGTTTTTGGTAAAAGCGAACAGGATGGTGATTGTGAACATGGACAAGATGAAGAGCGCCATAATACTGTTGAATATGAAAAGGAAGATATCTGTCTTGCGGGAAGTCTTCACCCGGTTGAGTCCTGAAACAGGCTTTCCAGTGATGGTTGAGTAGGAGCCTTTGGACAGCAGCTTGGCTTGAATCATGAATACCAGCAGGGCAGGAATGACGAGAATGATACCCATGACGGATGCGAGTCCGGGCTCGTTATTTAAGATTTCTCCGTAGATTTCAACAGCCAAGAGAGAGTAATTGCCCCCAATCAGCTTGGGATTCCCAAAGTCGGCAAAGCAATTGATTGCGACGAGTAGAAAGGCATTAATGACGCCGGGAAGTGCTAATCTAAACGTAATGGTTCGGAACAGTTTGAAGCCGCGTGCGCCAAGGTTCTGGGCAGCGATTTCCAGGTTTGGCGAAATGGATCGAAGTACGCCTGTTATCGTCATGTAGGCTAGCGGGAAATAGGAAATCGTTTGAACGATCCAGAGGCCAGGCAGCCCATATAAGTCCAGTTCGACGTTAAACCATGCTTTCATGGTTTGTGAGACCATACCCCCTCTGCCGAATAAAAGCAGGAAGGCCAGGCCGGTCATAACAGAAGGCGCGAGAATCGGGAGAAAGGCGATAAAACGGAAAAACTTTTTCCCCACGATGTTGCTGTAATGAATGGAGTACGCATAAATAAAGCCGCAGATGGTTGCGGTTAGAGCGGATAAGGAGGAGCTGACAACTGTATGGAGCAGAGCCTTGGCATACCGACTTTTGCTGAAAAAGGTTGTCCAATCCGTTGCTCCTGGTAGCGAAATCACATAGATAAGCGGATAAATGACGAAGAGACAGAGAACAGCGAAACTGATGAGGACAAGGATCAGCGATGATGGATCTTTCATCAGTCTGCCAATCGACGAACCCATACCCTTTTTTTCTATGATCATAAGGGGTTTACGACCACCTTTCAAATTCATTGTGTAGGAGGGCATTGATCAGCATAAGGAACATACTCCAATGCCCTGTACATAGGCTCTTTTTATTTAAGATCTTTTAGCGCATCTTGCAGCTCTTTACGCTGTTCGGCAGCTTTCCACAAGCTGTAGGTCTTGTTATATTTCGTTGTTTTGATATCGATGCCACCTTTCGGGATCGGTACAGTCGGTTTCACGGAACTTGAAAACGCAGATTCGGTGTAAAGTTGTCCAGGTTCATTCGTTAACATGAAATCCATTAGTTTCTTAGCGGCTGCCGTGTTACCGCCACCTTTTATGATAGCTAATCCACCAACCTCATAGCCTGCGGCTTCAGGGACGATACTAACTATCGGGTTGCCTTGGTTTTTCAGCTTTATCTGGTCACCAAGGAAAGTAATACCGATCGTATACTCGCCTTTGGCTGCCTTCTGAATCGGCTCAGTACCGGATTTTGGTCTTTCCTTGAGATTTGGAAGAAGCTTGGCAACATACTTCAGCATCTCATCTTTCCCCCATACTTGGGCTAGCGAAGCTACCGCTGTATAGGCTGTGCCGGAAGTCGCTGGGTCGGCCATCCCAATCTCGCCCTTAAATTTCGGATCAAGGAGCTCTTGGAAGGTTTGCGGGTAAGGGGCTGCAGCGTACTTCTCTTTCCACCGCTGTTCGTTGATACCAATGGCTACGGGATTTAGATAGAATCCGGTCCAGAAGCCGTCTTTGTCCTTCATATTATCAGGAACATCTTTGGCATTCGGTGAAATGTAGGTTTCAAGTGCACCGGCAATTTTCAGTACCTCATGGGAATCAGCGGGACCGCCCATCAGGAAGTCGGCTTGCGGTTTGCCCATCTCCGTTTGTAGCCGGGTCACTGCCTCACCGGTTGGCAAACGAAGTACATCGTAGTCGATCCCCGTTTCTGCTTTGAATTTATCTAAGAGCTTACGGGCATCTTCTTCTTGGAAAATGGAGTATACCGTAATTTTACCTTTCGCTGCCCCGCCAAAAACACCGGATTTGTACAGGAAGAACCCTGCTACCAGTACGACAACAATAACTGACACGATCGTAATAGAAGTATTGCTTTTCTTTCTATCCATTTCCTCAACCATCCCCTCGATATGTTAGGAGGCATCACTTAACTTGAAATAGGCTTTATGGTTGGTTTCATCTAACAAATCGAAAACAATGAAGTAAGCGTTATCATATCGGTCGAGATGCAGCCAATGCTTTCCGTCCACGGCTTCGTCGGTCAGTTCCACGACATAGTGGCTGCTAGGCTGTTCAGCTATGAAGTCGAAATGACTGAAATCGATCAGCCTGACTGCAGTTCGTGTCTGCATCGTTAGTGCAGTCCGCTCCGCTTCGGAAAGTGCTGTAAGGAGGCCATCCTGCAAACGGAAAACTTGATGATTTCTGTTTGCAATAACGCCGCTTACCGTATCCGCTGTCAGCGTCTTATCGATGAGCATATTCTGCAGTTTCCGAATTTCAGCACTAATCTCCAGTGAATTGACCGAGTCTGTTCCGAAGCGAAAGCCGCTGGTCCCGATTTGGAAAGGGATATCCTCCTGATCCAGATAGGCAATGGAGCCTGTTAACAGCAAGCGTGAAGCGTTTGCACGCGTCTGCGGCTTGCCCCCGTTTAATATGCGGGTAAACGATGCTTTCCACGCAATCAGCTCTTTCGGATCATCAATGGAAATTGTGCCAACCCCCGGATACGTCACGTTCATCCGCATGGGAACACCGTCGAACATATCACGGCTGTTGGCTTCCTTAGGGACGATCCGTACTTCATCGACGCCGATACGAAACACATAGGCAAAAATGCCAATCAACGTACAACCAATCACGATTTGTAGTAAGATGAGACGCAACCATGAAAGCCCTTTCTTCTCCTCTTGCATGTAGATTACTCTCCTTTTATCTCAGAAAAATCATCGATTTGTATCAATTTTGTAACAAGCCTTGCGTGAGGGTTGGCTCGGTTTGGAACACCAAAATCACTTCCGTCCCCATTTTCTCGCGGCTATGTACCGTGATGTTACCGCCTTGCAGCTCCATTAATTGCTTGCAGAGAAGTAAACCAAGCCCATGGGAATGCGTCGAAACGGGACGCTTCTGATTGTGCTCCGAAGAGGCTAGGAACAGCGCGGCAGTATCTTGCTCACTTAAACCTTTGCCGTTATCCGAGATACGGACGTGGCATTGATATTCTAGCTGCTCTAGTCGAATATTCAGATGTGTGCATTCACTGTGCTTAATCGCATTTTCAATGACGTTAAACAGGACCTGCTGCGTGCGCTGGGGATCAACGTAGGCCTCACATGGCTCGGCCTGCACCGTCGTTGTGATGGAAGATTTATGCAAGGTAGGTTCAAGAATGCGCAGACTATCGGTTAGGATTGCCGCGAGATCTGCGCGCTCAAGCTGTACGCGCCAAGCTTCATCGCCTTTGAGCGATGTTTGGAGCAGCTCCTCAACCATTTGTAACAGTCGTGTGCTTTCCTTGCGGATGTAGACATTGCATGTTCGAATATCTTCGACACGCTCCATTTTGTCAATCAGATCGGAAAAACCAATGATAGAGGTTAGTGGTGTTTTGAGCTCATGGGTCACATTATCATAAAATTTCTTCTGTTTGTTTTGTTCATACTGAAGGAGCTCGATATGCTCTTGGAGTGCTTCAGACATTTGATTGAAGTCATCAGCGAGTTCCCGCACTTCGTCTTGGCTGGTGACAACAATCTTACGGCTGAAATCACCAACGGTCACTTGCTTTAGTGCTTGTTGAAGGGCGTGTAGCGGTTTCATAATAAAGAACGAGAAGGAGTAGCTCGCTAGCAATGCGATGAGCAAGCAGCCAAGCGCAACGCCAATAAACCAAGAGCGCATCTCCGATAACGTTTCTTCATGCTTATTCAGATCCAGCAGATAGCGGAATCCGCCTACAATTTTGCCCTCATAAGTGAAAGGAGAGGCATAAATAAGAATTTTGTTATTCTCACCTTCGGTAATGACGGTTGCTGATTGTCCAGCTAGTGCAGCGTCAATATCGCTTCGTTTCATCAAATCCTCTTTGTTGCCGCTATCCCCGATAATTGTCCCCTCCGGATCAAACAGCTGCACTTGAAAGTTGCTGTTAGCTGCAAGGTGGGAGGCAATTAGTGGCGCATAAGTCCCCGAAAAGAGCTGTTCAATACTAATTTTCTTATCATTCACGATTTTTAAAGCCTCAATGCGGTGTAGACCGTAATACTGGTCCAAGGTTTGGGTATCCCGCTCGATCATGCTTTTACTCAGCGTATAATTCACCACAACATACATCGAGGCAAGCAGCATGATGATCGTGATCGAGTGCTGAATGAACAGTTTGTTGCGCAGCTTCATGGTTTAAACCTCCAGTTTATAGCCCGTACCATGAACTGTGGCGAGCACGTGATCGTGGGGTTTGATTTTCTCCCGCAGACGATTCACCATCATATCGACAGACCGTGTCTGTCCGTAATATTCAAATCCCCATACTTGGTCTAGGATGTGCTCGCGGGTAAAAACTTTCTTCGGATTCTTGCACAGCAGCCAGAGAAAATCGAACTCCTTGCTCGTTGTTTTAATAGGCTTGCCAGCCATCTTGAAGGAGCGCTCATTTCTATCGATTTCAATAATGCCAATTTGAAGGACTTCAGCCCCTTGTGCTGGTGTATCTGATGTTACACGGCGCATGACAGCGCGAATCCGCATAATAAGCTCTCGTGTCTCAAAAGGCTTGGTTAAATAATCGTCGGCTCCGAGCTGAAAGCCTAGTATCTTATCATTCATCTCATTTTTGGCCGTGAGTACAATCACGGGGATTTCTTTATGGATTTGCTGGAGCGTCTTCAGCAGCTCAAACCCCGACTGATCGGGTAGCATGAGATCCAGCAGAATGAAATCGATAGGCTCTGAGGCGAGTACATCAAGACTGGATGCGACTGTGCCTGCTACGATAGGATGAAAGCCCTCCACTTCAAGGCTTAATTTGAGCAGCATTTGAATGCTAGAATCGTCTTCGATAATTAAAATATTCATAGGAAAAGTTCCTTTCCGATCGCATTTAGCCTACCTCATTCACCACTTATGAAGCATGTACCTTGTGTATCCATTCTACACAAGGAACACAACATGTAAATACGTGAATGAAATGTGGCCCCGAAAAGGAGTGGAACGCACGCCATCATGGGGAGGATGGGGGTGGAGGCAGCTAGTCCTCATACTCTCGGTGAAATTAGTCCGGAATTGCCGAACTAATCTCACTGAGTGCACTATGAATTCTTATTTAGTCCGAAATAGCCCAATTAAAACGGCCTAAACAACCCTCTCGCAAGGAAATTTGGTAGATAGTTCGGCAGAATCTGACTAATTGTCCTTTTTAACAAGGGAACCTCGTTTTAATTAGGGAATATCGGACTATCGCGGCTTCCGGGTAGATTGCAAACGCAGAGCGGTATGCGCAAAGCACGCAAAGGAGCTAAACGCATCTAAGCCGTTTAGCTCCTAAAAATTCACTTATCTAACTGTCGAGAATGAACGACTCCAATAACGCTAAGAGGGAAGCTGCACATAGAACGACGTTGCCTCATGCTGCACACTTTTGGCATAAATTTTCCCCTTATGCTGCTCAACGATGGACTTGGCAATGGCTAATCCAAGCCCGTAGCCGCCGTGCTTACGTGAGCGTGAGGGATCTGCACGGTAGAAGCGATCGAAAATCCGCTCCACATGCTCAGGCGAGATGCCTTCACCTGTATTAGTCACCGTGAGAAGTGTATCGCTATGATGCTTCTTGAAGGTGAGCGAAATAGCCCCTTTCGGTGGCGTATATTTAATCGCATTGTCCATAAGAATCATGACGACTTGCTTGATTTGCTCGCTATTGCCGTGCAAGGTTAAGTCAGGCTGGATGTCGTAGTCCAGTGTAATGTCCTTCTCGAACACGACGGCTTCCATTGTGAGAAGAACACTCTCCACAGATTCACTCACGTTGAATTCGCTGTACAAGATACCTACTCTGGAATCATCCATTTCTGTGAGATAGAGGAGATCATTGGTGAGCGTCTTCATGCGTTCCGTCTCAGATTTGATGCGATGCAGCCATTTTGATTGACTTTCGATGGTATCCTCGCTATTCGCTAAGAGAACATCCGCATTGGTATTGATGACAGCTAGTGGTGTTTTCAACTCGTGAGAAGCATCCGCAATGAATTGTTTCTGTTTCTGGAATGCTTCGCGAACTGGCGTTATGGAACGATTCGCGAAATAGCGGCTCGTAAAGAAGATGACGATCAGCATCGCCAAGCCGACGAGCGTGAATGTATAGACAAGATTCGTCAGGATCGTCTTCTGAGCTGTAACGTCGAGATAAACAACGTTATACCCAGAGGCATTCTTTTGCACGATATACGCCCATTGATTGCCATCGAGAGTAAACTGGCCGATCTCCGACTTGCTGGAGGCAGCTTCCTTAATGGCCGTTTCGTAGAATGCGGTGTCCATGTTAAAACGGGAGTTCGTCGATGTGATGTTCCACTGGTCATCCGTTTGCAGCATGAAGGTAACGGACCGCTCAGGTAACGAATCATTGTACCCCTGAGGGTCTTGCTGGCGATGCCCGCCATCAGGTCCAAGCTTCGGCATTCCCTTTTTCCCGTCAGGTTTAAGATTGAATTCAGCTACACGATGCAGCTCCATTTCAATGTCGGCCCGCACGTTCTGATAGGTAATGAAATAAATCGTAGCGAAGGATAAGAGCATAATGCAGGAAATGATTACGAGATTTACAATAAGAAATCGGTTGCGGAGCTTGTTGAACATTAGGAAGTCACCTCCTCCAGCACATATCCGACGCCTCTAAGGGTTGAGATACGGACCGCCGCGTGTAGGAAAGTTAGTTTTTTACGTAAAAAAGAAATATAAACCTCTACGTTGTTATGCTCCACCTCAGAATCGAAGCCCCACAGCTTCTCAATAATCTGTTCCTTTGAGGTTACGGCTTGCTTTCTCGTCATTAATAGCTCCAAGAGCTCGCTTTCTTTTAAAATCAACTTCAATTCCTTCCCCTTGCAGGTCAGCTTGAGATTTCCCGTATGCAATTCGATGTCCCCGAACTTTAAAGCATCCTCAGGTATCACTTCACCCTTACGCCGTAACGCGGCGCGTATCCGAGCTAGCAGCTCTTCCGTTGAGAACGGTTTGGCCACATAATCGTCGGCTCCATAATCCAATCCCTCTATTTTATCTGAAATTTCCCCCTTGGCCGTAAGCAAAATGACAGGTGTTGAGATCCCTTTGGCACGCAGAGTCTTGAGAATCGTGATCCCGTCCATCTCAGGCAACATGATGTCGAGCAATAAAAGATCATATATACCGCTTAACGCATTATCCAGCCCGGACTGTCCATCGTGAACAACGTCAACGGAGTAATGGTGTTTTTTTAAAATTTGAGTTAAAGCTTCAGCTAAATGTACTTCATCTTCCACGATTAGAATTCTCATGGTCGTTTCCTCCTCAGTGCCTTCTAGGTGCTCTCAATTGGCATGGCTCATTATAAGCCTGTGAACCTTTAATCAACTTTAATGAATACTCCCGCCACTTAACTTTAGCTAAAGCTAAGGTTGAAGTGGGGGTTTCAAGTGTATCAACCTTACTTATTTCAGGATGCTTAACACCAGTGGAGTTGACACATTGATGGTCTTTGGACCATCCAACCCCTCTATCCCATTTGCTTCCTTGGCGGATGCTCTTGGGAATACTTTTCGCATAATGTTGGCTGCGCCATTGACATCGGCATGAATCAAACCCTTCGCACTCTCATACAGTCCGCGATGAATCCGTTTCCCCGAGAACGTCCATGTACCCTCTTCGTCATAAAGCGGCAATGGATCATGATCCAAGAAACTGGCTTTCGAGGTGTAGGCTTCTTCTGTCAGGATGACGGCTATTCCCTGTTCAGCCGCTTTATATTGAAGCATCGAAAGGAGAAGCTGATGAGGGATATGACAAAAGGACTGATTATTTCGCCGCCCGATATCAGATGATTGCTTCCATCCGTTGTTATGCCCGATGACGATTGTGCCGATGTTTTGCTCCACAGCCAGCTTAATGATATGATAACTCGCCTTGTGGAACAAGTCTTTGAGCCTACGATGGCGCTTCAAATGCAATCTTTCTAAACGGTGGGAAGTATGTACGCCTTTTTGCGGCTGCTTACCTTGACGAAGAATACCTGTATAACGAGCCCTCATTTTGTTGTAATACTGATTGATGGCTTTCACTACCTTGCCCTTCACCAAAACCGGTTTGGATCCGGTCGAGGTGACAATGGTTGCAAGATTATCGACGCCGAGGTCTATCGCTAGTACATGTTCCTTATCCAATTCTCTCTCTTCAATCCGACATGCAAAGACCATTTCCACCACGTATTGTCCAAATCCTGGAACAACACGCACCTGCATCAACTGTCCATCGGTATAACCTAGCTTTCCGATGTTAAGCTGCAATCGCGTTTTCGGAAACTTAAGATACTTTCGTTCTTTGATCACACAATCCTGATTCGTGAAAACCACTTCTTTAGCTTGACTGCGAGCGTAGCCC
This sequence comes from Paenibacillus sp. Soil766, assembly GCF_001428105.1. Taxonomy (GTDB): domain Bacteria; phylum Bacillota; class Bacilli; order Paenibacillales; family NBRC-103111; genus Paenibacillus_E. The sequence goes on along the minus strand of NZ_LMSJ01000025.1, from coordinate 33,155 downwards.
GGAATACGTGGCTTTCCGCTGTACTTCTCCGGATGGTTACGATAGTCCTGGATACTGGTGAAGAAGGACTTCCAGTTCTGAAACACAACCCGCATGACCCCTTGACTGCTCTGTGTGGGTAGCGTTCGATAGTCGACTTGCCCCATCACTTTGAATAAGGCGTCCAAAAAGCGGTAATTAACAAAAGGACTCTCCTGCGATGGTAATTGAAACGGACGGGAACGATTTTTCTCCCTCAATCGTTTATTCATGGCGTCGATGTGCGTCTGAAGTAGGTTCATCACTTGTTGCTGTAATGGCTGTAGCGGTTGATTCTGCCCAAAAGCGGTAAACACTTGTCTGATATAAAAGTTGGTCGTGTTGTAGAGGTTCTTGGCATCCTGACACACCTGCTCCAGGTAAGGATACAACCGATGTCCAGGTTTAATACATACTTGATAGGTTCTGTAAACTGACTTTGGCTTTGACATGACTTCACCTCTAGTCTATTTAGCAAACAGGAACAAATGTTCTGTAGTTATTTTAACGCATATGAATGGGAATAGAAAGAACATTTAGGGGGGAATTGGGAAGTCGCCGATGACACCTCGTCACTTGTAGAAGTGGGAGTCCTCACGGCGGAATTGATAGATGGATTTACGAAAAAAACAACTTTCATTTCGCATTTAAGTTTCACTAAAGGTTCGGGGGCTAAGATACAGTCATGGAAGCGGCGAGCAACACGCAAGCTGAACAAGAAGGAGGCGCATCACAATGGCGATTGAAGTATTTAATCGATATGAAAATAAGTATTTGATGGATACGAAAGCCTTTTATACGATCTATAATCGACTGCTCGAATATATGGAAATGGACGCTTACAACAAGAATGAACAATTCTATTCGATCAGTAATATCTACTTTGATACCGAACATGATTCATTAATTCGAAATTCGCTGGCGAAGCCGAAATACCGAGAGAAGCTGCGGATAAGAGCTTATGGGGTACCAAATGCAGATGCGAAGGTCTATCTAGAGCTGAAGAAGAAAGTGTTCGGCCTGGTGAATAAAAGAAGAACAGCGCTGAAGCTGAATGAGTCGTATGACTTTGTACGAACGGGGCTTGAGCCGGAATTGCAACCATATATGAACAAGCAAGTGATCCAAGAGATTAAATATTTCTTAGGCCGTTATGATCTGGAGCCGAAGGTATATCTGGCATATGACCGGATTGCGATGTTTTGCAAAAACAACCGAGATTTGCGGATCACCTTCGACACGAATATCCGTTCCAGACGGTACGATCTCAAGCTCGAAAGCGGCGATCATGGAGAGCAGTTGATGGGCCGCGGGCAATGGCTGATGGAAGTGAAGGCGGAGAAAACGATCCCGCTTTGGCTATCGAAGATGCTGTCGGAGCATGACATGTTTCGAACGAGCTTCTCGAAGTACGGCAACGAATATAAGAAGATGCGAAATGAACAACTTACAGGGGAGAGGATTCAATTATGATCGATTCTATTTTTGCACAAGTCACAGCAGGCACAGAATTAACGCTAATGAATGCTTTATTAACTATTATTACGGCCATTGTACTAGGCGCCTTGATCAGCGTTACTTATATGAAAACACAAACCAACTACACACAAAGCTTCACGTTAACCATGATTGTTCTGCCTGTCATCGTAGCCATTATTATTCTATTAATCGGTAGCAACATTGCTAGAGCGTTCAGTCTTGCAGGGGCATTCTCCATCATTCGATTCCGAAGCGCTCCTGGAGATCCGAAGGATATTGCGTTCGTCTTGTTCACGATGGCGGCAGGTCTTGCCTGCGGTGTTGGTTCGTTTGGTTATGCAGTACTTTTCACGATTATCCTGTGCGTATTGATGTTTGTTCTGAAAGTGACGAATTTTGGTGCTAAGAAGGCCGCACAGAAGCTGTTGAAAGTGACGATTCCCGAGAGTCTGGGATATGAAGAAGCGTTTGATGAAGTTTTCAAAATGTTCGATATTGCCTATGAATTGAAAAAAGTACGTACAACCGAGTTAGGCAGTTTATATGAGTTAGTTTACGTCGTGACGATTGATCATTTGACGAGTCAAAAAGAGTTCCTAGACGCCATTAGATGCAGAAATGGGAACTTAGATATCACATTAACGATGAGCCCTACAGCGGCTGAATTTTAAAAATAATGCAATAGAGAGAGGAAGAGAATTCTATGAAAAAACCTTTGAATATGAAAGGCACAAGTGCCTTATTACTATGCGCTGTTGTATTGGCAGCATGCAATGAAACGACAGATGTAGCTTCGACGACTACGGAGGCTGCACCAACTGTAACAACGACAGCAACGACGGCTTCAGCCGGTAAAGCAACGACGTCAGATGTCATCCAGAAGGTGGAGTATGCGGCGGATGATGCCTACACCGATTGGGCTTCTGCGAATCCGACGAAGATCTCGTTAACGGGTACAAGTGCAACGATCGAAGGTGAGGGAGCAGCCGCGAAGGACGGTAAGATTGCGATTACGAAGGCTGGAATCTATGTCGTGAGCGGTAAATTGACAGATGGTCAAATAACGGTCAACGTGAAGGATAAAGGCGTCGTTCGTCTAGTGTTAAATGGCGTGGAGATTTTGAACAGCACATCTTCTGCAATCTTTGTCGAGGAAGCGGGCAAGGCAATCATCTCTTTACAAGAAGGAACAGAGAACATCGTTTCTGATGGGACAAAGTATGTGTATCCAGATGCTGCGACAGATGAGCCGAATTCGGCGATCTTCAGCAAAGACGATCTAACGATTAATGGAACAGGGAAGCTAGTCGTGAAAGGGAACTACAACAAAGGGATTACCAGTAAGGATAAGCTGAAAATCACGGGAGGTACGCTGGATGTTAAAGCTGTTGATGATGGCGTGATGGGGCGCGACTTGGTCGCTGTCCAAGCAGGCACCTTAACCATTGATGCGGGTGGACACGGCATCAAAACCTCAAACGATAAAGAGGGTGAGGAAGGTTATATCAGCCTTGCTGGTGGATCCTTCACGATCAAATCCGGCGAGGATGCGGTGCACAGCAGCGGCGGCCTTGATGTGAGCGGTGGAGATCTTCACATCAACGCTGGCGATGATGGCATTCACGCCGAGGTATCTCTTGCTATCGCAGGTGGGACAATTGATATCACGCAAAGTAACGAAGGGATCGAATCGCCTGCGGTGCTGATCTCGGGTGGTACAACCAATGTCGTCTCTACGGACGACGGTGTGAACATCTCCAGCGGCGATGCTGAGTCCGCCGAGGGCGGCGGCGCTCCGGGAGCTGCAGCTAGCGGAGCAGGAGCAGGCGCAGGCCAAGCTGGCACAGGAGCAGGCACAGGAGCAGGAGCAGGTGGTCAAGCGGGGGCAGCTCCTGTTGGTGGGCTTGGTGGTGCACCCGGAGGCGCACCAGGCGCATCTGGCGCGAATTCGAGCAATATGCTGACGATTACCGGAGGCTTCCTATCCGTCGACTCCAAAGGCGACGGGTTGGACTCGAACGGCTCCATTACGATGAGCGGTGGTACGGTGGTGGTCAACGGACCGACCGAGAACAACAACGGCTCCCTTGATTATGACGGTACGTTCGTCATGACGGGCGGCTTCCTCGTTGCCGCGGGAAGCTCTGGCATGGCGCAGGCCACGTCTGATAAGTCGACGCAAGCCGGCGTCCTAATGACCTACACCAAGACCCAGCAAGCGGGTGCGCTGGTTCATCTCGAAGATAGCGCAGGTAACACAATTATCACCTTTGCGCCAGCGAAGAACTATCAGTCGGTGTTCGTTAGCTCACCGAACCTGAAGCAGGACGCTTCGTATACCCTTAGCTCGGGCGGGTCTTCAACAGGCACTGAAACGAAGGGGCTTTATGAAGGCGGCACGTACCAAGGCGGGACGAAGGTCGTCGACTTCAAGACAGCAACCTTGATCACGTGGTTGTCCGAAACGGGTGTAACCGAGGCTAGAAGCGGGATGATGGGTGGTCCTGGTGGTGGCAGACAAGGCGGAGGTGGAGGCGGTATGCCACCCCAAGGCGGTGGACAGCGCCCACAACGAGCAACACAATAAATTGAATGAATAGCAATTCTAGAGCGCTGTCCTCACGTAGATCATCTATGTGGGGACAGCTTATTGCATGTTTAGGTTCTTTCATGGGGGAGGGGGAGCTGCTATCGCAGGAGGTACGATCGATATCACGCAAAGCAATGAAGGAATCGAAGCGCCTTTACCCCGTAATGAGTAAGTCGAGAGGTGTGACATGTTGGTTGCTAGCGGAGTTGCGTGAGTAGAGTAGTGGCAGGGGTAGAAGTAGATGTAGATGTAGAAGTAGAAGTAGAAGTAGATGTAGAAGTAGAAGTAGGATTTCTGAGCCAGATTAATGGGTTGGAGGCTGGAAATTTCGTAAATCTACTGTGCTCCAGAGGCAAATAGATGGATTTTATGTAGTTAAATTTCAGGATTTTCCAACCAAACGCAGAATAGATGGAGAACCTACAGTTAATTTTGTACAGTTTATCCAATATGAACAAAACGGGCAGATTTAACCTCATATTTTACAGTTAAATCGAGTTTTCGAAGAAATATCTCGTAAATAGCTGTATATTTTCCAGTTAATACAAATATGTAAGGCACGCTTCCCTCGAAACCTGCACCCCCACCATCCCCGCACCATCATCCCCACTAGCACTATCCCACCTGCCCCATCACCACCCGCCCCAGCATCTTCCCACCATCACTATCACCACCCCCACCATCTCGGCCATCTCCACCATCCCGATCATCCGCACCCCCACCCATCACCACTGTCCGCGATCCCCTCCAATACAAATTTCGCCCTTACGTAAGGGAATTGAGATGCGCTAATAAACCAAAATCGGCCATTTTTTGCGAGGTGAGGAACTAGAGTGCGCTATGTGCGCAATTGTTGGTTTTTTTCGTGTTTTTCGAGTAAATAGGACACTCACGATCCCTTGGGTGTCGATTTTCCATATTTCACGGCCAAATAGTGTCCTCTCGTTCCCCTTCCTCTAGATGAGGCGTGCTCTTATGCCCTGCCCATAAAAAGTCATTGACAATTCGCGAAGATCGAAATATCCTTATAGTGCACTAGTTCAATAGTGCACTGGTTTGCGGTGTAGAGGAGGGTAGGACGGTGCAACTTAATTTTAATAGCCCGAAACCGATTTATTTGCAGATGGTCGATGAGGTAAAGAAGGCATTGGCTAGGGGCGAGCTATCGCCAGGTGATAAAATTCCGTCCCACAAGGAACGGGCACAAATATCACAAGTTAATCCCAATACGGTGATGAGAGCTTACCAAGAGATGGAGCGGGTGGGTTTGACGGAAACGTTACGAGGACAAGGTACTTTTATCAAGAATGATCCAGCAATGCTCCTTTCGATTCGTTCGGAAATGGCGCAAGCTGCCGTCCATCAATTTATTGAAGAAATGCGCGGTTTAGGCATTAAGCCAGACGAAATGGCGCATATGCTCCGCGAGACTTTACATATTGAACGCAAGGAGGGATAGACCGTGTCGAGCGAAGAGAATCCGTACATGATTGAGCTCAAAGGCATTCATAAGAAGTATTTGTTAAAGCAAGCCATAAGCGGGATTGATCTTCAGGTTAAGAGAGGCACGATTGTTGGCTTACTGGGACCAAACGGGAGTGGGAAATCAACCTTGCTCAAGATGATGGCCGGTCTGATCTATCCAACTTCGGGTACGATTCTCGTAGGCGGCAGGAAGCCGGATGTCCACAATAAGCAGCATGTCGCATACTTGCCTGAGATTGATAATCTGTATGGGTGGATGACGGTGAAGGAATCACTGCGATTTATATCGGGGTTCTACAAGGATTGGCAGGCAGATAGAGCGGCGGATATGCTTGTCAAAATGGAGCTGGATGAGAACCAGAAGGTTCGGAATCTGTCCAAAGGGATGCGGGCGCGATTGAAGCTGATTGCAGCTTTGTCTCGGAATGTGCCGCTGATCCTGCTGGACGAGCCGTTCTCTGGTATTGACCCATCGTCTAGAGCCAAAATCATCCGCTCCATTATTAGCGAGTTTCAATCGGATGAGCAGACGATTGTGCTTTCCACCCATTCGGTGAATGAATCTGAGCCGATGTTTGATGATGTTATTTTTCTACAGAATGGCCAGGTTACGATATTCGACTCCACCGAAAATTTACGCGAGGCGTACGGTTGCTCGTTAGAGAACATATGGGAGAAGGTGTACGGGTAGATGGCACTCTGGAACCTATTCAGGAAAGAAATAAAGAGTATTTTCCCTTTATTCGGTTTTTTTGCAGTGGCTGTTGTTGCGCTGCATTTGATTGTTTTGTACAAAAGCGCTGAACTCCAAATGGATGCGACGATGGTGCTGACACTCATTGTACCGTACTTATTCCTAGTTGCTTTAGCCATCGGAACCGGCTACTACCAACTCCATGTAGAGTGGAGAACGAACTCGATTTATCTCCTCCTTTCCTTGCCTATTCGAGGGTGGAAGGTGCTGGCAGCCAAGCTAGCGGCAGTGCTGTCTTTGCTGATTGCAACGTCCATAGGCATTGGAGCAAGCTTTACAATCCTGGTACTCCGTGTGATGTGGGAAGAAGTAAGCACAAGCGAGGATTGGTCGGAGCTAGGGCCCAGCCTGATTAGTCTAGTGCTCAACCTCTACTGGATCTGCCTTTTGGTGATGTTGTTCCTATTAATTGTTGTACAGTTCACATTCTTATGTGGACAGCTAGTTGCAAAGTTCAAGTGGCTTGTGATGCTCAGCGCTTTTTTCGGTATCATTTGGCTAATCCTTCGTATCAGTCCACTGTTGTCCGACCTACTGATCTGGACACCTGAGATTGTGATTGGAAATAAAGAGTCAGATATGGCTTTCTTGCATTCAGGACCCTTTATTGTGCTTGGTTTACTCTGTGTAGGATTAATTGCGCTGAATGGGTTTATTTTCGAGAAAGAAGTGGAGGTGTGAGGATGTTTTTCCGGCAAAAAAGAAGTATTCTTCTCATCTCCGTCGTGATGCTGTTCCTACTCTCGATACTCGACGTGTTTATCCGCAAGGAAGATGTTTTCCAAGTGTTTATTGAGCAATTCGTCAATGAAGAGAGAACAGATGCTTATATCGGCGAGAGGAGAGCTGTAACGGCAACCGCGCAGCTTCAATCGGAAATTAACAAGCCAGAGATTAAGGAAGTACTGCTATCAGGTCGTAGAGGCAAAATCTCCGTACAACGTTCAGAGACGTCAACGATTCGGTTACAGGCTACGGTGACAGTAACCGCAGCGAATACAGAAGGGGCTAATCGCAGACGAGACGCTGTTAAGGTAGAGCAAGAGCTCCAGAATGGGCAACTAACGTTTGTTACGACAGCAAATGGAAAGTCCATTGATCCTGACTATGTCTCCATTGATTATGTACTTGCTATCCCCGATGCGATGAAGTCGTCGATTCAGAATGAAGATGGCGCTGTGCGAATTAGCGGGATTAACGGGAATGTCACGGCTACTTCTACAAGTGGGCTGATGGAGATTGTTAATGTAAAGGGAGATCTCAAAGTGAAATCCTCCTATGGAAGTCTATATATGGCCGACATTAAAGGGAATGTTGATCTAGTTAACCGATCTAGTACAGCCAATCTTGATCATACGCTAGGTAATCTGGTCCTCGATCACCAATCAGGTCACACGGATTTAACTGATATTACAGGCGAAGTCACAGGAAATGCGAAATACGGATCTGTATTCTTTCGTGAATTGAAGGGCTCTGTATCTGTTGTAGGACATGGTTCCGATATGAAATTCGACCATATCCAGGGTGACATCCAAGTTGTGTCAGACAATGGCGGTAATACAACATTCATTTTGTCCAAGGATGAGGGGTATACGTTAGATGCTGAGATGAGTGCGGGACGTATTCAATCCTTGCTTCCTTTATCTATCCAAAAGGGTACCAACAATGAATATGAAACCAGCATGAAGGGTGTCTTGGGCAAAGGGTCAAAGAAAATAAATGCTAAGATGGCATCGGGCAATATAATTTTTCAAGCTAACTAAATCTAGAAGGAGGTCCCATGCATGAACAGTGAACCCATTGTAAGTCTGCGCGGAGTTACGAAACGAATTGGGCGAGCAACCATTATCGATAATTTAACGTTTGACGTGCCGCAAGGTGAGATCTTCGGATTCCTCGGGCCCAATGGCGCAGGGAAGACAACAACGATTCGTATGATGGTTGGCTTAATGTCTATTACACAGGGCGAAATTGTTATTAAAGGGAAGAACATTCAGCATGACTTCGAGCAAGCGATCCGCCATGTGGGGGCGATTGTTGAGAATCCCGAAATGTATAAGTATTTAAGCGGCTATCATAACCTTATTCATTATGCGCGCATGGTACCTGGGGTTACAAAGGAGCGAATTGACGAAGTGGTCAAGCTCGTGAGGCTGGAGACGCGGATTCATGACAAGGTGAAGAAGTATTCTCTGGGCATGCGTCAGCGATTGGGTGTTGCTCAGGCGCTGCTTCACAGGCCGTCACTGCTCATTCTGGACGAGCCGACGAATGGTCTAGATCCTGCTGGGATACGTGAGCTGCGTGATTACCTGCGTTATCTGACGCGATCCGAAGGGATCACAGTGATTGTGTCCAGTCATTTGCTGAGCGAGATGGAGCTGATGTGTGATCGTGTGGCCATTCTTCAGCAAGGCAAGCTAGTTGATGTGAAGAAGATTGAAGATTTCATGGCCGATTCGCAGGACGGGACGCAAACCTACTTGATCGAAGCTACACCTGCGGAACTGGTACACTCGGCCATTGTTCGGATGACAGGCGTGAAAGATGTGAAGATTGTTCCCCAAGGGGTAGAGGTTGTGACAGAGAGAGACAGTATTCCCGATATCTTGGCAGATCTGATGCGAAGAGATATCCGCATCTATGGTGTCCAAGTGCTGCGACAATCTCTAGAAGATCGGTTCTTGGAAATGACAGGGGGTGAACACGTTGGTTAATTTGTTTCTGAACGAAAATATGAAGCTCTACCGTCGGGTACGTACATGGATCATGGTTGCTATTATGATTGGCGCCGTTTTCTTAGGCAGTTTCATGGATTGGTATTATGATGACAAATCGGGAGAGGTCGATGCGTGGAGAGATCACGTAATTGAGCAGAAGCAAGAGCTCGCAGATGCGCTGAAAGAGCCGAAACGGAGTGCGGAGAGCAAAGCAAGCATTGAAAAACAGATTGCCAGGTACGACTACCATCTCGAGCATAATATTCACCCGGAAGGGGGGACCATGTGGAGCGGGATTAACGATTCAGCGCATATGATTATCCTAATCACCTTGTTCACTGTTATTGTGGCAGGGGACAGCTTGGCTGGTGAATTCACGACAGGGACCATCAAGTTACTCTTGATTCGACCAGCGAATCGAACGAAAATTCTAGTGTCCAAATATTTATCCATGATTGCCTTTGGTTTGTTCTTGTTAATTATTCTGTTCGTTGTGTCTATTCTAGTAAACGGGATTCTATATAAGTTCGGGCTGATTGATCTGCCCCTAGTGACCGTGGATGCGGCAGGCCAGGTTGTGGAGAAGAGCATGATTGCTAACCTGTGGAAAACATATCTACTTAATGGCGTGTCTACGATTATTTTCGTCACCATGGCCTTCATGATTTCTTCTGCCTTCCGTAGCAGTATCATGGCGATTGGCTTCTCCATCTTTGCTTTATTTGCGGGAGCGATCTTCATGGAACTCTTGCAGCCCTACGAATGGAGTAAATACTTGCTATTTGCGAATATTGATCTGTCCCAGTATTTGAGCGGTCGCCCGTATCAGACCGGGATGACGCTTCAATTCTCGATTATCGTGCTGAGCATATATTTCATTATTTTCAATGCAGTGGCATGGCTGGTATTTACGAAGAGAGATGTGGCGGCGTAAAAAGTGGATAATAGCTAGAATGAAGAGGCACCTGATGGGTGCCTCTTTACATTTTGTAATCAGCTTTCTATAAGTGTAGGACTAAGAAATGATGGCGGTGTCACAATCTTAATAATGGTCACGTATAACTGTTACAAGCTTCCCGATTAATTGTCCTTTGAAAGCCTCTGAAATAGATTGACCTGCTGGGTTTGAATAATGGTAATTTTTCATCTCTATATGATAAGAAAAACCTAGTGTGAGTAAGAAGTCATGAAGTTCGGGGGGGAATTGATCGAATCCTATTGTGTTCATATAATAGTCTGTAGCGCTGATTGTTACATCAATATCACCTTTTCCAGTAATGAGACTTATGATATCCGTAGGTTCTTGTAAAATCCATTGACCTTTCGAAAAGATGGATAACCTAGAGTTATCCAAAGTAGCGATTCCTGTTAGATTGACACCGAAAATCTCATTGACGAGACTTCTAATCTCCGCTCCTGTTATCGTAGGTCCATAGGATAACAGATATTTGTCCATAGCTTCTACCTTCGTCATAGACATGATTTCAGAATCGTGATCCGTAGAGGCTGGATCTATTCCAAGTGATTGCCTAACATGTTTCATGATTTCGAAGGGGTATGAGGCTACAATACTGCCTTCACCTTTAGCTGAAATGTCATCTAAACTAATGCGATAAACGATTTCGATAATTTCTCTAATCTTATGGCCTGTTAGAATTTCGCGATGGGAGGCCAAGTGGCTGTCCATGACCGCTATCTTCGACATCGTACTATCCTCTTTTCGTTGTTGGTGGCATTTCTAATGGATATACGTTCTCCGTTAAGTTTAATCTAAACTAAGCAATCTAGTAAGAATCGGCGGGATTTCTTGCGGATCAACCATTACCTCGATGACCGTAGCCGTATTGGACTGCAAAGCTAACTGAACCGCCCTCTTGACGTCTGTTTCATTTTCACAGCGAAACGCCGTTGCTCCCATAGATTGGGCGAATAAGCTAACATCCAGCGGTCGCTCAAAGATAGCGCCAACGGACCGTCCCGTGTTATACGACATCCCCTTTTCTACCATATCTAACCGACCGTTATTCAAAACAAAGAAAATAACCGGAATCCCATGGTTAACTGCTGTTGATATTTCTGTGCCGTGCATCATCATGCAGCCGTCGCCGGTCACACAGACGACAGGGCGTTCGGGCATGCCAATTTTCGCGCCGATCGAAAAGCCGATCGCTGCCCCCATGGTTATGAACATTTCAGCTAAAAAGAATGTTCCAGGCTCGATGATTTCAAAATTTTGTACGGCATGGAAAGAATGACTCCCTGCATCCCCGAAGATAACCGCCTCTTTCGGAAGCACAGACCGCAAACTTCTGAACGCTGCCCCCGCTGACAATGCGGATTCCATTGGAGCGGTCGTTGCTGCCACTTGTGCACGAGCTGCTAGTACTTCATGCTCTTTGAGGGATGCTCCGCTTTGCAAAATGAGTTGATTCAGGTTGTATTCGATATCGCCTAGGATGATTTGCGTCGGCGCTTGAATGGTTTTACCTGCGAACGTAAGGTCATACTCGAATTGCAATACCTTCTCTGGCTCCATATCAGCCGTAAATCCGGACAAAGACATGTCGCACAATTTGCTGCCAACGACGATCATCAAGTCAATGCCAGATTTCATATATTCTGTCGCATATTTGGAACCGCCGAGGCCATATCCGCCCAAGTATAAGGGATGGTTAGTGGAAAAAGCCCCTTTCCCACCAGTTGAAGTTACGACAGGAATCCCCCAATGTTCGGCAATAATCCGCACTTGGTTGTATGTTTCCGCCGCGACGGCGCCTTTGCCCAGAAAGAGGACAGGTTTCTTGGCCTCATTGATTAAGGATAGGGCTTTATCAATATCAGGGGATACAACTGGTGAAATGTGGTCCGGCAAAGGCAAATAGAAGGAATCCACTTCCTCCATCAGCACATCAAATGGGATACAAAGATGAACTGGACCTTTTTCACCTGTGTAGGCTTTTTCCAAGGCATGTTTAAGGTATAGGTGAAGAAGATCCCCTCGCTCGACGCGAGCACTAAATAGGGTTACTGGTTCAAACATTTTAACCAAATCTACCGAAAATTGGCTTGAATCCTGACTTAAAGCACGTCCAGTCTCTTGCATCGAAGGCTGGCCGGTGATAAACAATACAGGTAATTGGAACTCTCTGGCGTGCCCAGCGCCTGGAATCAGATTCGTTCCTCCAGGTCCGGAAGTGCCAATCGCGATCCCCATCGTTTTTTTCGCCAGTGCATAACCTGACGCTTCAAACCCGCAGCCGGCTTCGTGGCGACCTAACACATATTCTATTCCATAATTATCAAGTTCCAACATCAGCGGAGAAATGGACTTCCCAGGAATACCGAATACGTGAGAAATTCCCCAATTTTTAAAATGCTCGACTAATAGTGTATACACTCTCTTTTTCATCATATCACCTTTACAATTTAGTATCGATTTTCATTGTTTTCATTAACAACTGCTCAATTTGTTCTGCAGGTAAAGGTCGATGATAATAAAAACCTTGTACTTCATGGCAGTTCTGACTACGCAGAAAATCCAATTGTTCCTTAGTTTCTACACCTTCTGCGATCACATCAATTCCAAGGTTATGGGCCATAGCTATTATTGTAGCTACAATATCTGCGTCATTAGAATCCGTCATAATATCCCTGACAAAGGATTGATCAATCTTTAACCGATCAATTGAGAACAATTTTAAATAGTAGAGATTGCTGTAGCCTGTCCCAAAGTCGTCGATGCAAATTTGTATACCTAATTCCTTCAGTCTTCCGAGTACCTCAATCGCGACTTCAACATTCATAGTCATCGACTCCGTAATTTCGAGCTCTAGGTATTGGGGATCTATGTGGGTTTCGAGTAAAATCTCAGTAATGGTCTTTACCAAATTCTGCTTTGAAAATTGGCGAGAAGAAAGATTGACCGATACGCTCATAGGAGGGTATCCTTTTTCTTTCCATATTTGATTTTGAATGCAAGCGGTTCTAAGCACCCATTCCCCAAGGGGGACAATGAGTCCTGTTTCTTCGGCAATCGGGATGAACTTAGCTGGAGGGACCAAGCCGAGAGTCGGGTGATTCCAGCGAACGAGCGCCTCGGTACCAATAATTTTCCCTGTCAGCGTATCGATTTGGGGCTGGTAATATAACACGAATTCCTCTGAGCGCAACGCTTTGCGGATCGAATTCTCCAATGTAAGCCGTTCAATACCGCTGCTGTTCGGGCTAGGTTTGAAAATGTTATAGTTGTTCTTTCCGTCTTCTTTCATACGGTAAAGAGCAATGTCAGCGTTCTTCATCAGCATCTCGCCATTTATGCCATCTTGAGGATAGAAGGCAATACCGATACTAGCTGTTATATAGAACTCATAGCCTTCCACTGCAAATGGTTTCTCGAATGCTTTAATAATCACTTCCGCAACATGAATGGCTTCCGTATGATCCGTCATCTCTTGCATGAGGATCGTGAATTCGTCCCCACCCATTCTTGAAACCAATTGATTAGGAGCATGGCAGCAAGTTTTTAGACGCTCGGCAACTAGCTTCAATAGTGCGTCACCGTTGTTATGACCCAGCGTGTCATTAATCTTCTTGAAGCTGTCCAGATCGAGAAACATGACGGCAAAGATACTTTTTTCTTTTATCCCGTTTCTCAGTAATTCATCAATATGCCGGGTAAAAAATCTTCGATTCGGTAAACCAGTTAAATCGTCATGATAGGCCAAATAATTGATCTGCTTTTGCGTATGATAACGCTCCGTGATATCCCGAAACTGCGCAAATGCACCCATGATCTGCATATTCTCATCACGAATAGGGAAGGCGTCGAACAGGCAAACCAGCTCGTCTTGCCCCTTCTGAGGGGGAAGCATCAATTCCATATCTTCGTATTCTTTTCCCGTTTGAAGGACCTCTTTAATGAAATCATTTGTTTGGGCATCCGGAATAGGTTTATTAATGACATCCTGCTTTTTGGAACCAGTTATAATTTCAGCAAACTTGTTAAACTCGGTAATGATCCCATCCCGATCAGTAATAATAATGCCGTTTCTTGTTGTTTCGATGACCACCTGATTCAAAATATGCAATCGGTTATTTTGCTTTTTCAGCATTAGTTCTCTTTCGATCGAATCTACGACTGTGCATAGCATCGCCAATAAAAATGGATTATGCTGATCAATTGCTGTCATGATCGATATCGTCCCGAGCAAATTGTTGACATCTGTATATTTGAAGGGTACGGTATAGCAGGCAGAGGATCCTAAAAATTGGTAATAATGCTCGTCCCCAATAAGTTGAATCGGCTGACGATGTTCCAAAACTAAATTAACGCTGTTGGTTCCCGCTTCATGTTCGTTGAATACGAGACCAACCTTAATGCCCGATTGCTCAATCACACTCTTAATCGCTTCATCTCCGGCCATTTCCAGAATGCAGCCATTCTCATCAGTTATTAGGATTAGTACTGGTATCCCTTTCATGAGCTCTAACATTTTATGAACAAAAAAATTTATAACGGATAATATTTCTTCGTAATCGGCCCGTTTTAGATTCAAATCGCCTTCTGATAAAAAGTTAGAAAAGGTGGGAGTCCCCCGTGGATTAATACCTAGCTTTTCACATCTCTTTTTAGACACCGAGATTAAAGATACATTGCTCAAAGCAATCCCCCCTTCGCTACCATGAAATTGCAAAAAATTATATTTGAAAAATCTAGAGTAACCCCATTATTTATCGTTTTATTTTCATTATGTCTATTCATCTCGTTTTTTGTCAATTTATTTCTGTTTGATTTTAGGAAACAAAAGTAAAGAGGTGGAAGTTTTTTGCTTTGGAGTTATTTAATGAAGAAATAGGGTGATCTGTCATAAACGAAAGATTATAGCAACAAAGGCCATCTTCACAGATGACCTTTTTCGTCGTTCGATTTTGCTGGACAATTCACGTCTTCTTTACGCTGCTTTTTCTACATTAGGTTCTTCGGCTGGGGCAGTCTTTCTAATAAAGAAGGCCAACACCAGCGCGGCGAGCGTCATCCATGTTGCGATTTCGAAGGAGTAATTGATCCCATATACCGTGGCATGATGAGTAACGTCGGCCATAGCTGCCGCGTCTTTTGGATCGATTTTACCTGCTATAACCAGGTCTTTCGCGCGGGAAGTTGCTGTGTTCGACATAATGGTAACCAGAAGTGCTGTGCCGAGCGCCCCCGCGACATTCCGCAGTGTCTGAGACATGGCAGAACCATGCGCGTTCAGACGTCTTGGCAGTTGATTCAAGCCCGCTGTTTGAATGGGCATCATTAGCATGGACATCCCGAACATCCGCAAGGTGTAGACCAGCATGAGATGGGAATACGTAGAATCAACAGTAAGCTGACTGAATTCGTAAGTTGTAATTGTTGTAATCGTCAAACCGATGACCGCGAGCCAGCGTCCTCCGATTTTGTCAAAAATAATACCTGTCACAGGGGACATGATGCCCATCAGGATGGCACCAGGCAGAAGCAGTAGTCCAGAGTCTAACGGCGAGAATCCGCGGATATTTTGCAAGAAGATCGGCAGCAAGACCATTGCAGAAAACATCGCCATCGTAATGATGACATTAATGACAGTAGTCAAGGAGAACATGCTGTATTTGAACACGCGAAGCTCGAGTAGCGGTTTCTCTATTTTGAGCTCACGCCATACGAAGAGAAGCAAGGCTAACGCACCAATAATTAAGCAACTAACAACAGTGGCGCTGCCCCAACCATCGGATCCAGCATCACTAAAGCCGTACAGCAAACCACCGAAACCGAGGGTCGAGAAGATAACGCCAAGGATGTCAAATTTGGGTGTAGATGTTTTGATCACATTTTTCATGGACAAAGCGCCGAATACTAGAGCAAATAAGGATAATGGCAAAATGATATAGAACAGAACACGCCAAGAATGGTGCTCAACGACCCAACCAGACAATGTCGGTCCGATGGCAGGCGCACAGATCATGGCAAGACCCATAAGACCCATGGCTTTTCCGCGTTCTGCCACAGGGAAAATCGTTAGGAACACGATCGTCATCAGCGGCATAAGAATACCAGCGCCAATAGCTTGAACGAGACGCCCGGTTAAGAGAAGGCTAAAGCCTGGGGAAAAGGCACAAATAATGGTGCCAAGTGCGAAAAATCCAGATGCTGCTATGAATAACTTTCGCGTCGTAAAGCGAGAAATCAGATAGGCACTGATCGGGACAAGAACACCGTTCACAAGCATATAACCATTGATCAACCATTGAATGGTGTTTTCGTTAACATTCAAATCCTTCATCATGCTTGGCAATGCGACATTCAATAAGGTCTGAGCTAATAAGGCGACGAAAGCCGCGATCAGCAGGGATGCTACAATCGGACCTCTTCGTAGGGTATTCGTGACTGCATCACTCATAAGTAGAATCTCCTTCCAGTTGTGTGTGCAGGATGCGCACAATTTTTTGATGAATACGAAGCAAACTGTCGATCTCGTCATCGGACATTTGCAAGAGCGGGGACATGCGCTCCACTTGGTTTTCTCGCACACGTTGAAGCAACAGCTCGCCTTTGTCCAACAACTTAAGGATGACCGACCGGCGATCTGCGCTGGATTGTTCGCGGGATACCAGTTGATCTCTGACCATGCGATCGATAATACCGCTCGTCGTGCTTTTGCCCAATTGAATGCATTCGGCTAGCTCCGATAGTGTGATGCCAGGTTTCTCACTCAGCTTTCGAAGGACGAAGGATTGAATCGGTGTGATATTTAAATGCTGGTAAGCTTTACTCATTACCTGGTGAAAGGCTTGTTTGACCTCTCGTGCGGAGCGAATGATTTCGAGTGTACGCTGTTGCTGCTGATCGTCCATGTTAACTCATTCCCTTGGCTAAATTTCGCGTGCGAATAATTCGTATACGAACTATTATAGGAGTAATAGCAAATTGCTGTCAAACTGATAAATTTGGTTGGTTGTCCTAGTTTGTGCAGATCGGTGGGCATCATGCAGTTCATATGCAGTGAAAAAAAAGCCCGTATCAAAGCGAGGGCGCTCAGATACGGACTCTATACGTTAATGTTGTAATACCCACCTACAACTGACTCCTCCGTACACCTGCGTAGGCCATAAGGACCCCGATGGTGAAGCATACCAAGGCTGCCGTCATAAAGATACCATATCCATCTTCGACAGTGATGTTATTAACGATCACCATCGAAGAGTTAGAGAGTACGAACGCGCTCACGATCAAAGCCGGCATCGTCTTCCGAAACATACCGAAGTACAGCGGAATCAAGGATACACTTGCACAGGTGAAGGCGAAGATCAACATACGAATCGCTTCTGCGATCAGCCGATCATGGGTCAGCGTTTCCGTAATGTAATGGTAATGTGAATTAGCAATCAGGAGTGAGATCACCACGAAAATATTGTTGAGTAACACTGTGACGAAGGTCCAAACCCCGATAATGATCAATTTGGCCAAGAAGATCATCTTTCGAGGCACGGGGTAGGCGAAGAGAAGGGTAATCGTTTTGTTCCGATACTCGTCAATAACCATTCGGGACATGAGGACAGACGAGAAAATGATGAAGGTAATCCCGCAGTAGTTCATAATGCTCTGGAAGACTCGATCATAGCTTCTGACTTCATTATTTGGCACGTCGCTGCTCACGACCCATAGTGCTACCAGGAGATTGGTGATCACGGCGCAAAGTAGAAGTCCTCGCCACTTCGTCTTCTTCAGTTCCAGCTTAATGAGCTTCCATAGCATCACGGTTGCCTCCTTCGATGACCCCGAGGAAGTAGTCTTCGAGCGAGCGGGTCTTTTTGTTCAGGGCCTCGACGCCAATCTCATGCTGCACAAGTAAGCGATTCAGCTCTACAGGTGCAAGACGCGGATCATAGATGCGTATGGTGTTGCGCTCCATAATTTTATAATTCAGGATAGCCAACTTATCTTCGAGTACAAGCACAGCCCGCGGCACATCCGTCACGACAATCTCTGTATACTCGTTATGCCGCCCGCGAACCTGTTCCATGGACACCTCTTCGAGCAGCTTGCCATGATTAATGACGCCGATCGTATCGGCCAATTGCTCAATTTCCTGTAAAATATGGCTAGAAATAAGCAAGGTCATGCCAAACTCCTTGCTCAACATGCGAAATAGATCACGGATTTCACGAATCCCCGAGGGATCCATGCCATTGACAGGCTCGTCGAGGATGAGCAATTCCGGCTTCGTGCAGATGGCCCTGCCAATACCTAGGCGCTGCTTCATTCCCAGTGAGAAATCCTTCACAGGCTTATTGCCGATGTCGGACAGTCCAACGAGATCTAGTGTTTCAGGTATGGCTTTTGTATCGTAGTAGCCCATATACTCGCAGTGGAGCTCTAGATTAGCACGAGCAGTCAGATGGTCATAGAAGATCGGATACTCAATAATGCTGCCCATCCGTTTCATCGTTTCGTAAGAGTGGGGAGTAAGCGGAGCTCCGAACAATTCGATTTCTCCACTGGTTGGTGTGATGAGATTCGTAATCATCCGCATGACCGTTGTTTTGCCCGCACCATTCGGGCCGAGAAAGCCGTAGATCTCGCCACGGCGAACGTGCATGTTGACAGCGGAGACAACTTCGGTCTGTTTGTACCTTTTAGACAATTGTTTCGTTTGTAGAATAAGGCTCATCACATGGGTTCCTTTCAAAAGCGGATTGTGGGAAAACGGACCGTAAACACGGTCTTCACATGAGGGATACTGTGCAGGGAAATGCTCCCCTCCATGAGTTCTACTAACCGCTTCGTAATCGTGAGACCTAGGCCGCTGCCTTGATAGGTCTGGTTTCTGGAATCCTCCAGCGTGTAAAGACGCTCGAAGACATTTAGGCGATCTCGCTCGCCAATGCCCTTTCCTTGATCCCACACGTCGATATAGACGCCGTCCGCCTCTTGTCGGAGTGTGATGCCAATCCTGCCGCCATCTTTGCCGTAACGTATCGCGTTGGACAGCAAATTTTGCAGCACACGCCCGATCGCTTCTGTGTTGCCGTAGGCACAGATCGGCTCTTCGGGAATCGCAACATCAACCTCGAGACCTTGTGACTCAATTAATTCGTAGTAGAATAGAATGCCGTTCCGGCAAGCCTCACTCAGATTGATTTTGGATAAAGGGAGGGGTCGATCGCCGGATTCCAGTCGTGCCAGATCGAAAAACTGATTCGTCAGATTCAGGATGTCGAGCGTTCTCTCATGAACCTTGAGGGATAGTCGCTTCCGCTCCTCTTCGTTGGCAGTAAGATCATGTGCAAGGGTCTCTGTCAGACCCAGCACAACCGTAAGCGGTGTTTTCAAGTCATGGGACATGTTGGAAACCATTTTCCTAATTGCATTCTCCTTACGGGTATAGTCGGCTTCCACTTTGCGATTCGCATCGAGGAGTCGGTTGATGACAATGAGTAAGCGTTGGAGCTGGGTAGAATCGGTATGGAGATGAACCTTCTCTGAGGATTCCTGATCGAGAATATCGGTTAGCTTCGTTTGCAAATAGCGGAGATGACGCGATTGGTCGATTCTGATCTTCCATTGAACGAAGGTAAGTATCCCAAGTAAGATACACAGGCTGGGCCACACGACATGCATATCAGAAATCCCCCATTTTGTAACCAATCCCCCATACGGTCTTGATGTACCGCGGGTGCGCAGGATCGTCCTCAATCTTCTCCCGTAAGCGGGAAATATGGACCTGAATCGCATTCACATCGTCATAATAAGCGTCATTCCATACCGAACGATAAATTTGCTCCTTGGAGAAGGCGCGTTTGGGATGAGACATCAGCAGTTTTAAAATAAGGAGCTCCTTCGCCGTGAGGTTGAGGGGCGTGTCGTTTTTGGTCACGAGATGCTCATCGGGATGAAGCGTCAGCTCGTGGATGCGCAAGAGAGCTTGCTCGGCTGGTGCAGAAGGACTGGCATATTGGGAAGCTCGCCGCAAAATCGCTTTTACACGTGCCGACAACTCAATAAGCGAGAATGGCTTGGCCAAATAATCATCCGCCCCGAAGCCGAGACCCAATGCTTTCTCAACATCACTATCCTTCGCGGACAAAATGAGAACCGGCACCGTACTTCCGCTACGCACCCTGCGCAGCACCTCCATGCCATCGACCCCAGGCAGCATCAGATCCAGCAGAATCATATCAAAAGCTTCCTCGGCAAAGAGCCGCAGCGCCGCCTCCCCATCAGGGGCATGTCGAACAGTGAGACTCTCTTTGGTTAAATGGCCCAGGACCATTTCAGCAATTGCCGGGTCATCTTCTACAAGCAAAATGTGATTAGGCATGTTATTTCCACCTTTATGTCATATGCTTCCAGTATACCGCTTTGTCCGCTCATATTGAAACGGAATTGGTTATATAGAAACATCACGCTTTGCGAACACATACCAAGATAGAGCGAGGAATAGCAGTTGATAACAAGCCAACATTAGCAATGAAAAAGATAAAGACATACTGGTCATTAGCGGCCTGCCGTCCACATAACTCAGCAAATTCGTATTGGCGAAAATCAGAAATTTGGACCATTCAAATTGTTTGAGAACGTAGGCCAATTGCCCGCTTGTCAATAAGAAGAACAAGGAAATCCCGATGGCCATGGAGCTTGCACGAAACACAGAGGAGAACATGAAGGCAAGTGTGACCATGACGATCAATTCGATGCCGCTGTAGCCGATAGCTTTCCAGGTGTAAGCCGCATTCGAGAAAGCAGCCCCGGCATGAAGCTCGGAAGCACCATTAAATCCGAAAAAGATGCCACCTGTAAGAATAATGGTCACTAAAAGCAGTAGTGTAAGACCTAACCCGAACAATAGGACGGTCGTGAACTTGGATAATAAGATCGTTGAGCGGCTGAAGGGACGAATCAGCAGTAATTTGATTGTACCGCCAGAGAACTCGGAGGCTACGATGCCCGCGGCAACAATAATCGTAAACAAGGTGACAATATCCATGAGATTGGGAATGGCGGAAAGGCATAAATCTAAGAACTCCCACACATTGTTCGCAGCAAGCTCCTCTTCGTTCGCATACTTACAGAGAAGGGCGACCGCTATAACAAGGATCGGAATGAAGGCAATCATCACCCAGGTTCCGATTTTAGTGAAGATCTTAATGCCTTCATTTTGCACGAGTTTGGTGAAATTAAGCATAGTTGGCAACCTCCGTTAGCCTGATATATTTCTCTTCGAGTGTCAGCGTATCCGTCTGGGACTGTAAGTCTGCAAGCGAGAAGGTGCTACGTAGGCGGCCATCGATCACGACCCCGAAGCGATCGCACATGAGCTCCATTTCGGCGAGTAGATGAGAAGACACCATCACCGCGAGGCCTTCTTCAGCGGCCAGCTGGCGGACGAGCTGGCGCATTTCACGAATGCCCGCCGGGTCAAGACCATTGGTCGGCTCATCGAGGATGAGTACAGCGGGCTTATGGAGCAGGGCCTGGGCGATGCCCAGCCGCTGGCGCATGCCGAGCGAGTACGTCTTCACCTTATCGTGAATGCGGGCCGATAGCCCGACTAGCTGCACGATCTGATCGATACGGCTCTGTGGGATACTCCCGACCATGCGAGCGAATTGCATTAGATTTTGCATCCCGGTGAGATGCTTGTAGAGCTCGGGATTCTCGATAATCGCGCCGACGTGCCGAATCGCTTCCCGGAAGCTTGTGTGGATGCTGTGGCCGTTAATCGCGACATCGCCGTCGCTCATGCCGATGAGGCCGACCATCATGCGAATGGTTGTCGTTTTGCCGGCGCCATTGGGTCCGAGAAAGCCGAATACCTCGCCGGGGAAAAGCTCAAAACTAATCTGATCCACGATGCTCTTATGTCGAATCCGTTTCGTCAGATTACGTACTTCGACAACGGGTTGTATGTTCAAATGGTTCATATGCGTACCTCCGATTAATTTGATACGCTTATCTTACTAGATACATCATGCAGGACCCTTTCCTAAATCTTACGAAAGTCTTTCGATGCGGAGGTGAGGAGGCGGGGGCGGGTTTTCTAAGGATGCCGAGGATTCTAAGGATTCTAAGGAGTCTAAGGAGTCTGTGAATTCTGAGTATATGCTGAGTATTCTTAGTACTCACTGAGGTGTCGTTGAGGTGTCTGAGGTCGGCTGTCGATTCTCTAAGGTTATGTTGTCGATTCTCTAAGAGTCTCCGCAAACCCCCATCGCATCTTAATGGAAAAACTACAGTTATTTCCGCTGATTTCAGCCGATTTCGGCGTTTAACTGGAAAACCTACAGCTAATCCGATGCCATTTGCGCTAATGGGCCGAATATGGAGGAATTACTGTATGAAATCCATCTAATCATCCATTCGAGGTAATATTGGCGAAAATAGATGGAGGTTTTCCAGTTATTCAGCAATTAGCTGCTCGCAGCCAAATCCACAGGCACACTGGTTCCCTATGCTTTCGCTTTCATAAGACGGTCTCGTTTTCCCACGACCACACCACTGGCTTCAGTAGATGCCACGCATCCGCGTGGAAAACCTTGCATGTGCTAGCCCCACCGGGCTCATACTAATCAGAAAGCGTTCCTCCTAGCGGATGAATGCGCTGCTCAGGAGGTGACACAACACAATGCGAAATAGGAGCTGGACGCTCAGCCTGCTGGGCTTATTTCTTGTTTTTTGCTATGTGATGCTTCAATTTCTCATATCCACCGTGCATATTGGCCAGCTTGTGGGACAGATGGAGCCGCATAGCGAGGCTCAGCAGCCCTTCAAACACATTGTGCTCATCGCGCAAGAGCTAGACAACCCATTCTGGCGAACGGTTGAGAAGGGCGCGAGTGAAGCCGCAGTAAGCCATGGTATGAAGATTGATTACTTGGGTCCAATCCGTATCAATCCAGCTGAGCAAACGAGCCTGCTGGAGAAGTCAATTGCAGCTAAGCCGGATGCTCTGCTTGTTCAAGGGATCAAGGAGCCACAGTATGATAGGTTGATCAGCAAAGCGATCGATCAAGGCATTCCTGTGATTACGTTAGATGCGGATGAGCCAGACAGCCGCAGATTAACCTATGTAGGCACGGATAATCGGGAAGCGGGCAGACGGATGGGTGAACTCGTGGCAGGAGCAGCAATCGGTAAGGGGCGAATTGGCGTCATTATCGGAAGTGAGCAGGCGGAGAATCAGCAGCAGCGTTTAGAGGGATTTCGGGCAGCTATTGCGAACAGGCCTGATTATGAAATTATAGATATCCGGGCATCGAATATATCCCGCATTCAGGCGGCGAAACATACGGAAGCAATGCTCAAGCAATATCCCGCCATTCAGACGATGGTGGGTTTCAGCTCCTTAGATGCGGCAGGCATCACGGAAGGGGTGAAAGCAGCGCATCGAGACGGCATACTCGTGTTCGGCTTCGATGATATCGCATCGACAAGGCAGGGGATCAGCCAAGGAGCCATCAAAGCTTCTATCGTGCAACAACCCCATGAAATAGGTTCGGTAGCTGTACAGCTTCTAGCTTCTCATTTCCTGGGCAACACGTTACCTCAACAACATGTTACAGGTACCTACATCCTCGATACGACGACGTTAACACCTGTGAGTAGGAGTTCCCCGTGAACATACGTCGCATGTTGTTTATCGTGCTGCCTGCGCTGTTTATTTTGAATAATGCGGTGGCGTATTTCATATTCCATAGTGGCAGATCCGTACAGGAAAGCTATAATGTTATGCTCGATCGGGTATTGTTATACAAGCAAATTGCTGGGCAAACGCAGGACAATCTCCGTGCCATGAACGGCTACATCGTGGACCGAAGCGAAGGCAGCCGGTTGGCCTTCATACGCGAGAAGGAGGGGCTGGAGGCCCTGCAGCAGAAATTAGCTTCGCAGCAGACCCTCTCAGCGACCGACCACCTTACGTTCCGCAGCTATACCCATACGGTTGACACCTTCATGGCACAAGAAGCAGGCGTAATCCAAGCAGCCAGCAGCCCAGATACGTTAGCCTATACAGCCTTTTATGAAGAGGCAGAGCGGACGGCGGCATTCATACAGGAGGAAGGCTACCAATTGATTGATTTGGAGTTGAGCTACTATCAGCCGCTCTATCGGCAAATTCTGGTTCAAACGGAGGAGATGAATCAGTGGGGTGTCGTTATTTTCATCCTCACGACCTTGATCAGCATCTTGCTGGCCTATCGCATCTCATGGGGCATCTCGAGACCGATTAGCCAGCTGGTTCAAGTGGCGCAGCACATGTCGAACGGAGATCTGCATGCGCCAATCCCCCATTTGCCTGTAGAGCATGAGTTTGGTGTGTTAGCACGTGCCTTTGGACATATGCAGGATAATCTCAAAGCGCTTATTGTGAAGGAAACAGAAGGATTGGAGAAGGACAAGCAGTTGAAAGAAATGGAGCTCGAGGTGTTGCAAAATCAAATGAACCCTCACTTTCTCTTCAATTCCTTGAATGTGTTGTCCAAGCTTGCCCTACTGGAGGGTGCCGAGCAAACGAGTGATTTGACGGTCACGATGTCGAATCTACTCCGCTATAATTTGCGAAAGCTAGATCGTCCTGTGCGGCTTAGAGATGAGGTGGAGCATGCCAAACAGTATTTCACAATACAGCAAGCTAGGTTCCGCAATCGCATTCAGTTTGTGATGGAGATTGATGAGGGCGGACTGGACGTTCCCGTACCGATGCTTACGCTGCAGCCGATCCTTGAAAATGTGTTCGTACACGGGATCGAGGGAATGGAAGAAGGAGCCGTCATTCAGCTCACGATTACACAAGGGAGCGGTGAAACGCTAGTCGCGATCTCCGACAATGGGGTGGGGATGAGCGAAGAGATCCGTGAAGCTCTGCTTGATGTGGACGGGGAACCTCAGGTTACCCGCGCCAATGGCCAGTCCACAGGTTTAGGAACACGAAATGTGTTCAAACGATTAGCTTTATTTTATGGTCAAAAGGATCTCGTCCGCATTCAAAGTGATCCTGGCCGAGGGACGAAGGTCTTCTTGCGGCTGCCTGCCGAAGGAAAGGAAGTTGGAGATGTATCGCTTACTGATCGCCGATGATGAAGCGTTAGAGAGAGAAGGCATCGAATGGATCGTGGGCCGAATGATGCCGAATACATTCGAGGTCATTCATGCGGAGAATGGCCGCATTGCGATTCAAAAAGCGGACGAGCACCGCCCCCACATCATCCTAATGGATATCCGAATGCCGGGTATTCAGGGGTTGGAAGCATTAAGAGAAATCAAAGAGGGACATCCTCAGACGAAAATGGTGCTAGTGACCGCTTACGAGCAATTCGAGTATGCCAGAGAGGCCCTTTCCTTAGGGGTCAAGGACTATCTAGTCAAACCAGCCAAACGGGATCAGATTGTTGAGCTCCTACAGCGCTTAGTTGCGGAAATTGAGCAAGAAGGGCGGAAGCGGGAGGGGGAGCTCGCGATGCGGGATAACTATTTTCAGCTGCTTCCGCTGGCTGAGACGGAAATGGCATTGGTCATTATGTCCGATCCTGTGAATGAAACGGATGCCGGGTATTTGGCTGATATTTTGCAGATATCCACGGAACAGGGATGTGGGCTAGTCCTTGCTCTGCCAGAGCTTGGCCCTATATCCGACAAGGAAGTCGCAACCACGAAGAAGAAAATCTACGAAACCGTCAAAACCTTTACGAAAGGTTATCTCAAGAATCGCGTCGGGTGTGTCGTCAGCTCGATGGTGCATTGGCATATGGCCATCTTCCTAGTGGACCGCGCTCCGATGACTGCTGAGGTGCTGCGGGAAGAAGCAGCATCCTTAGGTGCGAAGCTCGTAGAACATCTGCGACAGGTACGCGGCATTGACGTGAATATTGGCATCGGTTCGATTCGGTATGAGATGGAGGGGATCCGGACGTCCTACTTTGAAGCGGTATTTGCGGCGACGTATGATAAAAAGTGGGGAAACCTGAGGTCCTTCGAGGAACTAAAAGGACTCCCTACTGAAGGGCAGCGAGGCCTGATCGAACCGCGTACCGCTGATAATTCATCAGAGCGTACCTATGTGGAGCTAGCCATTAGGCGAATCCGAGAAGAGCGTGAACACCAGACATGGACGGTGCTGGATCGCGCGCTGACTTACATTCATGAGAAGCTTCAGGAAGACATTTCACTCGAGGATGTTGCTGAGCTTGTCCACTTGAATCCCCATTATTTTAGCAAAGTATTCAAACAGCAAACCGGAGAAACTTTCATCGACTATGTGACACGACTGCGTATTGAGAGGGCCAAGGACCTCATTAACGAGGGTCAGCTTAGCCTGAAGGAAGTCAGCTATATGGTCGGTTATAAGGATCCGAATTATTTCAGCCGCGTGTTCAAAAAGGTGACAGGTGTTACCCCAACGGAGTATCGCACGGGGCAATAAGGAAGAATAGTCCATGCTGGGGCAAGGACTATTTTGTTATTTCCGGACAAGATTGTGCTAGCCGAAGGCTCGGGGGAGGCGTGAGTCTGTGACGGATTATTTTTATGCTGGTATATCACAAATTAGTGCAGGGAAAGGTTCCCCAGCTGTCATATCGCCCATGCTATAATGAGTCTCGCTTCACACGAAATGTAAGATTAAAGACTCGCATGAAGATGCGGTAGACGTCAGAAGGGACCATCATTATGAGTGTACAAATAGACAATTCAAGCCAGCAAGTTAGCATAAAATTCGTCACGCTTGTCTCCATTGTTGCTGCGCTCGGCGGGCTTTTGTTCGGCTTCGATACGGCCGTCGTATCGGGAGCGGTTGGTTTCATGAAAGAACGCTTTACACTTAGTGAAGTGGAGGTAGGCTGGGCAGTTTCCAGCTTAATTATTGGGTGCATCGTGGGTGCAGCAGCATCTGGTGTCCTGAGTGATCGTTTCGGTCGAAAAAAGGTGCTCATCACAGCGGCGCTGCTTTTCATTATTGGCTCTATTGGATCTGCGATCCCGGATACATTCACGGGGTATATTATTGCTCGTATCATTGGCGGACTCGGCATCGGGATCACCTCAACGCTTTGCCCGCTGTATAACGCGGAGATAGCACCTGCGAAATATCGCGGCCGACTGGTGGCATTGAACCAATTTGCTACGGTGACGGGGATTTTCCTCGTGTATTTCATCAATACCAGCATTGCGAATCATTCCAATGAAGCCTGGAATATTGCAACGGGCTGGCGTTGGATGTTCGGCTTCGGGGCATTTCCTGGCTTAGTGTTCTTAGTGCTGCTTTTCTTCGTGCCCGAAAGCCCAAGATGGTTAATCAAGCAAGGAAGGGCTGAGGAGTCACTTCCGATCCTGCTCCGCATTCATGGGGAAGAACTGGCTAGGAAAGAAGTGATGGAGATCAAGGAATCGTTTAAACAAGAAAATGGCTCCATTCGCCAACTATTCAGCCCAGCGCTGCGCCTTGCGTTAATCGTCGGTGTGGGCCTAGCCGTTCTCCAGCAAGTGACTGGTATCAATGCGGTGATGTACTATGCGCCTGAGATTTTCAAACAAACGGGCACAGGCACGAATGCTGCGCTGACTCAGACGATTCTGGTCGGGTTAATTAACTTTCTCTTCACCATCCTAGCGATATGGCTTATCGATAAAGTTGGTCGGAAGGTGTTGCTGCTAGTTGGTTCCGCTTCAATGACGATCTGCTTAGCGGTGATAGGTATCGCGTTCCACACGGGCCACACATCAGGCAATCTTGTACTCGTCTTTATCCTACTTTACGTAGCCTCTTTCGCGGTGTCCTTAGGTCCTGTGGTATGGGTGATCATGTCCGAAATTTTCCCGAATCGTATTCGCGGCAAGGCAACAGCCATCGCTTCGATGGCACTGTGGATCGCAGATTATGTGGTTTCACAGACGTTCCCTCCACTGCTTAGCTCTGCAGGTCCAGCGCTAACCTTCTGGATCTTCGGCATCCTTTCCTTGGTGACGTTCTTCTTCACCATGCGAGTTGTGCCTGAAACCAAGGGCAGATCACTGGAAGAAATCGAATCCCTATGGTCCGCGAAAAAAGCATAGAAGCATGAACAGAAAGGCCGGGGCCCTAACCTCGGCTTTTTGGCTACCACATAAGAAAGTATAAGTTTTCGGCTTCCGAAAACAGCTTTCTTATTGGCGATAAAACCATTTATAGGGATCTTTGGTCGGAGACCAAAGTCTCTCCTCTTCAAACGCGGTCGCTCATCTGTGAGTGGCCTCGATAGAGGTTTTCTCATTTCTTGATTTGAACACGTATCTACAGGTAAGATGAAGCTAGGACAATTCGATATGCTTTTTAATAGGACGAAGTAGAGGAGGCATCGTATGATAGCTGATCTTCAATCCACCCAAGGTGGATATTTGGCTCGTTATGAGCGTCATTGGCCGCATGATGTGAAGGAAGTCTGGTCATGGTTGACGGAAAATGACAAGCTAACGAAATGGTTTCCCGAGTTAGAGGTAGGCGAACTCCGTGAAGGCGGCATGATAAAGTTCAATATGCCCGACGGGACAATTATTCCTATGGACATTCTTGAATTCATCCAAGATCAGGTTTTGGCTTTTACATGGGATGAGGATCGCGTTCGTTTCGAGCTTCACGCGGATTCAGACGGTGGATGTCGTCTCGTGTTCAGTGAGTACTTGCATCAAATAACAGCGCACACGCCAAGAGATTTGGCCGGATGGCACGTGTGTTTAGAAGTGATTGAGGCGTTGCTAGCAGGTAGAACGATTGCGTCACGTAAGGATATGTGGAATGACTGGTATGTGAAGTATAAGCAACTGACAGACGCAGTCCTAACGAATCAGACCTAAAACATACATCAAAATGGGATAACGGAGGCGAAATCATGAAGGCACTATTTATTGGCGGAACGGGTACCATCAGCTCGGCGATTACGAAACAACTGCTTGCCACAGGCTGTGAGCTCTATTTATTGAACCGAGGCACGCGCAATGCGGACTTGCCAGAAGGTGCGCGCATCCTGCAGGCGGACATTAACGACGAGGAGCGCGTGGCGAAGCTGATTGCGGACTTATCGTTCGATGTTGTCGCGGATTTTATCGCGTTCGAGCCTTCTCAATTGGAGCGGGATTACCGACTTTTTCAAGGCAAAACGAAACAATTCATCTTCATCAGCTCGGCTTCCGCGTATCAGACACCTTTATCCGATTACCGGATCACGGAAGGAACGCCATTATCCAACCCCTTATGGGCTTACTCCAGAAATAAAATCGCTTGTGAAGAGTACTTAGTGAAACAATACCGGGAGCAAGGCTTCCCGATTACGATTATCCGGCCGAGTCATACGTACGATGAGCGCTCCATCCCGCTTGGTGTACATGGTGCGAAGGGGAGCTGGCAAGTAGCGAAGCGCATGTTGGAGAACAAGCCCGTGATCATTCACGGTGACGGAACGTCGCTATGGACGATGACGCAGAATAGCGATTTTGCCAAAGGATTCATTGGCCTCATGGGCAATCTCCATGCGATTGGGGAATCTGTTCATATCACGTCTGATGAGACATTGACGTGGAATCAGATCTACGAGGCCATCGCGGATGCGCTAGGCGTGAAGCTTCATGCGGTGCATGTGGCCTCAGAGTTCCTCGATGCTTGCAGCGCGCAGGACTACCGTGGAGGCTTGCTTGGAGATAAGGCGAACTCCGTTGTTTTCGACAACACGAAGTTGAAGCGGCTTATGCCCGAATTCGTGGCTACGACGCGATTTGATCAAGGAATAAAGCAGACAATCGCGAATATCCTAGCTAATCCGGAGCTTCAGCGGGAAGATCCGGAATTCGATGTGTGGTGCGACAAGGTCATTGGAGCACTGGAGTCTGCCAAGAAAGCGATCCTCGCGTAAATCGCTCATGGGCTGGACAAGGCACCCTCGAGGTTGAGGGTGCCTTGTCTCATGTTCAATCAGACTTCAACTGATTGCTGATTTCGGATTTCAGACTTTGGATATCTCGCCTCGACTAAATGGAAAACATACAGTTAATTTCCTTGATTTCTTTTTCGAAATCGACGATTAAATGGAAATTATGTAGTTAAATCATGCGATTTCTCCAATATTCTCTCGAATTCTCGGAATTACATGGAGAATTTCCGGTTAATTCACTTAAACACGAATTAGAGATGAAAATAGCTGTACAAAATACAGGTATTCTTGTGTTTGGCACAAGCTGTTCGCCTTCCTCTTTTAGCAATCACGCAATAATGATCGGCAGCCGTTGGCTGCATACACAAAGGGACGTACTTCTCAAAGTACAGTCCCTTTTCTCATGAAGTGACTTAAATTAGAATGTCCAACGTACCGTTGGGATTCATGTTCATTTGCTTGCTCGCAGCGTTGCTCGGGCCGTCAGGGCCGTTCGAGTTCCGAGCACTGGAATCGTTTTGGCTAGTGCTGCCACTGTTACCGCTGCTGCTAGATCTCGAGCTCGCCTGCGCGATCTGCTGATCAATCTGCTGGATTTGTTGCTGAATGAGCTGTGTCTTGCGCTCCTTCGTCTTCTGATCGTCCTTGCTCTGCTGTTCCTTCGTTAGCTCGGTTTGCAGCTTGGCCTTTTGTTTCTCAAGGGCGGCTGTGTCCGTTGAGTTAGTAGGGGAGGAATACGAGCTAGTGCTGGATGTGGAAGATACACTGGAAATATTCATGTTGGTCTTAGCCTCATTTCTAGCTTTATGGAAATGTTTAGAAAGCTCATCTGAGTATGACAGAACGGATTGATGGGAAGCTGAACGTATCCTGAGGATTTGCTTAAAATTAGGAAGAAGGTAAGGCAAGCTGGAACTTGTTCACCTTATTCCCCATGAAATCCGTATAATGGATAGATAAGGATACGTATTCGAAAGGCGGATAATGATGTCGAATTTCATTAGAATCGGACTCTTTTCCAAAATCGCACAGGTGACCATACGCACCCTGCGCCATTACGATGAGCGCGGCCTACTAAAGCCTGCTTATATCGATACCGCGACTAGTTATCGGTATTATACCTATGAACAGCTCACTCGAATTCATCATATTGTGGTGCTGAAAGAGACGGGGTTTTCGTTAGATGAAATCGCGACGATGATCGATCAAGCACTCACCATGGACGACATGAAGCAGATGATGCACAAGAAGAAAGCGGAGCTAGCGAATCAAATCGAGGAAGCTGCGCAACAAATGGCGCGCATTGAGTCTAGATTGCATCAACTAGAACGACTGGGTGAGAAGCCTGCTTATGAGGTTGGGATTAAGCAGGTGCCCGCGCTCTATATGGCCGGACTTCGCCGAATAATACCACGCCTACAGGATATGCCCGTCTACCGCTGTCAGATGTTCGAGGAGCTCGAGGAAGGGCTGGGAGGCCGTGCATCGATCGACCCTATGCAACAAGAATACGTTCTGTATCATATGACGGAGTTTATTGAGGAGAATTTCGACATTGAAGTAGGGTTTAGCTTTGATTCATTAGCGCACTTACGTCCAGCTGGTCCAATTACCATTTATGAAATTCCAGCTGAGCCTATGGTGGCAAGCCTCGTTTACAAAGGTCCTTTCATGGGTGTCGGGGAGGGGATTCTAGCGCTTTTTACATGGCTTGGGGCAAATGGCTATGCACAAACCGGTCCGGTTCGCGAGCTGCACCTATTCGGTAGAGAAAACCATCTCGATGATTACAACAATGTAGTCGTGGAGCTTCAAGTGGCCATATCCCAATAATCCGCCAACTATTTTCGGAATGTCTCTTGACTCTCTCGTTACGGTAGACAATATCGTTAGGGTATCGAAGAAGAGGGGGCATGATGAATGAGTAATCAAGTGCATGTGATTGTTGGAACGGGGCCACTAGGGATGGCGATCATGAGGGAATTAAAGCGGCGCGGGGTCGAGCGCATACGTATGGTGAATCGCAACGGTAGATTGTCCGAGGCCACAGCGGTGGAAGTGGCTAGAGGGGATGCTTCCCAACTTGCTGAAGCAGTGGCACTGTGCAAGGATGCGGCAGTGGTCTATCACTGTGCTCATCCGGGCTATACGAACTGGCCGACCGAATTCCCCGGCCTTACCCGAGGGATTATGGCAGGTGCGACTGCTGCGGGTGCGAAGCTGATCTACGGCGATAACCTGTATATGTATGGCCAGCAGAAACAGCCTCTGACGGAGAACCTACCGCACCTAGCTACCGGCAAAAAAGGGCAAACACGCGCCCAGATGGCGGAGGAATTGCTGCTTGCGCATCAATCGGGGAAGGCACGCGTGGCGATTGGCCGCGCCTCGGACTTCTATGGTCCAGGTGTGAAACAGTCCTCCCTAGGAGAGCGAGTATTTGGCTTCGCTTTAAGCGGCAAGCCAGTAAGTTTGTTAGGTAATCTGGATATGCCACATACCTACACGTATATTGATGACTTCGCCAGAGGTCTCGTAACACTCGCTCAAGAGGATCGTGCTTTGGGGGGAGTCTGGCATATTCCAAGTGCGAATACACTCACAACCAGGGAGATGTTGACGCTGATTTTCGAAGAGTTAGGCTCCACAAGGAAAATAAGCACATTATCCCGTGGTATGGTGACGATGATCGGTCTATTCCATCCGATGCTGAGGGAGCTCAAGGAAGTACTTTACGAGTTTGAACACCCCTTCATCTTGGATCACAGCAAATTTGAGGCTGCCTTTGGCCCGCAAACGACGACTCCGCATGTGGAAGCTATCAGGCATACAGTACGGTGGTTTAAGGAAACGATGCAGGAACAGCGGGCTCAGTAGCAGGGGCCATGTCACAGTATGTCCTGCAACTAGAGTCTGTGGAAGAGATCGAGCAGTACGTAAGGACAACGCTGCAGCTGACATGCTTAGCTTGATTTCTCTGCTGTTAGTGATGAAAAACATCACTAATGCACCAGAAAAAGCGAGCTGAGTCAGATTAGAGCGCTGTTAGTGATGAAAATGAATTTAGACTTAGTAGTGGACACAACGAATTGGGGAGTTAGATAATAGACCTATCCAAATTACGAGGTGTCCGAGATGAGTGAATTCCGCCAACGTTACAATCAAAAGCCGCCAACGTTACAATCAAAAG
>NZ_LMSJ01000024.1 GCF_001428105.1 Paenibacillus sp. Soil766 | reverse complement strand
AAAAGTCGCCCCGTTGGTTATAAGTTTTTATAACAAAAACTTTCAAATATTAGGAGGAAACAACCTTTATGAAGAAAACCCTATCCGTAGTTCTTACGTCCGCAATGGCTCTTTCCATGTTCTCATCCATTGCATTTGGTAAAACATCTGCAGATTTCACGGATTTGAAAGATCTTGACGCAGCAACAAAAGCGAAGTTCGATGCGATGATCTCCGCTGAAATCTTTGATGGCGTAAGCGACACAACATTTGGTCTAAAGGAAGAAATGAACCGCGCACAATTCGCTAAAGTAGCCGCTTTGATCATGGGGCTTGACGTAAATAAAGATCTTAAAACATCCAGCTTTACTGATGTTAGTGTAACCGATGCAGCAAATGGCTATGCACTTCCTTACATTGAAGCTTTGAAAACAGCTAACGTAACGGATGGTTATGCAGAAGGTCAATACAATCCGGCTGGTAAAGTAACCAAAGAACAACTAGCTACTTTCTTGGTTCGTGTGCTTGGTAAAGATGCAGAAGCGAAAGGATTAACAGGTACAGACAAAACAGTTTCTGGTTGGGCTCAAGGTTATGTAACAGAAGCTCTTGCATTGAAACTTCTTTCTAACAACGCTGATGGTACTTTTGGTGGTATGGTAAACGCAACTCGTGACTTACTAGTTAGCGGCGCATACGAAGCAAAACAACAATACGTACCAGCTGGTAAAGTATCTGTAACCGAAGCGAAAGCAACTGGCGTACAACAAGTAACAGTAACGTTTAACAAACCAGTTGATACGACTAAAGCAACAATTGCTTTGACAAAAGGTACTGCGAACGTTGCGACAACTTTGAAATTTGCTGATGATAAGAAATCTGCTATCGTTACTTTGATAGATTCCAAGCTTAGCGAAGGAACGTATACAACTACTCTATCCGGTTTAGATGCAGCTGGTGTTGATAAAGCAACAGCAACATTGACAGCTGAGAACGAAAAAGTTACTAAAATTGAATTCGTAGGAGCCAATGATACGATTGCAAAATCGGATAAAGTTCGTGTGCAAGTACAGCCAACGAACCAATACGGTGAAGCAGCTTCATTGTCCGCGGGTAACTACACAGTATATGCAACTACGCCTGATGCAGCAACACTTACAAAATCTGATGACGGTAAAATGTACGTTATCCTAGATACCAATTACACGGGTGTTATCCCAAATAGCAGCCAAGTATCCATTAACATCTACGATAATGAACAACATATTTCAGCAACAAAAATGTTCAAAGTTGGCGATGTGCCTTATGTAACGAAAGTAGAACTTGGTGAAGTAACCTACAAAAACGGCAAGGGAGCTCTTTCTCTTGCAGGCGAGAAAGCAATAATTCAATTGACACAGTATGATCAATATGGTGGCGTAGTAACGAAAGATTCAGGTTCTGCCATTAGCCCGACAGTATTCGTAACTCCATACGCGGATTACATGGGTAATACACCAGCAGCAATCGTTGATGAAAATAACGATAATGTAGATGATGTTGTTGTAACATTAGCTGCAAATGCGGACAAGTCTGACGAGTACACCGTAACCGTATTTGGCGGAGGATCCCAAGCAACGGCTACAGTAAAAGCATCCGCTTCTAAAATTGCTTCTAAAGTGGAGCTAGTACAACCGACAGCTACTTTTGCATACGGTGATAGCGATAAGTATGTAGATATCGTGGCTTATGATGAAGCTGGTAACAAATTAACAGCCGATGAGATTGTTGACAATGCAAAAGCAGGTAGATTTAAAATTACAACATCGAGCAACCTAGTTACAGGTAATACAGCAGATGTGCCTGTGGCAATGTTAGTTGATTCTTCGGATAATGCACAAGATTTGAAAATCGTACAAGCAGGCCCGAACAAAGGGAAACTGCACATAGCGAAAGTGGATGCAAAAGGACAAGGTAGTATCTTTGTTGCAATCAACGGCAATGGCGTAAACAGCAATGCTCAAATTAATGTTCCACTTTCTGATGTTCGTTACCCAGACAGCATCAAGGTAGTGAAAGATGTTACGACAAAAGCAGTAGCTTCTGCAACAACAAAGCCAAAGTTCCAAGTATTTGACCAATATGGCGAGAAAATGACGAAGTTCTCCACGAATTCTGCAAACACAACGATCGACATTGTACAAAACAACAAAACCGTAACGTATGATGTGGTTGCAAACTTAACAGCGGCAGCTGGATTTACAGTAAGCCTTGATGGCACTGGTGCACTGGCAGACCAAGATGTGATTGCTTTGAGCGCATTTAGTGACAAAGAAATTACAATCGACACAACTGGCGCTCTAGCAGCAACAAGCTTAGATTTGAAATTTGAGCTTCGCAAAAGTGAAGCGGCGCACACAGGTGCAGTGGCAGGCACACTTATTGATAGCAGTGTAGCAAATGTGTCTAGAAAAGTAACAATCATAACAAYGGATGAGGCTAAAAACTTGACGTACAGCTTGAATACAGTTGGCGATATCTTTAACACACGTGACGATGCAACTTATGCATCTACAGATGCAACAGAAGACACGGTAGTAACAAGCAAGTTAGCAAAAGAACTTGTTGTAACGGCGAAGGACGCGGCAGGAAACAGTGTAGCCGTACCGAAAACAATTAGTTCCATAACTTCCGATGTGTACAATGTTGCACAAGTAGATAAAGTGACGAGTGGCGTAGAWAAGAAGGCTTACGTAATTGGTAATAAAGTAGGAACTGCAAATGTCACGGTATACTTCGAAGCAGCTAATGGCGAAACAAAAAGCGTAAGTGGCCAAGTAGTNAAGAAGGCTTACGTAATTGGTAATAAAGTAGGAACTGCAAATGTCACGGTATACTTCGAAGCAGCTAATGGCGAAACAAAAAGCGTAAGTGGCCAAGTAGATGTTAAAAATGAAGCTAACCGCGTTGAATCCATTGCAGCAGGTTCTGCATCCATGACAYTTACWAATGCAAATGCAGATGGCGAGAATGTCTTCCGTTTGATGGATGACCTTACTGTGAAAAACCAATACGGCAATGAGTTTGTGAGTGAAGGTTCTGCGCTAGCAGGCACGCCAACAACAAGCGATGTTGTAAAAGCGTACGATAACTATCTGCAAGTACGTTACACTATCACTGAAGTAAGTGCTGGTCTAACCGTTCAATTGAATGCAGACAACACAGTGACACTTGGTGGAACAGGAACRGGATCATTCGTAGTAACAGCAACAACTGCTAACGGCAAAACAGCTGCTACAACAGTTGTAGTAACTCCGTAATACCGAATTAAAAAAAGACCCTTCGGGGTCTTTTTTTGTATGATAGCAAGATTAACTAGCGGTTATATCTAAATAGTTGTCAAAGGTATATAGGTCAGAATTCACCCTAGGAGATGACCTTCATGCTTAAGAAAAATAGATTTAAATCTTGAAAGTACTGTGGGACTATCGATTAGGTTGCTTAAAGCTTAGATGGACTATACGGAAGAAACAATCATCTATGCTACGTCACTGGAAAATACTTATCAATGAAACTGTGTATAGAGTATCGTATACTAATTTTGTAGCAAAGGTGATAGACGAAAAGCTACATAAAGAACAACGTAGTGAGGAATGTTTTACAACAACAAACTTTAAATATAGGAGGCAGCATTGTTGTAAAAAAGAAAAAGATGAATTTAAAATTTATTTGGAGTAAATCGCAACTTTTATGAAACATATGCGTTTAATACTTTGAAAGAAACAAACAATAGTAATTGTTATACATTGAATTAATTTATCGAAAATAGTTCTTTACGATCCAGAGTGATCAATGTATAATGTAAATTGGTCTAGGTTCCTATTTTATTTCATTACAGTTTACTAGTTTCAAGTGCAGTTCGAGAGCTGCAGCTGAACCTTAGTTATATTATGCTCTAACTCTGGAGAGGGGGTGAACAATAAGATGAGTGGATCGAGCTGGAATAAAGAACAAACAAACTTAAAAAATAAAACTCACGATATTCAAGGAGGAGAAAAAAAGGTTATGAAAAAAAGTTTAAAAGTAATCGCAACAGCAACACTAGCATTCTCTATGTTCGCTTCGGTGGCAATGGCTGATACGCCTGCAACAACAACACCGGCGACAACAACTTCCGCAACAACTGCAGTTAAAACTTCCAAAGACTTTACAGATCTTGTTGGTAAAGACGCAGCATTGCTTGCAAAAATTGATGCATTGCTTGCAAAAGGTTTCATGGATGGTAAATCCGATACTGCATTCGACATCGATGGTAACATGACTCGTGCAGAAGCTGCTAAGCTTGTTGCGAAAATCTTCGGTTTAACAGTTGGTACTGAAACAACTTCTTCTTTCAAGGATGTTGACGGAACTGACGCTTCCCAAGCTTGGGCAATTCCTTTCATCGAAGCAGCTAAAAAAGCTGGTATCATCGATGGTATGACAGATACTACTTTCGCTCCACAAGATAACGTAACATTGGGTCAACTTGCTACATTGCTTGTTAAAGGTTTTGGTAAAGCAGCTGACGTTAAAACAACTTCACCTTGGTACGATGGTTACCTAGACGTTGCTAAAGCTAACGGCGTTGATCTTGGTACTGACGGAGCTAAAGCTGCAACTCGTGCTGATCTTGTTACAGGTTCATATGCTGCTGACGTAGCGTTCTCAAGCATTGGTAAACTTTCCGTATTGAGTGCTAAAGCTGCTGGTGCTACAACTGTAGAAGTTAAATTGAGCAAAGCAGCTGACACAGCTAAAGCAACTTTCACATTGAAAAAAGGTGCTGCTGACGTTGCTCTTGATGCAGCTGCTGCAAAGTGGTCTGATGACAAGAAAACAGTTACACTTAAGTTGAAAGATAGCAAGGTTACAGCTGGTTCCTACACAGTAACATTGGCTGGTGTCGATGCAGCTGAGCTTGATAAAACAACTGCAACTTTCGATGCTGAAAATGAAAAAGTAACAAAAATCGAGTTCGTTTCTGCTAACGATACAATCGCTAAGTCAGACAAAGCACGAGTACAAGTACAACCAACTAACCAATACGGTGAGGCTGCTTCCTTCTCTGCTGGTAACTACACAGTTTATGCAACAACTCCTGATGCTGCAACATTATCGAAATCCGATGATGGTAAACTTTATGTGATCTTGGATACTAACTATACAGGTGTAATTCCAAACAATAGTCAAGTATCGATCAATATCTACGATAACGATCAACACATTTCTGCTACAAAACTATTCAAAGTTGGTGACGTTCCTTATGTTACTAAAGTTGAACTGGGTGCTGTGACATACAAAAATGGTAAAGAAGCACTTTCCCTTGCTGGCGAAAAAGCGATAGTTAAATTGACACAATACGACCAGTACGGCGGTGTAGTAACTAAGGACACTGGTTCTGCGATTACTCCTACAGTATTTGTAACACCTTATGCTGATTCCTTGGGTAATACACCAGCAGTTATTGCTGATGATAACAATGATAACACTGATGATGTTGTATTTACACTTCTTAAAGATGTAGATAAAACAGAAGAATTCACTGTTACTGTTTTTGGTGGCGGATCCCAAGCTACGGCAAAAGTAAAAGCTTCTGCTTCTAAAGTTGCTTCTAAAGTAGAAGTTCTACAACCATCTACTACTTTTGCTTATGGTGACAAAGATAAGTATGTTGAAATCGTTGCTTACGACGAAGCTGGAAATAAACTAACTGCTGATGATATCGTTGATAATGCAAAAGCAGGTAGATTTAAGATTACTACTTCTAGCAATTTAGTGCTTGGTGGTTCAACTGACGTTCCTGCAGCGATGCTTGTTAACGGTTCAGCTGATGCTACTCAAGACAATAAAATTGTACTTACTGGACCTAATAAAGGGAAATTACACATTAAGAAAGTTGATGCCAAAGGTCAAGGTAACGTCTTTGTTGCTATCTATGGAAATGGTGTAAACAGTAATGCTCAAATCAACATTCCACTTGCAGATGTTCGTTACCCAGACAGCATCAGAGTTGTAACAGAAGTTGCAGCGAAAGCAGTAGCGACTGCAAAAACTAAACCAAAATATCAAGTGTTCGACCAATACAGTGAGAAAATTACTGGTTTCTCTACTGATTCAGCTGGAACAACAATTGACATTCTATCAAACAACAAAGTTGTAACATACGATGTTTATGCTGACCTATCTGCAACTGCAGGCTTTAAAGTAAGTGTTGATGGTACTGGCGTCATTGCAGATAATGCTATTCTTCCAATCAGTGCTTTCAGTGATAAAGAAATCACTATTGCAACAGATGGTACCGCTGTTGTAGGAAGTACTTTTGATTTTAAATTCCAACTTCGTAAAAGTGAAGCAACACACACTGGTCAAGCAGCTGGTACTTTGATTGATCAAAGCGTTGCTAACCTTGCTAGAAAAGTAACAATTCTTACAGCTGAAGAAGCTAAAAACCTAACTTATAGCTTGAACGCTCTTGGAGACCTGTTCAATACTCGTGATGATGCAACTTATATCGCATCGCATGCTACAGAAGTAGACGCTACTACAAGTAAACTTGCAAAAGAAGTTGTAGTGTCAGCTAAAGACGCAGCAGGCAACTCTGTAGCTATACCTAAGACTATTACTGCAGTAACTTCAGATGTGTATAACTTCGCACAAGTTGATAAAGCTACTAGCGCAGTAGATGCTCTTACTGGTGTAGTTGATGACAAAGCATACGTAATTGGATATAAAGTAGGTACTGCGAATATTACAGCATACTTCAAAGCTGCAAACGGTGAAGCTAAATCTGTTAGTGGTCAAGTGGTTGTTAAGAATGAAGCTAACCGTGTAGAGTCTATCTCAGTTGGATCTGCTTCTAAAACTTACACATTTGCACAAGCTAATGGTGAAAACATTTACCACTTGATGAACAAACTTACTGTGAAAAACCAATATGGTAATGAGTTCAAAAGTGAAGGATCATTTGGTGCAGGTTCAGATGTAGTTGCTCTGTATGACAACTACCTGCAAGTTCGTTACACTATCACTGATTTAACTGGATTCACTTCTGTTACATTAAATGGAACAAATCAAGTTTCCCTAGTTGGTGCAACTTCTGGTTCGTTCGTAGTAACAGCTGTTGCTCCTAATGGTAAAACTGCAACAACTACAGTTGTAGTCACTCCATAAGAATAAAATAGTTTTTAATAGAATGAGACCCTTCGGGGTCTTTTTCTGTTAAAATGATTTTAGTCAATTTAACAGGAGTTGTAGACAACAATGAAAAAAATTAATATAAACTTTATTATATTGTTAGTTACTTTGGTTTTACTAGTTCACACAACCTCCCAAGCCGATGCTCCAACACCAGGCACAACCGACCCATTAATCACGCAAAGTTATTTCGAGCAGAACACTTTAAGCGAAGCCAAGGTGAAGGAGATTGTGGCCTCCGCGATCGCAGCGAATGCTGGCGGGAGCAACGGAGGCACGAGCACTACACCTACGGCAGCGGCGAACATGAAAGTTGTGCAATTGCAAAATGGACAAACCTTGCACGCTGGCGCTGGCGCGGAATTTATTGTGCGAAGCGGCAAGGTACTAGCCGTAAGCAACGATGAGAACGGCATCCCGGATGTAACGGGAGGCAAGGATCTGCCAGCAGGGACGGAAGTCGCGCTGAATCATCTTTTGATTTTCCCGACAGAAGGCCGCGGTATTAAGCCTTCGCCAAAGAACGACACGCCCATATATGTCATGGTACGTGGTGGATTTTTGATTTTAAATGCAGATGGTAGTAAAGTTCCGCAATAAATAAATGTCTACTCCATAATTTTACCCAAAATGACAACTTCTTATTCGGTTCATCAAGATGATTCTAGCCATACTATTATCGTACCCCATTGATCGGGTAGCTGCTTATCGAGTGCATGATCTGAACTAAAACTCTAAGGAGGCGTTTGGTTATGGCTAGAAGTAAAGTGGTTCCGGAATCGAAAAAAGCGTTGGATATCTTAAAATACGAAATTGCTGCTGAGTTAGGTCTACCGGTGGGCAACTCAATGTCGCTCAATGCGGATACCGAATTTGCGGGTGAGCTTGGTTCTATTCCTTCAACTTCTAAGAAAAAAGACGACTGGGGACATATTACTTCCCGAGATGCAGGTGCAGTAGGCGGTCGTATTACTCAGAGATTAATCCAACGGGCAGAAGAAACTTTGTTTACTTTGTAATCATAATTTATTGTATGTGCATCGTTTAAGAAGGAGGTCGGCTAATGCTGACCTTTTATTTTTTTATAAAACGCTATTGAAAATTTATAAATTGACAATACCCGACAAATAAAGTAAGATGATTTATTGAAGGTCAATATTCAATTTAACCTTTTCCGTCTGGGGAAGGGTCATTTTAATATTGTCTTATTCATGGTTTATTTATTGTTCCAGAGTGCGGAATTCAAAGATCTTGTCAGCGCATGAGCGCAAAAGAGGGATTCCGTTTGGCGAGAAAAGCTACCGCTAAAGCCGGGCCCAATTTTTTTTATCATAGAGGCATCGAGTAGAAGCTTTTCAAACATACTAAATGTAATGTAGGAGGATGAATAATATGGCTCAAGTTCGTGGACGTCGTTTATTTACATCCGAATCCGTAACAGAAGGTCATCCAGATAAAATTTGTGACCAAATTTCTGACTCGGTTTTGGATGCATTTCTAGCTAATGATCCGAATGCTCGTGTAGCATGTGAGGTATCTGTAGCAACTGGTTTGGTTTTGGTAATTGGTGAAATCACGTCGAAGTCTGAATATGTAGATATTCAAGCTATCGCTAGACAAACAATTAAAGAAATTGGTTACACGCGCGCGAAGTACGGTTTCGACTCCCAAACGTGTGCAGTTCTTGTTTCGTTGAATGAGCAATCTCCTGATATTGCACAAGGTGTAGACAGAGCTCTTGAAGCAAGAGAAGGTAACATGTCCGACGAAGAAATCGAAGCAATTGGTGCCGGTGACCAAGGTTTGATGTTCGGTTTCGCAGTCAACGAGACGCCTGAGCTTATGCCGCTTCCGATTTCTATTTCTCACCAATTGGCTCGTCGTTTGACAGAAGTTCGTAAGAACGGCACTCTTCCATACCTACGTCCAGATGGTAAAACTCAAGTAACAGTTGAGTACATCGATGATAAACCTGTTCGTGTAGATGCAATTGTTGTATCCACACAGCATGATGAGAATACAACTTTGGAGCAAATCCAAAAAGATATTAAAGAGCATGTTATTCTTCCAATCGTTCCAGCACACTTGTTGGATGAGAAGACGAATTACTTCATTAACCCAACAGGACGTTTCGTTATTGGTGGACCTCAAGGGGATGCTGGTTTGACTGGTCGTAAAATTATCGTTGATACGTACGGTGGTTATGCTCGTCATGGCGGCGGCGCGTTCTCCGGTAAGGATCCGACAAAAGTTGACCGTTCTGGTGCCTACGCAGCGCGTTACGTTGCGAAAAACATCGTAGCAGCTGGTCTGGCTGAGAAATGTGAAGTGCAACTAGCTTACGCAATTGGAGTTGCTCGTCCAGTTTCCATTGCTGTGGATACGTTCGGTACAGCTAAAGTAAGTGAAGAGAAGCTTGTTGAGCTCATTCACTCCAACTTTGACCTTCGCCCAGCGGGTATCATTAAAGAACTTGATCTTCGTCGTCCGATCTACCGTCAAACAGCGGCTTATGGTCACTTTGGCCGTAACGATCTGGATGTTCCTTGGGAGCGTACAGATAAAGCTGAGACGTTGAAAGCACAAGCGTTAGAGCTTAAGCATTAATATAGAGAGGCCGTCCTTTGGGGCGGCTTTTGTTTGTTTATTTTGTTATATACATAATTCACTATAGTAAATATCATTGTTTTCTTTTGCTAATAAATATGGTACTATATGTATATGTCATCTGATGCTAATTCATAGGGGATTATGTTATGATAAGTAGAAGATAAGTTTTGCGTTGGTATACGAAGGGAGCGATATAATGGACAATGAAATGAAGGAATCACTTACTACGTTGCTAAGAGCAGAATTATCTCCAGTTTTTGAACAGTTAGTTGGAATGAACACAAGATTAGACAAACTAGAAATCGAACAATCCCAAATCAAGCAAGCTGTGCTGGAAACGAATGAAATCGTGAAGCGTTTAGAGAATGTGCAAGAGCAACAACACAGGATTATTGAACTGCTCTCAGCGCGATCGATTGAACAAGAAGCTAAATTAAAGAAA
Source organism: Paenibacillus sp. Soil766 (assembly GCF_001428105.1). Classification (GTDB taxonomy): domain Bacteria; phylum Bacillota; class Bacilli; order Paenibacillales; family NBRC-103111; genus Paenibacillus_E. The sequence continues at coordinate 110,706 of NZ_LMSJ01000024.1, read as the reverse complement.
ATAATTTAATCATTATATAAGCATCTCAAGTAGAGAGCAGACCCGGAGGGTTGTGCTCTTTTTCTATTTTTACCATTTATTTATGACATATGAATACAACATGGGGAATATCGTAACTTTTTCCATAGTTTAAGAGTCTATATAGTTATCGCTTAAATGATAGATACTAGAATTAGATGAAAAAGAGGAGTGGAACGGCAACGTGAAGGTACAGAGGCAAGTAGGAGTAGCTGCGCTGGCTTGCGCTATGGTGTGGCAGTTGGTGTCGGGAGTAACAGTGAACGCGGCGGGGACGAAGCTAACTTTGAGCTCGCAGGAGACGATCACATCAGGTGCAATTATGAAGAACTACGTATGGTCGACAACACGAAGCAATAAGGAAGTATCGGTGAACGCCAATGTGATCGAAGTGGATCTGACGAACCCGAACGTGAAGATAGACGCAATGGCAGGAACGAATAATCAGTTCACGAAGAACCAGAGTGTGCTCGGCATGGTGAAGGATACAGGTGCTGTAGCAGGGGTGAATGGGGATTTCTACAATACGCAGGCTGAAGGAGTACCGGAGGGTGCGCAGATCACGAATGGGCAGGTGATGGCGACGCCCGCGAAGATCTCTGGCCTGTACTCATTTGCAATTACGAAGACGAATCAGCCGATTATTGATATTTTTGACTTTCAGGGTACGGTTACGGCAAAGGATGGCACACAGTTCGAGCTAGGTGGTGTGAACAAAACGTTCTACTGGGACGATAACGATGTTCCGCTGATTGCTGACGGGCTATTCCTTTATACAAGTGCTTGGGCGATGACACAGCGCGCTGTGGACGGTACACACGTACCTACAGAGGCACTCATCCAGAATGATATTGTTAAGGAGATCCAGGTTGATACGAATGTGAAAATGGTTGCACCAGCAGATGGATACATTCTTCGGGGATCCGGTTTGGCTAGAGAGTTTATTGTTAAGCATCTCAAGGTAGGGGATAAAGTCACGACAAAATATGACATGATTCCACATGACGCCTCCAAGACGTATGATTGGAAAAACTTCAAAATGCTCATCGGCGGTAGCACACTGCTAGTAGATGAGGCGAAGCCGAGCTATTTTACGCGGAATATTAATGATTTCAATGGATATAGTCCCGTTTCTAGGACAGCTGTGGGTTACTCCAAGGATCTGAAGAAGGCTTATATCATAACATCGGATCGCAATGGTCCTAGTGCCGGGATGACGCTGCCAGAGTTGCAACAATTCATGATTGATGCCGGTGTTTGGAGAGGAATGGTCCTCGATGGCGGCGGTTCGACACAGATGGTGTCTAGGCCACTTGGTGATGTAGATCCGAAGCTAGTGAACAAAACACAGAATGGCAATCAACGTGCGGTAGCAAATGGTTTGGGCGTATATTCGACAGCGCCGAAGGGTGAGTTGTTAGGTCTTATTTTAAAAGGACAATCCTTATTATTCGTAAATGAATCCAGCACTTATCAATTCAAAGCATATGACGACTATTATAATCCTATCGCCGTAACAGGAATTGTTCCACAATGGAGCAGCACGATGGCCAATGGCTCTTTCAAGGATAACGTTTATACACCAACAATGCCTGGAAAAACGCAGATTGTGGCCAAGTCAGGTAAAGGATCCGCAACGATGGATGTCGAAGTTGTCGGGCGTGATCAGATTACGTCGATGGCTTTTAGCTCGGGGTCCTTCTCATTAACAGAGGGCGGCGATTTCAAGCTCCCTATTACCGTTACAACACGCAGTGGAGCAACGAGAGAATTACCCGCGGCATCAGCGACTTGGGAGCTCAGCGGGGTTAAGGGGACGATTACGAACGGTGTTCTGCACGTAGACAGCACAGCGGGAGCGCAGACGGCTCAGGTTATTGCACACTATGATGGGTATAGCACTATGGTAACCTTGCCTGTAGGACAGGAGAAAGTGTGGTACGATTTAGATAAATTTGCTGTCATGACAACAGGGGACAAATATCCTGCAGAGGTTGTTTCCAGCGTTAATATTGTTCCTAACAATGGCAACAAGAACTTGGAAATCGCCTATGATTTCTCCAAAGGACTAGGAACCAAAGCAGCTTATGCAAGATTTAATAATGGGAATGGTGCACCGATTGAGGGAGCGCCTGAATTTATAACGGCTAAAGTCATGGGAGACGGCAGCTTCAATTGGGTGCGAGCAGAGGTCATTGATGCGGACGGTAAGGTGAATTTAGTAAGTTTTACAGAAAGTATGAACTGGACAGGCTGGCGCAAGGTGACAGCGGACGTGTCGGATCTGAAGGCACCTTTGCTGGTGAAAAGCATTTATGTCGCAAATCCAGCCAACGGGCAGGATGAAAGAGCCGCTAAAGGGAAAATTAATATTGACGATATTTCATTTATTTATAAGGGGCAATTACCCGCGCTTCCGAAAAATGCAATTAAACTTACTGTAAATAAGAAGCAAGCAACCTTAAATAGCAAGCCGATGACGTTGGAGCAAGCACCGACGATCGTGAAGGATAACACCTTGGTTCCGATTCGTTTCGTCACTGAAGCATTAGGTGGAACTGTGAAGTGGGACGATAAGGAACGTAAGGTAACCGTTCTTCGAGGGGATAAACTAATTGACCTATGGATTGATCAAGCGGATCTGCTTGTAAATGGCGGTCGCGTCACGGCAGAAGTAGCTCCAGCGATCATGAATAATGTGACAATGGTCCCATTACGACTCATTTCTGAGAGATTAGGCTTCAAAGTAGGCTGGGATCCCCAGAATTACGGAATTTCTATTGAATAAATAGTACTAGAAGTACACGGCAAACGGGAAGAACTATGCTACAATATGGGGTAGACAACTTACTATTATAAGGTTTTATTAAAAGGAGCTCGTTTCATGTGCAACCAGACGCTATAGACAAGGTCATAACCAACGCCATTAACGTCATGGAGAGCAGCAAATATCAATTGTTTGAGATTGCTGAGTCATCACGCTTAGAGAAGGAGTCGCTTACTCGGGAGCTGGGTGACATTAAGCATGAGACGGGTGTCACGATTGATCTCGTGGATATGTTAGAGAAAGAATACAAGAGGTCGCGGATCCGACTCACGGAAGTCAGTCGAGATTTCAACAAGTATCGAGAAGAAGATATCAAGATTGCTTATGAAGCCGCTATCGCTTTTCAATTACAGCTAACCGTTGCGCGTGAAAAAGAGAATAACCTCAAGATCCGCCGCAATGACCTGCAGGTTCGCATGAAGAATGTGGACAAGCAGGTAGAACGCGCCGAAACGATCGTCTCTCAGATGAATGTTGCACTTGAATATTTATCAGGAGATCTCAATCAGTTAACACGTATTATTGAGTCGGCTAAGAATCGACAACTGCTGGGGCTGAAAATTATTTTGGCCCAAGAGGAAGAACGCAAACGAATCGCACGCGAAATTCATGATGGGATGGCTCAAACCTTGGCGAACGTTGTGCTTCGGACTGAAATTGCCCATCGGATGCTCGTCAAGGAAGATATTTCGGCGGTGAAGGATGAGTTAGTTGATTTAAAGGGACAAGTCAGAAATGGTCTTGAAGAGGTTCGTAAAATTATTTTCAACCTCCGACCAATGGCGCTCGATGATTTAGGGATTGTACCTACATTACGGAAATATGTGCAGGATTTCGAAGATAAATATCGAATCCACACTCAGTTTAACTTGGTCGGGAAAGAAACGCGCATACCGTCCGGGTTGGAAATTGCTATTTTCCGATTGGTGCAGGAAGCTTTATCGAATATAAACAAGCATGCTAAAGCAACCTTCTTGTCTGTAGAACTCACGCTAGAACCAGATCAAGTACAGATTTACGTTGTAGATAACGGAATCGGCTTTGATGTTCCGCTAACAGAACTAAGAATAGCCAAGGGGAATAACTTTGGTTTACTGGGAATGAGAGAGCGTGTGGAGCTGCTAGAAGGTACCATGGTTCTAGAGTCCGAGAAAGATTCTGGAACAAAAATTACGATGCTCATCCCTATCGGCGGCGTTGGAGAGAACAAGGAGGAAAACTAGAATGGACAACACGGCGAGTCACAAACGCAATGTACATATTGTCATTGCAGACGACCATCAGCTTTTTCGTGAAGGTGTTAAACGGATCATTAATATGGAAGATGATATGGAAGTTATCGGTGAGTGTGGCGATGGCATCCAAGTCATTGAATTATGTAATCAAATCACCCCCGATATCGTGCTCATGGACATCAATATGCCCCTGGAGAACGGTGTAATTGCAACAGAACGTCTGAAACTTATCTTTCCAGATATTAAAGTCATCATTCTATCCATTCATGATGATGAAAGCTATGTGTTTGAGACACTTCGCAAAGGGGCTTCAGGTTACTTGCTGAAGGATATGGAAGCAGAGTCGCTGATTAATGCCATTCGTTCTGTCGTTGCAGGACATGCCTACATTCATCCGAAGGTTACAGGTAAGCTAATCAATCAACTAAGACGTATGACATATCTAGATGACGTTGGTGTGGTTGGTACTGGCACAGGCGTGAAGGATTCTGGATTGAAGTACATACATAATGCGAATAGCCCATTAACCAAGAGGGAAGCAGAAGTGCTTCGACTTATGGCCGAAGGCAAAAGCAATAAGCTGATTGGCGAGTTCTTGTACATCAGTGAGAAAACAGTGAAAAACCACGTGAGTAGTATTCTTCAAAAAATGGAAGTTGATGACCGTACGCAAGCGGTAATTATTGCAATCAAAAATGGTTGGGTAACGCTGTAATTCGCTTCGCGATACCGCATTTCCATGCTATAGGAACCCCCCTTTGCACTGCCGCATACACTGCAGGTAAGGGAGGGACCCGTTATGTGGATTGGATTGCTTTGTATCTTCGGTTGCTATGGCTTGAGTGTTACCGTGCTGCATCTCTTACTACGTAAGGGAACGAAGAAGAAACCTGCTACTGTACTACTTGTTACCAAAAATAATCAAAATCAAATTGAGTGGGTTATTCGCTCATTATTTTTCTTTTCGCGTGTAAGAGGCAACCAGGTCAAGGCAACGATTATTGACGAGGGTTCGTCTGACGATACAAGAGAGATCATTGAGCGTTTATCCCAAACGTATGCCTTAGAGCTGCGTTTACAGTCTGACTATGATGCCGTTGATCGTTTTCTAAGTCAGCATGATGAAGATCCTGTCGTACTTGTTCACCTCAGTAATAGAGAAGAGCTCGTGAAGATTCCTGTTGTCTGATAGTAAACGCTTTCAACATGTGCTACACACATCTTTCACCACGATGAACGCTACATTATTTGATGAAGAGAGAACGGTGAGGAATGAAGGTTCAGATCTATGCTGTTCGCAAGGGACATGTGTGGGAATGGCAATTCACGATACATGCCCAGACAGATATCCAATATTGGTTCGAGCACTACGCAGCCGACGCCGGCCTCGTATTGTTCGAACCTTTTGTTTCGTTAGGGCAGTGCATGGAACTGCTTGAGAAGTTAAGAAAAAGTGATGTGACTTCTAAGGATATTAGTGAGAGTCTTTTACTTGCGATGGTGAAACGGGAAGCCACGACGCTTGGAATCATGAATGTGAAAGAGATAGATGCGCAAGTAATAGACTACACACTTTGGTGTGACAAGCATGGTCGCAGCTTTCAACTACACGCATCCACATATATTAGTCTCGTTGAAGCTTGCAGAGGGCGTTCGCTGTTGGTAGACGAGCTGCATCAGCTAATAGAAGCCACTGGGGTTATGACGGCAGAGTTGGAAGCCTCATGGCCTGCTTACCTGCAACTCACCTACCTCAATGGCGATGTATCGCTCACAAGCGGCTTACAGATGCAGGTGAGACGTGATTGGCGGCGATGGCTCAGGAAGTCTTCGCATTACACATGTAAACGCTGCGGGAGCGGAGAAGAGCGGATGTTCTGGTCGCCATGCTTACATTGCGGACAAGACTGCCCCTATTGTGAGGAGTGTCTCACCATGGGCAGGGTCCGATCCTGCTCCTTGCTCATGCTTGGAGGTTCGGGTAATGCGCTGTCCACCGCTAATGCAGAGGCTGCTGACTCATTACAAGCTTACATAGAGCCCTGGGGGCTCAGTGATGCTCAAACCCATGCTTCCCTTGAGGGGTTGCGCTTCATCCAAGGGAAGCAACCTGGCGGCCCAGGTAAGTTCCTTATCTGGGCTGTCACGGGCGCCGGGAAGACAGAAATGATCTTCCCGTTCATTCACTACACCGCCGCCCGTGGCGGGCGTGTCCTCATCGCTACACCACGCAAGGACGTGGTGCTAGAGCTGCAACCGCGCATCCAGCGGGCGTTCACTGCATACAGCGTGGTCACGCTGTATGGCGGGAGCGAGCAGCGCTGGGAGCAAGGGCAAATCACCATCGCAACAACGCATCAGTTGTTGCGGTTTCATCAAGCTTTTGACCTCGTCATCATCGATGAAATCGATGCCTTCCCGTACCACAACAACCCCATGCTTAGCTATGCAGCAGAGAACGTGTGTAAGCCAAGCGGTACGAATATCCTGCTGTCAGCGACACCGCCTACACGCGTTAGACAAGCCGCCGAGCGCGGACGGCTGTCACACGTTCGCGTGCCAGTACGATTTCATAAACATCCTCTACCAGTACCTCAGTTGATATCTACGCCTACATTACGAAAGTCCATCGCTGCTCAATCCATCCCACAGTCGATCCAATCCCGCTTAGAAGTGTCCATTGAACGAGGGGCACAAGTTTTTGTGTTCGTTCCAAATATCCAGCTTGTAGAGCCGATTGTCATGCTGCTGAGAGAGAAGTTGAGCAGAGCCCTTAAAAGCACAGTAGTACGCATAGAAGGAACCTCCTCTAAGGACCTTTCGCGTACGGAGAAGGTCCAGCTTTTCCGAAATCGGGAAATTCGTGTGCTTGTCACGACGACTATCCTTGAACGTGGGGTAACCGTGCCCCAGTCGGATGTTTTCATTTTGGATGCAGACTCAAAGTTATTCGACGAAGCCGCAATAGTCCAAATGGCAGGACGTGCTGGAAGATCCAAGGATGATCCGCATGGGAAAGTATACTTGGCTGCTGCTGAAATAACGAAATCACAAAAAGAAGCTGTGAGACAGATCCGCACGATGAATCGGATTGCACGTAAACAGGGGTTTCTACAAGGGGGCAAAGTATGAGCAGGTGGTGGAGGCAGATGGGGAAATCGTTATTTTCGCTATTAAGTCCTAAACGGGAAGCGTGTTTATTGTGCAAACAGGTGACCCGTCTGGAGAGAGGGCAGTTAGGGCTTTGTCACACATGCTACACCCGAATTCCGTGGATTCGTAAGGTGATTTGTTTATCTTGTGGACGAGGTGAGTATTGTCCGGATTGTCGTCGGAGGCCGCATAGCTATTTCGCTAAAAGCCGAAGTGCCGTCCGATATGATGATACGATGAAAGAGCTGCTGGCTAGATATAAGTATCGCGGAGACGAGCGTCTGAAGGCTGTTTTCGGTCATATGCTAGTTCATGCGTTCCAGCAACTAAGGTTAGATAAGCTATCTTCGTCAGAGAGGCAGGTTCGAGAGTTGATCACCTACGTGCCTGTAAGTGAGCGTCGTATGCAAGAGCGTGGATTTAACCAGGCGGAGCAAATGGCAAAAGAGCTAGGTTGGCGAATGGACCTCCCAGTCGTACGATTACTCAATCGTTCCAAGCATACGGCGAAGCAGAGTTTTAAAAAGCGAAGCGAACGGATCGACGATCTTGCCCACGTTTTTGAGTTCGATACCACAGAACTGAGGGAAATAATCGTGTCCGGGGAACCCGTCATCATTTATATCGTGGACGATGTGTACACAACGGGGAGTACGATGAATCAATGTGCGATGGTTTTAAAAGAAGAAATGTCGATACCTGTCGAAATTTATGGGCTAACGTGGGCAAGGTGAAAGCGGGGGAGAAAGAAATAAATAGCCTCTCCGTTATAGCCGGGAGGCTGTTTATACAATAATTTCAATAGTATGAATCGTAACTGGTCGATTAGTCACTTATTTTCAAATCGTTTCGCCGTCTCAAAGATCTGATCGACCTCTATACTAACGCAAGACACCATATCTGGATTCAGCTAATCACCTTCACCGTAAATGGTAATGCTCACGCGGTTCATTAAAAATAGGGATAGGCAAATGCCGTCGAATTGCGGTAAACTGGAAGTGACATACTCCCACCATCTTCGCTAAGGCGTAGAGGTGGGGGCTTCTCAGATCATTGAGCTTCGTAACCTCAGCTCTCCTTGATGGCTCCGTCCGAACCAATGATTTTTGTTGGTTACGATACTTGCAGCGCTCGCTGAAGAATGTTCTTTGCCGCGTTGATGTCCCGATCCAAGGTAGTGCCACAAGGACATCGGTGTATGCGTTCTGCTAAGGTTTTCTTTACGAGGTTACCACAATTTGAGCAGAGCTGACTGGTGTAACGTGGATCAACCTGAACAACCGCTCTACCGGCGCTTTCAGCCTTGTAGGACGTGAATTGAACAAGCTGATGCCATCCTGCATCCGAAATGCTTTTGGCAAGGTGTTGGTTCTTAATCATCCCCTGTATATGTAGTTTCTCGAAGGCAATCAGGTCATAGCTCTGAACTAGGGAGTTGCTAATTTTGTGTGCATGATCTTTTCTCTTATTTGCAACTTTCTCATGTTGCTTAGCAAGGAGCAAAACGGCCTTCTTTCGTCGATTTGAGCCTTTCTTTTTTCTTGACACCGCTCGTTGCAGTTGTTTGAGTTTTCTTTCACTTTTACGAAGATAGGTAGGCGACTCAAACGGCTTACCTTCGGAGGGGATGGCTAGATGCTTAATGCCAAGGTCGATGCCGACTTGTCTACCTGTGGGTTCTAGCAAGACCGCTTCCACTTCACATGAGAAGCAAGCGTAATAGCAACCGTTCTTGACGATGATTGTACATGTTTTGATGCTACCCTCTACCGGCCGGTGTAGCTTGAATTTAATTTCCCCAATCTTGGAGAGTTTCAGCTTATTCCCCTGAATGGTATATCCGCCTTGCGGGTACGTGAAACTGTCATACCGTTGCTTTTGCTTGAACCGTGGAAAGCCTGCTCTCTCACCTTGCTTCACACGTCGGTAAAAAGCTTGGTAGGCCTTGTCTAGCCTTTTGGCTACATCCTGTAAGACCTGAGAATAAACGTGCTTTAATATCGGGATATGATTCTTACGGTCTACTAAGGAATTTTGCTGGTCCAAGTAACTCAAGGATTTTCCATTTTGCTTATACGCTAATAAGCGTTCTTCTAGTAACCGGTTATAGAGCAACCGGCAGCGTTCTAGAATAAATTCGATCTTCTTTTTTTGATCTCTAGTGGGATACAGTCGATACTTGTATGCTCTTCGCATCCTTTCACCTCCTGTCCTTATTATAACATAGATGGGAACGTTTGTTTGTATGATTTACTGAGAAGCCTGCAATACATCACCCTCCTAAGAGGAAGCGGACTTCTTGGAGTTTGAAGGTTAAAAAGTGGGAAACTGGGAATGCTGAAAAGGGGGACATACGATGGGTATGAATGTGGCGAATTGTCCGCGTTGTGGGAAAATATTTGTGAAAGGCTTCGCAGAGTTTTGCCCGAACTGCATGAAAGATCTAGAGCAGCAATATGAGAAATGCTTGAACTATCTGCGTAAAAATAGAGGAGTCAACATACACGAATTAAGCGAAGAAACAGGTGTTTCTGTTAAGCAAATCACTAAATTTATTAAGGATGGACGAATTTCGATCATGCATGCACCGAATATGTCCTATTCATGCGAAGTATGTGGAACAGCAATACGTGAGAACACGATTTGTGAGCCATGTCGTGCGAAGCTTGTGAAGGATGTAAGGAATATTTCGGAAGATGACCGGCGGGAAGAAGAGCGGAGACAGCAGGAGAATAGAGTTACCTTTAATATTCAAGATCGTTTGAAAGATAAGAGATAATTCGAATTAGGTCTGTAGAGATATAAAGTTTCATATAGAAGATGCCGATAATAGTTCTAAAGATTATCGGCTTTTTATTTTATATGCGAAGTCATAGGGGTGAAGCAAGATGAAGATTAATGATAACAAACGAATCGGTGCAATGAATCCATATAATAAGGCGAATGAAAATCGTTCCGCTGGTCAAGTCGGCAAAAAGGATAAGCCTAAGGATCAAATAGAGATTTCATCAGAAGCTAAGGAGCTTCTGAGTACGTCGGGAATAACAAAGACGCCTGAGCATTTGAGCCGTTTAGAGGAACTTAGGGATTCAGTGAATGCGGGTACTTACCGTGTAGATGCTAGGAAGATAGCTGAGAAGCTCCTGCCATACTTACAATAGCACAGTCGTGTATTACATCAGATAGAAGCAGGTGACGAACATGTCGATACAACCTTTGCTGGAAACGATGGATAAGCTTCAAGAAGCGCATGAGGCGCTCCTTGAACTTGCCAAGGTGAAGACGCAGGTTCTTGTTAGTAACGATATCGACCAACTGAATATGATTGTAAATCGTGAAACCAAATGGGTTAGAGCCATTGCAGATGTCAATCAGGAAAGAATCCAGTTCATTGGTTCTTACTTGATATCTAGAGGGTATAACCCAAATCCTAAGATTACGATCAGTGATTTAATTAAAATTATTTTCAAGGCTGAAGAGAAGCAGGCGTTGGCATTTGCTCAGAAGAGACTGTCTATAGTGCTTGAAGAACTGCGAGTGGCTCTGGCGCTAAACAAGGATCTGTTACAACAGTCTCTACTCTTTATAGATTACTCATTAGATATAGTTGCAGGATCTCCTGACGATGATGTTGTGTATCATAATCCGGGGCAGCCTTCTCACGGAATTAAACGACCAGGGCTTTTTGATACAAGAGCCTGAGTAACTAATAGATAGTACACTTCAGAATTGAGGGATTACCAATGGGATCAACATTTGGCGGAATTGAGATTGCCAAGCGTGCTTTGTTCTCGCAGCAAACGGCATTGTCGACTACGGGGCATAACATTGCTAATGCGAATACCAAAGGCTACAGCAGGCAAGTGGTGAACTTTACTGCTGCAGCTCCGCTTGAAGCACCAAGTTTTACACGAAGCACAACGCCAGGACAGCTTGGTCAAGGGGTAGAGTTCGATTCCATTAAGCGGGTTCGCGAGGCATTTCTTGATCATCAATTCTATAACGAAAACAAGGAACTCGGGAACTGGTCTGTTCGCAAGGACGCGCTTGAGAAATTAGAAGCCATCACCAACGAGCCTTCTGATACAGGGATTCGCCAAGTAATTGAGAATTTTTGGAACTCGTGGCAAGTGTTCAGCAAAGAGCCCGAGAATACTACAGCTAGAGCGGCGCTAAAAGAAAGTGCGTTGGCTATGACCGATTCATTTAATCATACGGCGACTCAGCTGAATGAATTGAGGAACGATATAACAGAAAATATACGTGTAAAAGTGAAAGAATCGAACACGATTCTGACGCAAATAGCACGACTAAATGGTGAGATTTTTCGCGTAGAGGGACTTGGGAATGATGCGAATGATCTTAGTGATCAGCGCGACCTATTGGTGGATCAATTGTCGAGTATTGTGAATGTGACAGTTGAGAAAAGTGCTGGCGGCTATAATGTGAAAATGGGCAGCGTTATGCTTGTTGAGGGGAATGAAGTAGCTACCAATTTTGCAGAAACACCGCCAGCGAGCGGGTCAGGTTCTTCGACAGGCACGACTGGATTAACATTTGACGATGCTTATAAGAACGGCGATCTGAAGAGTGGAGAAGTATTCGGGATGATCGAATCCCGGGAAACGTATCTAGCCAGCTATCAGTTCCAAATGGATTCCATGGTGAAAGCGCTAGCTGAGGGCACTGTTAAAATTACAATGCCGGCAGGTTCTGTGCTGCCTAGTAAGTTGCCTGCGGGGACAGTTCTTAATGGTGTAACTTATACCGGAACGGAAGTTTTAACAGATAGCCAGCGTGTACTCAAAGCTGATACTGAATTGTCAGTTAAGGGCTTGAACGGTATTCACGGGTTGGGATATAGCATGGAGAACCCGCCAACAGCGGGAATTCCATTCTTCACGATGAAGGCCGGAGCAACAGAGTTTACCGCAGCAAGTTTAACCTTGAATCCAGATATTATTTCCAACGTTTCGAAGTTGGTGGCATCCTCGCGTGTGATGACGGATAGCGCGGGCAATATTGTCAAGGATAGCGACGGTAAGGAAACCTTGGTGAAGGGGAATAACACAATTGCACTGCTTGCATCTGACTTGAGGAATATGAAGGTAGATTTTGATCCCTTGTCTACAGGTATTCCTATTCTAACGAACGGTACCTTTGATGAATTTTTCCGTGCGATTGTTGGTCAATTGGGTGTTCAGTCTCAGGAAGCGGATCGCCAAGCAACCAATCAGAAAATACTGGCAGAACAAGTTGATTCACGTCGGCAATCGGTAAGTGGTGTTTCAACGGATGAGGAAATGGCCAACATGATTAAGTTCCAGCATGCTTATAATGCTGCTGCACGTGCAATGACCACTTATGATGAAATGTTAGATAAAATTATTAACTCGATGGGCGTAGTCGGTCGATAATAAGGGGGCATGACAGCCGATGATGAATAGAATCACGCAAGGGATGATGAATACACAGCTCTTGCGAAATTTGAATTATAATCTAGGGCAAATGAGCCATTACCAAGATCAGACGGCCACAGGCCGCAAAATTAATAAACCATCTGATGATCCAGTAGGGTTAAGTTATGCAATGAGGTATAGATCAGACGTTACGGCTAATGAGCAGTATTTGGAGAATGTAGATACCGCGACATCTTGGTTGGATTTCACGGACACATTGATGGGCCAAGCTGGAGATGCGTTGCATCGAATTCGAGAGTTATCTGTCGAGGCTTCCAATGGAAGTAATCCAAAAACGGCCATGGACGCAATTAAAGCAGAGGTGATGCAGCTTACGGATCAATTAATTACGATTGGCAACAGCAGTTTTAATGGTAAGTATGTATTTAACGGTCAAATGACGGATAAAGCTCCTTATAGCAATAAGGTAACTCAAGTTCCATTTAGTAGCAGCATACAAGGAACCGTTAACGTGAATACGGCTAATGTTACCACTGCGAATAATCAACTTCAGTTAGTTATCGATCGTGGTCAAGAAGTAACAGTGACCCTGCCGCCCAAAGATTATAGTGTCGGAGGCGCGTCCGAATTTGCGACTGATCTGCAGAAGGCCATTAATGATGCACTACCTCAAGGTAGTAGTGTGTTAGTATCTGTGGGGTCAGGCCAGGAGTTGTCAATACAAACGAATAATTCAGGCGCTACTGGTAGCGTTGAAATTACTGGGGGCACGTTGGCGACACAATGGTTGAGCGCCAAGCAAGACTTATCGGATTTAGTGAAGACGACTAATTCTGCTTCGACAGATACGATGTATCATCTAGAAGCCCAATACTCACGGACAGATAATAAAGAAATTTATTTTGATATTGCAACTGGTATCCGCATGCCGGTCAACGTGATTGGCAACGCAGCTTTTGGTAATCCTAGCGACGATGACAACTTATTTAAAGTATTGAATCAGATCACAAATGCGCTTGACCAGGAAAATTCAGCTGGTGTATCGAATCTTCTCGGTAAATTAGATACACGTATGAATTCTTTTTTAGAAACACGTGCGGAACTTGGTGCTAAGTCGAGCAGGGTACAACTTTCGGAAGAACGATTGAAGGACATTAATATTAACCTGAAATCGCTTCAGTCCAAGACAGAAGATGCAGATATGGCTGAACTTATTACAACACTCAAGACATACGAGAATGTCTATCAAGCTTCGTTGTCTGTAGGGGCTAAAGTCATATCACCTACTTTGGTTGATTTCCTTAGATAGTCTGTGATGAGTGTATATGAAAGGTGGTGGACGAGATAGCTTCTATGCCAGTCGTGCAGCTTAGACAGACCTATGCCAGATTAGGCATTGATGCAGATCTTGGTCAGCAATCTATCCGTCAGCCGCGTCCGGACTTTCAAATTACGACTCGAATGGCACAATTGGACGCAACCTATCGGAAAGGCGATCTGACCATTGATCAGAGCCGATCTTGGGAAGCGCTTGGTAAAGGAAATGTATTTCAGTTCACGGCGCTTGTAGCCAATGAGGCTAAAAGTTTGGCTTTACAGGGAATTGCTAAGCGGGTTGAAATCGGTAACCGACTGGCAGCGATTCACAATGGAGGTAACCCGATTGCAGATATGGCAGCGGATAATTTCTTTGAAGACTTTAAATTTAATTATGAAGGTCCATTCTCAACGGATAGTGTGGACATCCAATATAGAGCCAATCGTCCTGAGGTTAACTATGAACCGGGTTCGGTTGATATTCAATCGAAGACCAATTCTCCCGAAATTAGTTACACACCAGGCAAACTAGATATCTACTTAGCGCAAAAAAATTCGATTGAGATGATACCACCTCAGCTGGATCTGAAGGTATAGCGCCTAAGACAGCAATGTTCGCATAAGTGCGATATAATTAGCCCATGCAAGAGAGTAATCTCTTTAGCGTGGGCTACTTTACTATAATTAATTGGAGAGTGCACAGATGCTACTGAATACAATAAGGCTCGGGGAAGTAGAAATTGACGAAGAAAAACTGGTTTTATTCCCAGAGGGAGTGCCAGGATTCGAGGAAAAGCGAGCATTTGCCATATTGACTCCCGATGAGGATATGCCATTCTCCTTTTTGCAGTCTATGGAAGATGGAGATTTATCATTCATTGTCGCTAATCCTTTTGTTTATTTCCCTGATTATGGCTTTGAACTTCCTGTGTCGGTACGTAATGAGCTGAATATTTCCAACGAAGAAGATGTCACAGTCATATGCACAGTTTCAATAAACGAGAAGGATGAGTTCTCCTTAAATTTGCTTGCACCTATCGTAATAAATAGTAATGAAAGACTAGGCAAGCAAGTAATTCTGCATAATTCCAAGTATAGTACCAAACATATTATTAATCTGAGTCTTCAAGAAGAGCCCCACAAAGCTGAACAAATCACAGTTGGGGAGGACTTCTCATGCTAGTTCTTTCTCGGAAAAAAGGTGAGTCCATTATCATTGGCGGAAACATTGAACTCACAGTAATTGGCGTTGAAGGTGATACGGTGAAGTTAGGCATCATTGCGCCTAAGGAAGTTGAAGTTTATCGAAAGGAACTATATCTGTCGATTCAACAGTCAAATCAGGAAGCATCCAAAAACGTGCTGAGAATTAACCAATTGAAAGAAAAGCTGTTTAAGAAATAAAAATGAATAAAAACTAAAATTCTGTCGAAAATTTGTCTGTCAGCTATTACATTTTAGTCATGTCCTCCCGATATATAACATAGACACTGTTTTAGGGCGATCGACCTAGCAACAGTTCATAACCACATGGATGTGGGAAACTTAAATTCAGGGAGGAAATAGCAATGAGAATTAATCAAAATATCGCGGCTTTGAACACGTACCGTCAATTGTCCGCAAACAACGTAAACACAAGCAAGTCCCTTGAGAAATTGTCTTCCGGTCTTCGTATCAATCGCGCAGGTGATGATGCAGCAGGTCTAGCAATCTCCGAGAAAATGAGAGCGCAAGTACGCGGTTTGGACCAAGCGTCCCGTAACTCGCAAGATGCGATCTCCTTGATTCAAACAGCAGAAGGTGCATTGAACGAAACACAATCCATTCTACAACGTATGCGTGAACTTGCTGTTCAAGCGTCCAATGATACGAACGTAGACGTTGACCGTGGCGAGATCCAAAAGGAAATCAACCAGTTGACTTCCGAGATCAATCGTATCGGTAACACAACAGAGTTCAATACAATGAAATTGTTGGATGGTACGAAAGACAACACTGTAAAGGCTGTTGCTGGTCAATATAACACTGCAACGGATCTAGCAGCTTTGGCTAAGGCATCTGAATTGACTTACTCGGGTACTGCTAGCACTAACGGTCCGAAGTTCTCTGGAAACATCACTATTGCGAGTGGAGCTGGTAATGCATTCTCTACTTCGGGTACTTCAGGAACAATTAAAATTCATAGCAGTGGTGGTAAAGTAGTTGTAAACATTGCAACTTCTGGTGCTAGTGGTGGTAAAATATCAGGTCAATACATTGTTTCTGCTGATGCAAGTGGTAAATTCAACTTTGATTCGCTAGGCGTTTCTTTCACAATTACATCAATTGCAGGCTGGGAGTCCGGATCTACTAACCAAGTATCGATTTCTCATGCTAAAGATACAGTAATTGATACTGATATTGCGACAGAGAGCAAGCTGTGGACTTCTGTGACTCGTTCTGGAGCTAATCGCGCTGATATTGCTGATGGATTGAAATCCCTGGATATTGCAAGCGGTATTGCCGCAGGTAAGTATACCATTACATTCACTCATAATGGCGATAAAAGCGGAAGTTTCACAATTACGCATGATGGCGGAACAAGAAGCGGTGCATTGAATGTACTTGCATCGGGTACTTTCGTTTCTGGTGTAACTACCTCAGCGGTTTCCTTCTCAGGAAATGGAATTAGTTTCTCCTTCGACTTCTCGGGTGGTTTTGCATCCGGCGCGAGCGGAAGTGCTACTCTAGAATTTACAGTTAAAAATGCTTCAACAACAGGAACAGACAACTCCTTGTCCTTCCAAATTGGTGCTAACCAGAACCAAGCAATGGCACTTGCTGTTGGTGATATGAGAGCTAACGCACTTGGTATTACTTCCAACAGCAACAAAACAGGATTTGCTTCTGAGGCAAACGTAACAAACGGTACAAATGCTACTAACGTGGAGCGTAGCTTGGATGTTTCTACTTCATCTAATGCATCCAACGCGATTACAGTAATTCAAAAAGCTATCGAGAGCGTATCTTCGGAGCGTTCCAAGCTGGGTGCTGTTCAAAACCGTTTAGAGCATACAATCAACAACTTGGGAACTTCCTCCGAGAACTTGACAGCTGCAGAGTCACGTATCCGCGATGCGGACATGGCTCGCGAGATGATGACGTTCACGAAGAACAACATCCTTACGCAAGCTGCTCAATCGATGTTGGCTCAAGCGAACCAACAGCCACAAGGTGTTCTACAATTACTTCGTTAATTTGCATAAACATAGAAAAGACTCTAGCTATGCTAGAGTCTTTTCTTCTATAAAACTAATTTAAATTAGAAATGGTGGATAATCATGGCGGTCACGCATCGATTTCAAATGTCTGCACACCCAAGTATTTATGAATATGCAGAGAGAGAGCTCAAAGTCTCGTTCAGCTACCCGGAGCATGGGACGAATGAACAGACAGGAATACTTATGCTTATTCCTAATTATGGCCAAACAAGCGATTCATCGATGTTCTTGGAAGCGAGAGGTCGTATTGCAGATGACATGAATATGATTACGATACAATGTGATTATTTTGGATTGGAATTTATGCAGGGAATTCAAAATCCTGTGCTTGAAATCGGAGTAGACGAGCTATCACGAACGCTTTCCAAAAATCACTTTGATTATGTTAATCAAGATAATTCAATAAACTTAAACCGTTTACTTGAAGTGGGCAGGCATTATCCTTTTCATCTGAGAGGCAAGGAAGTTCTTAATGAGACGAAGTCCAATTTCAACGATATGGGACTGATGCAAGCAGTAGATCTTGTAAGTGCTGTCCTTGGGGTAATGGCTATTCTCAAAGATAATCAATTTGCATTCAACCATGAGAAAATAGTGATCTCTGGGGCTGGACACGGAGCTTACTTAGCATATGTATGCAATGCAGTCGCACCAAGACTGTTTCATCAACTTATAGACTATTCTGGATATCTCGTCTCTCCATATTTAGCTCAACCCCGTTATTTGAGCAGCACGATAGGGCAGATGCGTTTAGATGTAGAATTCTCATATTTGGTAAATCAAATCGATGTCGACCTTGAGCTCCTTCGTCTTCCAAACTTGTATAGAAAGTTTCAAAACTATTGCAATATTGTATCGTGCCAAAGTGTTCAGCAAAGCAGTGAGAGTAATTTTTCCAAAGCTCAATTTAGTAATTCGATTCTTTTATCCATGCAGTACGAACCAGCGTCACATATCGAAGAGACTTACAAACAAGATAGTACGAAGTTAATTGATTACGTTCTTCATAACTTTAAAGCAGAGAAAATAAATAAATCCGGTGTTGTCCTGTCGTCACACAGCATAGTAACACCTGGTTATCACTATAATTTTGACTGTTCATCAGGTATGATTATTGCAAGTAGAGTGAAAAATGTGACATCTTCCAACAATTAACGCTAAATTTGACAATAAGATTTCCCGATATATATTATATATCTATTTGAAGGTGGAGGGTCCATGAAGCTTCTGATGCTTGATCGTCAATTTAAATTGTTGAATACTCGAAATACATTAAAGGAAATAGAACAATTAATTAATGAATGCTTAGCGGATTCCGGGCTATATTTCAGCCATTTAACAGCTGATGAAACTGTGCTTTATGGAGAATTCGAGGAATACTTCGAAAACAATTGCAGCCAAATTCAGACAGTACAGGTACACCTATTGACTAAAGAGCAACTGCGCGAGGAAGTTCTGGTGGACCTGAACAAATATACAGAGCGTGCTGAACCAGAAATTGAGTATTTAGCTAGACAATTTGACCGCAATCCGATCGAAGAGACTTGGCGCTCCTTGGCTAATCTGCTGGATGCGATAGGGTGGATGGATGAAGTGCTGGGTAAGCTCAACGAGGAGCCCTTTACATCTTTAAAGGTACGCCTAGAAGGTATGATGCCGGTTATACAGGAATCGGTAGAGAATCAAGATATTTCACTGATTGTAGATATGCTGCTTTATGAAATATTGCCGTTTATTAAGGATATCACTAAAGCAGTGCAGACGGTCATTGACCAAGAGGTAAGAACTTATGATCTTAATTGATAACGTCAAATTACTGAAAAAACAGCACTCCTCGGTTTTGGATTATATGAACGCATATGCTGAGAGTGCAGATTTCTCTCATGTAACCTGTGTTGAAGCAAGAAATCAGGAAACGAACTTATCGGTTGTTAACGAGGGCAAGACTCAATTTTTGCACAGTCAATACAACCCGACGCAAGAAGCGGAAAGATTCGTTGAGGGGTTAGGGAATATATCGAACTATAAGCATGTATTATTCTTCGGAGTGGGCTTGGGTTATCATATCGAGGTTTTTCTAAAGAAATATTCGAATATGAGCTATTTTATGTTTGAACCCAATCCAGGCATATTTTATCGCTTTCTAGAAGAACGATCTTTGAATGATTTCACAGTGAAGCATCTAAGAGGACTTGGTGTCAATATCGAGAATATAGATGCTTTTCTGGCTGGCTTTATGGATAACTTGCTGGAGCATGTATTACTTGTCGTGCCGCCGGCATACGAAAGAGTATTTGCGCAAGAAACGAAGCTCTTTTATGACAAGTTTAAGAAGCGAATTACAGATTACAAAAACTCTCTAGCTGTCAACAAGGGTTATGAGAAGCTCTGGGTGTTTAATAGTATTAAAAATGCTCCTAAAGTGATGAGCACCTCGAATATTGTGAAAGACAAGAGGGTGGTTTTTCAAGATAAGCCCGTATTGTTAGTTGCAGCAGGTCCGTCACTACAGGATGAAATCGAAAATATTCGCTTAATCAAAGATCAGGGCACTGCGTATATCTTCACGGTTGGTTCAGCCAATAAGGCACTGTTGGCCAAAGGAATCGTTCCCGATGCCATGACAACGTATGACCCGAATCCGTGGAATATTAAAGTTTTCGAGGATGTCATTCAAGAGGGACGTCAAGATATTCCCTTGATATTTGGGAGTAGTGTCGGTTATGAGACAGTGGCACAGTATCCGGGTCCGCAACTTCATATGATTACGTCGCAAGATACAGTCTCCTCGTATTTTCTTGACCCATTAGATAGAAGTGAAATTATTGCCGATGCTCCGTCTATTGCTGTTCTGACTTTGCAATTGTTGAGTAAGATGAAGGCGAGTCCGATTATATTAGTTGGGCAAAACTTTGGATTCAGAAATAATCAGTATTATTCTGAGGGGATTCAATATCAGCAGAGACCTAACCAATTGTCCCAGGCTGAGATCAATCAGACCGTCGAAACTGAAAGTGTAGAGGGCGGTATGATACTCACAACGAACAGTCATAACAGTTCGAGACTACAAATGCAAAGTACAATTGCCTCTCTCGGGTTGGAAGGTAAGGTTCTCAATACAACGAGGGGTGGAGCGAAAATCGAAGGAGCCAAGTATGTTCCTTTCCAAGAGGTTATGGAAAAACACCTTTCTAATTCGCGAATGGTAAATCCAGATTGGTATAAATCAGAGCCTACGGAATATTCGCAATCTTACTTTGCGAAGCGAGTGGATCGAATGGAAGATGCTCACGAAGAGATGAATAAGCTAATCAGTAAATTGGCAAAGCTGATAAAGAAAATGGAAGATCATACACAGCGACGTGAGGCACATGTGTTAGAAAATTGCTTCACTAAATTTGATAAATTGTTTAATGAACTAATTAGAAATGATTTTTTCTGTGTCTTTATAAAGCCAATGTTGAGAGTACAATTCGAATTGCTCGGAAAAACTTCTCCTTCTATTTTGAGAGAAACTAATATTTTCGTTAAAGGGAAAAAGGTTGTCGAGCACTTCGGAACCTATTTACTTCATTGTACGGAAGTTCACAAGCTTTGTATGGCTTTGTGGCATGAGTTTAAACAGAAGTCAGAGTCGTGCTTTGAAGAGCAACGAAATTCAGCTAAGGTAGGGATGTCACAATGAAAACGAAACAAATGGAATTCTGGCAAGGTGAATTTGGTGCCGAGTATACAGCAAGGAATACTTATTCCCCACAAGAACTAGATCAAGTTTATTTAGAGCAGTTTGGATATTCCCGTTCAGACATGAACCGAGAGTTTTTAAAAGGATTAGAAGATTCCAGGACTTTGGAAGTGGGATGTAACGTTGGAAACCAGTTGAATGTATTGCAGGAAATTGGCTTTCAGAAGCTGTATGGGCTAGAATTGCAGTGGTATGCAGTTGAGAAAGCGAAGCGCTTGACGAAGGAGATCAATATTGTTCAGGGTTCGGCATTTGATTTGCCCTTTAAGGATGGCTATTTCGATCTGGTATACACTAGCGGGGTGTTAATTCATATATCTCCTAACGATATTCATGTAATTATGGACGAGATGTATCGTGTTAGTTCGAAGTATATATGGGGCTTTGAGTATTATTCAGATCGTTATGAAGAGATCGTTTACCGAGAAAATAATGATAAAATGTGGAAAGGGAACTTTGCGCAGTTGTTTTTAGAGCGTTTTCCTGATTTGAAAGTGGTAAAGGATCAAAAGTTCCCGTATCAAAAAACATCGAATGTCGATCAGATGTTTCTTCTAGAAAAGAAATAATAGGGAGAAGAGTACGGTGGCCAATTTGGAAAGTGCTTTTATCAATGGTAAAAAAATATATTTGCGATCGATTTCAGAATCGGATTTAACTGGAAATTACCTAAGATGGTTCAATGATTCCGATGTGACAGAGCATATGATTAAAGGTACTTATCCTACAACAATAAATGATTTGCGGCGTTATTACGATCAGGTCATATTGTCCCAGAAAAATCTCATATTAGCCGTTATCGAAAAAGAGAATGATGAGCATATCGGTAATATTGGGTTACATGAAATTAATTTTTTGCATCAAAATGCGGAAATGGGAATTTGTCTAGGGGAAAAGCGATATTGGGGAAAAGGGATGGCTAAAGAGGCAATTGCTTTGATATGCCATCACGGTTTCCAACAGTTGAATATGCAGCGGATCGAACTAGGGGTGCTGGCTACTCATCGTAGTGCAATAAGGAGCTATGAGGCCATCGGATTTAAAAATGAAGGAATAAAAAGGAACAAGGTTTATAAAAACGGAGAGTTCGTAGACGTTATCATGATGGCAATGTTGAAAGACGAACTCAATAGGGATTTTCTTTGAACAGTAGAGGAGAAAGTTAATGTACAAGGCGGCTATAGCAGGATTGGGACAGATCGGTTTAATGTATGACTTTGATCCAAAAAGAGTTGCACCGGCAAGTCATACTTTGGCATATAAGCGAACCCCCGACATACAGCTTATTGCTGCTATGGATTCTAGAACCAGCCAAGAACAATATTTGAATAAGTTGTCACCAGAAACCAAATTCTATGATGATCTAGTATTGATGCTGCGGGAAACAAAACCAGATGTGGTCAGTGTATGTACCCCTCCTGAACACAGATTGAAAATCCTGAAAACAATCGTTGCAGAAGCATCACCTAAAATTATCTTCTGTGAAAAGCCCGTGGCCTTGGATGTTTTTGATGCTAAAAAAATTCTCGAATTCGTGCGGTCGACAGATTGCTTAGTCATTCCGAATTTATCAAGACGATGGCTCGGAGGAATGACTCGGATCAAGGAAGCCATTGATCAGAAGATTTTTGGAGAATTGCAAAAAGTACACGTTAAATATACAAGAGGGATATTTAATACGGGTTCTCATATATTCGATTTGATTCATTGGTTTGTTGGGGCGATAGATACTGTTCAGGTGATTGGTCAAGTATACACAACCGCGGACAAAGATAATGATCCATCGTATGATTTTCTATTTAAAACAATAAATGGTACCACCGGTTATGCCGAATCTTTTAATGATGAGCAGTACTACATGTTTGAGCTCGATTTATATTTCGCCAAAGGAAAGGTTGAAATTAGGGAGAGCGGCAATCGAGTTGTATATTTCGAACAGGGATCACATCCGTTGTTTAGCGGGTTCCATAGCTTACATGCGGTAAAAGAAGAAACCAACTTGTTACAGGAATCCACCATTGCTAATGCGATACAAAATATAATAGAGGTATTAAACGGAAATAGTCGCCCAGCATGTGATATTAATGACGGTCTTTCTCCATTATTCGTGGCAGATGCACTGCAACAATCTCATGTTAGCAAAACTATGCAGAAAGTAAAGGTGAAAACATATGGTTAAACTAGCACTATTGGGTGGAACACCGGTTAGGCAAGTTGCGATTCCTTGGGTGAATACCATGGGGGAAGAAGAGTGCGACGCTGTGAACGATGTGATGCGATCCGGCAATTTATCCTCCTTTTTGGGTAGAGCAGGGGATGGGTTTTTGGGTGGGACTAAGGTCAAGGAAATTGAACGCGACTTTGCTGACAAGTTTCAAAGTAAGTTCGCAATTTCCGTTAATTCGGCCACCACTGCTTTACATGCTGCCATTGCTGCGTGTGAAGTTGGTCCTGGCGATGAGGTCTTGGTAACGCCATTTACAATGGTCGCCACAGCCAGTGCGATATTAATGAATAATGGAGTTCCAGTGTTTGTTGACATTCATCCAGAAACGTATAATATGAATCCAACAGAAATCGAACGATGGATTACTCCGCGGACTAAAGCGATCATTGTCGCCAACATTTTTGGGCTCCCGGCGCATTTGAATGAAATTGTAGCCATTGCTCGTAAGCACGGGTTATATGTAATCGAAGATAACGCCCAAGCTCCCGGTGCTACAGTCAATGGAAAGCAAGCCGGAACCATCGGCGACCTAGGGATTTATAGTTTGAACTACCATAAGATCATACACAGCGGCGAAGGTGGAATTATTGTAACGGATAATGAGGAGCTTGCCCGTCGATGCCAGCTTATTCGAAATCATGGGGAAGTAGTTCTCGATGACTTGAACGATAACGAGACGGTTGTTCTTGGATCCAACTACCGAATGACAGAGCTTCATGCCGCAATCGGCATAGAGCAATTAAAGAAATTAGACGGCTTTCTGGAAATCCGCCGCGCATTAGCAGATCAATTGTCTCAAGGACTTCGGGAAATGCCAGGACTTCGGGAAGTAGTTATTCCGGAAGGTTACGAGCATTCTTACTATGTATATCCGATCCAGTACAATAAGGAAACTTGGGGCATCAGCAGGTCAACATTTGCATCAGCAATGAAAGCTGAAGGCTTCCCTCTAAATCAAGGTTATGTCAAACCGATCTACCTCATACCGATGTTTCAACATAAGAAGGTGTACAATCAAACGAATTACCCATTCGCATTCATCGAAGATCCAATTCAAGTATATAAGAAAGGCATTTGTCCTGTGACGGAGCACATGTTTGACGAAGAGCTATTGCTTGCCGATGTATGCCGAGCGCCATTTACATCAACGGATATTAAGGACTTTTTATCCGCAATTCATAAGTTGTGGACGGAAAGAGATCAGCTAAGGGCCTATGAAAAAAATACTGTTTGTAGCACATGACCCCGGTGGATATGAAGTAATTTATCCAGTGTACAATGAATTTCAAGATAATAGTGCAGAGTGTCATTGTGTAGGGCCTGCTGGTAAAATGAATGCCAAACTATTGATCTCGGGTGAGCGGTTTCTAGAACATCTCCTACATCGGTTGAAGAGTAACGAAATAGCTTTACTAGTAACGGGGACGAGCTGGGATAGTGATATCGAACTGCGAGCAATAGAGCTTTGCAAATCTTACCAGGTAAAAACGGTGTCAATATTAGATTATTGGTCCAACTATGCGAGCCGATTTTTACTTGAGTCCAAAGGATATGTTTATCCCGACACATACATTGTGATGGATGAGCTGGCCAAAGCTGAATCAATAATGGCAGGTGTACCGGAAAAGAGTTTGATGGTGCTGGGCCATCCTGGATTAGATGAGTTGGTGCTTAGCGGCAGTCAATCCAAAAAGAAAGAATTGAATACTTGCAAAGCATTATTTCTATCACAGCCGTTATCCAGCTTGTACGGTGATCGTTTAGGTTATACGGAACAACTTGTGTTGTTGGATTGTTTGGAACTGTTCCAGACTATGGATGGTTGGCAATTGGATGTGAAATTTCATCCGAAGGATAAAGAAGAATGGGTTATAGATAACTCACGGTTTCAAGTAGAGGGGAATCTTCGGGAACTTGTTCTGCAATACGACTTAATAATTGGTATGAGTACGATGGGACTGCTTCATTCTGTCTTGTTGGGGGTTCCTGCTATAAGCTACCAACCAAATTTGCAAGAAGAAGATGGATGTATTACGAACAAACTAGGACTGACTCCTTTAATTACATCCAAAGAAGATTTTAGAAAAGCAGTACATCGTTTTATACAAACAGAATCACGTTCAGTAGTACACCATACAGATATGGAAGATTTCATTTGGTTAGATGGCTTGTCCACGGAAAGAGTTTATTCATATTTGAAGGGGGTGGCAGCTGGCAATGAACATTAATGCTATAGTTGCTACAAGAATGACATCAACGCGACTTCCTGGTAAAGTGTTGATGGATTTAGCTGGTGCTCCAGCACTAGTAAGACTGATAGAGCGTTTAAAGCAGTCGAAATATTTGAATGAAATTATTGTTGCTACGACGACGAATCAAGAGGATGATGTGGTCGTTGAAACAGCTCAGATACATAATGTGAAATATTACAGAGGCAGCGAAGAGGATGTCCTTGAGCGGACAGTGAAAGCGGCGGAAGCATTCCATACAGATTTTATTGTACAAATTACTAGTGATTGTCCACTCATTGATGCAGAAACCATAGATTGTGCTATACAGCGGATGTTAGAGCACCCTTATTTGGACTATGTGGGAAATCATTTAGTGAGAACGTATCCGTTAGGATATAGCGTTGAAGTGTTCAGGGCATCGGAGTTAAGCCGTATAGAAAAAATAACGAAGGACCCCGCAGACCGCGAGCACGTTTCTCTTTATTTTTATGAGCGACCAGAGCAGTACAGGCTGTCAAACGTAGAGGCACCTTGGATACTAAGGCATCCAGAATATCGTTTAACGCTCGATACACAGGACGATTATATGTTAATTGCAAAGATATATGACGAGCTTTATCCACAGAAACCGTTCTTTGGTTTATATGACATTGTCAAATTTTTACAAAGTAATCCACACCTTTCGGAATCAAACCGACACATTATACAAAAAAAGGCCAGATGAGGGTTGGGGGAAAATAGTGGAACATTTTTATAAAGGAAAAAAGGTCCTTATTATTGGTGGGACAGGGACAATTGGAAAAAGTATTCTAAAGCATATTTTATTGGATAATCCAGAGGTCGTACGAATTTTAAGTCGCGATGAGCATAAACAATTTGAACTCCAACAAGAAATGTATGAATATACCAATATTCGATATTTAATTGGGGATGTGAGAGATTATGATCGCGTTCACCGCGCAATGCAGGATATAGATTACGTATTTCATGTTGCTGCGATGAAGCATGTTCCTTCCTGTGAATACAATCCATTTGAAGCTATACAGACGAATATCATAGGCACTCAAAATGTGATCCAAGCTTCAATAAATGCTGGTGTGAAAAAAACAGTGTTTACTAGCACGGATAAAGCCATTGCTCCAACCAACACATATGGAGCATCAAAGCTGATGGCTGAGCGGTTAATTTCTGCAGCGCAAAGTCAAACCGGACCCAAACAGACTATATTCGCGGCAGTTCGTTTTGGTAATGTTATGGGCTCTAGAGGATCAGTAATTCCTCTGTTTAAGTGGCAGATCAAAGAGAAACGCCAAATTACCGTAACGGATTTGAATATGAGTCGGTTTATGATGACGCTGCCACAAGCGACTAACCTAACTGTACAAGCGATGAAGTTAGCGATAGGTGGCGAGATATTTGTGTTGAAAATGCCCGTTATCTGTCTAAACGACCTTGCTGATGTAGTTACCAATCTAGCCGCTGAGCAGTTGCATATAGATGTAGCTTCAATAGCGATTAAGGAAATCGGCCTTCGCCCTGGAGAGAAAATGTATGAGGAACTGATGACCGACGAGGAGGCTGTACATGCCTTAGAGCTTCCGGATATGTTCGTCATTCCCAATGCATTTCTTAAAAAGCCGCTCACATACGAGAATGCCAAGCCTGCTTCCAATGAAGGATACAGTTCTCATAATGTAGCAACAATTAGCAGGGAAGAGCTGCGCGAATTGTTGCTTCAGAACAATCTCATGGTGCTCTGAATTTGAAAGGACGGTTTCAGCGTGAAGACAGTAGCAATTATTCAAGCTAGGATGGGGTCAACCAGATTGCCCGGCAAAGTGTTGAAAAGGTTGGAAGATGACACTGTACTCGGACATGTGGTCCATAGATTACAAGCAGTTGATAACATTGATGAAATAGTGGTGGCAACTACAACTAATTCTGAGGATGACGTGATCGAGTCGAAAATGAATACTTATGGCATTAAGGTATATCGTGGAAATGAGCAGAACGTGTTGTCTCGTTATTACGAAGCTGCAGTCAAAGCCGAGGCTGATATTATCATCCGAATCACTTCCGACTGTCCACTTATCGATCCTGATGTTACCGCGGCAGTGATTAGATTTTTCCATGCAGAAAATGCAGACTATGTTAGCAATTCATTGGAACGTTCGTTTCCGAGAGGCCTCGATACGGAGGTTTTCTTAATGTCGGTCCTACAAAAGGCCTTTGAGAATGCCGTCAGTCCAGAGCACTTGGAACACGTAACGCCATATATATACCAAAACCCCCATAGTTTCAAACTTGCATCTTACACTAATGAAATTGATTACTCTAGCTATAGGTGGACGTTGGATACGCAAGAAGATTGGGAGTTAATTAATGAAATTTATCGCAGACTTTATGCGAAAAATTCAATGTTTGGATGGAGGCAAGTTATTGGATTAATGAAAGAATACCCAGAACTGCCGATGATAAATGCCCATGTGGAGCAAAAAAAATTAGGCCAGTAACGACTGCCGAATAAAGGAAGGACTTATCTAATGTATGCTTGCTTACCGGCAGATCATTTTGAGGAAGGGGCATACGCTCTAACGCCCTTGAGGGAACAAGATTTACTCTATATTAAAGAATGGCGAAACACTCAAATTGATGTGCTTAGACAAAACAAGTTGCTTACTGATGATGACCAAATAAATTATTATAACAAGGTGATTAAGCCATCATATACAGAAGAACAGCCAAGACTCATATTGTTTAGCTACTTAATGGACGGTGTGTGTATCGGATACGGCGGGTTGACTAACATAGATTGGTCTTCTCTACGGGCAGAAGTATCATTCTTGCTGGAAACAACACGCATTGTCGACAAAGTACAGTATAAACGCGATTTTTCTATGTTTTTAACTTTGTTAAAAAAAGTTGCGTTTCAAAGTCTTGCATTCAATCGGTTGTTTACGGAAACGTATGATATTAGACCAGATCACATTACTGCCTTGGAGAAATCAGGTTTTCGTTACGAAGGCAGAATGAAGCAGCATGTGCAAGTGCAAGGCGCTATTACAGATTCCATAATCCATGGTTGCTTGAAGGAGTACGGTGAAAATGATTGGTAAACGAGTATTTATTAGTGGTGGAGCTGGTGTTATTGGAAGGGCATTGGTTGAAAAGCTGCTGACGCTTGGTGCAGACGTTTTTGTTGGAGATATAAAGGCAAAGCCTGAACACTGGGGTCTAGATGTCAAGTACCGACAAGGCGATTTAAATTACATCACACCAGAAGAAGTAGTCACTTTTAATCCTGACTATTTTTTTCATTTGGCGGCAACGTTCGAACGATCTGTCGAGTCCTATGATTTTTGGGATGAAAACTATCTGCATAATATGCGATTAAGTCATCATTTGATGGATTGCTTGAAAAATAGTCCAAATCTTAAAAAGGTAGTATTTGCTTCCAGTTACTTGATTTATAATCCTGAGTTGTATACATTCCCGGTGTCTGCCGAGTCTGCACTTCGCTTGAAAGAAACGGATGTGATTTATCCCCGAAATTTGTGTGGTGCAGCAAAATTACTACATGAAGTGGAACTTAGATTTTTACAGCATTTTAATAAGAATCGTTATGAAACAGTTAGTGCCAGAATTTTCAGAGTTTACGGTAAAAGTTCAAAAGATGTAATATCCAGATGGATACGCTCTTTACTAAAGGGAGAAAAACTGACGGTCTACAACAAAGAGGGTTTGTTTGACTATATTTTTGCAGATCAAGTGGCCGAAGGATTACTTAGGCTTGCGCAGTCCGGTGCTCAGGGAATTGTCAATTTGGGTAATGACAACGCGAGACGTGTTAGTGATGTATTGAAGGTGTTACGAAAACATTTCCCAGATATGCAATGGGACGAGATGGAATCTAATGATCCATTCGAGGCATCGCAAGCGAATATGGACTTATTTTTCGAACACACTGGATGGAAGCCGGAAGTTCAGTTGGAGGAAGCCATTCCGCAAATTATTGAACATGAACGGAAGGCCGCAGAGAGTTCACTGCCAACTGAGGTAGAGCGGAATGTTCTAGTTACAAGTATATCCAAAAAAATTCCATTGTTGAATTCACTAAAGAAAGCGATTTGCAAATTAGGAGACAACCGGAAAATTATTGGGGCGGATGTAAATCCGAGTTGTATCGGAGCCTATTTTGTCGATAAGTTTTGGGAAATGCCCAGGTTGTCAAACCTTTCAATAGAAGATTTTGTTGATTATTGCAAGCGGAATTCGATTAATATTGTAATTCCTACTCGCGATGGTGAACTTGCTTATTTCAGCGAGCATCAACAATTATTGTTAGAGAATGAGATCTATGTTATGGTATCGTCACCAAGCTCTGTAGAAGCTTGTTTGGACAAGCTTAAATTTTACAATGAATTATCCAAACAGGGCTTTCCAGTAATCCCTACCGTTGATGATATAAGTTCGATTAATGCTGTTTCGTATGTGGTAAAGGAGAGATTCGGAGCAGGATCGAAATCCATTGGAATCCAATTGGACGGTGAATCGGCTACGAAGCATGCGAAGTCGTTATCCAGCCCGATTTTTCAGCCATTTGTTCAAGGGAGAGAAATAAGCGTAGATTTATATATTGATAAGCTTGGAATGGTCAAAGGGTGTGTGGCTCGGGAAAGGACTTATGTTGTTGATGGAGAGTCTCAAATTACGGAAACGATCCGAAACCAAGCGTTAGAGGAGCTGTGCAGCAATTTAGCAGAGCGATTACAATTGTACGGGCATGTTGTTATGCAAGTAATAATTGATTCAAAGGGATTTTTCCATATCATCGAATGTAATAGTCGGTTCGGTGGAGCTTCGAGCTTAAGCTTAGAAGTAGGGCTAGATAGTTTTTACTGGTTGATATTAGAGTCAAGCGGGTATGATTTGAAGGACTATCCGTTCCTACGACTAGATGTAGAAAAGAAATTAGTGAGATACTCTGCAGATGTGTATTTTTAGCACTGTATCAATAAAAGTTTTGGATAATCAATTGATAATGCAAAGTCTGAAGTTGTAAAGACAATGTGATAGATTTAAATTTTGGTAGGCAAATTATTGGTTTTTACAAGGAGGTAATAATTTTGGGTGATATTAAAGTGAACTTGCTTTCGTCACAGGAAGAAATAAATCGCAGAGCAGTTTTTCTCGAAAAGTTAAAGAATTCCCCTATTCCAGATAATGAAATATTGGATAATTTGGGTTTATATATTAAAAGACAAGCGTTGTCGAGAACGTTGTTTATGCATGAAATATATCAACAAATTATAAACGTACATGGAGTTGTTATGGAATTCGGTGTGCGATGGGGACAAAATCTGTCACTGTTTTCATCTTTTAGAGGAATATATGAGCCATATAATTATAACAGGAAGATTATTGGATTCGATACATTCGATGGCTTTCCAAATGTGCACGAAAAAGACGGAAACAGGGTCAAAGAGGGGGACTATAGAGTCACGGATAATTATGAGGAATACTTAAATAGTGTTCTCACTTATCATGAAGCCGAAAGTCCACTGTCACATATTAAAAAGTTTGAGCTTGTTAAAGGAGATGCATCTGTAACAATTGACACTTATTTGGAGCAGCATCCTGAGACAATAGTAGCCTTGGCATATTTTGATTTTGATATATATACCCCTACGAAAAAATGTCTTGAAGCGATAAAAGATAGATTGACTAAAGGTAGTATTGTGGCTTTCGATGAATTAAATTATGACTTATTTCCTGGTGAGACATTGGCCCTGAAAGAGGTATTTGGACTCGATAAATACAGGATCAGAAGGACTCCATTGGCTCCGTTATGTTCATATATAATAATTGAATAAGTGAAACTGTTTGCAAAATAGTGGTGGAGGTAAGTTCTTTGGCTGTTCTTGTATTCGATCTTGATGATACGTTGTACGATGAAATCACATACGTTCATAGCGGATTTATGGCCGTTTCCCAATTCATGAATGTATCTTTGGGAATTCCAGTTGAAGCTTCCTATGCATTTATGCGCAATGAACTTACGAAATCTGGCAGAGGGCAAGTATTCAATAGTACTCTAGAGCACTTTGGTTTTTATACAAAAACAAATGTGAAAAAGTGTATTAGTGTCTATCGGGCCCATGACCCTCAAATTGAACTTAGTCCCGATGCTCATACATGTCTTACGGAAAAGAGTAGTTACCCGATTTATATAGTCACTGACGGGAATAAGCATGTTCAGAATAAAAAATTAACGGCTCTGGGTTTAAAAAAAAGGGTTAAATTTTGTTATATTACTTATCGTTATGGACTTAAAAATTCCAAGCCATCTCCTTACGTTTTCAACAAGATTTGTGAGAAGGAAATGGTAGCTACAAGTCAAGTGATTTATATAGGTGATAACCCTACTAAAGATTTTGTCGGAATTAAGCCACTGGGTTTTATAACTGTTCGAATCATGAAGGGGAACTATAAGCATCTTGTTAAAAGTGATGAATATGAGGCTGATTATCAAATTCAGTCTTTAGATGAACTTACAGATTCTTTTATTAATACGATCACTAATGGAATAGAAAGGTGTTGAAGTGCTGTGAGGGAGTTTACAGTAGGTAACTATACGATCGGACATTCGGCAAGGCCATTTATCATCGCTGAAATGTCTGGGAATCATAATCAATCTTTGGAGAGAGCATTAACTATTGTAGACGCTGCGGCTAAAGCTGGGGTTCAGGCACTTAAGCTGCAAACTTATACTGCGGAAACGATGACACTTGATATAAATGATGGCGATTTTTTTATCGATGACCCCA
Organism: Paenibacillus sp. Soil766; assembly: GCF_001428105.1. Taxonomy (GTDB): domain Bacteria; phylum Bacillota; class Bacilli; order Paenibacillales; family NBRC-103111; genus Paenibacillus_E. Next base: position 78,446 of record NZ_LMSJ01000024.1, on the reverse strand, counting down.
ATAATTTATGGAAGGGAAGCTCACTTTATAAATTATATCAAGAAGCATACACACCATGGGAATGGCATAAACCAATATTTGATCGTTGCCGGGATCTAGGAATCGTAGGTTTTAGTACTCCGTTTGATGCTTCAGCCGTAGATTTTCTTGAAACCTTAGATGTTCCTTTGTATAAAATAGCATCATTTGAAAATACAGACTTACCATTAATTCGTAAAGTAGCTTCGACAGGGAAGCCAATGATCATATCTACTGGGATGGCCTCGATAGCAGAATTAGATGAAACCGTTCGTGCAGCAAGGGAGGCAGGTTGCAAGGATATTGTTTTGTTGAAATGTACTAGCAGTTATCCGTCAACACCACAATATAGTAACATCAGAACAATTCCACACCTACAACAGCTATTTAACTGTCATGTAGGCTTATCGGACCATACGATGGGTGTAGGTGTAAGTGTGGCGAGCGTCGCTCTTGGTGCGACAGTTATAGAAAAGCATTTCACACTTCGTCGCGCTGATGGCGGGGTAGACTCTACCTTCTCTTTGGAACCTGAGGAAATGGAAGCACTCGTTATTGAAACGGAGCGAGGATGGCAAGGTCTAGGGCAAATATCGTATGGACCTATAGGTAAAGAACAAGCGTCGTTAAAGCATAGACGCTCATTATACGTTGCTCAAGATATGAAGCAAGGTGATGTGTTTACCTCAGAAAGCCTTAGAGCAATACGTCCTGGATTTGGGTTGCCTCCTAAACATTTTGAAGAGTTGCTTGGCAAGCCGGTAAAAATGGATGTCAAAAAAGGTACAGCTGTTACTTGGGATTTACTATTTTAATTTTCTAAGTGTAAAAACGGAGGTTTTATCAATGAACATTCTATTAACAGGCGGAGCAGGTTTTATCGGCAGATGGGTGGCATTACGTTTACTTAACGAAGGTCATCAAGTTTGGATTGTCGACGATCTTTCTAATGGACAAGAAAGTAATTTAAATGAATTTAGGCAACACCCAGGTTTGAAGGACTTTATTCACGGGGATATCAAAGATGAAGCGCTTCTCGAGAACCTTTTTAACGAAGTTAAGTTCGATATTTGCTACCATCTAGGTGCATCCATAAACGTTCAAGATTCGATTGATGATCCTCGTACTACGTTCAATAACGATACGGTAGGGACATTTTTTGTCATGGAACAATGCCGCAAGCATTGGGTTAAAGTCGTGTTTATGAGTACTTGTATGGTATATGACCGATGTACGGATGAAGCAGGTATTACTGAATTGCATCCAACGAAACCTGCTTCACCATATGCTGGGGCAAAAATTGCGGCGGAAAACATGGTTCTCTCCTATTACTACGCTTACGGTTTGCCTACGGTCGTCATTCGTCCTTTCAATACATATGGCCCTTTTCAGAAAACAGGTGGTGAAGGCGGCGTAGTAGCTATTTTTATCAATAATAAGCTGGCTGGCAAAGATGTAAGTATATACGGTGAAGGTACGCAAACTCGTGATTTGTTGTTCGTAGAGGATTGTGCGAGATTCGTAGTTGATGCAGGTTTCTCCGATAAAGTGGACGGTCAAATTGTTAATGCAGGATTAGGACGCGACATCTCTGTGAATGACTTAGCGCTGCTCATTATAGGTGATTCTTCCCGAATTAAGCACGTAGAACATATTCACCCGCAAAGCGAGATTCAGAAGCTTCTATGTAACTATGGGAAAGCAAAAGAACTGCTTGGATGGGAACCGCTTGTAAGCTTAGAGGAAGGCATTCGTAGAACAGAAGCATGGATTCAAGAGGGCTTAGCTCATACTCATTAATGAAGGAAGAGCATAGGGGGACGCTTAAGATGGAACAGTTAGCTATAAACGGAGGCAAACCTGCTAGAGAGAAGTTGCTTGCTTACGGAAGCCAATGGATCTCGGATGCAGACATCGAAGAAGTAGTGCTTGTGCTAAAAAGTGATTATTTGACTCAGGGACCGACTATTGCTGAATTTGAGCGAAGCGTTGCGGCAGTTGCAGGAGTCGAATATGCGGTCGCTTTCTGCAACGGGACGGCTGCCCTACATGGTGCTTGTTACGCAGCAGGTATTACAGAGGGAGACGAAGTAATAACAACTCCCTTGACTTTCGCGGCGAGCTCAAACTGTGTGCTCTATGTGGGAGGAACTCCGGTATTTGCGGATGTTGACCCAACCACGTTTTTGCTCGATTTAAACGAAGTTAAGAAAAAGCTAACTTCCAAAACGAAGGCGATCATTCCTGTGGATTTCACTGGACAGCCTATAGATATGCGTAAGTTTAAAGCTTTTGCTGAGAAAAATGGTTTAGTAATGATTCAAGATGCAGCACATTCGTTAGGCGCCTCGTTTGCCGGTGAACCGGTCGGAGCGGTTGCAGACATGACAATGTTCAGTTTTCACCCTGTGAAACCTGTTACAACTGGTGAGGGCGGCGTTATTGTAACCAATAATCCAGATTACTATCGTAGACTTCTTCTATTCCGCTCGCATGGGATTACGCGAGATCACCAAGCATACACTAACGAAAGTGAAGGTCCTTGGTATTACGAGATGCAAGAGTTAGGATACAACTATCGTCTAACCGATCTACAAGCCGCTCTAGGATTAAGTCAGATGGGCAGACTTGGTGAATTTGTACAGCTGCGGAACAATATTGCGCAAACCTACAGTAACCTTTTTGAAGATTTAGAGAATGAGGGACTTATTCGTAGACCGCTTGTTCATGCAGAAGCGATATCTGGATGGCACTTGTATATTCTTCATTTACAGCTTGACCATTTAACAGCTGGACGCAAAGAAATATTTGAAGCGTTAAGAGCAGAGAATATTGGTGTTAATGTACATTATATTCCTGTTCATCTGTTACCGTATTATCAGCGGCTTGGGTATGAGAAGGGTTCACTCCCACTTGCTGAGCAGCTCTATGAATGCTTTATTACACTCCCTTTGTTCCCTAAGATGACTGAACAGGATGCTAAGGACGTAGTGAATGCTGTATACAAAGTCTTGAGAGCTTATCGTTAAAAATAATTCTGTTTACGGGCAGTTTTGTTCTAACAAAAGTGTATTTCAACTCCGATATAATTATTATATGAATAATTTGGTAGCGGGGGAGATTGTCATGAGTTCGGATATGTCATTAGGTGGTTTAGGAAGGTCGGCGGCAACTGAGCTTTCTTATGCAAATAATACTACACAGCGGGTGGCAGAAACACCGACAGTTTCTCCGGATTCTTCCTCTACAACGGCTGTTGCGGGTATGACTTCTACGAAAGAAGTTAGGACCGCCGAGCTTCAAGGACAGAAAGTTGCTTTAGGGGATGAATTATTGATTAAAGCGATTGAAAGAGCAAATAAGGCGGCGCAAGGAATTACAACAACATTTGAATTTAAAATTCATGAAGCTACGAAGCAAATTATGGTTAAGGTTTTGGATAAGGATACTGGCGAGATTGTAAGGGAGATTCCACCGGAAAAAGTGTTAGATATGGTTGCTAAGCTGTGGGAAAAAGCAGGTATCATTGTAGATGAAAGACGTTAAGTAATTTGAATTGCGAAAGATGGTGATATGAGATGGTTACGAGGATTAATGGATTCTCGTCAGGAATGGATATTGATGCAACGGTAAAACAATTGATGGCAGCTCGCCGAATTCCACTTGATAAGATTATGCAGAAGAGGCAAACATTTCAATGGCAACAGGACAGCTATAGGGAAATGAATAGTAAGATATTGGATTTGAAAAACAATGCGTTCAACATGAAGCTTCAGGGAAGTTATTTGACGAAAAAGGTTAGTACTGGTGACGAAACGACTGTGACTGCAACAGGTACATCCAACGCGACAGATGGGATCTATAAGCTTAACATATCCCAATTAGCCGAGTCTGCATCAATTACTTCAACAAGTTCTGTGGGAGCATCTGTAACCGCTGCTTCCAAAATTAATTCTGTGGATGCAAGTATAGGAGCTGATTTCAAGTTTACGATTGCTGGCGAGAAGGGAACAGCTACAATTGAAATTGACAATGAGGCTACGATAGGAACTTTTGTATCCAGTGTGAATAGCAAGTCCACACTTACAGGGGTAAAAGTCAGTTTTGATGATACAATGAAGCGCTTCTTTTTTGTATCCAGCAACACGGGTGTGAATTCTAAGGTGGAATTGAATTCAGAGAATGCGAATTTTGTTAACAATGTGTTAAAGCTGAGTGGATCGAGCCCTAAAATTGGGGAGCAAGTAACTGGAACCGCAGAGTTCAAATCTCCGGTGCCTGATCTCACTAAAAAGATTGATGCCACATTGGGAGCGACAGTTCAGAAACTCCGTATTGGGTATGACGGATCTAACTATGAATTCAGTGTGGATAAGAACACTACGATAGGCGGCCTAATCGATGATTTGAATACTGAGTTGAAAGCTACGGGTATTGTTGCAGGGCTTGACAGTACAACAGGAGCCCTCACTTTTAATAAGCCTGATAGTAACAAACCAATCACTTTCAGTGATCTAACAAGCGATTCTAAAGACCTTGTGAGTGCACTTGGATTGCCGACGAAAACCCCCACTGGTACCTCTGTCAAAGGCGCTCTCTTTTTGACAATGGCTACGGATACGAATAAAGTTATCAACAGTAGTCTTAAGGCAGATCAAACGTTTCGTATTGCATACGATGTAGACGGAAATGGATCTAAAAACTATGATTTTACAATTTCCAGCACAACAACCATTAGCTCGTTAATTAATAAGATCAACGCTTCGGATTTAGGGACAATCGGTGGTGTTAACGCTCAATTGGATAGTGCTACTGGTAAATTAATTTTAACATCGCCAAAAGGCGACGACGTTTTGACACCAGCCATTGATGAAGGTAAGCATTTTAGCTTCTCCGACCAAACCAGTGATTCGACAAACATTCTTACTTCTTTGGGTTTGATTGCAGGTATTAACGACCCTGATGATCTTCCCAATACTGTGGATAGTGAAGCAGATCCTACTCGTCTGAATTATACTCAAGTCAGCGCTAAGGGTAAAAACGTTATGCTCAAATATAATGAAGTGGATGTAGAGTTTGCATCCAATACGTTCACGATCAACGGAATCAACATTACGGCGAAGAAGGCCACGAATACGGATGTCAACCTAACGGTTTACCAAGATGTTGACACGGTTTACAATTCAATTAAATCCTTCGTTGATAAGTATAATGAAGTGTTGGGCGCTGTGAATGCCGAAATATCCGAAGAGCGCTATAGGGCCTATTCCCCATTGACGGATGAACAGAAGGAAGCAATGGAGGAATCTCAGATAACACTCTGGGAGAACAAAGCGAAGAGCGGGATGTTGCGCAACGATTCTATCTTGTCCAACGCTGTATCTGAATTCCGATCAGATTGGTATCAATCAGTTACAGGGGTATCTAGTGGTGATTATCGGCAGTTAAGCGATGTAGGGATAACTACGCTAGATTATTCAGAGAAAGGGAAACTCTATATCAATGAGTCCAAACTGAAGGAAGCGTTGGCGAAGGACCCTGAGGCTGTGATGCGCTTATTTACTAGTAATGACGGAAATGCAAGCAGCACTGGGGGAGATGGCGTTGCTGTTCGAATTTCAGATGCCGCAGACCGCGTACTTAGTAAGTTGAAGACAAAGGCAGGTACTTCTTCTAGCTTGTTATCCAATTATGATATTGGTAAGCAAATGACACGTCTTGACAAGGAGATCAGTACTTGGCAAAGCCGGCTAACTGACATTGAAAATCAGTACTACAAACAATTCACTGCAATGGAAACTGCGATGAACAAGTACAATTCTCAGAGCGCTTCTTTAGCGCAGTTTGCTGGGAGTTAAAATGAACCTAAAGGAGGATCTTTGATGATTCAGCCTCAGCAGAATAAGTATCTCGAAACCACCATCCAATCAGCTACACCTGCACAGCTCTTGATTCTTCTTTGCGATGGAGCGATTCGATTTTGCAAACAATTTATTGAGGCGTTGAAGGTCAATAACTATGAGGAAGCCAATCGTAATGTGATTAAAGTGCAAGATATTATTAAGGAGTTTATCATTACTCTTGATCTAAATGCACCGATCTCCCAGGACCTTCTTGTTATGTATGATTATATCGAGTTCCGTTTGCTTGAAGCTAACATGCACAAATCAATGACGTCGGCTGAAGAAGTACTTGGCTATTTGCAAGAGCTCAAGAGCACATGGATGGAAGCAAATAAAATTGCTGTAAGTGCGAAAGCAACGGGAACTATGCATGGATGAGTTGATCAGGCAGCTTGAAGAATGTACGCAACATTTTTTGAGCGAAATGGAAGAAGCTGATTACTTAGTTGTTGAACAGTTCGTAGAACAAAGGGACGAGATCATCGCTAAAATAAAGGACGCTGAGCGGACTACACCCCTGCTTGAGAAGCATAAGGTTGTTGTCAACCGATTATTGCAGCATGATCCTGCAATAGTCAGGAAAATAACCTTTTTGCGAAACGAAGCCTCTCTCAAAATAAAGAGTTTTCAACAAGCGACGACACAAAGAAATGCTTATGAATCGAACCCTTCGGATATGTATACCCAGGAAAGTTACTTCTTCGACAAGAAAAAGTAGTACTATCCACAGAAACCTTTTGCCGCGGCAAAGGTTTTTTTTCTTTTATCCCCTGTTTTCCTCAACCGCCTACAGCAGTCCGTGGATAAACAATCTGTTCTGACCCCAACATGTGAATAAATGCCCCCAGAACTTCGAGTTATCCATAATGCCCTTTATTCGGTCTGTGGATAATGTGCATAAACCTGTGAATAACTTTGTTAATAAAATGTAAAAAAGCCCGTCACGACAGGATTCTACAAATAACGCAGTTATCCACGGCATGTAAATACTTGAATTTTCTGAATATTTATTTTTATTAAAAGTTAGAAATTGACAGGTCAAGCGGGTAGGTGGTATAGTCAAAATGTAAGGGTTTTCATTTTTTGCTCTTATCATTTACATTTTTTAAAACGAAAGGATTGTGTACGATATGCAAGGTAAAGTAAAATGGTTTAACGCAGAAAAAGGTTATGGGTTCATCGAGCGCGAAGATGGTGGGGATGTATTCGTGCATTTCTCAGCGATTCAGTCCGAAGGGTTCAAAACGCTAGACGAAGGTCAAGCTGTTGAGTTTGACATCGTAGAAGGTGCACGCGGACCACAAGCTGCCAACGTAAGCAGATTATAATTTTTTGGCACATATTGTGCCATCGCATACAACGATGAACAAGATCACCCTGGAGAAATATACTCTGGGGTGTTTTTTATATTTTATCTAGAAGATTAGCTCGGAATTTAAAGGAATTATGAAGTTGGAGTGGAATGTAGTATAATGTGAGAAGGAAGGGAGATGTTTAACTATGGAAATTAGCATTCGCGGAGAACACCTTGAAGTTACTGAAGCCCTCGGAGACTATGTTGACAAGAAGTTGAATAGACTAGAGAGGTATTTTGAAGCTCCCCTTACATCTGATGTACAAGTAAAGCTAAGCGTGGTTAAAGGTCTTCAAGCCATCGAGGTAAGCATCCCATTAACAGGCGGCGTGCTACTGAGAGCAGAAGAACGCAACACCGACATGTACGCATCCATTGATCTGGTTGTGGACAAACTAGAGCGTCAAATTCGTAAGCATAAGACCAAGACGAATCGTAAAATTCGCCAAGATGGCGGCAAACGTGATTTGTTCAAGGCAGAAGTCGCGGCAGCTTCCTATATGGAAGAAGAAGAGGACTTCGAACTCGTGCGTAACAAACGCTTCACTTTGAAGCCGATGGACGTGGAAGAAGCGATTCTCCAGATGAACATGGTGGGTCATAACTTCTTTGTATTCTCGAACATGGAGACAGACACAGTCAATGTGGTCTACAAACGGGACGACGGTAAGTACGGTTTAATCGAACCAGCGATGTAATGCATAAACAAATTGCCTAATACATTAATCGACATTCCTATACAAAATGATCAAGTGAGCTTAATTCGATATCATCGGATTAAGCTCTTTCCTTTAAAATATATGAATTTATAAGTTTCACCTAATAATTTGGCTATATTTCTCCATAAAACGCTCCCGTCCTCGAAGGACGGCGTAGCCGTTTATTTTGGCGCATAAAGTCATAAACCTGGCTATGCATGTTAGCGGCGTCTCCATTTCATACTAAGAAATACGAAGAGCATGGTTTTTAAGTCCTATTTCTATAGGTTTTAGAAGGAAGAGAAGGCTCGTTTGTTGCGACAAGACTGTCATAAGTGGTACAATTTAAGGATACGAATGTAAGGGAAAGGGGTTCACCGATGCTAGGACTAGTGAAGAAAATTTTTGGTGATTCCAATGATCGGGAGATTAAACGGATGCTCAAGGCCGTTGACTACATCAACGAGCTTGAAGCCAGTATTAAACCGCTGACTGATGAAGAGTTAAGAGGGAAAACAATCGAATTCAGAGAACGTCTTGAAAAAGGCGAAGAACTCGATGATCTATTGCCTGAGGCTTTTGCAGTAGTCAGAGAAGCTGGTATCCGTGTATTAGGGAAACGTCATTATGACGTTCAACTTATCGGGGGTATGGTGTTGCACGAAGGCCGTATCGCAGAGATGAGAACTGGGGAAGGGAAAACGCTAGTTGGAACACTTCCTGTTTATTTGAATGCTTTGCTTGGTAAAGGCGTACATGTTGTTACCGTCAATGACTACTTGGCACAGCGGGATAGCGGCGAAATGGGTCAAATTTACGAGTTCCTCGGTTTAACCGTTGGGGTTAACTTGCATGATTTGTCTCATGAAGAGAAGCAAGCTGCTTATGCTTGTGATATTACGTATGGCACGAATAACGAATACGGGTTTGACTACCTGCGTGACAACATGGTGTTGTACAAAGAGCAGATGGTTCAACGTCCGCTGTACTATGCGGTTATCGATGAGGTGGATTCCATTCTAGTCGATGAAGCGAGAACGCCATTGATTATTTCGGGACAAGCTGCGAAATCGACAGATATGTACTTTACGGCGGATCGTTTTGTTTCGACGCTGAAAGAAGAAGAAGACTACACAATCGATATCAAAGTGCGTGCTGTCGCGTTAACGGAAGAGGGCGTGGCGAAAGGTGAGCGAGCTTTTGGTATTGAGAACTTATTTGATCATCAAAATGTAAACATCAACCACCACATCACGCAAGCGCTCAAAGCTCGTTTCATTATGAAACGTGACGTGGACTATGTTGTTCAAGAAGAAGAAGTTATGATCGTTGATGAATTTACGGGCCGTATCATGACAGGTCGTCGTTATAGTGATGGGTTGCACCAAGCCATTGAGGCGAAAGAGCAACTGAAAGTTCAGAATGAGAGCATGACACTCGCTACGATTACGTTCCAGAACTATTTCCGTATGTACCGCAAGCTAGCGGGAATGACGGGAACGGCGAAGACGGAAGAAGAAGAGTTGAAGAAAATTTACGGCCTTGAAGTTATTATCGTTCCGACCAACCGTCCAATGATTCGTAAGGATTTACCGGACGTGGTGTATAAGTCAGAGAACGGTAAGTTCAGAGCTGTCGTTGAGCAAATCCTAGAACGACATAAGCTGAATCAGCCAGTGCTAGTCGGTACGGTATCGATCGAGAACTCGGAGAGACTTTCCGAAATGCTCAAGAAGAAAGGTGTTCAACATAAAGTATTGAATGCCAAGTACCATGCTGAAGAAGCGGAAATCGTTTCACGTGCAGGTCAACCAGGTTCCGTCACGATTGCAACGAACATGGCAGGCCGTGGTACGGACATTGTGCTTGGAGAAGGCGTACATGATGCTGGCGGCTTGCATATCATAGGTACTGAACGTCATGAGAGCAGACGGATTGATAATCAGCTGCGTGGACGCGCAGGACGTCAAGGTGACCCTGGTTCCTCACAATTCTACCTTTCTCTTGAAGATGAGTTGATGAAACGATTCGGCGCTGAGAATATTATGGCAATGATGGATCGTCTCGGAATGGAAGAAGATCAACCAATTGAAAGCAAATTGATCTCCCGTGCCGTGGAATCCGCTCAAAAACGCGTTGAGGGTAACAACTTCGACGTGCGTAAAGTCGTCCTTCAATATGACGATGTCATGAATCAACAACGTGAGATTATATATAAACAGCGCCGCGAGCTGCTGGAGTCCGAGAATATCCGCGAAGTCATCGAGGGTATGATCGGCGCCGTCATCGAGCGCATCGTGAAAGCACACTGTCCTGAGGAGCAAATCCCAGAAGAGTGGGAACTGCAAGAAGTTGCGAACTTTGTGAATAACAATTTGCTGCACGACGATGCACAAATTACTGATCAAACCATTTGGGGTAAAGAGCAAGATGAGATCATTGAGCTGATCAAAGAGCTTGTGAGCAAACGGTATGATGAGCGTGAAACGGAAATTGGCGCTGAATTTATGCGTGAATTTGAGAAAGTAGTCGCGCTCCGTGCGGTAGATAGCAAATGGATGGATCACATCGATGCGATGGATCAGCTGCGTCAAGGTATTCACTTACGTGCATACGGCGGTACAGATCCACTTCGTGAGTACCAATTCGAAGGCTTCGAAATGTTCCAAGAGATGATCGATAACATTCGCGAAGAAGTCGCGATGTACATTATGAAAGCACACGTACAGAGCAACCTGGAGCGCCAAGCAGTAGCAGAGGGTCAGGCTGTTGACACGAAGAATGAAGCTGGCGGCAAAAAACCGCTCGTACGCGATGAAGAGCAGCGTATTGGGCGCAACGACCCTTGCCCTTGCGGCAGCGGCAAGAAGTTCAAGCAGTGCCACGGGCAAGGTATGTAAGCGACTAAACAACTTGTCTAGGTACATGCAAGCAGAATAAACGAGGTGTACAACATGCTAGAACCAGAAGTGAAACAAGACTTAAGAGAAACAGCGAAGCGACTAACCGAATTACGGGGGTCTCTTTGACTTAGATCATAAGCTAGAAGCCATCGGGGATTTTGAGGAAAAAATGGGTGCGCCAGACTTCTGGGACGATAATGAACGTGCTCAGAAGACGATCGCTGAACTCAACGTGATCAAGAGTGTCGTGGAGGAGTTTCAAGGCTTCACGAACTCGTTCGAGGATATTCAGGTCATGGTCGAACTCGAAGAAGAAGAGAGCGATGCTGATCTCGTCAAAGACATCGAAGTCGGCATCGCGGCGCTCGTCAAGAAGCTCGAGTCCTTCGAGCTTGGTTTGCTCCTCAATCAGCCGTACGACCGGCTGAATGCGATCCTAGAGCTGCATCCAGGCGCCGGCGGTACCGAGTCGCAGGATTGGGCAGAGATGCTGCTGCGGATGTACCGCCGCTGGGCGGAGAAGCGGGGCTACAAAGTCGAGGTGCTCGACTATTTGCCCGGCGACGAAGCCGGTGTGAAGAGTGTCACGCTGCAGATTACAGGCTTCAACGCCTACGGCTACTTGAAGGCAGAGAAGGGCGTGCATCGGCTCGTCCGCATCTCGCCGTTCGACGCCTCTGGCCGTCGTCATACCTCGTTCGCATCGTGTGACGTGATGCCAGAGATCGAAGACGACACCGACGTAGGTGAGATCCGCTCCGAGGATCTCAAGATCGATACGTACCGCGCAAGCGGCGCCGGCGGTCAGCACATCAACACCACGGATTCGGCTGTGCGGATTACGCACATTCCGACCGGCGTTGTGGTGAGCTGTCAGCAAGAGCGCTCGCAGATCAAGAACCGCGAGAAAGCGATGAAGATGCTTCGCTCCAAGCTCTATGAGCGGAAGATCGAAGAGCAATTGAAGCACCTAGCCGAGATTCGCGGCGAGCAGTCGGATATTGCGTGGGGCAGCCAGATTCGCTCCTATGTTTTCCATCCGTACAGTATGGTGAAGGATCACCGGACTTCAGCGGAAACAGGGAACGTTGGTGCCGTGATGGACGGCGATCTCGATACTTTCATTGATGCGTATCTACGCCATCAAATTCGCAAGCCAGAGTAACGTTGTATCACAGTTAAACAGGATTCTTTGCATGCCTCGGCAGCTAATTTGGAGTGCCTGTGCATGCATTGTGTCATAAACGTTGATCCTACACCTAATGGGTGTAGGATTTTTCATGTATAAAAGGAGGGCGCGTTTGTGGCCAGAAGAGAACCACGCATACAGATCGGAAGTCCGAGCCATACCGCTTTTGAATACATACTACTCATATTCGGATCACTGATCATGGCAGCAAGCTTTAACAGCTTCCTCAACCCGAACCAAATCGCAACAGGCGGCGTCTCGGGGATTTCTACCATTTTGCAGAAAGTGACCAACATCAACCCCGCGTACACGCAGTGGGCGCTGAATATTCCCATTTTAGTGTTAGCGATATGGCTGATTGGTAAGAAATTTGGCGTTAAGGCGATCGTCGGATCGATTATTTTCCCATTCTGTGTACTCATAACGAGTCACTTAGGTGTACCTACACATAATCCTCTCCTAGCCGCTGTGTATGGGGGGATCGGTGTGGGACTTGGTCTGGGTATCGTATTTAAAGGGCGTGGCTCTACAGGTGGACTTGGCTTGGCTGCTCAAATTCTGCATAAATACTCCGGCTTAAGCCTCGGTTTCTCTGTTGCCATATTCGATGGTCTAGTGATTATCAGCTCAGCGCTGGTGTTTACCCCTGAGAATGCGTTGTACGGGATGATTGGCTTATTTGTGACGACCAAAACGATTGATATCGTGCAGCTCGGATTCAACTATGCCAAAGTGGCCTTTATTATTTCAGATCATACGGATGCTATTCGGAAGGCGATTTTGTATGATTTGGATCGCGGGCTAACCGAACTCAGCGGATCAGGCGGATTTACGGGTGAATCGCGGACGGTCATGATGGTGGTCGTGAAACAGAATGAAGTCAGTCGGTTAAAAACACTGGTGCAATCCGTGGATCCTCAAGCTTTTGTAATTTTGAGTGAAACGAATGAAGTGTTGGGGGAAGGGTTTAAGCGCCACGCGTAGAGAATACGAATAAGACAACGGAAGTTGCTTCATCTACGCAGGAGGACTGTCAGGAGATTGAAAACCTGATAGTCTTTTTTTGTGGATAACTTGTTGGCAATTTGTGCGTAATCCCCGAACTTATACACAACGCCTGTGTACAAATGTGTATAACTCTAAGTTAACTAACATAATTTGCCTTCTGACTATAGTCTTTGGGATAATGAGTAAGGTTAGGCGAAAGGCAACGGAAGAAATCATGGCGGTGAGTGCGATTTGTTTTATGCACGACTTGCGAAAATTGATGCATAATGTGTATATAACTCGATATAGTCAGACTATTCAGTTAACTAAAATAAATTCGATTTTACCGAATAAAAGCCTTGAAAATCCTTACTGAACAGCATTTTTGGCTAAAGCCAGAGCGTAAAAAAATTCATTGAATTATTATGTATACGAATGTATAATAATACATATATTTTCGGAACATCGGGAGGTCATGGGAATGAGTCAGAGCATTAGAGCGGCTATTATTGGAGCAACAGGGTACGGTGGTGCGGAATTGATTCGTCTTTTGCAGGCGCATCCACTTGTACAGATTACATCCGTTATTTCAACTTCGAATGCAGGAGCGCCGCTTGCGGAGCATTTTCCACATTTGCAGGAAGTGGTCGTGGATATCCTCGATGTCCTTGATGTTGAGTTGATTGCTGGCAAAGCAGACGTTGTGTTTCTAGCTACGCCGGCAGGTGTGAGCGCGGGGCTTTCGCCTAAACTGGTCGAAGCGGGCCTGAAGGTGATTGATATTTCGGGGGATTTGAGACTGAAGTCCGCTAGCGATTATGAAAAATGGTACAAAAAGCCGGCAGCTTCCGAAGAAGCTTTGGCACGCTCGATCTACGGTCTATCTGAAGTGTTCGGGGACGAAGTGAAGGGCAGCGATCTGATTGCTAACCCAGGCTGTTACCCAACAGCGACGCTGTTAGGACTTATTCCTGCGGTTGAAGCGGGATGGATTGATCCGTCCACGATAATCATCGATGCGAAATCTGGCGTATCCGGTGCGGGTCGAGGTTTGAGCTTAGGCGCACATTACTCTGAAGTTAATGAGAATTTATCGGCTTACAAAATAAATAAGCACCAACACATCCCGGAAATTGAGCAAGCGCTGAGTCGCATTGCAGGGAAACCGGTTGTAACGACGTTCACGACGCACCTTGTGCCAATGACACGCGGGATTATGGCGACGATGTATGCGACACTCACAGGTGAACATACAGCTGAAGAGTTTATCGAAAAGTATCGTCAGTACTATGAAGGCCGTAAATTCGTAAGGATTCGCCCGCTTGGGAAATATCCTTCAACGAAGGAAGTTATGGGCTCGAACTACTGTGATATCGGCTTCGCGGTGGATGAGCGTACAGGGCGTGTTACGATCGTATCGGTTATCGATAATGTTGTTAAGGGCGCTGCAGGTCAAGCGATTCAGAACTTAAATATGATGCAAGGCTGGGACGAAACGACAGGGTTGTTGTTCGCACCGGTATATCCATAACTAGAAGATGAGGATAGGTGAGTAGACGACCATGTCGGACCAAGTTAGCTTCACTGTCGTGCCAGAGGGCACTGTAACAACACCGAAGGGCTTTCGCGCAGGCGGATTGCACTGCGGACTCAAGAAGACGGAGCGCTATGATCTTGGCGCAATCCTCTGTGATGTACCGGCTTCAGCGGCTGGCGTTTACACGCTGAACGCGTTCCAAGCGGCACCGCTGCGCGTGACGCAAGAAAGCATCGCTCACAGCGGCAAGCTGCAGGCGATGATCGTGAACAGCGGCAACGCGAACGCGTGTACCGGCCAGCAAGGCGAAGACGACGCTCGCGCGATGCGCGCGGCAAGTGCGAAGGCACTTGGCGTGGCAGAGCACCACGTTGGCGTAACGAGCACGGGCGTCATCGGCGAGCTTCTGCCGATGGGCAAAGTGCTGAGCGGCATCGAGCAATTGCCTGCGAAGATCAAGCTGGACGGCGGCGAAGACTTCTGCCAGTCGATCCTGACGACGGATCTCGTGCAGAAGATGACGTGCGTCCGTCTTGTCGTTGGCGGCAAAGAGGTTCACATTGCCGGAGCGGCTAAGGGTTCGGGGATGATTCACCCGAACATGGCGACAATGCTCGGTTTCATGACAACCGACGTGGCGATTGAGAGCGAATACCTGCAGCTGTTGCTAAGCAGGATTACAGATAACACGTTCAACATGATTACCGTTGACGGAGACACTAGCACCAACGACATGGTCGTGGTGATGGCAAGCGGTTTGGCCGGCGGCGACTCCCTGCATCCGGGGCACCCGGATTGGGAAGCTTTCGCGGCAGGGTTCCAATACGTTGGCGAATATCTCGCCAAAGCGATTGCACGTGACGGCGAGGGCGCGACGAAGCTGATCGAGACGACGGTTATCGGCGCGGAGAGCGACGATGCAGCGCGTAAGATCGTGAAGTCGATCATCGGATCGAGCCTCGTGAAGTCCGCCGTATACGGCGCTGACGCGAACTGGGGCCGGATCATTGCGGCCGTCGGTTACTCCGGGCAGCCAGTGAACGTGAACACAGTCGATATTCGCCTCGGCGATATCGCAGTGCTGGAGCAGTCGCGTCCGGTGAAGTTTGACGAGGAGGCGGCGTTGGTTTATTTGAAAACAGATACGATTCAAATTCATGTGAATTTACATATGGGCGAAGGCAAAGCAACGGGTTGGGGCTGCGATTTGACCTATGATTATGTCCGCATTAATGCGGCATATCGGACGTAAGGGGGAAGAGCAGTGGGGAACAATTGCTTTGTGATGAAATGCGGAGGCAGCACGCTTGCAGCGTTGCCAACAAGTTTTTTTGAAGACATGCAGCGGCTTCAAGCTGAGGGTATCGTAACAGTCATCGTTCACGGCGGCGGTCCTGCGATTTCGGATACGTTAGGAAAGCTAGGCATTGAGTCTGGCTTCGTAAACGGGCTGCGGGTAACTTCTGAAGCGGTGCTCGATGTAGTTGAAATGGTGCTATCCGGTCAGATTAACAAAGAAATCGTACGCCGTATTCAATTAACAGGCGCGAAGGCGCTTGGATTGTCCGGTGTGGATGGACATTTAATCGAAGCGAAGCCGGTAGCGAACAGCCATGAAGTTGGTCTTGTAGGCGATGTGACGAAGGTGAATGCGGAGCTGATTCAAGGCATCGTCGGAATGGGTTACATTCCGGTAATCGCACCGGTAGGACTAGGCGCAGATGGCGGACAACGCTACAACATTAACGCTGATACAGCGGCTGGTGCTGTGGCTTCTCATCTTGGCGTGGAGCAGATGGTTGTTGTGACCGATGTTCCTGGCATCATGAAAGTTGTGGATGGCGAGAAGCAAGTGCTCCCTGTCGTCAGCGTAGCGCAAATTGAAGAAATGATTACAAGTGGCGACATCTATGGCGGCATGATCCCGAAGGTTCGTGCAGCGATTGCTTGTATACAAGGGCAAGTGCAGGAAGTGGTTATCGTGAACGGTTCCGAACCGAACGTGTTAAGTAAAGTGCTGAAAGGCGAAGGCATCGGCACGCGCATTGTACGGTAATTTAATTAACCCTATAAGGAGGGAATGTACATGACAGAACAAGGGAAAAGCTCGTTATTTCCAACCTACGCCAGATATCCAATTACGCTAGTGAAAGGTGAAGGCAGCCGACTGTGGGATGACACGGGCAAGGAATACATCGATGTGATGAGCGGGATCGCAGTTGCGGCTCTCGGGCATGCGCCTCAAGGGGTAAAAGAGAAATTGATCGAACAGCTGGATCAGCTATGGCATGTGGGTAATCTATTTCATATTCCGAATCAGGAAAAATTGGCTGGCTTATTGACGGACAATAGCTGTGCGGATGCTGTGTTTTTCTGTTCCACAGGAGCGGAAGCGAACGAGGCTGCGATCAAAATCGCACGTCGCTACTCGCAAAAAGTGCTGAACAACGGTCGCTACGAGATTATCACGTTCAACATGTCCTTCCATGGGCGTACGATTGCTACATTAACAGCGACAGGCCAGGACAAAGTAAAGGAAGGCTTCCTTCCACTTCCAGAAGGTTTCGTCTATGCCGATTTTAACGACATTGAGTCTGTTCGCAGACTCGTGAACGACCGTACTTGTGCGGTTATGCTCGAGTTCGTGCAAGGGGAAGGCGGCGTATTGCCGGCGGATCCAGAGTTTGTGAAACAATTGGCTGCACTATGCAAAGAGCACAATCTACTCCTGATCGCAGATGAAATCCAGACGGGCGTAGGGCGTACGGGTAAGCTTTTTGCCTATGAGCATTATGGCGTAGAGCCGGACATTTTCTCATTAGCTAAAGGTCTTGGCGGTGGCTTCCCAATCGGGGCGATGCTGGCTAAAGGGTACTTGGCAGATGCGTTCAGCGCAGGCAGTCACGGTTCCACGTTCGGTGGTACACCAATTGCAACGGCAGCGGCTCATGCTACATTAAGTACCATTCTCGATAATCAATTGCCAGAGCGTGCAGCAGAGTTAGGCGCGTATACAGTGAAGAAGCTAGAGAGCAAGCTGGCGGGCAATCCGTTAGTGAAAAGCATTCGTGGTATCGGCCTTCTTATTGGAATTGAATGTACACAGCCGAGTGCCGAAATCATTAGCGAAATTCATAAGCAAGGTGTGTTGGTTATCCCAGCAGGACCTAACGTGATTCGTTTGGTGCCAGCGTTAACAATACCGCAAGAAGATTTAGATCAAGCGTTAGATGTGGTGTGCGGTGTCCTCTCCCAGAAGGCATCCACGATCAGCGGTGTCTAACCGAAGTTAATTGTAGAGAGGTTGGATGACATGAATAGCACGGTCCAAGAGGAACTGGCTGCCCAGTTGAAGGGCAAGGATTTTCTTGCTTTGATTGATTATACAGCGGAAGAATTGGAGTATCTGATTCAATACGCGATTGAGTTGAAACGCAAGCAGAAGGTGGGAGAGCCTCATGCGGTACTAGCTGGTAAAACGCTGGGCATGATTTTTGAGAAATCCTCCACGCGTACGCGTGTTTCCTTCGAAGTAGGGATGTACCAACTTGGCGGTCAAGCGCTTTTCTTGAGCAAAAATGATTTGCAGCTGGGCCGCGGAGAGACGGTATGGGATACCGCTCAAACCTTGTCCCGTTATTTGGACGGAATCATGATTCGTACGTACGAGCACCGCAAGGTGATCGATTTGGCGCGCGGGGCGACAGTGCCCGTTATTAACGGATTAACTGACCATGCGCACCCTTGCCAAGTTATGGCGGATTATCAGACCGTTTTGGAGAAAAAAGGCCGCTTGAAAGGCATCAAAGTCGCCTATATCGGCGATGGCAACAACATGGTGCACTCCTTGATGATGGGCGCTAGTAAGCTAGGGATGGATTTCGCGGTGGCTTCCCCAGAGGGCTATGAGTCCGATAAAGAAGTGATCCGTCAATCCAAGGAAAATGCGGCACAATCCGGCGGAAGCTTGCTCGTGACGAACGATCCGCGCGAAGCGATTGAGAATGCAGACATCATCTACACGGATGTATGGGCGAGCATGGGTCAAGAAGCGGAGCAGCAGGAGCGGGAAATCGCGTTCAAAAACTTCCAAGTTAACGAAGCTCTCGTGAAATATGCGAAGCAGGATTACTTGTTCATGCACTGCTTGCCTGCACATCGCGGGGAAGAAGTGAGCGAGGGTGTTATCGACGGCGCGCATTCCATTATTTTTGACCAAGCAGAGAATCGTCTTCATGCGCAAAAGGCCATTATGGCCGCGACAATGATATAGATTATAAATGAGAGTGTAGAAACGGAGCGAAGCGTAGACATGGCTAAGGAAAAAATCGTACTCGCCTATTCAGGCGGGTTGGATACATCAGTTATCCTCAAATGGTTAAAAGAAACGTACGACGCAGAAATCATTGCATTCACAGCGGATATTGGGCAAAAGGATGAGCTTGACGGTTTGGAAGAAAAAGCATTGGCAACCGGCGCATCCAAAATCTACATCGACGATCTTCGCGCTGAGTTCGCGAAAGATTTCATCAACCCGATGTTCCAAGCGGCTGCTCTATATGAAGGGCAATACCTGCTTGGCACGAGCATCGCGCGTCCTTTGATCGCGAAGCGCATGGTTGAAATCGCTCGCGCTGAAGGCGCAACAGCGATTGCTCACGGCGCAACCGGTAAAGGTAACGACCAAGTGCGATTCGAGCTAACGGCAGCGGCGCTTGCGCCTGAGATTTCCGTGATCGCGCCTTGGCGTTTGGAAGAGTTCCGCGAGCAGTTCCCGGGTCGCGCAGAAATGATAGCTTACGCAGAGAAGCATAACATTCCAGTAACGGCATCCGCTGCGAAGCCTTATTCGACAGACCGCAACTTGCTGCACATCTCCTTCGAGAGCGGCATGTTGGAAGATCCATGGTTTGATCCGTCTGCAACGTCCAACAAAGACATGTTCGTGCTCAGCGTAGACCCAGAGGATGCGCCAGACCAAGCAGAGTACATCGAGCTTGAGTTCGCAGCTGGTGATTGCGTAGCGATTAATGGCACTCAGCTTTCCCCGCTTGAAGTGATGGAAACGTTGAACGAACTTGGCGGCAAACACGGTATTGGCCGTGTGGACATGGTTGAGAACCGTTTCGTCGGTATGAAGAGCCGCGGCGTGTACGAGACACCGGGGGGTACGATTCTTTTCACCGCTCACCGCAAAATGGAATCCTTGACGATGGACCGCGACGTTATGCACCTTCGTGATTCCTTAATTTCGAAATATGCATCTCTTGTCTATAACGGCTTCTGGTTCGCACCTGAGCGTTTGGCGATTCAAGCGCTTGTGTCCGAGAGCCAAAAGAACGTATCCGGTACAGTTCGCTTGAAACTATACAAAGGTAACGTAATCGGCGCTGGCGTGAAAAGCCCAGTTTCCCTATATAATCCGGATATCGCTACGATGGAAGCGGATCCTACGAAAGCTTACGATCAAGGCGATGCAACAGGCTTTATCCGCTTGAATGCACTGCGCTTGAAAGTTGGTTCCGGCGTGGAACAAAACGCGAAGAAATAAGAGCTTAACTACTGGCTTTCCCTCGAGGAAAGCCTTTGGGCTATTCAGAGCGGCGCGGATGTGTGCCTTGCCGTAAGAAATTTGGAAAGTTGAGAGGAGTCATACACGGTGTCTAAGCTTTGGGGTGGACGTTTCACGAAACAAACCGACCAATTGGTTGAGGAATATACGGCTTCCATTACATTCGACAAAGAGCTGGCTGAGGAAGATATCGAAGGCAGTCTGGCGCATGTGACGATGCTGGGCAAATGCGGGATTCTCCCTGCTGAAGATGTAGAGAAAATCAAAGACGGCTTGCTGCAAGTGCAGGCTATGATTCGCCGCGGCGAGCTAGAATACACGATTCAGAATGAAGATATTCATATGAATATCGAGAAAACCTTGATCGACCTGATCGGTCCTGTCGGCGGCAAGCTGCACACGGGCCGCAGCCGCAACGATCAGGTGGCAACAGACATGCATCTCTACCTGCGCAAGCGCGTGGTTGAGTTCGTGGGCTTGCTGATCAAGCTGCAGGAAGCTCTACTTGAGAAAGCGAAGGCTAATCTTGATACGATTATCCCTGGGTATACGCATCTGCAGCGTGCGCAGCCGATCTTGTTCGCGCACCATCTGATGGCTTACGTCAGCATGTTCCAGCGTGACCTTGAGCGCTTGCAGGACAGCTACAAGCGCGTAGACATGCTGCCGCTCGGCGCTGGCGCGCTCGCGGGCACGACCTTCCCGATCGACCGCCATTTCGTAGCGGAGCAGCTCGGGTTCGGACGCGTGTACGAGAACTCCCTGGATGCGGTCAGTGACCGCGATTTCATCCTGGAGTTCCTCTCCAACGCGTCCATGATCATGATGCACCTTTCTCGCTTCAGCGAGGAAATGGTGCTCTGGTCTTCGACCGAGTTCGCGTTCATCGAACTCGATGATGCGTTCTGCACCGGCAGCTCGATCATGCCGCAGAAGAAGAACCCGGACGTAGCGGAGCTTGTCCGTGGTAAAACAGGCCGCGTCTATGGCAACTTGTTCGGTCTGATGACCGTACTCAAGTCGCTGCCGCTGGCGTACAACAAGGACATGCAGGAAGACAAAGAAGGCATGTTTGATACGGTTCGTACCCTGCAAGGCGCATTGCAACTGTTTGCTCCGATGGTGTCCACGATGAAAGTGAACACAGAGCGCATGCGCCAAGCTGTGAATCAAGATTTCTCGAACGCAACGGACATTGCGGATTACCTAGTGAACAAGGGGCTTCCTTTCCGTCAAGCGCACGAAGTGATTGGCAAAACAGTTCTGTATTGCATCCAGAACAAGAAATACTTGCTCGATATGAGCATCGAGGAGTTCAAAACTTTCTCCGAGATGTTCGAGTCCGATATTTATGCCGTTCTTCAACCTGAGCAAGTCGTGAACGCACGTAATGTGTTCGGCGGTACGGCGAGCAATCAAGTGAGCGAGGCCATTGGTCGCGCAGAGCAGGTGCTGGCGGAATCGCAGGCATGGTTGCATGATTTCTTAGAGAAAAGCAAATAAGTTTATTTTCAATTAGACACGTAAAAAAGCTCTTCCCGTCATCATTATGGTAATATCCTTGTCTATTTAAAAGGAATATTACTATGTGGATGAAGGAGAAGAGCTTTTTCATTTTACTTTGGCAGGAAACCGCCCTATACCTTAAATTGTTGAATAACATCCTGCAATTGGGCTGACATGTCATTTAAGTTTTTCACAGAGGATGAGATGCCGTCGATGCTGGATAGCTGTGTTTCGGTCAAAGCGGATATGGTTTGTGCGGTACCTGCGGATTGGGCGGCAGAATTCTCCATTTCGGATAAGGATGACATGATCTGTTGAGAGGTAGCTGACATGCGATCAGCTTCTGAGGCTGCTTGCTGTACCTGCCCCAGCACCTGCTTAACAGCGCTGTGAATGCGTTCAAAAGCGAACCCCGTTTCCTGCAGCGTCCCTACGCTGGATGAGATTTCTTGGTCACCTTTGTGCATGGTATCTACGGCTCCGAGGATGTCACCTTGGATACCCTCGATCAGCTCTGTGACTTGCTCCGAGGACTGTTTGGAGCGCTCCGCAAGCTTCTTAACCTCTCCAGCGACCACGGCGAACCCTTTGCCATGTTCTCCGGCACGTGCTGCTTCAATCGATGCATTCAAAGCCAAGAGGTTCGTTTGTGACGAGATGTCGGAGATGATCGACACGATTTCACCAATCTGCTGGGAGCGATCACGCAGTAAGTCGATGATAGTAGACAGGTTGTCCATGGTTGAGCTAACGACCTGCATTTGTGCATTGGCTTGCTGAATATAGGCATTTCCCTTTTCCGCTTCAAATGCCGTGTTTTCGGATAAATCGAAGGCAATAGAAGAGCTGGATGCGACCTGCAGTATGCTATCGGACAATTCTTTCATAGCGGAGGAGCTTTCCACGACATGAAGTGCATGAGTGTTAGTACTAGCTGCTACACCATGCATCACAGAAGAAATGTGATTCGCTGCTTGTGCCATTTGATCCAGCGAATGTGAGACTTGCTTAGATTCCTCATTTAAGGCGCCGGAGCTTAAGCTTGCTTGCGACACGAGTTGCTTGATATAGGCTTTCATCTGATTGAAAGATCGGGCCAGCTTGCCGATTTCATCACGATTAATCACATTCAAATCTGCTATCGATAAATTGCCTGTCGCAATCTGACTGGCTTGACGTTCTACTCGGACGAGAGGCTTAGAGATATGTCTAGCGAAGAGGATGAGGACCAGCAGACCGACTGACAAACAAATGACAAAAGTAATTATGATCGTATTCAACATGTCCGTTTGTCCAGCGTTATAATCTTGCATATAGGAGCCGGCTGCCACAACCCATCCCCACAGTGGGTCCTTCTCCGCATAGGTAATTTTCATAGCTTCTTTCGTGGAACCGCCGGGCAGTGGCCACATATAGGTCGTAAATCCACCGTTATTTTCTGCTTTTTGAATCATGTCTTGGATGAAAAGTTGACCATCATTCGATTTCTTATCCCAAATGTTTTGGCCCTCCAACGAGGGGTGTGCAAGTTCGGTTCCCTTGTTATCAAGGACGAAGAAATATCCATTTTCACCTAAATCAATCTTGGGATTGATCGGTCTTTTCCCATCGCTTTTAGGACCTAGCATCCATATTTTCACTTTTTCCTGCGCTTCTTCCTTGGTTATATTCCCCGACTTAACAGAATCATCGAAGGATTTAATCAGTTGGATAGACATTTGCACGGCATTCCGTAAGTCTTTTTCGATCAAGGAATTCGTGACATTGGAAGAAACATAGTAGGAGATACTGCCGAGGATGAGAATGGGGATAAGTAGTAAAAGCAGAGATGTTGTCACAATCTTCATCTGAATGTTCATCTGAAAACTTTTTAACATATGGTTAATTTACCTACTTTCTGTATTATTTTGTATATATTCTTGCTAATCATTGTAATCCCTCTTTTTCGACAAAATATTTACAATTCGAGGAAACGAAAACCATGTTTCTCATAAATTTCGACATTACAAAGTCATATCACATGATTTATACAATAGAAAATCGTAAAAAAGCTCTTCCCGTCATCCATTGGATGCTCGAGAGGAGCTTTATCTGTTGCGTTTGTTGTCTTTATGATGTTATTTTAGTTAATCTGTCCGCATTCAAGATATCGTAGAATACCGCTCGCGCTGTATTATAATAAGTACCAAGCCATAATGCTCCGATAAATAAAGTAAATGGAACTAATAGTGCCCAGCCTATAAAACTAAGTGCTAAACAAAAATATTTCCACTTGTACCCTTTCATCATCTCCGAACTAAGCCGTATGGCTCTCGATGAAGATAATTCTGGTTGGTCTAGCTTAATGTATATGGCTTGCGAGTAGCGTAAAGAAGCAATGATACCCGGAATGATAAATAGCAGTGTCCAAGCCAATATTTTAAGCCCCATTAGTAAAGTCAACTTGAAAAATGGCCAGAAATTTTTAAATGCAAATGAGAACGAGTCGGCGTACCCAAGTTTCTGTTGTCTAGCTACATGAAGAAAGTACGTTGATACAATTGTGGATATAATAACGGAAAGAAGGATGGATCCCAAACTAAACAAGATAGATAATACGTAATGCTCACCGTTTTCAGTTAAACTACTGCCAACCCCAAAAGGAATTGTGATTAGAATGGTAATCAGATACAACCCAACGGCTGCAAACCAATTCCCCTTCAATGCTTTTCTTGCTTCTTCTCGAATTTCTCTACTTTTTTTCAATGTTGCCCCTCTTCTCTTTTTTCTTATACAGTATCCTTTTCTTTTGGATAAATACAGGGGATAACTGAATAATTTTGTATATTCGGGGATGTATGACTTAACTCCTTCTTTTTCGACAAAATAATAATCATTCAAACTATTTCCTTATGAACGAGAAAAAAAGCCGACTCCTTAGAATCGGCTCTTGCTGGAAAAACGATGTGTACCTGATAAAAACAGGAGTATTATCTACCCTTAACCTCAACATAGCCTGTATCCGTCCGTACTGTAACTTTTTTGCTGCCATTGCCGATAGAACCTTTGGCTACATTATGTCTGTTCGGCTGTTGAACGTTCACACCTGGCACATCCAACCTGGCACTGCCCGTATCTGTGCTTAGTTCAAAGGTTGCATCTGCAGGTGCAGGATCCAGCTGTATGCGAACTGATCCCGTATCGGATTCAGCCGTAACCGTATCACCAAGCTCACGGAGCTTCGCTGTAATCGAACCCGTATCGGTTTTCAGTTTTACATTGCCCTGCCCGTCATTAAGATGAATACTGCCTGTGTCGGTTTGCAGATTCACTGATTTTCCTTCGTAGCGATCAACCGTAATAGTCCCGGTATCGGTACTAGCAGTTAGCTTCTCCGCTTTCACTTCCTTGAAGTTGATGCTGCCGGTGTCTGTGCTAACGGTAATGGCTTTGTACAGCTTGTCGGGCAGACTGACCTCTGTCCGTAGACGAAGGCGTTGTCCGCTGAACAAGCTTTTGAATTCAGTAAGATCGAAGCCGAAGTTAATGTGTGTCTTTGTATTCGTGCACACCCCTACACGCCATGTATTTGTGCCTTCAGTTGTGGCTTCGATGGTGCAGTTCTGTGCGGATTCCGATCGCGCTGCCCCAACGAGATGAACACTAATTTCATCGGAGTTGCTAGGGACGAAGGTTACGCCTGTTATATCATTTTCAATAATTAATGTGTCAATATTCGCTGCGGCAATTTTCTTCTCGATATCTATGTTCGAGGCACCTGTTTCGAAGTCCAAGGACTGGAAAGACACGGCCGCTCCAATCAGGCCTATTGCCAGGCAAATAAAGCCGGTCACTAAGAAAAATTTCACTTTAAGTTGCATGGCTTAAGCCCCCTTTATCAATTTGGCGTTGAATTGGATGTACTTCCAGCTGAGCTTGAAAAACTGCTTGAGCAGCCAAGTGCTAAGCGTCGTGATGATGATGCCTAAGCCAAAGCAAGCAAGAAGCGTAAAAGAAATGAACTGGAAGTCACTACCCGACGTTCCCGCTAAGCTAGTAAGTACTCCAATAACAGGGGCGATCAGAAGAGCGAAACCGGAAGCGAACAGGGCGATCAGCGCAGAGCAAACTCCAACCCATGGCCCTACAACAAATACGAGATTAAAGAAGCCAAGCATAATCGAAATGATGATCGCCTTAATCCCATTTTCCGGTCTTGCCGTTGGATAGGAAGGTGGGTAGGGTGTATTGTACATAGGTGGGTAATTCGGTTGAGGTGGCTGTGTATAAGCAGGCGGCACCCAGGCATCTGGGGCTTGTACGGGAATTTTCGGTCCGATGGCCGGATCGGGTTGTTTGGCATTCGGACTAACTTCCTCTTCAAACTCCTCATTCGAATAAGGAATCTCCTCAACTTGTGTCACATCAGCATCGAATGCATCGATTGAGCGCTTAGTAACTTCCTCTTGAGCAGGTGGTGTCTCTTTCTGTGCATCCCAGTTCGGTACCCGCGGATAGCCGAGAGACTGTGAAACCTCATCTTCGTGCTTGCCGTTTTCAACGGCTTTTTGAAATAATTCTTCGTACACTTTTAATATATTTTGGCGCTCCTTCTCGGGAAGTCCGCGAAGGCGATAGTTCAACTCTTTGAAATAATCTACTTTGCTCATCGTTATGCCTCCTTCAATACTCTTTCTATAGTCTTATCATAAAAGAAAAAAGTCATAATGACGTAGTAACTACAGTCACATGACCTTCATGATTTCATCACAATTATTGTGTATCATTGGACAGCGAGCGTACTCACGCCATCTTCCACCATGGGTTGCTTTGGTGCAGAGTCTTCTGTTTGGAGATCTTTACGATTGGCCGCGACCACTGTAGGTACTGGTGAATACTGATCTTTCGAGATTAACTCTGTACTGACGATTGTGCCGTTTTCTCGTTTGGTTCGATAGGTCTCAACCTTGTAACCGACCTTTCCTGTGCTGATAGGGCGTTCTAACCCTGGACGCAAGCTCGGATTGTTCACATATTTAATCGGAGGTTGAATCGTTTCTACGATCTTAGACGCAATGTCATAGGTAATAGCAGGCGTTTGATGCCCAAAAAGTTTCACGGTAACCGCTGAATCAGTCGTTATGGTACGAATCCAGACGTAGCTAGGGGTATTGTTACGAAATTTGAAATTAATATAGCCGCTTGCGAATGTGGCATCTTGCCCAAGAGGGACGTAACTAACCGGGAGAGAGTGATTACGTCGTTCTACGATTTCAAGACCGCTGCGCAAGACGGCATTATAGAGCGTTGTAGATACTTGACATATGCCACCGCCGATACCAGGAACGAGAACCCCATTGAGAATAACAGGAGCCTCCTTGTAACCAAATTTGGCTTCTGTCTGTGTAATAATTTTACTGTAATCAAAGGTGTCGCCAGGTGCCATCAAGTAATCCTGAATGGATGTAGCAGTTGCACGTATATTATGAACGCGTCCTTCGCCTGATTGGGGGAACGAGGTCGTGAATTCGGAAATTTTGCCATCGATACCTTGCTGCTTCAAGGATGCCATTGTGACAGAGGGGCTCATCTCGTACACGGGTAATGAGAGCCCTAGTGGTGCGGTATGCGTTAGAGTACCTAAGCTAGGAGCGATGCTTTGCAGCTCTTCTTGCAAGTGCTCGGTATCAATGCGCAGCACATTTCGCTCGGGTTCGTAAGCAACCTGATCTTGTGATTGGAGGATACGCTTGGCGGCAACAGGCTGTTTCGTATATAGCTCTTTCCAAGTTTCCTTGACGGTGGCCGTAAGCGCAGCGGAATCCACTGAGACATTCAAAGGGATATTTGCATCTCGCAAGGTCCAACGGGCTTTTGCGCGTTCGAAGGGAGATCCACTAGTTAATTGCTTGAGAGATTGTGTAAGGAGGCTCTTGTCATAACGAATACCTAGTTGTCCAAGGGACAATTCTTTGGCTGTAATTTCAGGATAGGATGTATGCAAAAGGACAGGGAACGCGGCTAGTCGTTTCAAGCGCTGTTCGGATTCTAACTGAAATGACGCATAGGACATTCCGCCCACACGCCAGCCAGCAATCGTGACATTCCCGGAGAAGGTAGATTGAGATCCATATATGTAGAGTGCGGTGCCGCACGTGACGAACAAACCAAGAGCGACCGAGAAATAGAGGATGGGGTTTCTGAATGAGCGTGTCATGAAGAGACACTCCTTTACATACGAATGTGATACGGCCTGTCTCTCTATATGTATCAATCTCGATGCCAATTTAGTACAGATTCCTGAATCGGCTAAAATATGTACAATGCATGGTATAATGACGGTATTCCCCATGAATTTCAAAGTGTTTTTAGAAGGATTTTCACCTTTTGTGTCGAATTGATATAGGCTATCTATATAATTAGGATGTGATATTGTGATCGAAATGCAGGACGTATGGAAAACATACGCCAACGGGACCCATGCATTAAGAGGTATTAATGTAAAAGTGGACCGCAATGAGTTCGTCTATGTGGTTGGACCTTCAGGCGCAGGTAAATCTACTTTCATGAAGTTGATGTATAGAGAAGAAAGACCAACGAAAGGTCAAATTTTCGTTAATGGATTTAACTTAGAGAAACTAAAACAACGCAAAATTCCTTATGTTCGTCGAAATATCGGCGTGATTTTCCAAGACTATCGCTTACTTCCGAAATTATCGATTTTTGAAAATATAGCTTTCGCCATGGAAGTGATTGAGGCTCCTAAGAAGCAAATCAAGAAACGCACCATGGAAGTTCTTGAGCTCGTGAAGTTGAAGGACAAGGCAAACTCTCTCCCATCGCAGTTATCTGGGGGCGAACAGCAGCGTGTTGCTATTGCCCGGGCAATAATAAACAGCCCTTCCGTCATTATCGCGGATGAACCGACAGGAAATTTGGACCCTGAAACATCATGGGGCATTATGAAGTTGATGGAGGAAATTAATTTCCGCGGTACTACTATTGTCATGGCTACACACAACAAAGAAATCGTAAATACGATGCGTAAGCGCGTGATTGCGATTGAGAATGGCCTTATTGCTCGCGATCAAATCCGGGGGGAATATGGCTATGAAGATTAGTACAGCTTCTCGACATCTGCGAGAAGGTACGAAAAATGTCGTGCGAAATGGTTGGATGACGTTCGCGTCGATTAGCTCCATCGCGATTTCCCTATTTATTCTTGGTATTTTCGTACTCATTACCTTAAATGTGAATGATGTTGCTACGCAAATTGAGCAACAAGTTGAGATCAATGTGTACCTGGAGGTAAACACCGCTCAGGATCAAATTACAGCGCTCGAAACACAAATCAAGGCGATTCCTGAAGTGAAGACGATTAAATTTGTTTCGAAAGAAGAAGGACTTGTCTACTTGCGCGAAAAGTTAGGGGATAGCGGGAAAGCGCTCCTAGATGGCTTTGAGGGGGATAACAATCCGCTGAATGACGCATTTACGATCGAAGTGGATGATCCGCGGAATGTGGCGGTTGTGGCCGACCAGATCTCAGCGCTTAACGTTGGCAAGGATCCTAAGCCTATATACAAAGTAAACTACGGTAAAGGAACCGTAGAAGCGTTATTTAAAGTGACGAAGATTGCACGTTGGATTGGCATTGGTATCGTTGTGTTGCTTTCCTTTACAGCAGTATTTCTGATTGCGAATACGATCAAAGTAACGATTTTGGCAAGAAAACGTGAGATTTCAATTATGAAGCTCGTGGGTGCAACGAACTCTTTTATTCGTTGGCCGTTTTTCATTGAAGGTGCGCTGCTCGGCTTCATTGGTTCTGCAATCCCTACCGCCATTATTCTTGCTGGTTATTGGAAATTGCTCAACTTGAGCTCCTTGAATTTGAATTTATTGATGATTCAATTAACACCATTTGAAGATATTGCACCAACGTTGACTGTGCTTCTTATTGGCTTAGGCATTGTGATTGGGGTATGGGGTTCCCTCATCTCCGTAAGAAAGTTCCTCCGCGTGTAGCGGAAACCTTTATAACCGGACTTTGGTAACGAGGAGACTCCTTGAAGCCCATTCGTTCTGAAAGCCGGTTATAAAGGCTTTATTTTTGTGCTTCTACGCTATTTTTTTATTTTCAAAGATTCATAGATTTCTAGAGACAGAACGTAAGAGATTCAAACCATACATGGGGCATCAATCGCTTGAAAATGGGGAGGCTACGTGCTTGAAGAAGAAGATTCTACCTGTCGTTTTGACATTAGGTATGGCGATATCGCTTACTATACCTCATGCAGCTAGTTATGCCGCTTCGGCAACGGACAAGATCGACCAGCAGTTGACGCAGCTTAAGAAGCAGAAGGCGGAAGCGCAACAGAAGGCCAATAGCGCTCAAAATCAAATCACGAAAGTTCAGAATGAGAAGGACCAAACTACGAAGGATATGAATGCCCTTGTCAACCAGGTGAACGAGGCGAGCAAAAAGCTAACACAGCTCAATGAACAAATTGATCAAGTGTCGGACGCCCTGGAAGAGAGCGCTAAGCAATTGGATGAAGCAGAGGCTCGTGTTGAGAGCCGCGATAATATGCTGAAATCACGCGTTCGCTTGATGTATATGAACGGTTTCGTTTCTTATATGGACGTAGTGCTGAGCGCAACGAGCTTCTCGGATTTCCTGAATCGAGTCGAAGCATTGAAATCTATCGTCAATCAAGATAAAGAAATACTAGAGTCGAATATGAAAGACAAAGAAACCGTTATGCAGAAGAAGGCAGATACCGAGAAGCAGCTTGAGAACGTGAAAGGGCTTTACGCGGAAGCGGATGCACTGCGTGATGATCTGCAAGCGAAGGAAAAAGCGAAAGAAGTGAAGATTGCTTCCCTTTCCAAGCAGGAGCGAGAGCTCGAGGAAATTTCGGAAGAAAGCGACAGAATGATCACACAACTGGCGAAGCAAGAGGCAGATTTGCAAGCGAAGAAGCGGGCAGCACAGAAAGCGAAATCACCGTTCACTTATTCGGGTGGTAAGCTAGGGTATCCTTTGGCTTCCCAAGCGCCACTAACATCTGACTTCATTGCGCGGATTAATCCCGTTACAGGGCGTGCAGAGAACCATAAAGGGATTGATTTAGGTACAGCGAAAGGTACGCCAATCCTCGCTGCCGAGAATGGTTCTATTATTTATGCTTCATGGATGAATGGCTATGGGAATTGCGTCATTATCGATCATGGGAATGGTCTGTGGACGTTATATGGCCATATTATGAACGATGGGATTTATGTGAAAGTAGGCGACGTTGTGAAGCGCGGTCAGAAAATTGCTGGCGTGGGCTCTACAGGACAATCAACAGGCAATCATTTGCATTTTGAAGTAAGATTGAATGAAGTACCAAGAGATCCAAAACCGTACCTTCGATAGGAAATAAGAACTCGTTAGAAGTTTTCTCATAAAAGAGGAAGGGCTTGTCATATACTAGTAACAGTCCAACTCAAATATGGTTTGAGTACAAAGGTGGTGTAACGCGTTTTGCAATTCAAAGGTCGTACGGTCATTGTATTTGTTCTGTTAGCTATGTTTGCAAGCAGTATTGTCACATTAACGATTGTTGATCCCTCCTTTACTTGGGGGCAGAAGGAGCAATCAACCGGAGGTTCAGCTACCTCTGTTTCAGCTTCGTCTGGTCTTTCGAGCAAGGATTTAAGCAAGATCGCAACAACATTTCAGCTAATCGAAAGCAAATATTTGAAACAGCCTGATCATGATCAACTGGTTAACGGTGCGATTAACGGGATGTTGGAATCATTGGAAGATCCTTTTTCCGTTTATATGGATCAGAAGGAAGCGAAGCAATTCGATGAGAGTATTACGTCTTCGTTCCAAGGCATCGGCGCTGAGGTATCGCTAGAGGATGGTAAATTCGTCATTGTATCACCGATTAAAGGTTCACCTGCCGAGAGAGCAGGCATTCAATCCAAAGATGTCGTCCTGTCTGTGAATGGTGACAAGTTGGACGGGCTTACCTTGAATCAAGCCGTCATGAAAATCCGCGGACCGAAGGGCACGCAAGCTAAGCTGGATTTACTCCGCCAAGGAACAGGAGATCCGGTTCAAGTTATCGTGGTTCGAGACAATATTGACGTTGAAACGGTCTATGGCGAAATGATGCAAGATCAGATTGGTAAAATCGAGATTCGTCAGTTCTCCTCGAACACGGCCGTTCGTTTTGCTGAAGAGTTGAAAAACTTAGAAGCCAAAGGGATGAAGGGACTCGTCATCGATGTTCGTAATGATCCAGGCGGTCTACTGAATGTTGTTGTTGATATCGTGAATCCATTCGTGAAGAGTGGGGCTTCCATTCTCCAAGTGGAGAATCGGGACGGTAAACGTGAGCCAACACCTTCTACAGGTAAAGGTAAGAATTATCCAGTTACGGTGTTGATTAATAAAGGAAGTGCCAGCGCATCGGAGATCCTTGCAGGTGCATTCCAAGAAGCGGTAGGTAGTAAGATTGTTGGTGAAACGTCCTATGGCAAAGGAACGGTTCAAGTGACGTTTGAGAAGGAAATGGGCGATGGCAGCAACATTAAGATGACTGTCTACAAATGGTTAACGCCAAATGGGAACTGGATTCACAAAAAAGGCATTACGCCGGATATCCCGATTGAGCAACCAGCCTATTTCAAAGCAGCTCCTCTGACGAAGAAAGATGTGTTGAAACTAGACAACAACAGCGATGATGTGAAAAATTTGCAGTTGATGCTTGCTGGTATTGGTTTCAATCCGGAGCGTACGGATGGATATTTCAGCGAAAAGACAGCTTTGGCTGTCAAAGCGTTCCAACGGACGAATGATTTGCCGGTGACTGGCGAGGTTGATGCGGACACAGCTGCCAAAATCGAAAAAGCGATTCTAGCGCAGATTCGTGATCCGAAGAATGACTCGCAATTGAAAGCAGCTGTCTTTCAAATTCAGAAGCAGCTTGGGAAATAATGACCGTTAGTTAATGGAAATTGTGTAGCGCGGCAGGAAATACGCTTTAACAGTCGAAATAGAGTAGGAAGGTTGCTTAGGCGGCCTTCCTATTTCTTTTTCAAGGAGCCTAGATTCGTATGGATGTGTGGTTTCAATTATTGGACAGAATGCTGCTTGCTGTGGGGCAGTTGTTTACGAATCCTTTCTACTATATAGGTATCATTTTTATTGTGTTGCATTACAGAAAGCAAATCCAATTAGAACGCAAGCTGTTTCACACGCGGCTTCATTCCTTGTTGAACGAAACGTGGCGCGTGGTGCTGTGGGGCTGGTTAGGCGGGTTGGGTGCCTCCATTGTGCTCCTTTTCGTCGGAGTCAACATACAACTGAATGTCGTGATTATGCTCTGGATCATTACCGTTGTTCTGATGATATTCCGCATACGATTCCTATGTTTGGCTTATGCAGTAGGGATTCTAGGAATTGCTCAAGTGATCTTCTCTTGGTTTCCAAATGCGGAGCAACTAAGCGAGTCGTATACGATTCTCGACACTATCGCAAGCGCAGATATCCCATCGCTGCTAGTCATTGTAGGTGTGCTTCATCTCTTGGAAGGGGTACTCGTTAGTTTCCAAGGTGCGCGAATGGCGACACCGCTGTTCTTGGAAGGCAAGCGCGGGCAAATGATTGGGGCACAGCAGCTGCAGGGCTTTTGGCCAGTTCCTCTGTTTCTCCTAGTGCCGATGGCTGGAGGCAGTGAACTGGGCTTGCCGTGGCAAACGTTGTTCGCCTCTAACTTGAGCGCAGGCTGGACGATGCTCGCATTCCCCGCGATGATCGGCTTCACGGAGTTGACGATTTCGAAGCTGCCGAAGAAACAGGCACGCTTTAGCGCTAAGCTGCTCTACTTGTACGGGCTTGTTCTGTTAGGCGCTGCCGTTGCTGCTTACTACTGGACGCCACTGGTGCTCCTTGCCGCGATCCTTAGCATTGCCCTTCACGAAGGGTTGCTGCTCTACAACCAATGGGTAGAAGCGAAGCAGACGCCCTTCTACATCCACTCGGAGCGAGGGCTTATGGTGCTCTCAGTTGTTCCCAATAGCCCAGCTCAAGAGCTAGGTATTGGCATCGGGGAGATCATCCACAAGGTGAATGGGCACAAGATCAAGACGAAGACGGATCTTCATGCGGCTATGGGACTCAATTCCGCTTTCTGCCGCCTGGAAGTTCTGAATGACCAAGGGGAGGTTCGCTTTCTGAAGCGGGGGATCTTTGCCGGTGATCATCATCAACTGGGCATTCTACTGGCGCCAGATCAGGATGTGCTGTACTTCTTGGAGCAGCGTCCGATGCACTTGTTTAGTTATTTGCGAAGCAAATTAACGGGTTTATTGCCGAATGACTCGACGAAGTCATTGTGAGAAGAGTTGTCCTCAGCGTAGTGAAATCTACGGGCGAGGATGGCTCTTTTTTGCATGAGTAGGCGGCAAACAACAACAACAAAGCCCTACCTCCACAAGAGTGGAAATAGGGCTTCAATACGTCCAAACAAATTATTGGACTGGCGTCGTTGGTGCAATATCGTTCCGCAGGACAATGATTTCCACGCGGCGATTCTTACTGCGATTCGCGTCAGACGAGTTGGCCACTTTGGGCATCGTAT
The DNA here is from genome assembly GCF_001428105.1 of Paenibacillus sp. Soil766. Classification (GTDB taxonomy): domain Bacteria; phylum Bacillota; class Bacilli; order Paenibacillales; family NBRC-103111; genus Paenibacillus_E. The sequence continues at coordinate 44,159 of NZ_LMSJ01000024.1, read as the reverse complement.
CCGCATAGGCGGTGGCGATGAATTTGTGATCATCCAGATTAGCCGTATCGCTGAAATAGCGAAGCACAGAAAGAGAGCGAGCAAAAGATAGTCCCCAGTTATCCCTATAGGGAGAGCCTGGTGCAAGGGGCAAATCGTCCGTATGTCCTTCGATACTAACTTTACTCTCCAAGGTTGGGAAGAGCGAAGCCAGCTTTTGCAGAATGGGGAAGGAAGGTGCCTTCAGATCAGCTTTTCCTAAATCGAACAGGAACAAGTCATTGAGCGTAATCGCTACTCCGCGCTCCGTATCACTTGCGGACACTTGCGCCTCTAAATTTTGATCCTTAATATAGGCTTGTACTTGTTTCAGAAGATCCTGGAGCTCTTTCTCGCGCTTTTCTTTCTCGCTGTCTTCAGTCTTCGTCTTGTCATGCTCTTCTTTCTTATCATCCTGATTCTGATTCGTTAAATCCTTATCCTTGCTGTCTGCATCACCCTGCTTCGGGGTCAGCGTGCCGCTGATACCATGGTTCTTGTCCAAGATGGAGTCAGCTTTTTGGAATTGCAGGTTTAAGGCTTGCGCCAAAACGGCATACTTTTGAACATCCACTTTACTCATCGCATACATAATAATGAAAAATACGAGCAGCAGCGTAATCAAGTCGGCGTAAGTAATGAGCCATCTTTCATGGTTAACATGCTCTTCTTGCTTCTTACGGCGCCTCGCCATTCACATCATCCTCCTCTACGGTTTTTTTCGACTTATCATGGAGGAAGGAGTTCAGTTTTTTCTTAATCAATTGTGGGTTTTCACCAGCTTGCAAGGCCAGGATGCCTTCTAGCATGAGTTCCATTTCATTAACCATTTCTTTACCACGGACTTTGATTTTGTTAGCGATGGGTAAATAAACCAAGTTGGCGCTCATAACACCATAGAGAGTAGCTGTGAATGCAACGGCAATAGCAGGGCCAAGGGAAGAAGGATCTTCTAGATTACCGAGAACGTGAATAAGTCCCATAACCGTACCGATAATTCCCATGGTTGGTGCATATCCGCCTCCAGCTTCGAAAACCTTCGACATATTATTAACCTGATTTTCGATGGCGTCCATTTCAAGCTCAAGAATTTGTCTGGTCAACTCGGGATCGGTTCCGTCTACGACCATGAGCAATCCGTCCTTCAGGAACGGGTTTTCGTGCTCCTGAGCGCGCTGCTCTAGGGCAAGAACGCCTTCTCTACGAGCGACAGAGGCCATATCGACAAGTTCATTAATGGTTGTTGCAGGATCTCTTTTGACTTGCGTGAAGGCAATGCTCAGTGCTCTAGGGATTTTGGCTAAAATAGAGCCTGGGAAACTAACGGCGACTGCACCGAAGGTTCCACCGAAAACGATGAGCATTGCGCTGGGGATGATCAATGAATTGATATGACCGCCATCCCACATGTACCCACCAATTAAACCTGCAAGTCCTAATAGCAATCCTAATACTGTTGTCAAATCCATGACTGTACCACTCCTAATTATCATAAAAAGAATAGGGGCCAAAACGCAGGAAAACCGCCTTGCATAAGGCTAAAACAGATAAAGCTGTTTGCATCCATGATTCAAAAATAGTATAATGTAAAAACGAGAACAAACATTCTTATGTTGGATAGTTATTGCAATCCTTCATGTATGTACGTAAAAGTTCCATAGACTTCTATATCGGAATGTCGAATGGGAAAGTTTATAGGATAAAAGTTCGATTTATTTCGACAATGAGGGTGATAATGGATGAGTGAACTTGTCATGAGCTCTAAGAAATTTGAGCTTGTATCCGATTTTCTTCCACAGGGAGACCAGCCTCAAGCGATTGAGGAAATCGTCCAAAGCATACAAGCCGGCAACAAGCATCAGACGCTGCTCGGTGCAACGGGAACTGGTAAAACGTTCACAGCTGCACAAGTAATAGCGAAACTAAACCGACCAACCTTGATTATTGCCCACAATAAAACCTTAGCCGCACAACTGTGCAGTGAATTCAAAGAGTTTTTTCCTCATAATGCTGTTTCCTACTTCGTTAGTTACTATGATTACTTCCAACCAGAAGCCTACATTGCCTCCTCCGACACTTACATCGAGAAAGATTCCAGCATCAATGAAGAAATTGATAAACTGCGCCACTCGGCGACAAGTTCCTTGTTCGAACGCCGGGATGTCATTGTTGTTGCCAGCGTGTCGTGTATTTACGGCTTGGGGTCACCAAAGGAGTACGGTAATTTACTGTTATCGTTACGGGTAGGGATGGAGAAATCGCGGACTGAAATCTTGCATCGACTCGTGGATATTCAATATCAACGCAATGATCTGAACTTCGTTCGCGGCACGTTCCGTGTGCGTGGAGATGTTGTGGAGATTTTCCCAGCCTCGCAAAGTGAACATGCGGTGCGAGTGGAGTTATTTGGGGATGAAATTGAGCGGATTACGGAGATTAATGTCCTCACAGGCGAGATCATTGGGGGGCGCGATCATATAGCCATTTTCCCAGCTTCCCACTTCGTGACACACGAGGAATCGATGAAGCGTGCGCTCGTGAACATTGGCCAAGAGTTGGAGGATCGTTTAGCGGAGTTGAGAGAGCAAGGGAAGCTTCTGGAAGCACAGCGATTGGAGCAGCGTACGCGCTACGATATGGAAATGATGGAGGAGATGGGCTTCTGCTCAGGTATCGAGAATTACTCGGGACCACTGACATTCCGTGAGCGAGGGGCAACACCGTATACGTTGATGGATTATTTCCCAGACGACATGCTATTCATGGTGGATGAGTCTCATGTTACGTTGCCGCAAATCCGCGCGATGTTTAATGGGGATAAAGCACGGAAAGATGTATTAGTTGATCACGGCTTCAGGCTGCCTTCCGCTTTGGATAATCGTCCGCTGCGTTTCGAGGAATTCGAAGAGAAAGTTAGTCAGATTTTATATATATCAGCAACGCCAGGACCTTATGAGCTGGAGCATTGCCCTACCATGATTCAACAAATTATTCGTCCAACAGGGTTGTTGGATCCGATTATTGAGGTTCGACCAACCAAAGGTCAAATCGATGATCTTATCGCCGAGATTCAAGACCGTGTTCGTAAAGATGAGCGTGTACTTGTGACCACCTTGACGAAGAAGATGTCGGAGGATTTAACGGATTACTTTAAAGAAATTGGCATTAAGGTGCGTTATTTGCATTCGGATATTAAAACGTTTGAACGTATGCAGATATTGCGAGACTTGCGCTTGGGGACTTTCCATGTGCTAATCGGGATCAACCTCCTCAGAGAGGGTCTCGATTTGCCAGAGGTTTCACTGGTCGCTATTCTGGATGCGGATAAGGAAGGCTTCCTGCGTTCTGAGCGTTCGTTGATTCAAACGATCGGTCGGGCAGCGCGGAACTCGGATGGCCGAGTCATCATGTACGGGGATAAGATCACCGATTCCATGGAGAAAGCGATCTCGGAGACTAATCGACGACGTGCCCTGCAGGAAGCTAACAATGAGAAACTGGGCATCACACCACAGACGATTGCCAAGAAAATCCGCGATGTCATCGAAGCAACTAAGGTTGCCGAACAGAAATCCGACTATCTTGCTGATGTGAAGGGTGCTAAGATGTCGAAGAAAGATCGAGCATCCCTCATTGAACGCCTTGAAGTTGAGATGAAAGAGGCGGCGAAGAACCTACAGTTCGAACGTGCAGCACAGCTGCGTGACGCGATTATGGAAATGAAAGCTGACACCTAAGCAAGAGGGTTTCAGCTTCACATAGGAGAGGAAGGGTATCTGTGTCTAGAGATCAGATCGTTATTAAAGGAGCTAGAGCTCACAATCTTAAAAATATTGATGTCACCATTCCACGTGACAAGTTCGTCGTACTCACGGGCTTAAGTGGATCGGGGAAATCATCGCTGGCCTTTGATACGATTTATGCAGAAGGGCAGCGGCGTTATGTAGAATCACTGTCTGCCTATGCGCGTCAATTTCTTGGGAATATGGATAAACCAGATGTCGATTCCATTGATGGCTTGTCACCAGCCATATCCATTGACCAAAAGACCACAAGCCGTAATCCACGTTCCACGGTTGGAACCGTAACGGAGATTTACGACTATTTAAGGCTGCTTTTTGCTCGTATTGGGCGGCCGCACTGTCCTACCCATGGTATCGAGATTACTTCGCAAACCGTGGAACAAATGGTAGACCGGATTATGGAGTACCCGGAGCGCACGAAGATTCAAATTCTAGCCCCCCTTATTTCGGGGCGCAAAGGTGAGCACACGAAGCTATTCGTGGATGTGCAGAAGCAGGGATTTGTGCGGGTTCGTGTAAACGGGGAAACGGTAGACCTTTCCGAGAAAATTGAGCTCGACAAAAATAAAAAGCACACCATTGATGTGGTCGTAGACCGTATCGTGGTCAAAGATGATGTACAGACACGTTTGGCAGATTCCTTGGAAACGGCGCTTAAGTTGGCCAATGGTCGTGTCATCGTCGATGTCATGGAGAAGGAAGAGCTGCTGTTCAGCCAGAACTTGGCATGTCCAGAGTGTGGATTCAGCGTTGAAGAGCTGGCTCCGAGAATGTTCTCGTTTAATAGCCCCTTCGGTGCTTGCCCGGATTGTGATGGTTTAGGCAGTCAGATGATCGTGGATCCTGATTTACTCGTTCCTGATATGAAGTTGACGATTGAAGAGGGTGCATTTGAAGCGTGGGCGGGGAGTACGTCGAACTACTATCCACAATTTCTCGCGGCAGTTTGTGAGCACTATAAGATCCCGCGCAATGTCCCCGTATCTGAGATCAGCAGCGACCAACTGAAAGTGATCTTATATGGAACGGGCGGCGAGAAAATCCGTTTCCGTTATGAGAACGATATGGGCGCATCCAAAGAAGCGTTGGTACCATTCGAAGGCATCATTCGCAACTTGGAACGCAGGTTCAAGGATACCTTCTCTGAGGGCATCCGCGAGCATATTCAGACCTACATGAGCACGAAACCTTGTCCGAAATGTAAAGGGCACCGCTTGAAGCCGGAAACACTTGCCGTAACGATTAACGGTAAGAACATTTCGCACGCAACTTCCCTTTCTATCGGAGAAGCGGAGGAATGGTTTAAGGGGCTGCAACTGAATGAACGTGAGCTGACAATTTCGAATTTGATCCTGAAAGAAATTAGAGCACGTCTAGGCTTCCTGGTGAATGTCGGACTTGATTATTTGACGATGCACCGTGCGGCAGGCACCTTGTCGGGTGGAGAAGCGCAGCGGATTCGCTTGGCTACGCAAATCGGTTCGAGCCTGATGGGTGTTCTTTACATCCTCGATGAGCCAAGTATCGGTCTGCATCAACGGGATAACACACGATTAATTCAAACACTTGAGCATATGCGAGATCTGGGCAACACGTTGATCGTTGTCGAGCATGATGAAGACACAATGATGGCGGCCGATTACATCATTGATATTGGTCCAGGGGCTGGTATCCATGGTGGACAGGTTATTGCCCAAGGAACACCAACAGAACTGATGCAGGACGAGAACTCCTTAACAGGTCAGTATTTGAGCGGCAAGCGGTTCATTCCGATTCCTGCGGTTCGACGTAAGCCGAATGGCAAGTGGATCGAAGTGAAAGGTGCCAAAGAGAATAACTTGCGAAACATGTCGGCTAAGGTGCCTTTAGGGGTATTCACATGTGTGACCGGCGTATCCGGGTCAGGCAAGAGTACGTTGATCAACGAAATTTTGTTTAAGACATTATCTCGTGATTTGAATGGTGCCAAAGTTCGACCTGGTGAACATAAAGAAATTGTCGGATTAGAGCATGTAGATAAAGTTATCGATATTGATCAGTCGCCAATTGGACGCACACCGCGCTCTAATCCCGCGACGTACACAGGCGTATTTGATGATATCCGTGATGTATATGCGAATACGAACGAAGCGAAGGTACGCGGCTATAAGAAGGGACGCTTTAGCTTTAACGTGAAGGGCGGCCGTTGTGAAGCTTGTCGTGGGGATGGCATTATTAAGATCGAGATGCATTTCTTGCCTGACGTGTATGTGCCTTGCGAAATATGTAAAGGCAAGCGCTACAACCGCGAGACGATGGAAGTGAAGTATAAGGGCAAGAGCATTTCGGAAGTGTTGGAGATGACGATTGAGGACGGCTGCGAGTTCTTTAAGAACTTGCCGCGCATTCATCGTAAGCTGAATACACTTCTGGATGTTGGCCTGGGCTATATGACCCTCGGCCAGCCAGCGACCACGCTGTCAGGCGGCGAAGCCCAGCGTGTGAAGCTCGCGGCGGAGCTGTACCGCCGCAGTACAGGCAAGACGATCTATATTCTGGATGAGCCCACGACGGGGCTCCACATCCATGATATCGATCGTCTCCTGAAGGTCCTACACCGCCTCGTAGAGAGCGGTGAAACGGTACTGGTCATCGAGCATAACCTCGATGTCATCAAGACGGCGGACCACCTCATCGATCTAGGGCCCGAAGGTGGTAACCGCGGGGGCTTGATCGTGGCGGCGGGTACGCCAGAGGATGTCGTGAAGGTGGCCGGGTCCTACACCGGCCAGTATTTGAAACCGATCCTTGAGCGGGATCGCGTCCGTTCGGAAGACTATGCGAAGCGTATGGAGGTCCTAGAAGGCTCCGTTAGCTAAAAAGCGAACATTAAGCTTGGAATTGGGTATATCATTTGCCAATTTCAAGCTTTTTTTGTCTACAATTGACTAAAATGCCTAAAAGTTTGCTAAGATTTAATTGAATGATACAGACTTCGACAATTTAACCCTCTATCAATAATGATGGAAGTAGGCCTATAATAATAGTAAGTAACAGTGAACATCTCCCTCTACCTAACCATTGACTTGATGATTGAGAGATATAGCAGTTCTAATCTAATTCATGTTGTGGAGGCTAATAATGAAACCGACGTTAGAGCTTCAGGAAATTGTATCTGCATTAGGAATTGATCCTTTCCGATTTCTAGCATGGCAAGAAAAAGAGCTAACCTACACGAGATTGACTGAGCTTCCAGAAGACGAGAATCACCGAGATGTGTTAGCCGTGTAAAAATAGTTCTAAATCGCAATCGAACAATGTCTGTACGGTATCTCCGTACGGGCTTTTGTTGTTCTAACGGAGAGTAATAAATAGTTGCGCAGATGGACATTGTAAACGTATAAGGGATAATAAAGAAATCTGTCTGTATGGGCTAGTCAAACCGGCCAAATCCCAAACAAAAGGTGACAAACTTGTTACACATCGATGCAACTACTTGCATCTCGTGTCCAATCAAGCTAACATAGTATTAAAATAGAGGACGTGTGCCTTGCACCGAGTTACTATAAGGAGGTTTCACCATGTTATTAGCAGAAGCAGCTGAAGCATCAACTAGCACGTATACAAGCTTTGATATCTATGTTTTGATCTTCACAGTGGTGATTGCAATTGCCGTTATCCGTCAACTGATTAACCCAAGAAGAAATCTCTTTGCACTTGGATTTGGAACTGTATCTCTACTCGTATTTCTTTTCATGGATGTCATCATGATCAAAGGTTGGTAGTACATACAAGTAAAACAAAAAGCCCACAGGACTTTAGATCGGAAGATCTCTAGCCTGTGGGCTTTTTGTGTACGTGCTATTGGTTTACACCCACCACATTTCACCAAGAGGTTCCTTGATGAGTACTTGTTGTAGGTTTTGAACAGCTTTAGAGAAGCCTTCATCAACGGACATCAAGCCGTCTTCGTGCTCGATACTCACGACATAGTCATAACCAACCAGACGCAATGCGGAGATAATGTCTGCCCATACTTTCATATCGTGGCCGAAACCAACGGAACGGAATTGCCATGAACGATCCAGCATGTTCGCGTAGGATTGCATGTCCGTGACACCGAAACGGTTCGTGTTGTTGTAATCATGTGACGTATCTTTGGCATGGAAGTGATGAATCGCGTTCGCGCGTCCAAGAATTTGAACCGCTTGAACAGGATCAATCCCTTGCCACCACATGTGACTTGGATCCAAGTTAGCACCGATTGCCTCACCTGCAGCTTCGCGAAGGCGAAGAAGGGTAGCTGGCGTATGTACGGAGAATCCGCCGTGCAGCTCTAGTCCAATTTTGATATTACGATCTGCAGCGAATTTACCTGTTTCTTTCCAGTAAGGAATGACTTTGTTCGTCCACTGCCAGTCTAAGATTTCTTGGAAATCGTTCGGCCAAGGTGCTACCGGCCAGTTCGGATATTTCGCATCCTCATGGTCGCCAGGGCAACCAGAGAACGTGTTGACAACAGGTACTTCAAGGCGTTCAGCCAGTTCAATCGTTTGTATAATAGCATCGTGAAACTCTTTCGCGATGTGTTTTTGCGGGTGAAGAGGGTTACCGTGAGCGCTAAGTGCGCTAATCGTCAAACCGCGGGACTCTACCGCTTGTTTAAAAGCTTTCAATTTCCCTGCATCAGCAAGTAATTCAGCTGGGTTGCAATGCGCAGTACCTGGGTATCCACCAGTACCGATCTCAACGGCGTCCAAGCCTTTCGCAGCAATATAATCCAGTGCTTCCTCGAAAGGTTTTCCACCGAAAAGAACCATAAAAACGCCTAACTTCATTCGATTACACCTCCATAATTGATAAAACAATCAGTTCAAATTATACCACTATCATCCAGTAAAATGAAGCAAGCCTTTGTAGATTCGAAGCACTGTATCGTAATTCGAACTGTAAATAATGACCGAGAACGTAACCAGTGTTTGTGTAACGAAGCAGCGGAAGTAGAAGTAGGCTTTGGATACCTTTTTCTTATTTACGGTCGTGAGTTTGAAGATATTCTCGATCGCGATAATGATGCCATGGTACAGTCCATAGAGGAAGTACAACCACGTAAAGCCATGCCATAAGCCCATCAGCACCATGATCAGGATAGATAGACTGGCTGTGACTGCTGTGGATGGTGTTTTACGCGAGAAGAACATGAAGATGTGATCGCGGAAAAAATCACCGAGTGTCGCATGCCAATTCCGCCAAAACTGCGTCATGGAAGGCGAGAGGAGCGGCTTTTTGAAGTTCTCCGGCATCGTATAGCCCATCAATCTCCCGAAGCCTATGGCCATATCGGAATAGCCCGAGAAGTCGAAATAGATGAGTGCATAGAACCAGATCAGCAGGAACAATGATTCTGGGGTGTGAAGCTCCTGCTTCAAGACGTGGTCGAACACCCCAGTCATCCAGGTGACGACGACGATTTTTTTAAATAAGCCTAGAATAATACGCTTAATACTGTCTTCAAACAGCTTGGCATCTACGGTGTAGGGCTTCTTGCTGTCGGCCATGAAATCGCGGAATTTCAAAATCGGTCCGGACGTAAAGGTCGGAATGAACAACAGATAGTTCGCATAATCAATGGCCGGCACTTCGCCCTCTTTTCCAAAGAAATAAGCGAAATAATACGAATCAATCACTTTGAGAACGTTGTAAATAAGTCCTAAATAAATAATGGCGTCGAACAACGGAGAACTGAAAACACCCATAACGAAAAAACGAACACCGAGAAAGACACCCACGATATTCGCGGCGATCCCGAAAATAAAGGTCGCTTTCCGCCACAGCGTCGTCCGGCACAGATACACAAACCCGAAATAATTAATCATCGTAAAAGCCGCATAGAAAACGACCAACTTCTTACTAAACAACAGTAGGAAGCACAGACTGAATATGATCATCAAAATGCGCTTATTATCCGCCCACTTGCGGGTGAGCATCAGAACGGCAATCATGCCACTCATCGCGACCATCGCGTTCATGTGCATATAAAACATAGCTATAGAACTCCTCGCTTGCTAGATCTTAGAACTTCTCGTAGATGAACAATCCCTTGCCGGTAAAATAAATGAAAACCAAGTAAAGCATCACGAGGTAGATGAGGATTTCGACGGTTTTCCTAAGGAATTTAACCATGTGTCAACCTCCTTCGTAAATAGCGGCGCGCCCTCTTCCCGGTTCAGGTGAACGAGGTCATGGAAATAACGAGGATCGTAAGCGTGCATCAAATCCAACGTGGGAACGTTCGCTGCCTTTAGCTGGCCGTTAACCGCATCCTTAAGTGAAGCGACATAGGGAGGATCGGCGTAGCCTTTGTTCCACGGCATCCAAATCACACGCAGCGCGAGTGCATGCTCATCGGCATACTGGAGCACCCACTGTAAGGCATCCAGATTATCGCTAAAATCTTTCAAAGTCATGGCGCCAAAGCGCTTATCGTAGTCGTCCCACTTGAGCTTTAAGGCTGCGTCGTCCTTGCGACCTGGATACAATTCCTTATCAATCCAGCGAGGTTCGAAGGCAAGGCTGCCTTTACTTAGATTGCGAGCAAACTCGATACCGGAATCACGGAAGTAATCGCGGTATGTATACACATAGGGTTGGTACCATGGCTTGAACCACTGGTAGGTGGGATCCGTTTCGAGCGGGTCGAGCATGGTATGCACGTCGATCCCGATGACAAGCTCGTCCTGCACCTGGTACAGGTTTTTATTTAACATATCCTTCAAGTCGGTCAGCTTCCCGTAGGAAAGCCCCATCTCCACTAAGGGATGTACAGACTTCTCTTCGATATAAGCACCCGTAACGGCCGAATTACCGAAGAAAACCGGACCCGTATGGGACCAGCTATGGTGGTAGAGCGTTTTGGTGAAGTCGTTTTTGTAAAAACGGCGCGAAGACGCCATCGGGTTCCACCAAGAGATGAGCAGGTCGGAGACGACGATGGCGAGCAGTAGGCCGAGTGCAAAGCTATTTTTTTTGAGAAAAGCAGCGGTTGCTTTCAATAGAATCACTCATTATCTTCGGATTGGTTAAAATGAAACCCAAGGACTCGTTCGTAGGAGACGAGCATCCTGGGAAATTGAATTAAGACTTACAAAGCCTTCTCTTGCCAAGCGTGGTATTGCTCACGGAACGTGGCAGGCCATTGCTGCTCATCGAGGCCGTACTGTGCCAAGAAAGCGAACGCCCAACGCTCGATACCGAAACCTACGCAGCCTGTGACGGCATTGCGTTTACCCATTTTAATATTAAAAGCATTACCGAACGTATTGCTATGGAAATTAACGGAGGAGCAAGCGATCGATTTCTTCACATGCGGAATGTTCAGACGAAGCTCATATTTCATCTCCTGGTTGCGCTGGAAGGACGCTTTCACTTGGAAATCGTTCGTGAAGAACGGATCATTCGCGATCTCTAGTAAGCTGTCTACTTGCCATTCTACCGCTAATTCTTTCAAATATTCGATCGATTTCAAGCGATTCTCTTTAACAAAGTCAGGCTTGCCGACAAAAATAATTTCACGCATCGAGAAGTCGAGCAGGCGACCGAAGTCGGAGTGGTTCTTGGATTCGAAACGGTGACATTTCGCAATCGCGGTCACGACAATGCCGTCGCCTTCAAGGGTTTCGTTCTCGAGCCCTTCATAGCAGTGATAGCATGTGGAAGGGTTCATCATGAAGTTTGGCTTGACCATGTTGTTGTCCAACGCCAAAGGCTTCTCCTGGTCCCAACCGCCAGCTTTGCGAATTGTTTGGGAGAATGCCTCGATCACATCGAGATCCTCACGCAGATGCGTCACGAAATGAATGTGCTCCGGAAACGAAGTGAAATGGTTCGTTTTGTTCAACGTATGGCTGTTGATGACCGCAGGATATTGCTCCTCTTGCACGCCTTCGAAACGTCTTGCAATTTTGCTAACGAAGGAGTAGTCAAGAAAACGCATCAAGCTGGAGAAAGGCTCACGGAAGATGAAGAGGCCGGGCTCCAATACTTTAATCGCTTTACGCTCCGCGAGCTCCGCAATAATATCACCTTCATAAGGCGTGTCGACTTTATTTTCGAACAAGATATTTTCTTTGAAACCGAAATCCCCATGGGAGAAACGCTCAATGAGGCGCTCAACTCGCTCAGTAATTCCCTTATCACCGTTTGGCGAGTTGTGAGTGATGATAATGTGTCCATCGATCAAAAGGATTTCTTGGATATGCTCATCAGCGAAAGCAGAGGCATATTTGACTTGACCGTGTTGGCTTTCAGCCAGACCGGCCAGTGATATTTTAACTGTCGTCATGAGTCGATTACCTCGCTGTCTTCTTGGAAATAAATTGAGCAATTTCACTCACCGTGTTCATCGGATAGAGCATCAAATCTTGGTTCGTTACTTGTAGGTTGTATGTTTTCTCGATGTGAGCGATGAGTGCAGTCGCCCCAACGGAATCAATAAACCCATAATCGAACAAATGAACATCCACATCGAAATCGTCATCATCCTCGGCAATTTCGTATCGCTCGCGAATATGTTGTTCCAGCTCTTCTAATAAGTTAGACATGGGGAAAGCCTCCTGGTTCAAAAGAAAGTTATTTGTAATGTTGATAGGGTTACTGCGCATTGGCGGCAGATCCGGTAAAAGTAAGAGTCGTTACGTCCCCGTATCGGGTCAATGTGTACGTCTGAGTAGGTGCATCATAAACAATAGTCGTATCGTTAGAAGAACCAAATTTGAGCTCCACAGGACTAAAGAATTTCACTTGTTGCAGACCCGCAGATGCTAGCTTCAACTGATAGGTGCTTCCTTCACTAGTAAGGGTAAAAGGGACATTCGAACGCACAACATGAAACTTCTGTGCGGAAGGGCCTATGCGAATCTCAGCTGCCTTCTCTAATCCGAGATATAACTTGTTTTCAATCGTCGTGTAGATGTTTGAATCGCTTTGCAGGGAGTAGAGGGCTAGTTTATCGCCCTTCTCAATGATGACCCCTAAGGTGTTCGTATACTCCTCGGATAAGCTAGGTACAGCAGTTGAATCAACGGATAGCGTAGCATGGAAATGCGGACTGCCGCCACTTAGCTGATCTTTCAGTCTGTCCCATAGGTATGAGGCCCAGGATTGGCTGATCCGCACCTTGCTTGTCATAGCGGTTAAGAACGATTTGGCCATCTGTGTTTCGGACATAAAGTTATAATCATGCTTCGTGCGAAGCTTGTCAAAGTAATCAGCAAATTCCGTTAAGTTAGCAATTTTCTGTGGTTCAGGAAAATGGTATTCAATATGCTCGAAATAATCAATCGGCATATCTTGCTTTACCATGGACTCGAAAACATCCGTGTTCGCATTGTCACCAGCCGGCCTTAGGACGGGGGTAGGAGCATGAATGAGCATCGTCGCATCTGTCTTTCCTTGCTCATCTTGCAGAAGGAAGGGAAGTGACCAGATGGATTCTGGACGAGCGAGCACAGGTGACTCGGATGGTAAGAATCCGAAGTTGTACCACATGCCTTGGGCTTTCTCGGTATTCAGGGTCTGATCGTGATCTTCATTATTAATGCGCCAGGTGTGCTGATTCGTGCCAGGATGTAACCATGGAATACCAAGCTTATCAAAAGCTTGTTGATGCAGGTTGAACTCTGTGCGCTCATCTTCAGCACTCTTAAAATTATGTACAAATGTATGCGGATTTAATTGTAAATGCTGATCTTTCGCATACGCAATGAACTCGTTTAATTCCGCTTTATAAGGAAAATGAGGGTTATCGATCGACACAGGAGATCCGAATTCGATACCACCCACAAGGAGATCGTCTTTGCCATCGTGATTGAGGTCCAGCCACAGTGGCACGGAATAATGCCCAGCAACCAATGCGTGGTTGCCGACTTGGTTCAAGGTTGTCCCTGCGAGAGGACCCACGTCTGCCCAAGCGCCACCGGTTTCTTGGGTGAACACTTGGAGGTCCCCATCGCTGCTGCCGACCACGAGATCTAGTCGGCCGTCGCCGTTGATATCACGCACCGCTGGCGCGGCGTGCGTGGCGTGGTTAGGCAGCGTAAGGATCGCGCTGCCTTGGTTTAGATCCAGGGCCGCTGCGCTGCGGCCCTGGTACAGCCACACTCGTCCATCGGCTGCGCCTAGGACGAGGTCGAGCTTGCCGTCGCCGTTCACGTCGGCGACGGCTGGCGCTGCAGGCCCTCCGGGCAGCTGCAGCGCGTTTCCGCCCGCGAGCACAGCCGCGGGCTTGCCGAACCTGCCGCCCGCGAGCTGCGGCAGGAGCCACACCCCGCCGGACTCGTCCGAGACGACGAGGTCCGTGCGGCCATCCCCGTTCACGTCGGCGGCGTGAACGGCACTGTAAGGGCCGAGCTGGAGCGGCGCGCCGCTCTCCAGCAGCAGCTTCGCTGGCGCGCCGAACGTGTCGGGCAGCGCCATGCCCTTCGGCGGCGGCTCGCTGACGTAAGCCGCCTCATCACTGCCGAGATTCGTGTAAACATACACGAATCCATCACTGCTGCCGGCCAGCAAGTCCATGCGGCCGTCGCCGTTCAGATCCGCGGCGGCCGGGTACGCGCGGTAAGGCAGTTCAATCGTGCCGGCGAGATCACGATACGGCCCGTACGTGGCTTGTCTTAATGGAATGCCAGCCGACATCACGTGCAGTCCGCTCGCGTAGCCCGAGCCGGGCAACTCACCCACGAACGACGGCTTCGCGTTCGTTCCTGTGTTGAGCTGCACCGTCACGCTCTCGCGCCATTCACCCCAGTAGAAGGCGCTGCGCACAAGCGTAAACGAGGGAACCTCGTTATACTCCTTCAGCTTCTCCGCCCAAGCGATGCCGTCTTTTTGCCCGATGGCCGGCATCGCCTCAAAATGGTTCTGAAACGCCATTGCAGGCCGTCCATAAGGGCCCAGACTCTTCTTTATACTGTACCCGAGCGTTTCCTTAGCGACATAGGAGAGCAGCTCACTGCGATACTGCATGTTCGCCGCCGCCCAAGCGAAGCTAAAATAGGGCTCAATCGGCAGTGCTCTTTTATTGAAGTAAGTCGTTCCCGGTGTTGCTTTGCTTGCCGCTTGGTATTTCTCTGCAAGTTGGGCAAAGCCTAATTTCGGATCGAAGCCACTTTTCATATCAAAACCGGTAGGGAAGTAACGATTCGGCAGGAAATTACTGCTGATGAGCACGGCACCTTCACCGACACGATTATGCATGACAAGAGAGATAGGCTTACTCAAATCGGAAGGGTTAGCCATGCCCACAATCGTTTGACCCGTGGAAGGACTGAAGCCATACCCCAGATTAAACCCGGGCATATCCTCCATCGTGTTATGTTTAAGATAACTGGTTGTAAATAATTGAAACGATTGTTGAATGCCTTGCAAATTAACAGGTACTTGCGGGTAGTTGAGAGACAGCGAATCGCCCGATGCAGGTGAACCGAACGTGCTCAAAGACACTTTTTTTAAATCAACGATCCCAGCAGCTCCAAGAAAATCTAGCGGAAAGCGATCACCGAACTCATTTTCCAACAATAAATGTCCGCCCTGTTTCACGAAAGCCATGAGTTTATCCGCTTGTTCGGACCATGTGGAAGCTTGCGCTAGCGCTGGATCCAGATACAAAGCGTGATATGAACGTAGCTGGCGAGCCGAAAGGGAGAGCATGCTTTTTCTATCAATTTGAACGCCTGCTTGCAAGGTTTGCTCGAAATTACTATAAGCAGCGGTATCGTAAGAATCCCCGTTCGTTGCGTATAGAAGCTTAGTTTCCTCGACTTTTGGCAAAAATAGAAGGATTAGCACGATGACTAAGAAGCCAAGGATTAACCCGATTAGTAGTTGGGTTACACGAATTTTCGACAAATTCAAAACGATCCCTCGATTGCTAGAATGGTTAATATAGCTCACTATCCTTGCCATTATAGCATTCATTGGGTACGTTTGTTAACTTCTAAAGGCATGGAAACGGATTGCATTGTCGGATATTGGCTTTAGACGTAGTTATCCCCTGCCCTAGATTCCTACCTATCGTTTCTGTTACACTAAAGAGAAGAGTTTGAGGATTACCGAGGATGGATATTGAAAGGATTTGCTGCCATGCGTACGATACGCAGAGAAGATGTCGAATTATTAGCCCCTGCGGGGGATTGGGATTGTTTGCGAGCGGCTGTTGCCAATGGGGCGGATGCCGTGTTTTTTGGTGTGGAGAAATTCAATGCGAGAGCAAGAGCACATAACTTTACGATGGCTGAGCTGCCGGATATTATGTCGTTCCTTCATCTATATGGTGTACAGGGCTTCCTGACGTTTAACATTCTCGTGTTCGAGGAAGAGTTGAACGATGCCAAACAATTAATTGAAGCGTGTGTCGATGCGGGCGTGGACGCGGTGATTGTTCAGGATTTGGGCTTGGTCAAAATGATTCGGGAAATCTCACCCGATTTCCCGATTCACGGTTCAACGCAGATGACGATTACATCGCCAGAAGCTGTTGAGTTTACGAAACCGTTCGATATCGAGCGTGTTGTTCTTGGTCGCGAGAATAATCTGAAACAAATTAAACAAATCGGCGATCAAGCGAAGCTTCCGATGGAAGTGTTCGTTCATGGTGCTCTTTGTGTGTCCTATTCGGGACAATGTTTGACCTCCGAAATGTGGGGAGGCCGTTCCGCGAACCGTGGAGAGTGCGCACAGGCGTGCCGTTTGCCATATGATCTGATGGTCGACGGCGAGCAAAAGCCGATGGGGGACGTCACGTATTTGCTGTCGCCGAAGGATTTGGCTGCGATTGAAATCGTACCGGAACTAATTGAAGCGGGTGTTCGTTCCTTTAAAATTGAAGGGCGTCTGAAGACCCCTGAATATGTGGCTAACGTTGTAAGCAAATATCGCAAAGCGATTGATCGTTATTTCGAGGGACAGGACGCTCGTCCGTCTCGTGAGGAAGTGCGTGAGCTTCAGCAAAGCTTCTCACGCGGATTTACCGTTGGCTTCCTGCAAGGAACCAACAACAAGCAGTTAGTTGACGGCACGTTTCCGAAGAGCCGTGGGGTATTCGTGGGCCGCATCAAGCAGATTCTGCGCGATGCGGTGATCTGTGAGCTGGAGGCGCCGCTGAAGCGCGGTGATGGTTTAGTCTTCGACGCTGGGGATCCGACGAAGAAGGAAGAGGGCGGGCGCATCTACGATTTGCGCCGCAAGGGTGAGAAACTCGAGGGTGAAGCCGAGGGTGGATTGATCGAGATCGTCATGGGCCGCAACGATGTAGAGCTTGGCCGTTTGCACGTGGGCGACCGTATCTGGAAGACGAACGATCCTGCGCTAGACAAACGTCTGCGTCAGACGTTTGAGACGGATAAGCCTTACCGTACATTCCCGGTAAGCGTGAAAGTGAGCGGCGTTCTTGGCGAGACGCTCAAGAGCTGGTGGACGGATGTTCGCGGCGGGCACACCGTCTTCGTTCAGTCCGAGCTTCCGCTGGTTCAAGCGGAGAAAAGACCGATGGACGAAGGGCTCTTCACCGAGCAGTTCGGTCGCCTTGGCGGCACGATTTATGAACTTGCCGAGCTGGATGTCCAGCTAGATGGCGCGTTGATCGTGCCGATGCGTGAGCTGAACAGCATGCGCCGTGCGGCTGTCGAGTTGATGGAAGACGAGCGGCAGAAGCCGCGCGCGTACATCAAGCGCGAAGTCGGCGTGTACGACGACGTTCCTGCGGCTGTGACCGAGCATCACGCGGCTGTTACTGCTGTGAATGCACCTGCACTATCCCAAGCGGACCGCAATGCGGTCCAGTTGACGGCACTTTGCCGTAACCTGGATCAGGTGAAGGCTGTGTTGGCGACAACGGACGTTAACTTGATTTATGCTGATTTTGAATTTATTAAGCAGTTCCCTGCCGCTGTTGAGGCCGTTCATGCCGCTGGGCGCAAAATCGCCCTCGTGACACCGCGGATTCATATGCCAGGGGAAACGGGCTATTTTAACAATATACTCAAGCTTAAGCCAGATGCGGTTCTGATTCGTAATACAGGCGCAGCCTACTATTTCTTGAAGCATCGCTTTGAGAATCCGGATGCGCCGCAACCGCAGTTGATTGGCGACTTCTCCTTGAATGTTGCTAACCATAAGGCCGCAGATTTGTTCTTGGCTGCTGGGTTATCTAAGGTAACACCTTCGTATGACTTGAACATTCAGCAGATGGTTGACTTGCTTCGCCGCGCGGAAACATCCAAGCTCGAAGTCGTTATTCATCAGCATATGCCGATGTTCCACACCGAGCACTGCGTGTATTGTACGTTCCTGAGTGAAGGCACGGACTTCACGAATTGTGGCCGTCCATGCGAGGAGAAGCGTGTATCTTTACAGGACCGTGTGGGTATGTCCCATCCTGTACGCGTAGATGAAGGCTGCCGGAATACTGTTTATAATGCAGTAGATCAGTCTGGTGCGGAGTATTTGAACCACTTCATGGATCTCGGCATTCGCTCTTTCCGTGTGGAGTTCTTGGAAGAGACACCGGAGAAAGTAACGGAAATTCTTGAATTGTATCGCCAAGCGATCGATGGCCAAATTAGTGGCACACAAGTATGGCGCTCGCTGAAGGCAACCAACCAACTTGGTGTAACCAAGGGTACTTTGGTGAAATAAGCAGCTACAGATATGGCACGATTTCTAGACCGTCTCCCGACATGATGTATGGGGGCGGTTTTTTTGTTTAAGTTTAGGGAGTTCTTGTGCGAAATAACGGGAGGTTTTCTATTTGAACCATAGACGCTAGCCGTTTATGGTTTTTCTTCTTTCTATTCTCAGATAGGGAATCGTTCTTCGAACTCCTTTAATCTATAGGGTAAAATCTAAACATCGTAGGGTATGAATCGCGGTGTTCAAACGATATAATAACTCGCGAAAGCGCTTTATTTCAAAATACATACATAAACAAGGGTGGTGCAGCATGCCTACACATAAGGAAGAAACAGATCTTTGTTGGCTTCGATACTCGCAAATACAGGAGACTGCTTTATTAGAAACGTACCGAACGTGGTGTCAGGAGATTGTCACCTATACGATATCTGAAGTCTTTCAGACGGCTGCGTACGAGCTGCGTAAAGGGATTATAAGTTTACTAGGTGCAACGCCTATCCATTCAGAAACACCTACGAAATCACACGCGATTCTACTTGGGGTCAAAGGTCAAACGACTGCGATTGATTATCTTTTGGATACCAAGCGTGTAGCAAGCATACAGGAAGATGGTTATCTGATTCAAACGGTGGAAACTTCAGGGCATAGCTACATCGTCCTCATCGGCGGCTCCGACAAAGGTGTGCTCTATGGGGTATTTGAACTACTACGCTGGCTTCAGTGCGGAGAGCCGCTTGAACAACTTGCTATTGCTCACAATCCGAGCAACCGACTGCGCATGATGAATCAGTGGGATAACATGGACGGCAGCATTGAACGCGGCTATGCGGGTCATTCCATTTTCTTCGAGGGGAATGCCATCATCAAGGATCACACGCGCATTCAGGAATACGCCCGTTTGCTGGCCTCGGTGGGTCTCAATGCAATCTCGATCAATAACGTGAACGTACATCGCCAGGAAACGATGCTGATCACAGAGGCGTTTCTTCCCGAGGTAGCGGAGATCGCAGCGGTGTTCCGTTCGTACGGCATCACGTTATTTCTTAGCGTGAACTACGCAAGTACGATAGAAATTGGCGGATTGACGACAGCAGACCCGCTGGATAACGACGTTATCCTCTGGTGGGAAGAGAAGGCGGCCGAAATCTATCAATACATCCCTGATTTCGGCGGTTTTCTCGTGAAGGCGGACTCTGAATTCCGCCCAGGGCCATTCACCTATGGCCGCGACCATGCCGATGGTGCCAACATGTTGGCGAATGCGCTTTGGCCGCATGGCGGTCTGGTTATTTGGCGGTGCTTCGTCTACAACTGCCTGCAGGATTGGCGCGACCGTTCCACGGATCGAGCGAGAGCCGCTTATGATCACTTCACGCCGTTGGATGGGAAATTTAAAGATAATGTCATTTTGCAAATCAAAAATGGTCCGATGGACTTCCAGGTACGCGAGCCAGTATCTCCACTTCTAGGCGGGTTGCGCAGCACGAATCAAATGCTGGAGCTGCAAGTGACACAGGAGTACACGGGGCAGCAGAAGCATGTCTGCTTCTTAGTGCCGCAATGGAAAGAAGTCATCGACTTTGATACGTATGCACAAGGGGAAGGCTCGACCACTGCTGAGATTGCCAGTGGGGTACTGTTCCAACGTCACCATGGCGGCTTCGCAGCGGTATCCAATATCGGAGATGATTGGAATTGGACGGGTCACGTGTTAGCGCAAGCGAATCTCTACGGTTACGGCCGCTTAGCTTGGGACCCTAGTCTAACTGCAGAAGCCATTGCGCATGAATGGATCATGATGACGTTCAGCCGGCAGCCCGAGGTGGTTGCAACGATCGCGGACATGATGCTCCGCTCTTGGAGCATTTACGAGAAGTACACGGCACCGTTGGGCGTAGGCTGGATGGTGAATCCCAACCACCACTACGGTCCGAATGTGGATGGGTATGAATATGCCAAATGGGGGACCTACCATTTTGCGGATTGTTACGGTATTGGCGTCGATCGCACCGTGGAATCAGGAACAGGCTACACGAGGCAGTATTACGAGCCGCAGGCAGAGCGCTACGAATCGTTGGCGCAATGTCCAGATGAGCTGCTGTTATTTTTCCATCACGTGCCGTATACGCATCGTTTGCAATCAGGCAAAACCGTCATCCAACACGTGTACGACACGCACTTTGAAGGTGTTGATGAGGCAGCTGGATTGGTTGCTGCATGGACGTCGCTAGAGGAGCACATCGATGAAGTTCGCTATGCCCACGTGCTGCAGCGTTTCCAGAATCAGGCTGAGCATGCGAAGGAGTGGCGCGATGTCATTAATACGTATTTTGCTAGGAAGTCGGGGATTCCGGATGAGCAGGGGCGCACGATTTACTAAAGGTTGGTCTGAGGCACTATCTAATTGAAGGAGGTCAAACTACGTGGCGAAAGAGAAAGATAGAGATAGGGAAGTAGCGGTAGCATCGTTATATCAGAGATTTGAGGGTTATTTCGATATAGGTGCAGCTGTAAATGCCAAAACCATTGAAACGCAAGCCGATCTCATCAAACGGCATTATAATAGTGTTACCGCAGAGAATGATATGAAGTTTGCCGAGATTCACCCCGATCCTGACCGCTATACGTTTGGCAAGGCAGATGCGATCGTCGATTTTGCCGTAGCCTACGGTAAAAAGGTTCGGGGCCATACGTTAGTTTGGCACAACCAAACATCGGACTGGGTGTTCGAGGGAGCGTACGGACTGCCAGTTACGAGAGATCAGCTGTTAATCCGGATGCAGCAGCATATCGAAACCGTGGTGAAGCGTTACCGCGGCCAAATTTACGCGTGG
This sequence comes from Paenibacillus sp. Soil766, assembly GCF_001428105.1. Taxonomy (GTDB): domain Bacteria; phylum Bacillota; class Bacilli; order Paenibacillales; family NBRC-103111; genus Paenibacillus_E. Next base: position 22,840 of record NZ_LMSJ01000024.1, on the reverse strand, counting down.
GACGTTGTCAATGAAGCCATTGAGGATACATCGGATATCTATCTGCGTAAATCCAAGTGGCTCGACATCATAGGCGAGGACTATATCGCGAAAGCCTTTCATTTTGCACATCAAGCTGATCCGAATGCGTTATTGTTCTATAATGATTACAATGAAACGAACCCTGTGAAGCGGGACAAAATTGCAGCGCTCGTGTCCTCTTTAAAAGAACAGGGCGTCCCCATTCATGGCATCGGCATGCAAGGACATTGGAACATTCATGGCCCTTCCATCGAGGAGATCCATGCGGCGATAGAGCTTTATGCTTCTCTTGGCGTACAGATTCAAATTACGGAGTTAGATCTGTCGGTGTTTGAATTCACTGATAGACGAACGGATCTCACGGAGCCAACTTCAGAGATGCTAGAGCTGCAGGCAGAGCGTTATGAGCAAATTTTTGAGCTATTCCGAGCGTACCAGCGCAGCATTATCTCAGTTACTTTCTGGGGAGCAGCGGATGATTACACTTGGCTGGATGATTTCCCTGTGAAAGGGCGGAAGAATTGGCCGTTCCTTTTTGATCGTCAACACGCACCGAAGCAGGCTTTTCATCGAATTATGAAAAAAGTTTAAATTAACTGATACAACCCATTGTTGTCAGAACATGACAGAATGGGATACAATAAACACAATTCTAGATCGCTCGTATAGATCCCCCGCGAGTCCGGCTCATACCGGACTCGCTTTTCCATTTTTAATTGCCAAGGGAGTGAAAGTCATGAAACTGCAAGTGATGTTAGTCGATGATGAGCAATATGTCAGAAAAGGTTTACTCGGCCTAATCGACTGGGAGTCCTTGGGGTACTGTGTCAGCCACGAAGCGGATAATGGAAAGGATGCGCTGCGAATCATTACCTCCAGGCCATCCGAAGTTGATGTTGTGATTACAGATATACGAATGCCAGTCATGGATGGCTTGAAACTAATAGAAGAAGTGAAGCTTCGCAATCTTAGCTCCTGCAAGTTTATTATTTTAAGTGGATATAATGATTTCTCGTATGCGCAATCTGCCATTCGCTTTGGCGTGAGTGACTATATTTTGAAACCGATTGAAGAAGAGGATTTAGAAGAAACATTAAGGCAGTTGGCGCTGCAAATTAAGCAGGAGCGATTGCAAAAAGCGATCAGCGGGCGACTCACCCTCAAGGGCTTATTCGAACAATTAAGTAGAGGTGAGCTGGCGGCCAAAGCGGTAATGGAGCTTGATGAACGGGTAAGGTTATCGAAAGGAACTGTGCTAAGATATGGCATTGTTGAGATGAACCGAGGCCTATCCGAGGAGAGCGACGTGACGGATTACTTGATCAAAGATGATGTCAGCGTTGTCGCTGATGCCCTCCAGACGCTAATTGACGTGCCAAGCGATTTTGTCGTGCAGCTGCGCAATCATCAGTGTGCTTTTCTTATTAGCTCAGATGCGTTGAAGCTTTATGGCGGCAGCTATGAACGATTTGGGAGTGCGCTGCAAACGCTGCTGGCGAAGAGACTGACAGCAGGAGTCACCCTCTATTTCGGCACTAGTGTGAAAGAAATGAAAGCGCTTAGCGAGTCTATTCAAACGGCGAATGAGCTGCTGCAATATAAGTATGTAAAGGGGATGAAGGATGTCCTCTTCTATGAAACAGCCTCTAAGACGAAGCTAAGCTATGCGGAACCGGAGGTCAGTCTGTTTCATCGCATTCAGGAAGCTGTTGAAGAGCAAGAAACCGAGAAGATCAAGACGACGATCGCGACGCTGTTTGCTGAAATTGAAACGAAATCACTAGCCAAAGACGCGATTCGCACGATTATCAATCGCTATGTGCACCGAATTGTAGGAACACTGCAGGGGATGCAAGGGCCAATAGATTTACTTGTTAATCTTAAGCCCATGCTAAGCTGGGATGCCCAACCGCTTTCTTTTAGCCAGCTGCAGCACTTATTTATTTCGTTTATGATCGAGAGTTCTCGCATGATGGAACAATTGCGGGGAGAACAAACCAAAGGCAGCATCCACAAGATTAAGAGCTATATCGAGCGTCATTACCAAGAGAATATCAATCTCAAAAGCATTGCTGCTGAGTTCTATATGAATCCGGTATACGTCGGGCAACTGTTTAAGAAAACGTACGGCCAGTATTTCAATGAATTTCTGCTCTCTATCCGCATTGGCGAAGCCAAGAAGCTGTTACGTCAAACGGATTTGCGAATTTATGAAATTGCCGAGAAGGTAGGCTTTAATAACGCGGACTATTTTGTTGCGCAATTTGAGAAAATGGAAGATATGCCTCCATCCGAATATCGCAAAAAACTACTGACTAAACAAGGCGGCCATTCCCATGAAAATACGACGATTCCAACTAAATAATGTGCGTTTGCGCAATAAGCTGTTGATGCTTTACTTTCTAAGTGTGTTTATTCCGATATTATTGACCAACGTAATTTTCTATCAAGTCACTACTCATAATGTTCAGCGTCAGAAAACGGAAGATATCTCTTTAAATTTAGACAAATTGAAGGATGAATTTCGTGCCAAGATCGACAATGCTGTTGGGATTTCATCTGTCTTTTATACGGACGGTCTCTTAAATGATGCCCTGGAGCAAACATACGAAGAAACCATCGATTATGTGCGCATGTATAACTCGCAGCTAGCCACGAACATTAATAAGTACAATTTGGTATATAGCGAAATTAAAGGCATTCAGATGTACACCAACAATCCGACAATTATCGACTCAGGCGGCTTACACCCGCTAACGGATATTATTCGGGAATCGGAATGGTACCGCAGCCTCCAGAAGGTGCTTGCGGGGGGACAGCCCTACCCGCTCGTTATGCGAAGCGATGATAATGAGAGTTCGTACAGTGGACTTAGCGTCATTCGTCAAATGAACAATTTCGTTAATGCTAACATCTACAGTAAAATTTTGAAAATTGAAATGAGCCCTGACGCGATCAAGGGGATGTTTAGCAACCAAGCCTTACAGGGGAATCTCTATTTACTGAACGCTGAAGGGGATATTCAATATACAACAGATACAAAGCTGGACTGGATTCGGGGGAAAATTAACTTCCGCAGTGTTGCGATCCCGAAGGATACGATTAAATTGGAGCGCGATTACAGCACTAACTATTTAAGGGATTGGCGGATTGTGCTCGTTTCCGATGGGCATGTCCTGGATGCGGTGCGCAAATCCAAGCAATTCGTCGTCTATTTAGCACTTATTAATCTAGTATTGCCGACACTTGTGATTGTATGGATCTCATCCTCCTTGCATACACGACTAGTTCGTATTCTTGTTCATATGAAAAAGGTGAAAAACCAGCATTTCGATCTCATTGATGAGCCTGAAACAAAGGATGAAATCGGCCAGCTGGTGCGGGAATTCAACCGGATGACCGTGCAAATCAAGAGTCTCATTGATGATGTATACATCGCAGATATTCAGAAGAAGGATCTAGAACTGAAACAAAGGCAATCGCAGCTGCATGCCTTGCAGAGCCAGATTAACCCTCACTTTCTGTTTAATGCATTGGAAACAATTCGCATGCGCAGCTTGATTAAGCAAGAAAATGAAACGGCTAAAATTATTAAAAATATGGCCAAAATGTTCCGCCGTTCACTGGAATGGGGCGGGGAGTGGGTCACGTTCCGCGATGAGCTGGATTTGATCTTATGCTTCCTGGAGATTCAAAAGTACCGTTTTGGTGATAAGCTGAGCTACCGCTTCGAGGTGGATGAGTCCGTATATAGCTGTAAAATCCCCAAAATGACCTTGTTGCCCTTCATTGAGAATGCCAGTCTTCACGGGATCGAGCCCTTGCAAGGCCACGGTACCATCGAATTAAAGGCGACTAGAAGCGGGGATCAGGTGAGTTTTACGATTGCTGATACCGGCATTGGGATGTCGAAGGAGAAAGTGGATCTCTTGAACGCTTACATGGGTAATGACGAAGACGTGAGCGGACACGTTGGGATGAAGAATGCTTTTATGCGACTGAAATTATATTATGGCAATGCCATTGATGTACAGATCAGCAGTGAGGATGGTGTCGGGACTATAGTGAAGATTACGACACCCGTCCAAGTGAGTGGGAATGATGGATCACCTAAGCTTTACTAAGAAGATACTAAACTTTACAGGGTAATCATGCTGTGAGCGGTTTTATATAATGAAAGTGCTTACAAGATAGTGTTGAGAGGGGAGCTTCACAAGAATGAAAAAGTTGAAATTAGTCACGATGGGCACATTGTTAGCGCTTTCGCTAAGTGCTTGCAGCAGCTCAAACTCAGCTGATCCTGCCGCTTCCAAAACACCAAGTAGTCCTAGTGGCACAACCGCTGCTAAGGAAGAGCTCAAACCAGCTACATTTAGCTATTTCTTGTTTAACGCAGGGAAGAACATGAACACGAATGAAACGCCAATCGGCAAAGAGTTAGAAAAGCAAACAGGTGTCAACTTCAAAGTTGAGAACCTTGTTGGTGAATCCAAGACGAAGTCCGGTGTTATGATTGCCGGTAATGAGTTCCCCGATGTGGTTCAACCAGAGGGAGAAATTGATAAGTTCATGGATGCAGGCGCATTCATTCCGCTTGATGATTTAATCGCCAAATACGGTCCGAACATCAAGCGCGTATATGGTCCTTATTTTGACAAAATGAAGCAAAAAGACGGCAAGATTTATCACCTGCCATTTAGTGCGAATCAGGGCTTTGCCCCTAACCCGAACGTTGACCAAGGCGCATTCTGGATTCAACGCGGCGTACTGAAGGAGCTTGGCTATCCGAAGCTTACGACACTTGATGAGTACTTCAATGCTATTAAGACTTATAAAGACAAGCATCCACAAGTGGATGGCAAGGATACAATCGGGTTCTCCGTCATGACGTATGACACGAACTTCTTCACGATTACGAACCCTGCGTTCCATCTCGCTGGCTACCCGAATGACGGTGGTCTCCTGATTGATTTGAAAACGAATGAAGCGAAAAGCAATGCCATTGATGAAGCAACGACGAAACGTTGGGTGAAAAAGCTCAATGAAGTCAATACAGCAGGTCTGTTTGATAAAGAGTCCTTCACCATGAACAAAGATCAGTATTTGGCCAAATTGACTTCCGGTCGCGTCCTAGGTTACTTCGCGTATGACTGGCAGGTTGGCGATGCACGTAACAACTTGGCGAAAGCAGGCGTAGATGACAAGCGTTATGTGGCACTTCCAATCGTGTTTGATAAAGGGGTTAAGGACCAATACTTGGATCCGCCTTCCTTCGTCAACAACCGTGGTATTTCCATTTCCAAAAGCGCGAAAGACCCTGTTCGCATTATCAAATTCTTTGACACTATGCTGACAGAAGACAATCAAATCCTTCAGCAATGGGGTATCAAAGGGCAAACGTATGAAGTGGATGACAAAGGTAAGTTCTTCCGTACAGATGAAGAAATTGCGAAAATTAAAGATCCTAAGTTCTATGAAGATTTCGGTTTGAAAATGTTCGCGTACAACTGGCCTCGTTATGGTAACTTCTCTATTGTAAAAGGCGACAATGCGTTCGATCCGAACAAACAACCAGCGGTTGCTGAGAAGAACTACACTGATGGCGACCGCGCACTTTTGAAAGCCTACAACGCGAAAGTCTTTACAGACATGTTTAGCAAGCCTGATGCTCGTCCATGGTACCCTGCTTGGAGTATCAACAAAGGACAAGGCACACCTGAACAGATTTTCGAGCAAAAAATGGGTGATCTTCAGAAGAAGGCTTATCCAGAAATGATTCTTGCAAGCGGTACAGATAAGTTTGAGAAGGCTTGGAGCGACTATGTGGCTCAAGCAAGCAAGCTTGATATCAAAGGCTATGAAGCATTCATTACCAAAGTTGTGAAAGACCGTGTTGCAGGCAACTGGGCGAAATAAGGAATGAAACATAAGGGACGCAGGTCACTAGTGCGTATGATTGGTGTCATGCGTCCCTTTTATTAGATAAAAAGCATTAAGGAGTGGGTGATTTTCTATGGAGAGCCTTACAAAAGAATCCCTAGCGGACAGACCAATGCTATCCGAGAAATCAACAGGGTTAGCCTTATTTTTTCGTAAGCTGGGTAAACAAAAAGTATTGATGGCCATGTCGCTGCCTTTTCTCATTTGGTTATTTATTTTCAAATATGTCCCGCTTTGGGGTTGGTCCATGGCATTTCAAAAATATCGTCCGGCCAAAAAGTTCGCGGATCAAGAATGGGTTGGATTCGACCAATTCAAATTTCTGTTCCAAGACGATGGATTCCTTCGCGTCATGCGCAACACGCTGGCGATGAGTACGATTAATCTTGTATTAGGCTTTGTTACCGCTGTTACCTTAGCGATTCTTCTTAATGAATTGCGTAAAGTTATTTTCAAACGCTTTGTACAAACGATCAGTTATTTGCCCCACTTTATTTCTTGGGTTGTAGCAGCAAGCATTGTATCAGGTGCATTGTCGACAGACGGCGGGATTATTAATGACATATTACTGAAGCTCCATCTGATTAGCGAGCCTATTTTGTGGCTTGGCAAGGGCGAGTATTTCTGGGGAATTCTTGGTGCCTCGGAAGTGTGGAAGAATGTCGGTTGGAATACGATCATTTATTTAGCGGCAATGACGACAATTGATCCAGCGCTGTATGAGTCCGCCGAAATGGACGGGGCCAATAGGTTTCAACGCATTGTGCATATAACCCTTCCTGGCATTAAACCGGTCATTATCATTTTACTGATCATGAATTTAGGTCACATTCTTGAGTCTGGCTTTGAGCCGCAGTATTTGCTCAAAAATGGGATGAACATAAATTATGCAGAAAATCTCGATATTTTTGTACTCAATTACGGCATTAACTTGGGTAACTTCTCGTTGGCAACGGCAGCAGGCATTTTCAAGACAGTCGTCAGTTTTATCTTCTTGATCAGTGCGAATCAGATTGCCAAACGTGCCGGGGAAGCCAGATTGTTCTAACCGTTGTTTGGACCACTTCACAAGGAGGTATCAGCTATGGAAGCTGCGCAACATACAAGCTCGAGCCGGCGGAATAGTAACATAGGTGATCGTCTGTTCGACATTTGCAATATCCTTTTTATGTTATGTCTCGTTGTTGTAACGCTGTATCCCTTTATTAATACGCTGGCCGTAGCTTTGAATGATGCGAACGACGCGGTTCGTGGAGGGATTTATCTGTTTCCTCGCATGTGGACGTTGGATAATTTTAAATATGTGTTTAGCGAAGCTGCCATTGTGCATGCGTTCTTTATTTCCGTGTTGCGGACAGTGATCGGTACGGTAGTTACCGTGTTCTGCTCTGCAATGGTGGCCTATACGATGTCGCGTCAAGAGTACGTGCTTCGCAAGTTCGTCACGATTTCATTTATTTTCACGATGTATTTCAGTGGTGGATTAATTCCGGGATACTTGCTTGTTCGGGATCTTGGCATGCTAGGCAGCTTCTGGGTCTACATCATTCCTGGGATGATCGGGGTATTCAATCTAATTATTATCCGTTCGTTTATTGAAGGACTTCCTGATGGGATTATGGAAGCGGCTCGGATTGATGGAGCGAACGATTTCTCGATGTTCATGCGCATTGTGCTGCCGCTCGTTGTTCCCGTATTGGCGACGGTCGCGCTATTTAGCGCAGTCGGTCAATGGAACTCTTGGTTCGATGTCTTCTTGTACAACTCATCGAATGAAAATTTGAGTACGTTACAATACGAGTTGATGAAAATATTGCAGAATACGAATACGCAAACATCTCAAACGGTGGCGGATGTATTTGCAAGCAGTGCGAACGCAGGGGCGAATACCGTAACCCCAACGTCGATCCGTTCTACCATGACCATCGTGGTGAGTCTTCCGATCATTATGGTGTATCCGTTCTTACAGAAGTATTTTGTTAAAGGGATGACTGTCGGAGGTGTAAAAGGTTAGTAGATATTGGACGAACCCCTGGGAGCTCCTATGTCTTGGGGGTTTGTTAATGAGGAGGCATTTCATATGCAAAAGCAAGCAATGAGCGCATCGGCTACAGGCATTAACCGCAATCTATTTACGGAGTATGGGTATGCTGAAGCAGATATTCAAGACAAATTGCAGATCATGTGGAACCAATTGTTCCACGGAGATGAAGATACGAGAATCTATTACGAAGCTGGTGAAGCCGGCGCTTATTTGCTGGATACAGGCAACTTGGATGTCCGTACAGAAGGTATGTCCTATGGCATGATGATGGCTGTACAGCTGGATCAGAAGGACGTATTTGACCGCATTTGGAAGTGGACACACACGAACATGCTGATGACTGAGGGGGAAAATGCGGGCTATTTTGCTTGGTCGTGCAACACCGACGGCTCTAAGCGTTCGAACGGTCCAGCGCCGGATGGGGAAGAATACTTTGCCTTGTCCCTATTCTTTGCTTCTCATCGCTGGGGCGATGGCGCAGCGCCATATAACTACAGTGAGCAGGCACGCGATTTGCTGCGGACATGCATTCACAAAGGAGAAGACGGCGTAGGCCAGCCAATGTGGAATCCGGAGAACAAGCTGATTAAGTTTGTTCCAAACTGCGAATATTCGGATCCATCCTATCATCTTCCGCATTTCTATGAGCTGTTTGCTTTATGGGCCTATGAAGAAGATCGGCCGTTCTGGGCGGAGGCTGCGGAAGCTAGCCGGGCTTATATGCAGATTGCGTGCCACCCGGAGACGGGCTTGGCGCCGGAGTATGCGCATTACGATGGCACGCCGAACGACGATCGCGGCTATGGTCACTTCTTCAGCGACTCTTATCGTGTAGCGGCTAATATTGGGCTGGATGCGGCGTGGTGCGGCGGCTCCAAGTGGCATGCCGATACGGCCAATCGGATTCAGAACTTTTTCGCGGATAAATCGCCGGAGGACTATCGTCGGTATCAGATCGATGGCACACCTTTCGAGGAGAAAGCCCTGCATCCTGTGGGCATCATAGCTACGAATGCGATGGCTTCGCTTGCAGTGCCAGAAGGTGCTCATGCCAAAGCCTGTGTGGACTTATTCTGGCAGACGCCGGTTCGTACAGGTGTACGACGGTATTACGATAATTGCTTGTATGCGTTTAGCGTACTTGCGCTGAGCGGGAACTTTAAGATCTGGCTGCCTAAGTAGGCAGCCAATAGGGGAACCATGAACGCAAGTCGTTCATGGTTTTTTGTGTATGTTTGAGCTCGCGTCGGCACCCACGTAGGCAAAAATGCACATCGCTATCTAGCAAATTGGCGATTGAACGACCGATGGATAGACGAATACCAGTTAACGGTTAGCCAAACGAGTTCCGAACGAAAGCTAATTTATTATCAATAAGTGGAGCTTCAACCAACCGCTACTTAAGTACCAACCAATCGAACTCTCAGCAAACGCTATTCGATCCCCAACCAATCGAGCACGAACCAACCACAACTCGACCACCAACCAATCGAACTCTCAGCAAACGCTATTCGATTCCCAACCAATCGTGCACGAACCAACCGCAACTCAACCACCAACTAATCGAGCACCATGCCAGCACTCTCCCGCACCGTTTAACTGGAAAACCTACATCTAATTTATCTATTTTCAAGCTAATTTTATGTTTAGCTGGAAATTGTACAGTTAATTTCGAGCATTCCTCATCATTTTCGACTTACATCCGAGATTAGCTGTACTTTTTACAGTTAATTCATCTAAAACAGTAAATCGAACGAATTTACCTGTATGTTTTCCAGTTAAATCATCTAAGAGGCATATAACCCGCCTGATGGTTTATATATTTCGTTCACAATTTAGACACATTATTTTAATCTATTTTTCAGATTTGCTTAAGGTTGGTTTATTGTTCCACCCGTATAGTGATGATGATTAATAATGAACGCATAGAATGGGGGATCTTGGATGCTAGAGGTCAAACAAGTCAGCAAGCTGTACGGAAATGATCGCGGCGTGCATAACATCGACTTCTCGATGCAACGCGGTGAAATCGTCGGCTTCTTAGGGCCGAATGGTGCTGGCAAAACAACGACGATGCGCATGATTACAGGTTACCTGAATCCAACGCATGGTCAAATATGGGTCGACGGCCACTCGATGGCCGACAATCCGAAAAAGGCACGCCGCAAGATCGGCTACTTGCCGGAAACACCACCCCTGTACCCCGAGATGACGGTACAGTCTTACCTGCGCTTCATCGCCAACCTGCGCGATGTGCCTGCGCGCGAGCAAAAACTGCGTGTCGGCGAAGCCATCGACAAGCTCGGACTGCAAGGTCGCGAGAAGCAAATCATTCGCTCCCTCTCCAAGGGCTACAAGCAGCGCCTCGGACTCGCGCAGGCGATCCTGCACCAACCGGATCTGCTCATCCTGGACGAGCCCACGTCTGGCCTCGATCCGAAGCAGATCATCGAGATCCGCCAGCTCATTCATGAGCTGGGCGAGAACCACACCGTGCTGCTGAGCACGCACATTTTGCCTGAAATTAACGCGATTTGTAATCGCGTTCTCATTATTAACCAAGGGCGCGTCGTCCTCGATGAGCGCCCAGAGCATCTCGGCCGCACGATGGGCGAGACCTTCGAGGTGTCGCTCGAGGTCAAAGGACCTCGCGAGCGAATCTTGACTGAGCTGCGCAGCCTGCCGTCCATCGGCGAAGTGAAAGAAGTCGATGCACCGGAAGCGGGCGCAGCGCTGCTAGCCGCACCAACGACGGCTGCACTTGTATCTTCCGAAGTAGACGGAGTAGCCTCACCAACCTCCGCCGACGCACCAGCTGAGTCCGTGAAGCTCCTCGTCACTTCCGCAGATCGCACAGAGGACATCCGTGAAGCGGTATTCTTCCGTCTCGCGAGCGCAGGCTTGCCGATTCTGGCGATGAAGCGGGAAAGCCTCAGCCTAGAGGATATCTTCCTCAAACTGACGACGGACGAGCCGGCCGACACGAGCAGCATATCCCAAGAGGAGGGTGACACGGATGCGTAGAATCTGGGCGATTTGCTCCAAAGAGCTGCAAATGTATTTCTTCTCGCCAGTTGCGTATGTGGCGTTTGCCTTTTATGTGCTGTTGTCGAGCTTTTTCTTTTACATTAATTTCGTAGCTGGCCAGCCGCCGATTGTGGATGCACGCTCCATTGTGGGCAACACCACTTTCATCTACCTGTTCATTATCCCGCTATTAACCATGCGTTTGGTAGCGGACGAGTTCCGCCAAGGCACGGATGAATTGCTGCTAACCTCACCTGCTGGCATTAGTGAAATCGTGTTGGGCAAATATTTGTCTGCACTGATCGTGCAAGTTGGGCTAGTGGCAATCTCCTTAGTATATCCACTTATCATGTCATCCTTTGGTACACTGGATATGCCTGTCACGTGGTTGTCGTACCTCAGCATGTTCCTGCTGGGCTGTGCGATGATGGCGATTGGATTGTTCGCTTCTAGTTTGTCGAATAATCAAATGGTTGCGGGGATCACCGGTTTTGTCATTCTGCTTTTGCTCTGGTTATTAGATTGGGTGAGCAGCAGTATGACGGGTAAATTGAAGGATTACGTAGGTCAATTCTCATTGACCGGTCACTTGGGCAACCTCCAAAAAGGCGTTTTCCATGGCGGAGATATCCTCTTTTACATCACATTAACAGCCGTGTTCCTGGTTCTTTGTATACAAGTCCTTGAAAGAAAGCGTTGGAGGTGAGCGGAATGAATAAGTGGATACGGGGAACTAATGCGACTGTCCTATCAATCGCGGTTATCGGCATTTTCATTATTCTGACAATCTTCCTACACTCGCTTAAGGGCTTTCAGGTCGATTTGACGAAAAATAAAAATTTCACGCTCTCAGAGCAAACAACCGCAGCGCTCAAAAATCTCAATCAAGATATTCACGTGATCTCCTTCACGAATAGTGGGGATGGCAACGATTTTGTGACGCGTCAAGTCACGGATATGGTGGCTGAGTATAAGAAGCAGAGCAATAAAATCACGTACGATGAGTACGATATGCTGAAGCAGCCTTCGATGGCGAAGCAGTATGGGGTGGACCAAGGCGGAACGATTATTTTCGAAATGGGCACCAAAAAGCAAAACATTAACTTCTATGAACTGTTCATGGGTCAACAAGATGGCTCTTACACGTTCTCAGGTGAAGAGAAGTTTACACAAGCCATTCAAAGCCTGACGTCCACAGAGAAACATACGGTTTATCTACTCTCAGGTCATCAGGAGTACCCGGCATCTGCTATGAGTATTTTTAAAAGCAGCCTGGCTGCTGCCAACTATGACGTGAAAGATCTGAATCTTTACGTGGAGGGCAAAATCCCGGATGATGCACAAATGCTCATGCTCCTTGGACCAACAAACGATCTGAATGACAAAGAAGCAGAGCTTATTCAGACCTATTTGAAGGGTAAAGGTAAAATTTATATTGCGTTGGGCTTCAATAAGGATATGACGACGAAATGGAAAAACATCGATGCCATCATGAAGACCTATGGTGTTCAAGATCAACATGCGATTGCAATTGAAACGAAGCAAACGTCCTTGTATGACCCATTAACGATCATTCCTGAGTACGGTTCACATGATATTACGAACAAATTATCCAGTAATAATTTGATCACTATGCTGTCACTGGCAGTTAGCTTGAATGCTGATGAAAGTGCGCCAGATTACACGCAATCCTTGCTGTTAACAACAACGGATAAAGCTTACGGTGAAACAGACATCAACCTGTTGGCACAGAACAAAACGAAGCAGGATGCAACCGATGTTAAGGGTCCGCTTAACTTGGGTTACGCCATCTCAGACAAAGATAACAAGCCGAAAGCTGTTATTCTAGGTGGTTCTACATTCGTGTTGGATGAAGATATTCAGAATCAGGGTAACAAGGATTTTGCTTTGAACAGCATTGGCTGGCTGCAAGAACAGAAAGATCAAATTACGATCCGTCCACGTCAAGGGGATGCCTTCCAACAGGCAATGATTACACCTAGCCAAGCGAATACGATTTTCCTCATTACAATCGTGTTCTTACCGCTCTTGTTCCTCGTAATTGGCGGCCTGATCTGGTGGAGGAGGAGAAGAGGATGAAACGGTTTATTCCAACCATTCTGTTAGTCGTCATTTGCATTGGCGGTTTCTGGTACGCCTCAAGCAAGGACTTCTTCCAAGAGAAGAAAGATGAACCTAAGTCCCTGCTAATCCTGAAGCAAGAAGATGTGAAGGCTGTCTCGGTGAAAACGGAGGATGGGCAGATTGAGATAAGTCGCACGACGAACGGTTGGGATATGCAAAAGCCAGCGGCTGCACCGATCAATTCGAATCAAGTGGACTCTTGGTTAGATATGTTAGGTCTGGTGACCTCGACCAAGCTCGTGGAGGATCAAGCAACGAATCTAGCCGAATATGGCTTAGATAAACCGGTAGGCACGTATGAAGTCACCTTGAAGGACGGTTCTAAACAGGGCTTACTTGTAGGGACTGTACTGCCGATTGAAGGCTTCTCTTACGTTCAGGTGCAGGGCTCATCTGCCGTGTATCAAGTCAGCGACCAATCGTTGACATCGCTGAACAAAACGCCGGTCGACTTTGCCGACACAAGCCCAATTCATCAAGAGAACGATAAGGTGCAAAGTGTCAAGTTGACTTGGAAGGGCCAGTCCTGGACGCTTACAAAGACAGATAAAGATAAAGTCGCTGCAGATGCAAGCTGGAAGCTTGGAGATAAAGAGATGAAGGGCACGGAGGCAAGTCCGCTCCTCGATCAATTAATCTTCCTGCATACTGGTGAACTACCGCAAGCGGCAGCTCAGATGCCTACAACAGGTGGAGAGCTTAAAATGGAGATAGGCATGACAGTAGACGGGAAAGATGTTACCGATGTCTACGAAGGTAAATTGAGCGGAGCACAAGTATGGTTAGCCAAGCAGGGTGGGCAGTGGGCCTACTCGCTGGCTCCTGAGGATATTCAAAAGCTAGCAGATGCGTATGCGGGTAAAACGGCGCAGCCTGCTTCCTAAACAAAAACTGCTTCCTACAGTGATTCTGCTGTGGCGAAGCAGTTTTTTTGTTAAAACGACATAAAACGGCATTTTTTGGGAAAAATAAAAAAGAGGAAAGGAGGTCACATGCACATGTACAACACACAAGAGAACCAAGCCATTTCTGGTAAAGAACTTTCGTATCTATCGGATACATTCAAGAATGAAGAATTGTTAGCGAAGCTTTGTGTACAAGGCGCGGTGAACAGCCAAAGTCAGTCCTTGAAGCAAACCTTGTCTCATCTATCTCAAGAACGTTTGCAAAATATGAGTATCCTGATCAATGCCCTGCAACAACAATCCGGCATGACCCATTAATTCGAACCTACAAGGAGGTGCAAGACGCATGTATCAGTCAAATTCGCAACAACAGCAAGTCGATTTAGAAGATCTGGACTTTGCCAACTTCGTCCTGTCTGAATTAAAACGTAGTGCTCGTGAATATACAACAGCAGCATTAGAGGCGGCTAATCCTGGCATTCGGCAGACATTCGAAACGCTATTGCAAAAAACATTGGACGATCAAGCGCTTGTTTTTCAAGAAATTCAGAGTCTTGGCGGTTATCAAATTGCGCAGGCTGAGCAACAGATGATTGAGCAAGAGCTTCAGAAGCAGAGTCAGACAGCGATACAAGTACAATCCATCGTTCAGCAGCATGTTAGCAGAGCGGTGTCAGCAAGCTTTAACCAGCAAGAGCGGAGTTCCGAATCAGCTGCACAGTCTCAGCAACAGCATCAGCCTTACGTACAATCTCAGTCGCAATCACAATCACAACAGCATCAATCGTACCAAACACAGTCTCATCAGTCCGAACAACAGTACCAACAAAGACAAGCGTACAATCAGCAACAAGGACAACCAAGTCAAGGGCAGAACCAAGTTGCAGCACTGCACCAAGCGCCCACAACAGCACCTGCGCCTTCGTTTCAGCCAGTGAATTATGCTAACCAGTACCCGAATGCGGTGTACAACAATCAACAAGGTCGAGGCCAAGGATATACACCTAGTCAGTCTCAGCAACAGTCCTCTTCTTATAACCAAACTCCAACAAGGAGTTACCAAGATCAAAGTCATGATCAATCGAGCTATGGCCGTGGATCCCAGGGATATGCAGCTTCTTCCAACCATGCGAATGAGAACACAGGTATAACGGGGACAGGCAGAGGCGCGCAAGCCCGTATTGTTTCCCGCACACAGCAAGGCATGCCATCGTCAGGTTCCGAAGGGAACTCCTACATGAATAGGTCGCAAGAAGGTACTAAATATAACTTCTAAACAAGTGAAATCACCTGTTTAGATCGTTTCCAGACATTCAGACATCCTGTCCGCCTTTGGCAGGGTGTCTTTTTGTTTTCTTCTCCAATTTGTCCCACTATTTTTCTAATTCAGGAATGAGTACGGCTTGGCATACATATATAAGGAACATAGGATGTCCAAACTTAGTGAAAAGGGAGCTTAAGCTGATGAAAAAAACGTGGGTATATGGTGCGGCTACTTTAGTGGTACTTGGAGCAATAACAACAGCGTGCGGTTCCAAAGATGAGGTCATCCCTTCCGTAGCAACAGGGGCGAAGGATGCGGGCACTGCGACAACAATCCAAGTGAAGACGGAGACAGGAACAGGAACGAAAGCTACAACAACGAGTGCAAAGCCTGCAATTGATGCCAGCTACAAGGTAGATGGGAAGAATGTCACGATCACGTACCAAACGTCCAATTTCAAATTATCTGAAGAAGACATGAATAAAGCCAATGTACTGGGTGTGGGGCATCTCCACCTGTATGTGGATGGCAAGCAGAAGGCGATGATCGGTAAGACAGGCCCCTTAACGCTCACGAATTTAACAACAGGTGCACATGAAATTAAACTTGAGCTTCAGCAAAATGATCACAAAGAAATCAATGTGGAGAAAATTCTCAACATCGTCGTGAAATAACGAACATTTGTACGTATTTCGGCGCAAATGTAGCAGCAGTGAAGATCGGACACGTACAGTTGCATATTCCTCTAAAAGACGGGCGATTAGCCCGTCTTTTGTCATTTGACACACCAGAAAGCGTAGCATAGACTGTTGTTAGTATGGCAGGACTGCCGCCTAATCGGAGGGAAGCAATTGATCGTCGATATACGCAAGTGGAAACATGTATTTAAGCTCGACCCAGACCGGGACATCTCAGACGAGGCGTTAGATCGGCTCTGCTTATCTGGTACAGATGCGATTCTCGTAGGCGGCTCCTCTGGAGTGACCTTCGATAACACGGTGGATCTTCTATCGCGAATCCGTCAGTATGAGGTTCCTGTTGTCTTAGAGATTTCGAATCAGGAATCGATCGTGCCGGGCTTTGACCTCTTTCTAATCCCCGTAGTGCTGAATGCAGATGATCCCAAATGGATCGTCGGGCAGCAT
Organism: Paenibacillus sp. Soil766; assembly: GCF_001428105.1. Lineage (GTDB taxonomy): Bacteria > Bacillota > Bacilli > Paenibacillales > NBRC-103111 > Paenibacillus_E. Next base: position 6,349 of record NZ_LMSJ01000024.1, on the reverse strand, counting down.
CATGAGGCGCTGAAGGAATATGGCGCATTACTGAATTGGGATGAGATTGTAGCCGAAGGCTACATTATATTGAATAAAGAAGCGACGGCAGCCCAGCTGACCTCAGCGCGTACCAACTTGGATGTGAAGGACGTAGCAGCTTATGCGCGTATGGCGGACAAGCTATTTCACATGTCGATTGTGTATGTGGAGTACAGCGGCACCTTTGGTGATATGGAGCTCGTCCGTCGGACGCGGCAGGTACTGGAGAATGCTCGGTTATTGTATGGCGGCGGGATCGACTCCCTTGAGAAAGCGCAACTAGCAGCCGAAGCAGCAGATACCATTGTGGTCGGCAACATTATATATAGTGACTTGGAGCAGGCGCTTCAGACCGTGAATGTGAACTTTGATAGAAATGGAAGGTAACCCTAACGTGAATGAAACTGTCAATATTTTAGAAGCGATCAAAAAGTTAAACCCCCAGCAGCGCAAAGCTGTAGAAGCCGTAGACGGCCCTCTCTTAATTATGGCTGGAGCGGGAAGCGGTAAGACGCGCGTGCTTACGCATCGAATTGCTTACCTCATTGGTACGCGCAAAGCGGCACCGTGGAACATTCTAGCGCTAACCTTTACGAACAAAGCAGCACGTGAGATGCAAGATCGTGTAGGTAAGCTGGTGGGTGGCAGTGGAAGTGATATTTGGGTATCTACGTTTCACTCCATGTGTGTGCGCATGCTGCGCAAAGACATCAATCGGATCGGATTCTCTTCGAACTTTACGATCCTAGATTCAGGCGACCAACTGTCGGTTATCAAAACCTGCTGCAAAGAGCTCAACATTGATACGAAGAAATATGAGCCCAAAACCTTTCAAGCGGCGATCTCGACAGCTAAAAATGAACTTATTTCTCCTAAACAATTCGAAGAAAAAATCGGGGACTACTTCGACGGGCTCACCTCGAAAATTTATACACTCTATCAGAAGAAGCTAAGAGCTAATAACTCTTTGGATTTTGACGATCTAATTATGGCGACGATTCATTTGTTTAAGGAAGTTCCGGAAGTACTGGAATTTTATCAAAACAAATTTCAATATATTCATGTCGATGAGTATCAGGATACGAACAGAGCGCAGTATATGCTGTGTCAGATGATCGCGTCCAAGCATAAACGCATTTGTGTCGTAGGGGATAGTGACCAGTCTATCTACCGTTGGCGCGGAGCAGATATTAGCAATATCCTCAATTTCGAAGAGGATTACCCGGATGCAACGGCGATTCTCTTAGAGCAGAACTATCGCTCGACCTCGAATATTTTGCAGGCAGCGAATAAGGTGATTGGGAATAATTCAGGACGTAAGCCGAAAAATCTGTGGACAGATAAAGAAGGCGGCGTTCCGATTAAGCTGTATCAAGCGGATTCCGAGTATGATGAAGGTTATTTCGTTACGAATGAAATTAATAAGAATAAGTCGAACGGGAAGAACTTCGGTCATCACGCGATCTTGTATCGTACGAATGCTCAGTCACGGGTTATCGAGGAAATTCTGATTAAATCCGATATCGCCTACACGATCGTCGGCGGGGTCAAGTTCTATGATCGTAAAGAGATTAAGGATATTTTGGCTTACTTGCGGCTCATCTCCAATCCGAACGATGATATTTCACTCAACCGTATTGTTAACGTGCCGAAGCGGGGCGTTGGGGGTACCACGTTGGACAAAGTGGCGGATATGGCCGGACGCAGAGGGATCTCCTTGTTTGTGATGCTGGAGGAAGTGGACTCCCTCGAAATCAATACGAAGGCGAAGCATGCCCTTGCCGACTTCCGCGAAATGGTGGATAACCTGAATCGCATGGTGGACTACTTGTCCGTAACCGAGCTGACTGAGAAGATCCTAGAAATGTCCCAGTACCGCTTAGAAATGCAGCGCGAGAACACGATTGAATCCAAGGCTCGTCTCGAAAATATTGAAGAGTTCCTGTCCGTAACCATGGACTTCGAGAAGCGAAATGAGGATAAATCCCTTATTTCCTTCCTAACTGACCTAGCCCTTATCGCAGATATCGATACACTAGATAAAGATAAGCCCGAAGAAGAGCAGGACGCTGTCGTCCTCATGACGATGCACAGCGCCAAAGGACTGGAGTTCCCGGTTGTCTTCATCATCGGGATGGAAGAAGGCGTCTTCCCGCACAGCCGTGCGTTCGCCGACAACGAAGAGCTTGAAGAAGAGCGCCGTCTGGCCTATGTAGGCATCACGCGCGCTGAGCAAGAGCTGTTCCTCACGTGTGCACGCATGCGCACACTCTTCGGCCGCACCGCCGCGAATGCGCCGTCGCGATTCCTGCAGGAGATTCCGAAGGAACTCCTGGAAACCGTCGCCGCTGGCGGCGCAAGCGGCGGTTTCTCCCGAGGTGGCCGTTCCGTCGGAGGCACCTCGTGGGGCAGCGGCGGCAGCGCCACCGCTGCATCGTCGAGCCGCGGTGGCGCTGCCACCGGCTCGTCTGCCTGGGGCACGCCGTCCTCCTTCGGGGGGCGGCCAGGAACAGGAACGCCGTCCTCCTTTGGCGGACGGCCAAGCCCGAGTGCGGCTGCGCCAAGCCCTGCAGCAGCGTCAAGACCGGCTGCGTTCCGGGCCCCGCAGCCTGCCGCAGGCGGCACGACGGACTACAAAGCCGGCGACCGTGTGACGCATGGCAAGTGGGGCATCGGTACCGTAGTGGCCGTGAAGGGCGCGGGAGACGATACCGAGCTGCAAATTGCTTTCCCGGCGCCGAACGGCTTGAAGCGCCTGCTCGCGAAATTCGCTCCGATCACGAAGGTGTAGGAGCGCTCTGCTCTTGTCAGCTTTGCTTTGCCCTATAACAACTCCCAATGAGAGAGGAAGAGTCCGCCATGACCGATAAACTCGCGGCAATGAAAACCCTCATCCAAGAAATTAACAAGCATAACCACAATTACTATACGCTGGATCAGCCCACGATTTCTGACGCGGAGTGGGATGCGCTTTATGATAGATTGTCCAAGCTGGAGCAGGAGACAGGGGTCACCCTGCCTGCTTCCCCTACCCATAGAGTAGGCGGCGATATCCTCAAAGGCTTCGAACCGCACCGTCATTTAGCACGACTCTGGAGCTTGGATAAGGCTCAAAATGCTGATGATTTAGCAGCGTGGCATACACGAGTACTCAAGCTGATTGCTGATTACAATAGCAAGAATCCGGACACGCCTCTGCCAGATCCTACTTACGTGGTAGAGCTCAAGTTCGATGGACTTACACTAAACCTTACTTATGAGAATGGTCAGTTAGTCCAAGCCTCTACACGCGGAAACGGAACCGTTGGCGAGGGTATTTTGGCCCAAGTCAAAACAATCAAGTCGATCCCCATGGAGATTCCTTATGATCAAGGGACGATTGAAGTGCAAGGCGAGGGTGTCATGTTCTTGTCTGTCCTTGAAGCTTACAATCAGACGGCCGCAGAACCGCTCAAAAACGCGCGAAATGCCGCAGCAGGTGCCCTGCGTAATCAGAACCCTAAGCTAACCGCAGAGCGCAAACTGAACGCTTTCTTCTATAATGTGGGCTATAGCAGTGATCTCCAATTTGAAAATCACGACGATATGGTTCAATTTCTACGCGACAATCTGTTCAAAGTGAGTAATCGCACGCGATATTTCTCCACGATCGAAGAAGTCAGTGGTGAGCTTGAACGTATCGCGGAAGAGCGCTCCAGCTTCGACTTCCTCATTGATGGAAGCGTCGTGAAGCTGACGGATATGCGCACAAGGGAAGTATTCGGCTATACGGAGAAATTCCCGCGTTGGGCGATCGCTTACAAGTTTGAAGCTGAAGAAGCGACGACGACCCTGCAAAGTGTTTCTTGGGAAGTCGGCCGCACAGGCAAAATCACACCATTAGCCCGCGTAGAAGCCGTTGATCTCGCAGGCGTAACAGTGCAAAACTGTACGCTCAACAACATCGGGGACATTGAGCGTAAGAACCTCAAGCACGCCCTCGGCAGCCTCGTCTACATTCGCCGTTCGAATGACGTCATTCCAGAGATTCTCGGCAAGGTCACCGAGGAGAATGACGGCGAAGAAATCGTAGCACCGACGCATTGCCCGTCTTGCGGCAGTGAGCTCGAGATGCGCGGTGCGCACCTCTTCTGTCTCAACCGTCTCGGCTGCTCTCCGCAGCTCGTGGGCCGGATGGCGCATTTTGCTTCGCGCGATGCGATGGACATTGAATTTTTCAGCGAGATGACCGCTTCACAGCTGCACCAAGAGCTGGATGTCCGCGATCCTGCGGATCTGTACACCTTGCAATTCGACGATCTCGTTAAGCTCGATCGCTTCGGCGAGAAGAAGGCGCGCAACTTGCTTGGCGCCCTTGATAAGAGCAAGTCCCGCGATCTCGCGTCTTTCCTGTATGCACTTGGCATCCCGAACTCGGGCAAAACCACCACGAAAGTACTGGCCGATCACTATCGCAGTCTTTCTCGCATCATGGAAGCGACGACAGAGGAGCTCATTACACTTCCTGACGTGGGTGGTATCGTAGCGGAGAGCATTCATTCGTTCTTCCGCGACCCTGTGATGGTATCCAGCATTGAGCGGATGCTAGCCGCAGGCGTGAACCCCGTTGCAGAGGAAGCCCCGGTCATCGTGGCTAGTGAAGATAACCCGTTCTTCGGCAAAACCATCGTCCTTACAGGAACGCTTTCCTCGATGGGACGGGACGAATGTGCGAAGAAGCTCGAAGCTATGGGAGCGAAAATCACCGGTAGCGTCTCCAAAAAAACAGACATCGTGATCGCTGGCGAAAGTGCAGGAAGTAAGCTAACGAAAGCGCAAGAGCTTGGTATCCGAATTATTGAAGACGAGCAGGAGCTTTTGCAAATGCTGGGTGAAGCTTAATTTTTAGATAAGAGAGGTGACAGTGCCATGCCAAAAACAACCCTGCATATCGTCAACGGAGACTCTTTTGGAGATAAGCTGCGAGCATCTGGTATCGATGGTGAGATTTTGGTGTGGCGCGAGTCGCTTTATGAGGGGCCTATTGGCATGCAGATGTCAGATAGCGTCCTTTTATCTGTGAGGGCCTCCTATATGAATAACCGATATGGAATTCCTGAGGATACCTTCAAGTCACAGACCCTACAGCAGGAAAAGAAGCTAGATACTCTCTCGAGCGGCGTGGACGAGGTTGTCCTGTGGTTTGAACATGACCTATATGATCAATTAATGCTTTGTTATCTGCTTTCAAGAATCGCTGATTTACCCCGTCATTCCTTCCGCTTGTCCTTGATATGCGTGGATGCTTTCCCTGGCGTAGACCCTTTCTATGGCTTAGGGCAGTTAGCCGTGGATCAAATCCTGCATCTGCATGGCACTTGGTTACCTGTAAGTGAAGATCAGCTCGCCCTTGCCTGCAAGGTCTGGACAGCCTATTCGGCTTCCGAGCCTTTGTCTATGGCGGCTTTATTAGAAGAAGACCTATCGGCCCTCCCTTTTCTTAAAAAGGCCTTAGCGGCCCATACAGCTCGATTTCCTTCTCTGCAAAATGGCTTGTCCGCCATTCATCAGCTGACGCTTGAGCTGTTAGTGGATGAAGAGGTATCTCCTCCATCTTTATTTCAAAACCTTGCAGAGCAAGCGAGCCACTATGGCTTAGGTGATTTGCAATTCTTCGGCATCCTGGAGGGGCTTTGGCATTGCGAATATCCGCTAATCCAAGTGCTAGGTGGTGATAAGCTGCCGAGGTACAATGAAGCATGGCCGCCACAATTTGATGAATACAGAGTAAAGATAACAGAATTGGGTAAACTTATTCTTACGTGCAAGCAGGATCATATCTTCCTGAATGGAATCGATGAGTGGATCGGTGGCGTTCATTTACTTGGTACGAAGGATGTATGGCGGCGAAACGCAGTAACAACAGGGTTTTCTATGCTGTAAGATAATGGATTTAAAATGACGCTTGCATTTCATTTTGAAACCTGATAGTATATGTTCTTGTCACCGCAAGAGCGATGCATTAACGCTTTAAACGGTAACGCAATAAAGCTCTTTGAAAACTGAACAAATGAATGAAGCAAATCAGCAAATTCAGTCACGCAAGTGACTACAATTGAGATTGCAAAATCTCGCTAGCATCAAAATGAGCAAGTCATCTTTCTATTATGGAGAGTTTGATCCTGGCTCAGGACGAACGCTGGCGGCGTGCCTAATACATGCAAGTCGAGCGGGTTTATCCTTCGGGGTAAGCTAGCGGCGGACGGGTGAGTAACACGTAGGTAACCTGCCTTTAAGACTGGGATAACTATCGGAAACGATAGCTAAGACCGGATAACTGGTTTTCTCG